>NZ_CAMFIA010000007.1 GCF_945952405.1 uncultured Stenotrophomonas sp. | reverse complement strand
TGGGTCCGGTTGCGGGAGTGTCCGCGGCATGGATGCCGCGGCCAAGCCCCCATGGGTGAGGGCGCTTTGCTTGCGAAGCACTGCTTCGCAAGCGCCCGAACGCACAGCCGCCAGCGGCTGGGCCGGACCGCGGAGCGGGGTTTACGGCGTCTCCCGCAACCGGACCCACCCCGCCATCCCACAGGAAGCCCGCTGTTGCTGTTGCTGTTGCTGTTGCTGTTGCTTCGGATGTTGCCGGCCAGCGGCCGGCACTACCGCGGGTGCAGCAGCCCCCCTCCCTGAGCATTCCACGCACGGGTCTGAGCGCCACGCGCACACCGGCCACGGCACGCTGTGTGGCAACGGAACCGCCCGTCATCCACCGAGAACCGCCATGACCCTGCGTCACCTGCCGCTGCGCGGCGCCCTGCTGCTGGCCCTGTCATCCCTGCCACTGGCCGCCCTGGCCGAAGCCACCTCGCCCGCCCCCAGCCAGCAGGTGCCCGGTGTCTACCATCAGCGCATCGGTGCGCTGCAGGTCACCGCGCTGTTCGATGGCGTGGTCGCGCTGGGCCGGCAGGAGGTGGTGGACGTACCGCCGACCCTGGTCAGCCGCCTGCTCGAAGGCCGCTATGTGCCGGAAGACAAGAAGGGCCTGCAGACCGCGATCAACGCCTTCCTGGTACGCCAGGGCAACCACCTGACCCTGGTCGATGCCGGCACCGCGCAGTGCTTCGGCCCCGGCCTGGGCCAGGTGCTGGGCAACCTGCGCGCCGCCGGCGTGGATCCGGCCGAGGTCGACGAAGTGCTGCTGACCCATGCCCATCCGGACCACCTGTGCGGCGTGCTCGACGCGCAGGGCAAGCCGGCCTATCCGAACGCCACGGTGTGGCTGTCCAAGGCCGACGCCGACTACTGGCTCAACCCGGCCAGCGAAGCCCGCGCACCGCAGGGCGTGCGCTTTGCCTTCCCGCTGGCGCGCACGGCGGTCGCCCCGTACCAGGCCAGCGGCCGCCTGCGCACCTTCAGCCCTGGCGATGCGCTGCCCGGCGGCGCCGTGGCGATGGATACCCACGGCCACACGCCCGGCCATGTCTCCTACCGCTTCGACAGCCAGGGCCAGTCACTGCTGGTATGGGGCGATGTGCTGCATTTCCACGCAGTGCAGTTCGCCCACCCGGAAGCGGCGTTCGAAGCCGACTCGGATCGCCAGGCGGCCATCGCCAGCCGGCGCGGCCTGCTGCAGCAGGCTACGGCCAAGGGCTGGTGGGTGGCCGGCGCCCACCTGCCGTTCCCCGGCCTGGGCCATGTGCGCGGCGAAGGCCAGGCGTATGCCTGGGTGCCGGCGGAGTATTCGCCGTTGTGAGGGGGTGCGGCCGGGTCCATTGCCGGCCAGCGGCCGGCATTGCCGGGAACCCGATGGGTGTTGCCGGCCAGCGGCCGGCACTACCGGAAATCCGGCCGGAGGCGTTATTGCAGCCCCAGCCAGCCGCCGATCACGCCGCGGGCTTCATCCACGCCGGTGCGGTCTTCGCCGGAAAACACCTGCACGCTGACGCTGTCGCCGTAGGCCGCGTGCAGTTCCTTGCGCACCTTCTGCAGGGACTGCATCTGCTGGCTGCGGCTCAGCTTGTCGGCCTTGGTCAGCAGCGCATGCGCCGGCAGGCCACGCTGCACGGCGTAGGACAGCATCTGCCGGTCGTAGTCCTTCAACGGGTGGCGGATGTCCATCACCACCACCAACCCCTTCAGGGCTTCGCGGGTGCGGAAATACTTGTCGATGAAGGCCTGCCAGTGCGCCTGCAGCTCCAGCGGCACCTTGGCGTAGCCGTAACCGGGCAGATCGACCAGGCTGGCTTCCGGGGTGACCTGGAAGAACACCAGCTGCTGGGTACGGCCGGGGGTCTTGGAGACACGGGCCAGCGCGTTCTGGCGGGTCAGCGCGTTGAGCGCACTGGACTTGCCGGCGTTGGAGCGGCCGGCAAAGGCCACTTCGGCCCCTTCATCGGGCGGCAGCTGCCGCGCGTTGTGGGCCGAAAGGTGGTAACGGGCGCGTTCGATGAGCAATGACATGTGCCTAGGATCGCATGTTGCGGCGCCGCGCGCCCGTGCCGGCCGTGGTTGCGGCCATTTTGCTGCACTGCTGCGTTGACCGTGCGCGGAAACGGCGTTGATAATCCGGGCGATGCCGGCGGCCACCGCCCGGCCCGGTCCATACGGAGCTTCAGCATGCGCCACGCTCGCGTTCTTGCCGTATCCGCCCTAGCCACTGCCGTAGTCGTTGCCGCTGCTGCGTTCGCGCAGACCACGTTGACCCCGCTGCCCGACAACGGGCCGATCAAGACCGCCTCGCTGGAGGTGGATTTCAGCAAGACCCGCTGGGGCGATGCCAAGGCCGGCCAGGCCAAGGCGTCGGCCTGCGCCGCCTGCCACGGTGCCGACGGCAATGCCACGGTGGAGATGTACCCGTCCATCGCCGGCCAGAGTGAACGCTACGTGGCCCAGCAGATGGCCCTGATCGCCAATGGCCAGCGCAGTTCCGGCGCGGCGGTGGCGATGGTGCCGTTCGTGCAGAACCTCACCCCGCAGGACATGCGCGATATCGGCGCCTACTTCGCAACGCAGAAGGCCACCGCCGGCATTGCCGACGACACCCTGGTGGCCGATGGCCCCTACAAGGGCATGAAGTTCTACGAGATCGGCCAGCAGCTGTACCGCGGTGGCGACGCCAAGCGCGGCCTGCCAGCCTGCATGGCCTGCCACGGCCCCAGCGGCGCCGGCAATCCGGGTCCGGCCTATCCGCATCTGGGCGGCCAGCACGCCAGCTATGTCGCGCGTCGCCTGCAGGAATACCAGGCCGGGCAGACCCACGAAACCGACAAGGCGCATTTCCAGATCATGGCCACGGTCGCGCAGAAGCTGAGCGAACAGGAAGTGCAGGCGCTGTCGAGCTACCTGCAGGGCCTGCACAACAAGGCCGACGACCTGGCCGCCGCGGCCACGCCGACGCAACCGGCTGCCGCCCCCTGACCACCATTGGTCGGCCCGGGCCGCCACCGCGGCCCTCGCCTGCGGTATGTTTCCTTCACGCCGGCGGCTGCGCCGGCGTTGCTTTTTTCAACGGAGATGCGTGTCGATGAGGTTGATTCCCCGCCTGCTGTTGTCCCTGCTGGTCCTGCTGCCGCTGGCCGCCAGCGCCGCCGCCCCTGCCAATGCACCGCTGGTGGAAGGCCAAGACTACGAACGCATCGCCCAGCCGGGCCCGTTCCAGCCGCTGGCCGGGAAGATCGAGGTGGTCGAGATCTTCGGATACACCTGCCCGCACTGCGCCCACTTCGAACCGCAGCTGGAAGCCTGGGCGGCCAAGCTGCCGGCCGACGTACGCTTCACCCCGGTCCCGGCCGCGTTCGGCGGCGCCTGGGATGCCTGGGCCCTGGCCTACTACGCCGCGGACCAGGTGGGCGTGGCCAAGCGCAGCCACGCTGCGGTCTTCAAGGCCCTGCACCAGGATGGCACGCTGCCGATGCAGAACGTCTCGGCTGATGAGCTCGCCAACTTCTACAAGGCTTATGGCGTGACCCCGGACCGCTACCTGCTGGCCCTGCGTGGCGATGCGGTGCAGAAGAAGGTCGATGCCGCCCGCGCCTTCGCCCAGCGCACCAAGGTGCCCGGCACCCCGGCGATCATCATCAACGGCCAGTACCTGGTGCGTGGCAACAGCTTCGACGACCAGCTGCGCATCGCCTCGGCACTGATCGCCCAGGCCCGCGCCGCCCGCGGCCGCTGAACCAACACCCACCATCGACACGGCGCTGTCGCCAGCGCATGTCATCATTTCCCTCTGGCCGGCACCCGCTGCCGGCCCCACCTTTCCAGATGCTGGAGACGTTTCCATGAAGATCCGTTACGCCCTCGCACTCGCAGCGCTGCTGCCGATCCTGGCCGCCTGCAAGGCCGACGACGGCACTGCCAACACCTCCGCGGCTCCGGCCGAACCGGCAGCGGCTCCGGCCAGCACCGAACCGGCCGCTGCGGCCACCGGCGCCGAGGGTGCCGCCCCGGCCGCCGCCGAGGGCGACAAGGCTGCAGCCGACGCCGCACCGGCCGCCGCACCGGCGCCGACCACGGCCGCACTGACCGGCCCAGCACCGGTGGAAGGTGCCGACTACCAGGTCATTCCGAACGGCCAGCCGTTCCAGCCGGCCGCTGGCAAGATCGAAGTGACCGAGATCTTCGGCTACGTCTGCCCGGCCTGCGCCGCGTTCCAGCCGCTGGTCGGCCCGTGGAAGGCTGGCCTGCCGAGCGACGTGAACTTCGTCTACGTGCCGGCCATGTTCGGCGGCACCTGGGATGACTATGCCCGTGCCTTCTACGCCGCACAGACCCTGGGCGTGCAGGAAAAGACCCACGAAGCGCTGTACGCCGCCATCCACTCGCAGAAGACCCTGAAGGGCGAGCGTGGCCGTGACTCGGTGGACGACATCGCCAAGTTCTACGGCGCCTACGGCGTGGACCCGAAGCAGTTCGCCGCCACCATGGGCAGCTTCGCGGTGAATGCCAAGACCAATTCGGCCAAGCAGTTCGCCCAGCGCAGCCAGATCAGCGGCACCCCGTCGATCATCGTCAACGGCAAGTACCTGGTGAAGGGCAAGAGCTTCCCGGACATGCTGCGCATCGCCGACCACCTGATCGCCCGCGAACGCGGTGCGGCCCAGGCTCACTGATCCAGGAGAAGTGTTTTTCCGGCCGTGAATTCCCCCCGTACACGGACCCTGCGCTTGCTGACGGCCAACATCCAGGCCGGCTCAAGTACCCGCCGCTACAGCGACTATGTGACCCGCAGCTGGTCGCATGCGCTGCCGGCGGGTCGCAAGCGCAGCAGCCTGGACGCGATTGCCACCCTGGCTCGCGAACATGACATCGTCGGCCTGCAGGAGGCCGACCCGGGCAGCCTGCGCTCGGGCTTCACCAACCAGACCCATTACCTGGCCCAGCGCGCCGGCTTCAACTACTGGAGCCACCAGCCGAACCGGCGCATGGGCGGGGTCGCCTCCAGCGCCAACGGCCTGCTGAGCAAGCTGGAACCGGTGGAAGTGCAGGACCATGCCCTGCCTGGCCGCATCGGCGGACGCGGCGTGCTGCTGGCCAAGTTCGGCGAGGGTGCCGACGGGCTGGCGGTGGCGGTCGCCCACCTGTCGCTGGGTGCGGGCTCGCGGATGTCGCAGCTGGGCTTCATCGCCGAGCTGCTCTCCGACCACCCCAACGCGGTGCTGATGGGCGACTTCAACTGCCTGGCCGAACGCCCGGAAATGCAGGTGCTGTACCAGAAGACCCGGCTGCAGCCGCCGGGCTGCATCGTTCCGACCTTCCCCAGCTGGCGCCCCGACCGCGCCATCGACCACATCCTGGTCAGCAGCGGGTTGCACACCCGCACCGTGGAAGCAGTACCGGCCGCGTTCTCCGATCACCTCGCCCTGGCGATGGCGATCGACGTACCGGCCAACGCCCTGCGTTGACCCCAAAAAGGGGACGGAGGGGATTAAGTCGTTTATGCATTGACGACATAATCCCCTCCGTCCCCTTTTTTCAGGCGGGGGCCGGTATCTTCAGGCGCCGTGCGGTCATCGTGCTGCCTACCGAGGCCAGCACCGTGCAGCCGATCGCCAGCCACTGCAGCCCGTGCAGATGCTCATGCAGCAGCAGCATCGCCCACAGCGCCGCCACCGCCGGCTCCATGCTGATCAGGATGCCGAAGGTCTCCTTCGGCAGGCGCTTGAGCGCCATCATCTCCAGCGACATCGGGATCGCGCTGGAGACCAGCGCCACCAGCAGGCCGGCCGCCAGGATCTTCGGATCGAGCAGCGCGGCACCGGCATGCACCACGCCCACCGGCACCACCACCAGCGACGCCGCCAGCAGGCCCAGTGATACCGAATGCCCGGCATGCAGATGGCCGGCGCGCTTGCCGAACACGATGTACAGGCCCCAGCACGCCGCTGCGCCCATGGCATACAGCACGCCGGCCGGGTCCAGCGCCGGGCCACCGCCCAGTGGAAGCAGCAGCAGCAACCCCACCAGCGCGCAGCCCACCCAGACGAAATCAATCGGCCGCCGTGACGACAGCATCGCCACCGTCAACGGCCCGGTGAATTCGATCGCCACCGCAATGCCGAAGGGGATGGTACGAAGGGCCATGTAGAACAGCAGGTTCATCAGGCCCAGGGTGAGCCCGTAGCGCAGGATGGTGATCGCATCCACGCGCGTGGTTTTCCAGCGCCACGGCCGCCAGAACAGCAGCAGCAACAGCGCCGAGAAGCCCACCCGCAGTGCGCTGGTGCCCTGCGCGCCGATCAGCGGGAACAGGTGTTTTGCGTAGGAGGTGCCGATCGCCAGCGAGGTGACCGAGCCGAGCACCGCCAGCGCCGGCAACATCGGCGCGAATCGTGAAGTCTGCATGGGGAAAGTCTATTGCGCTGGCGCCGAGCACTTGGCTCAATTGACAGCCCGTTCGTGCAAGTTCTGCTCGCCATGGCCATCGCCCCCGTCCTCGACAGTCTCGACCGCGCCATCCTCGACCTGCTGCAGCGGGACAACACCCTGCCGCAGCGCGAGATCGCCGAAGCGGTGCACCTGTCTGCTCCGGCCGTGCAGCGCCGGATCAAGCGCCTGCAGGACAGCGGCGTGATCGCCGCCAACGTGGCGGTGGTGGCGGCCGCCAAGGTGGGGCGGCCGCTGACCATCATCGTCGAGGTGCGCGTGGTCAGCGAACAGCGCGAGCGCGTAGCACCGTTCAAGCGCCGCGTGCAGGACGACCCCGCCGTGCAGCAGTGCTATTCGATCACCGGTGACGGTGATTTCCTGCTGCTGCTGTCGGCAGCGTCGATGGAGGAGTACGAGGCGATCACCGAGCGCCTGTTCGGCGGCGATGACAACATCGAGCGCTTCCGCACATCGGTGGCACTGGGGACGTTGAAGCGGAGCTTCGAGGTGCCGCTGGCACCGGCTCTATAGGGCCCGAGGCAATGAGCACAGCGCCCTCCCCCGCCCATCGCCTGCGCCGCTGGCTGCTGCGTGGCCTGTGGCTGGCCATCGCCATCGTGGCCGCCCTGACGCTGTGGAACAGCCGCTGGGCGGCCGCGCCGAAGATGCTGTGGACACTCTCGCGCATGCTGCCCGCCAGCGCACTGCCGGTGCCGGTGGAGGGCGTCCACCGTCGCCAGATCGCCGATACCTTCGGCGCACCGCGCGGCCGTGACCGTACCCATGCGGGCATCGACATCTTCGCCAAACGCGGCACGCCGGTGCGCAGCGCCACGCCTGGCGTCATCGTCGATGTCAGCGAGCGCGGGCTCGGTGGCCGCCAGGTCTGGGTGATCGGGCCCGGGCGGGAACGCTACTACTATGCGCATCTGCAGCGCTGGGCCGACGGACTGGCGCGCGGCCAGGTGGTCCAGCCCGGCGACCGGCTCGGCGAGGTGGGCGACAGCGGCAACGCCAAGGGCACGCCACCGCATCTGCACTGGGGCATCTACGGCACGCAGGGCCCGCGCGATCCGCTGCCACTGCTGCGCTGAGCGGCACGGCGCGGCGAACCGGTAGGCCGGTTCGTTCACGATTTGTAAATAGGAATAGTTCGTATTACCATTTCTTTCGTTTCCGGTCGTGCCAGGACGGCCTGCCCGCCTTTCCCCTACCCGTAGCGCATCGCCTCCTGGATGACGGCCGAACGCGCGTGCTCGTCCAGGACCCCCATGACCCGTTCCGCCTTCCATTCCCTGCAGCCGCAGCGGCTGTCCGTTGCCGTGCTCGCAGTCCTCTGCGCCGTGGCCCCCGCTGCCTTCGCCGATACCGCTGCCGACCCGACCACGCTGGACAAGGTGGTGGTCAAGGGCGAACGTGCCGAAGGCTATTCGGTGCGCCGTACCTCGGCCGGTACCCGCTTCGACCTGGCGCCGCGCGAGATTCCGCAGTCGGTCAGCATCATCAGCCACCAGCGCATTGAAGACCAGAAGCTGGACGACATCATCGACGTGCTGGCCAACACCACCGGCGTGACCAGCACCCAGTCCGACAGCGAGCGCACCGAGTTCTATGCGCGCGGCTTCTACATCGATGCCTACCAGTTCGATGGCCTGCCGACGCAGATGGTGCAGAACTGGAGCTATGGCGATTCCGGCCTGGACCTGGCGCTGTACGACCGCGTCGAAGTGGTCCGCGGCGCGACCGGCCTGCTCAGCGGCGCCGGCAATCCATCGGCGTCGGTGAACCTGGTGCGCAAGCACGCCGATAGCGCCGAGCTGACCGGCAGCGTCTCGGTGAACGTCGGCAGCTGGGGGCGCACCCGCACCACCGTGGACGTGGGCAGCGCGCTGAACACCAGTGGCACGGTCCGCGGCCGGGTGATCGGCAGCTACCTGGACACCGATGGCCAGATGGACCGCTACAACCAGCGCAAGACCCTGGGCTATGCGGTGATCGACGCCGACCTGACCCCGGACACCCAGCTGAGCGTGGGCTACGACTACCAGCAGAAGCGCGCCAACGGCGCGACCTGGGGCGGCTTCCCGATGTGGTACGCCGATGGCAGCCCGACCCACTACCCGACCTCGTTCAATCCGTCGCCGGACTGGACCTACTGGGACACCACCAGCAAGCGCGCGTTCGCCACCCTGCAGCACGCCTTCGGCAATGGCTGGAAGTTCAAGATCGGTGCCACCCATGACCGCACCAAGGCCGACGACAAGCTGTTCTACCCGTCCTACACCGCGTTCGACAAGGCCACCGGTACCGGCGTCACGCCGATGGCCGGCTTCTACAACACCGAGCGCAAGGTCGACGGCATCGACGGCTACATCGATGGCCCGTTCCAGCTGTTCGGCCGCGAGCACCAGTTCATGGCCGGCCTGAGCTACAACAAGCGCGAGTTCGCCAACTACGGCGACTTCCAGGTCGGCGGCGCCGGCACCGGCTGGAATCCCTTCAGCACCTATCTCAACTGGACCGGCAACATCGCCCAGCCGAACTGGAATCCGCTGGCCCTGGCCAGCCGCGGCACCATCACCCAGAAGGCGGGCTATCTGGCCACCCGCCTGACGCTGGCCGATCCGCTGAAGCTGATCCTCGGTGCGCGCTACACCAACTGGAAGAGCGAAGGCGAGAACGATGACCGCGAACACAAGGTGACCACCCCGTACGCGGGCCTGGTGTATGACATCAACGACACCTATTCCGCCTACGCCAGCTACACCGAGATCTTCCAGCCGCAGACGGCGCGTGACCGCAATGACCGCTACCTCGATCCGGTCGACGGCAAAGCCTATGAGGTGGGCGTCAAGGGCGCCTGGTTCGACAACCGCCTGAATGCCTCGCTGGCCGTGTTCCGCATCGAGCAGGACAACGTGGCCCAGGTCACCAGCGAACCGATCATCGGCCGTCCGGGCGAGTTCGCGTCGATTGCCGCGCGCGGTACGGTCAGCCGTGGCTTCGAGTTCGAACTGAACGGCGAACTGGCACCGGGCTGGAACGCGACCTTCGGTGCTTCGCGCTATGTGGCCAAGGACATCAACGGCGCCGACATCAACACCAACCTGCCGCAGACCGCGCTGAAGCTGTTCACCAGCTACACCCCGCAATCGCTGCAGGAGCTGACCGTCGGTGGCGGCGCCAACTGGCAGAACCGCATCTACTACGCCGCACCGGTGGTGGGCCGCTTCGAGCAGGACGGCTACGCCCTGGTCAGCGCGTTCGTGCGCTACCGCATCTCGCCGGAGTTCAGCGTGCAGGCCAACCTCAACAACCTGCTGGACAAGAAGTACTACTCGCAGATCACCGGCTACGGTGCCTACGGCGATGGCCGCAACGGCTCGCTGACGTTCACCTGGGCGTTCTGAGCGAAGCGGCGCCGGGCCTGCCCCGGCGCCGCCCCGTTGCGGCAGCGTCCCTGCCGGTGTAGCGTCGCGCACACGGTGGCCTGCGGCCCCGGCCCTGTGGATCCCTCGCGCCTTCCCACCCTCAAGGACGACCGGCCATGCGTACCGGCACGAAACTCGGTCTCTCGCTTGCCGCCGTGTTGTCGGCAGCGCCATTGATGATCATCACCGGCAACGGCTATTTCATCCTGCTGTTGCTGGCCGGCCTGCCTGCAGCGATCCTGTTCGGCGTCGACCTCGGCCGTGAACTGCGCGCGCTGCCTGCTCCCAGCCGCAACCAGCGCGTCCTGGGTCTGGCACTGGGCGTTCCGCAGGTCCTGTTCGGGCTGCTGTGCGCCGCTATCGGGCTGATCCTGGTGGCCTGGATCCTGTACAACCTGCTGATCGAGACCCTGCCGCAGTTCCGCATCCCGTCGCTGCCGGCGCTGGCGGTCGGGCCGATGATGATCCTGGTCGGGCTGGGCTGGGCGCGCACCGCTTTCCGCCGTGCATCGCTCGAGCAGGATGAAACCGGGCATGACGACAGCGGCCAGAACCCCTGGGATTGATTGCCGGAGCGTGCCGGTACCGGGACGCTCCCGGCACCGGCACACCCCATCAGGCCTCCCTCATCAGAAGCGCAGGTCCGCGCGCAGATACCAGTAACGGCCACGCGGAATGTCGTAGGTCGAGGCGTCGTAGCCGTTCAACGAGCACGACAGGCAGATCGGCGGATCCTTGTCGAACACGTTGTTCAAGCCAGCGGTCAGCTGCAGCCCCTTCATCCAGTCGATCTTGTAGCCCACCTGCATGTCATGGAAGGTGGTTGCCGACAGGGTATTGGTGCCGGCGGCCTGGTTGCTGCACACCGGGAACGCAGCGGCATCACCACAGTTCTCGGTCAGCTCGGAGATGTGCCGCACCGTCCAGTTGGCACTCCAGCGGTCCATGGTCCAGGCGATGCTGGCATTGCTGGTCCATTCCGGAATCGAACTGTCGGCCACTTCCACGCCGGGCTTCTGCGGCTGCTTCTGGCCGGCCGCACCGGTGGCTTCGTAGCGACCGACGAAGGTGTTCTTCCACGCCAGCTTGAACTGGCCGATGGACGTCTGCGGCAAGGTCCAGAACAGATCCACGTCCCAGCCATCGGTCTTGATCGAGCCGAGGTTGGTCAGCCGGTTGTTGAAGCTGCTGACCGCGCCGGTGCTGGCACGGGTGATGCCGTTGCAGTAGATCGGGTCCAGCGTATCCACGCACAGGTCCAGCTGGGTCTGCGCGTTGATCGCCTGGATCGCGCCATCGATGGCGTGGCGGTAGAAGGTCACTTCCACGTCGAAGCGCTCGGACCACGACGCATTGCTGCCAAACCACGGGCTCCACACGAAGCCGGCACTGAAGCTGCGCGAGCGTTCCGGATCCAGTTCGCGGTTGCCGCCGGTGGTCACCGAGATCTGCGAGTTGGCCTGCTGGAACCCGGCCGGAACGCCCAGCGTGGCACAGTTGGCCGCGCTGCCTCGCGGCGGCGTACCGCCCAGGCCGACCGAGCACGGATCGAACAGCTGCAGGTCGGCGCGCGCCGCCGAACCGTACAGCTCGCCGATCGACGGCGCACGGAAGCCTTCGGCATAGGTGGTGCGCAGCACGAAGTCATCGGTCACCTGCCAGCGCAGGCCATACTTGGGCGTGAACTCGCCGCCGAAGGTGGAGTAGTCCGAATAGCGGCCGGCCAGGCTCAGGTCCAGCTTCTTGCCGAACGAGGAGTCGGCGAAGATCGGCACGCTCAGCTCCAGGTAGGCTTCGTTGACGTCATAGGAGCCCGAGGTCGGCTGCGACGGCACGCCGTTGTAGTGGCCCGCCACCGTCAGCGGATCCGGCTGGTAGGAGCCCTTGTACTTGCGGTACTCGAAACCGGTGGCGAACGACACCGGGCCGGCCGGCAGCGTGAACAGCTCGCTGGACAGATTGGCGGTGAACAGGCTCAGCTCGTTCTGGCTGCGATCACGCACCACCGGCTGGATCCACTTCAGCATGTCCGGGGTGATCGAGCCGACGCCGCCGAAGATGTTCAGCGGCACGCAGCCCGGCGTCGCCGCGCAGAGGGCGGGATCGCCCAGCGCCATGTTGACGTTGTAGATGTTGTAGCTGCCGAAGTTGGTCTGTTCGGCCTTGTTCTTGCTGTACATGCCGTTGACGTCCCAGTACCAGCTGCGGTCGGCGGCATGGAAGTCACCGACCAGGCCGGTGGCGAAGTAGGTGGTGTCCACCTTCTGCTTGAACACGCGCGCGCCACCCTCGACCGGGCGGCGACCGATCAGGCTCATGTTGTCACCGGACACCAGGTCGAAGCCGAACGGGTTGTAGGGGTTCAGGCGCGATACCACGATGTTGTCGGCCAGCGGATTGCCGGTGGCGCCGTCAGGGCCGAAGAACAGCGGCTCCGGCCCGGCCTGGTTGGTCGACTCGCGACGGTTGCCCAATGCCTTGACGTACCACTGCAGGTTGTCGGTGATGTCGAAGCGGAACTGGCCGAACAGGCCCTTTCGCTCCGACGGGGTCAGCACCATGTTGTATTCGGCGAAGTTGAAGCGGTCGGCGCTGGTGAAGCAGTGGTAGTCATCGCTGCGGTTGCAGCCGGCGCTGCCGTCGTAGCGCGGTTTGCTGACGCCGGTGTTGGGCACGATGTTCTGTACGGCGCCGGTGTTCGGATCGGTGAACATGAAGCGGCCCTGTGGAATGCCGCCGCTGCCGAACGCCAGGCCGGTGCCGGGAATCGGGAAGCGCGACTGCTCGCGGTCCCTGGCGAACACCGGGTCCTGCTTGGTCCAGCTGGCGCCGAGGAACAGGCTGTAGCGATCACCGCTCTTGCCCCAGGCCAGGTCCACGCCCTTCTGGGTGCCATCCCCCTTGCTGTACTCGCCGTAGTTCAGCGTCACCTGGCCGCCGTCGAAGTCGCGACGGGTGATGATGTTGACCACGCCGGCGATCGCATCCGAGCCATACAGCGACGAGGCGCCGTCCTCCAGCACTTCGATGCGTTCGACGATGGCCAGCGGAATGGTGTTGAGGTCGGTGGCCGAGCCCACGCCGGACGCCGACGATTCATTGACCCAGCGGATGCCGTCGACCAGCACCAGCACGCGCTTGGCCCCAAGGTGGCGCAGATCGACCTGCGCCGAGCCGGCGCCGACACCACTGCCATCGGGCGGGAACCCGAAATTGCCGGAGGAGTTGAACTTGGCATTGAGCGCCGAGCCGGACCCGGTGAGCTGCTGCAGCACCTCGCCGATCGAGGTCAGGCCGGTGCGTTCGATGTCACCGCGGGTCAGCGTCTGGATCGGAACCTGGCCTTCGACTTCAGCGCGCTTGATGCGGGTGCCGGTGACTTCCACCGCATCCAGATTGGTGGTGGATTGTGCAGCGGCACCCAGCGGTGCCAGGGCCGTCACACACAGCGCGACGGCAACCGCCAACGGGCGGTGATGCAGGTGAATCATTCGCTCTCTCTCCAAAGGAATGTCGGGACATGGGCTGCCGCGCCCCCCTGCATGGCGGCAGCGTCTCCTTTGTAAACAAGCGGTAAAAACCACGGCGTGATGATCGACACTCTTTCACGCAGATTTGACGCAATTGCCGGGTGATTGCGTCAAATAACTACACTTTCAGACCGGACGGCACTGTTCATAGCGGCTCCGACCGGAGGCCCGCGACGACAGCACACGTCAAGCACGCTTCAAGCCAGGCGCCGCCGGTGATGCCCGTGCACCGAGGCTGCGTGCCGCACGACATCGTCGCGGGGCGGCCCGCAGGTTGCAGGCCGCCTGTCACCCGTCACCGCACGAACGCGATGCGTTGCATGCCCGTTGCTTCGGCCACGGCGAGAATCCTGGCCCTGCCCTGGTACTCGGCCGCCGGGTCGGCGGCGATGCGCAGCACTGCCGGTGACGGCGATGCTCAGCTGCCGTTGCCGGCCAGCGGCGTGCACGCGATGCGAAACTGAATTCAGCCAGCGCCCGCTATGCTGCCCGCCATGACCCGACGCTCTTCGACCGCCCTGTCCCTGTTGCCCCTGGCCACCACGCTGCTGATCGGCTGCGCCAATGCACAGTCCCTCGACGCCCAGAACGCGCAGCTCAAGGCCGCGATCGCTGCCGCCGAACGCGGCCAGCTCGACCCCGGCCAGTCCGCTGCGCTCAGCCGCCATCCGGCCTATGGCTGGCTGGAGTACGCCAACCTGCGACGCAACATCGACACCGTCGACACCGCGCAGGCGCAGGCCTTCCTCAAGCGCTATGAAGGCCAGGCCGTGGCCAGCACCTTCCGCAGCGTGTGGCTGCCCTCGGTCGCGCGCCGCCAGGATTGGCCGACCCTGCTGGCCAACTGGGCGCCGACCGACAACGTCGGCCTGCGCTGCGCGCAGCTCACCGCACGCCAGGTGACCGGCAAGGTGGACCCGCAGTGGATCAGCGAAGCACAGGACCTGTGGCGCAGGAATGGCAAGTCGCTGCCCGATGGCTGCGACGCGGTGTTCACCGTACTGCAGGCCCAGGGCGGGCTGAGCGATGCGCTGCGCTGGGAGCGCATCGACGCCGCCGCCGACGCACAGCAGCCGGCGGTGATGCGCAGCGCCGCACGTGGCCTGCCGGCCACCGACCTGGCACTGGCCAGCACCTACGCCGCCTTCGTCGACAAGCCCAACGCCAGCGCCCTGAACTGGCCGCGCAACGAGCGCAGCCGACGCATCGCCACCGATGGCCTGGCCAAGCTGGCCAAGGCCGACCCCGCCGCCACCGAGCAGCAGCTGCCGCAGTACGCCCAGGCGCTGGGCCTGAGTGCCGAGCAGCAGGGCCAGGTGCTGTACCAGATCGCGCTGTGGACGGTGGCGTCCTACCTGCCGGATTCGGCGCGCCGCCTCAACGCGGTGCCGGAGTCTGCGTATGACGAGCGCCTGCACGAATGGCGGGTCCGCGAAGCGATGTCACGCGGTGACTGGCCGGCAGCGCTGGTTGCGATCCGCAAGATGGGCAGCAAGCAGCGCAGCGACCCGCGCTGGCGCTATTTCGAAGGCCGCATGCTGGAGAAGACCGGCCAGGCGCAGCAGGCACAACCGCTGTTCCGCGACGCCGCGCGTGCACCGACCTTCCACGGCTTCCTGGCCGCCGACAAGCTGCAGCAGGGCTACACGTTGTGCCCGTGGAAGCCCAATGACAGCGCGCAGGCGCAGGCAGCAGTCGCGCGCGACCCGGCGATGCAGCGCGCGATGGCGCTGTACCAGATCGATCGCGCCGGCTGGGCCGTGGCCGAATGGAACAGTGCGCTGTCGCGTTTCGATGACACCCAGCGCCGGCTCGCCGTGCGCGTGGCGCAGGACAACGGCTGGTTCGACCGCGCCGTGTTCGCGCTCGGCAAGCAGCCGCAGGAACAGCGCCTGTACGACCTGCGCTTCCCGCTGCACCACGATGCCACCATCCGCCGCGAATCGGCCCGCAATGCCATCGACCCGGCCTGGGTGGCAGCGGAGATCCGCGCCGAGAGTACCTTCACCCCGCGCGCGCGCTCGCCTGCCAATGCCATGGGCCTGATGCAGGTGCTGCCGGCCACCGGTGCCGGCGTGGCCAAGTCGATCGGCCTGACCGGCTACGGCGGCGCCGACAGCCTGTACGACCCGGACACCAACATCGCCATCGGCACCGCTTACCTGCGCCAGCTGATGAACAAGTACGACGGCCTGCCGTACGTGACCATCGCCGCCTACAACGCCGGCCCGACCCCGACCGCACGCTGGCAGAGCCAGCGCCCGGGCTACGACCCGGACCTGTGGATCGAGACCATCAGCTACAAGGAAACCCGCGAGTATGTCGCCCGCGTGCTGGCCTTCAGCGTGATCTACGACTGGCGCCTCAACGGCGATGCTCTGCCGCTGAGCGATCGCCTGATGGGCCGCCTGGTGGACAAACGCAAGAGTTTCAGCTGCGCCGCCAACGCCGAGCAGGGTGGCGACTGATCACAACCCGGTAGTGCCGGCCGCTGGCCGGCATCCGCTGTCCCCTCTGTAGAGCCGAGCCGATGCTCGGCTGCTCCCCAGCGGAGCGAGCAGCCGGAACAGCAGCCGAGCATGGGCTCGGCTCTACCGGTAGAGGGTGCCGGCCAATGGCCGGCACTACCGGTACATCGGCGCACAGGCATGCGATCATCCCCGCATGAAGATCTATCTCGTCGGCGGCGCCGTGCGCGACCGCCTTCTGCAGCGGCCCGCCGGCGACCGCGACTGGGTCGTGGTCGGTGCCACGCCCGCGCAGATGGAAGCACTGGGCTACAACGCGGTCGGCCGCGATTTCCCGGTATTCCTGCATCCGCAGACCGGTGAGGAGTACGCGCTGGCGCGTACCGAACGCAAGTCCGGCCGCGGTTATCGCGGCTTCGTGGTCGATGCCGATCCGGCGGTAACGCTGGAAGAGGACCTGCAACGCCGCGACTTCACCATCAATGCGATTGCCTGTGACGAAGACACCGGCAACCTGGTCGACCCCTATGGCGGCGTGCGTGATCTCGAACAGCGCGTGCTGCGCCATGTCGGCCCCGCGTTCGTGGAGGATCCGCTGCGCGTGCTGCGCGCCGCTCGCTTCATGGCCCGCTTCGCGCCCCTGGGTTTCAGCGTCGCACCGGAAACCCTGCAACTGATGCGCGAGGTCGCCGCCAGTGGCGAGCTGGATGCACTGGTGCCGGAGCGGGTCTGGCAGGAGCTGCGCAAGGCGCTGGCCTGTGCACAACCCTCGGCGTTCCTGCGCACGCTGCACGATGCGCACGCGCTGGGCCCGATCCTGCCCGAGCTGGAAGCCCTGTACGGCGTACCGCAACGTGCGGAATTCCACCCGGAAGTCGATACCGGCATCCACCAGGAGATGGTCAGCGACATGGCCGCACTCCTGGCGCCCGGCGATGACCTGGTCGGCTTTGCCGCACTCACCCACGATCTCGGCAAGGGCCTGACCCCGCCGGAGGAATGGCCGCGCCACATCATGCACGAGCAGCGCGGCATCAAGCCGCTGAAGGCGCTGTGCGCGCGGTTGAAGATTCCCGCCGAGCACCAGCAGCTGGCCGAGGCGGTCTGCCGCGAACACTTGAACGTGCACCGCATCGACGAGCTGCGCGACGCCACCGTGCTGGAACTGCTGGGCCGCTGCGATGCGCTGCGCCGCCCCGAGCGCGTGGCCCGCATTGCACTGTGCTGCGAGGCCGACAAGCGCGGTCGCCTCGGTTTCGAGGACAGCGACTATCCGCAGGGCGAAACGCTCAAGCGCCTGCATGCGGCGGCGCTGTCGGTACAGGCGCGCGACCTGGATACGACCCATCTGAAGGGCCCGGCCATCGGCGAAGCGCTGGCCAGGGCGCGGGTCAAGGCGATCGCCGCGGCACGCTGAATCGCCTGCGGCTGCCGGCCGCTGGCCGGCACTGCAGGCAACGCCAGCGCGGGATCAGTGCGCCATGCCGCGGGTGATCGCAGCGGCACGCTGCTTCAGCTGGGCCACGGCATCGGGGATCATCTCCATGCCCACGTCCAGGCCCGGGTTCAGCACCAGGCCGACGCCGTCGCCGATACCGGCCAGCAATGCATGCACCGCGATCGGCATCGCATGCGCGAACTGCGGCAGCTGCTCGTGCCACAGGCCGGCGCGCTCGGGCGCGGTGAACACCGCGAACATCGGCTCGCCGCTCTCGCTGGTCAGCACCAGCGGCGAGATGCTCTCGTCCCAGGCACCATCTTCGCCGATGGCCTTGTCCAGCAGCACGAACGCCGTCGAGGTCAGCAGGCCATCGAGGAACTGCGACGCGGTCAGCGTTCCATCCTGGGCCTGCAGCAGGCGCACCTCGAGGTCGTTGAGGGGTTCGAACGGGGTGTCGTGGTCCATGGTCGCTTCCGGAACGTGATTGCAGGGCAGACTTTAACAGCCCCGGCGCTTCGGAAGTTGTAGCGCCGAGCCGATGCTCGGCTGGCCCTTGCCGCCGCAGCCGCAGCCGCAGCCGCAGCCGAGCATGGGCTCGGCTCTACAGTCCCGGTTCGTGCTGGCCGATCAGCAGATCGGTCAGCGGCCCTGGCAGGCGGGCTGGGCCAGCAGCCAGGCCTGCGCGGCGGCAAGCGTGGCGGCATCGCCGGTCGTCGGCTCATCCGGCGTGATTCTGGCACCAGCACCGTTGCCATTGCGGTCTTTCATCACTGCGGTCGTGATCGCCAGCACGCTGCCATCCACCAGCGGGCGGGTGTCGTTGCTGGTCGAGAAACCCGCCGTCGACTGCCCGAAACTCCGTGCCTGGGGGCGCCCCCTGAATGACAGCATCGTCGCCTCCCCGGAGCTCCCGGTGTTCGACCCGACCAGGACGGCGACCGGCGCCCCCGGCTGCTTGAGGGAGTACCCCGGTCGGCCGAATCCCAGCATGGGGCGACCCTCGATCTGCACCGTGGTCGGCGTCAGGCTCCAGCGCTGCGACGCGCGGGCAGTGGCAAACGACCCGACCTCTTCCACGCCTGTCGGCGACGTGCGCAGCAGTGGCGCAACCCCCAGCAGCATCGGCCACATGTTGCCTCCACTGTTGCTGCGCAGATCGACAATCCAGCCACAGCGATCGCCGCTGTCCTTGCCACGGATGACCTCCTGCCATCGCAGCGCGCGCTGGATGTCCTGGTTGAACGCATCCTGCCGGGTTCCCCCCGGCGTGGCGGCATAGCCTTCGATGACGACCCAGCCAATGCGTGCATCGACGGCACCCGCCACGGTCGCCCTGGCAACGGCATCGGCGCCGACCTGCCGTGATCGCTCCGTGGCTTCACGCTTGCGTGCAAGCGTCATCCAGGCACCATGGCCTCCGGTGCTCTCGGCGATGATCTCGCGCAGAGCGGTATGCAACGCCCCCGGATACGCCTGCAACGATGCCAGTCGTTTACGAGCGGCAAGCCAGTCCACGTTGTTCCGGTAAAGGGCTTCGCGTTCGAGGAGATCCAGGATCTGCACCTGCGCTTCCGGCGATGGCACTTCGGCGGTGGACGCGGTGGCGGCCGTTGCATTGGCGGCCAGCATGGCGGCCAGCAGCGCGCCGATCCGGCGCATTCCGTTGCGAACCTGCATGCGACGTTTCCTTGTCGTTGGATCAGCTGCGCAGCATAACCGGGGGCGGATCATGCCTGCCATCGCGCGGACGGCCGCTGTGGCGCCGAGACAGTGCTGGGCCGAGCGGGATTGCGATGGAAGCAGCCGAGCATGGCTCGGCTCTACCGGATCATGACAGCAGAGGGATTCGTGTCGCCCCAGGTCGACACCTGCCAGACCGGGCCTTCACCAGTCAGCGCGCAGTCCGATGTTGCCTTCGATGATGCGGCGCTTCTGGTTGCGGTCACCGCCCAGTTCACGGGTGTAGTCGGCCACGGCGTAGGCGCTGAGCGTGCGGTTGAAGCGCCCGACCACGCCCACACCGGCTTCCAGCGCCCGCGAGCGCTGCGAATTGAGGATCAGGTCGTCGTCGAAGCGGATGCGGTCCTTGCCGGAACCACCGTGCCAGTAGTTGAGCTTGAAGTACGGCTGCCAACCGTTGTCGGCCAACTGGTAATCGCCGGCCAGGCGCAGCCCGATGCGTCCGGTCCAGGCATTGTCGTTGTCGAAGCGCACGCTGGAAACCAGGTCGCGCCGGTCGTCCAGCGAGGTGCGCTGCCAGATCAGCTGTACCTGCGGTTCCAGCCACCAGGCCGACTGGCCAAACCGCAACAGCGGCTTGCCGGCCTCCAGCGACACGCTGGTTCCTTCGCCGCTGATGCCGAACCCGAGGCCGCGCGAGGAACGCACCCGTCCGTCGTAGCGGCTCTGCAGGGCCACCGCGTCGATGTAGCCTCCGCGGCTGTCGGTCAGCGTCCAGTACAGGCCCACGTGCTTGTCATCCAGGCGGTTCTGGCCGACCTGCACGTTCTCCCAGCCCAGCGCCAAGCCGGTGGTCTTGCCCTGTGCGCGGGTACGGCCGACGAACACGCCGATCTGGTTGCGATGGTTGTCGGCAGCCGCGGCCCACAGGTCGAGGCCGGCCTGCAGGCCCATCACATCACCATCGAAGCCGGGCTGTGCATCGCCCCGCCAATGGATCTCGCTGCTCTGCCCGACCAGCCGGCCCCAGGCAGTACGCAGCGCGCCCTGGTTGTACAGCAGCCGCTGCTCGCCCTGGCGTTCGTGGAAGGTGCCGAGGCTGGCCAGCGACGTCTCGCGCAGCAACGGGGGCACCACGGCATAGGCGGCGGTCTCAACGCGATACAGCGGCACCACCGCACCTTCGGCCGGACGCGCGCCCGGCGTCGGCGGTGCACCGGTGCCGGGCAGCGAGCCGCCGGCCACCGGCACCTCCGGCACGGCCGGGTCCTTGGGTGGCGCCACCGGCGCCGGTTCCGGCGGCGGCGGTGGTGGCGCGGTCTCGCCGGCGGTCAGATCCGGATCGGTGGCGCCTTCGGGCGGCGGCGGCGGCGCAGGGGTAATCGGCGGCGGCGGCGCCACCGGCGGCGTGAGCGGAGGCGGTGTTGCAGTACCGCCGCCGTTGGGTGCCGGGGTCGGTCCGCTGACCAGGGTCGAGCGCAGGTACCAGTTCTCGCTGGTGCCGGCACTGACGCCGCCCTTGAACAGGAAATACTCGTAGGCACCGGCCGCCACCGGCGCGAACAGCGAGAACGCTCCCGGCGCGGTGCGGCCGCCATTCAGCGCCTGCACCACCAGGATGCCGTCGGCCAGCGTCGCCGCGCCGCTGCCGCCAGCATTGAGGATGCCGATACCGGTGGTGCCGGTGGCGGTACCGCCATCGATCACCAGGCGGTCGCTGCTGGAATCGTCCGCTGCCAGGACCGTGCGCAGGTACAGGCCGCCGCCATCGCCGCGGTAGTTGCCGCGCACGGTGAACACATCACCGGCGCCGCTGCCGGTCAGGTCGATGCGACCGGCATTGATCACCTCGACCAGGGCGGCGGCGTTGAACGGGCGGATGGCATGGTCGCCGGTGCCGGCGTAGACGGTACTGGTGTCATCCACGGTCAGCGTACCGGTGCCGGTTCCGCTGTCGCCCAGCACCAGATCGCCATCGAAGGTCAGTTCGGTGCTGTTGGCCAGGCTGATCGTTTCCCAGTTCTGCAAGCGGCCGACGCCCGCGGTCTTGACGTTGCTCAGGTTGAGCTGGTCGATGCCACTGCCGCCATCGAACAACGGCACCGCCCCCAGGTTGCCCTGGTTGAGATTGCCGAGGTTGGCAACGTCGTTGTCCGGGCCCATGTCGATCGCACCGTAGACGATGCCGCCGCCATTCCAGTTGAACGTATCGTTGCCGGTGCTGAGCAGCACCTGGCCACGCACGGTGCCATCGGTGATGGTCACGCTGTCGTTGCCACCGCTGACGCTGATGTTGCCGCCGATATAGGCGGTACCGGAGATGATGATGGTGTCGGTGTCGAAGCCGGTGACCACGTTGCCGTCGACGGTGCCGCCCGACATGTCCCACAGGTTCTTGTCCAGCTTCATGTTGACGCGGCCGATGCGGCCACCGGTCATCCAGGCCTGGTCACCATCCTCGAACGCACCGACGATGCGGCCACCACTCATGCGGAAGGTATCGATGTTGTCGCCCTGCTGCAGGGCGCCGAGGGTACCGCCGGTCATGACGAAGTCGTCGCGGCCGCTGCCTTGCGCCACCACGCCGGTGACGGTGCCGCCGCTGACCGTCATCTGGTCATCGCCAGCACCCTGGTCGACGCTGTCGATCGTGCCATCGGTGAGCAGCAGCACGTTGTTGCCATCACCCTGCAGGACGCCACCGGCAATGCTGCCGGCCTGCATCTCCAGCCGGTCGTTGCCCGCCCCGAACTGCACGCCGGTACGGCCGCTGATCGTTCCGCGGTTGACCAGCACGCTGTCGCCGGCGCCGAGGAACTGCAGGGCAACCGTGTTGCCGGTGCTGATGCTGCCCGCGTTCTCGACGCGGCTGCCCGCACCGAGCTGGACCGCCACGCCACCGACCGAGCTGATTGCGCCCTGGTTCGACAGCAGGTGACCACCAGCGCCGACCAGCGCGATGGCCGATCCGCCCCCGCTCTGCTGCAGTTGCGCGCCGCTGGCCACGTTGACGGTGATGCCGGACGCGCCGGTCGCAGTGATCGGCGTGGTCTGCGGATTCGGTGCCGTCGCACTGCAGGTCACGGCCTGCCCGGCGATGGGCGTGGCGGTGTCACAGCCGGCCCAGGCGCTGCTGCTGGTCAGCAGCAGGACCGACGGCACGGCCAGCACCTGCAGCACGGAAACGGCGAGGCGACGCGGACGCAGGACACGAGGGAAGGCGCGGGGCATGGAGCACTCCTGGGCGGGGAATCAGGAACTGCTGTCAGGCAGCACTGCGAAGGCAGTCTGCTCCGCCATGAACCGTTTTGGCAGGTGAACTTTTGTGGCTGCAATCACACTTCAGACCTGAAATGTTCCGGCCATCACGCCGGCTCGACGTGGCTGAAACCGTTCATTCCAGCTGCGCCGAGGCGTCACGCGAGAACCTCCACGCATGGATTAGATAGATCCACGCCACGCGTGGATGAATCCCATCAGATCTTCAGATAGATCTTCCGCCGGTCCAGCCACCACGCCACGCCCCACCACAGCGCGACGAACGCCAGCGCCTGCAGCATCGACGCCAGCTCAAGCGCGCCCGGCATCGCGGCGGCCAGCTGCTGCCAGATCCAGCCCCAGGCACCGGTGGCCATCAGCACCACCGACATCACCGACGCCCCCAGGTACGCCGTGATCGCGTTGACTCCCAAACGCCGGCCCAGCGCCGGCCAGCCCTTCTGGTCGATCAGCAGGTGGCCCAGCCACAGTGCCAGCGCGGCCAGTCCACCGGTCCACAACACGTAGCTCGGCGTCCACAGCTGCTTGTTCAACGGCAGCACCGTGGCCAGCAGCAGGCCCAGCAGCGCGGTCGCTACGCCCAGCCCGGCCAGCGCTGTCGAACGACCGCTGCGCAGCAGTCCACCGGCGAGCAGACCAAGCACGGTACTGGCCAGGGCACCCAGCGTGCTCAACACCCCTTCCGGGTCATGGCCGAGCCCGGTGTCAGCGTGCCACTGGTAGATCCACGGCGCGAACAGCGCGGTGTCCAGGCGACTGGCCGGATTGGTCCATGGCGCCAGGTCGCCGATGCCGAGCAGCAACAGCGTGTAGCCGAGCAGCAACACCGCCAGCACACCGGCCTGCATGCGCGGGCGCGCATACACCGCCAGCACGCCGACCAGCGCCGCGCACACCGCGATCCGCTGCAGCACGCCCCAGATGCGGAAGTGGTGCGTATGCAGCGCCCACCAGACCAGCAGGTGCAGCAACGCACCGGCCAGCAGGATACGCAGTGCGCGTTCCAGCACGCCCCGCGCCAAGACCGGCCGGGCGGCCGCATCCAGTGCACGCGGTGCCACGCTGAAGGCCATCGACACCCCGACCAGGAACAGGAAGAACGGGAACACCAGATCGGTGGGCGTGCAGCCATGCCAGTCCGAATGGCGCAGCGGTGCGAACACCGCGCTCCAGTCTCCCGGGTTGTTGACCAGCAGCATCGCCGCCACGGTGATGCCGCGCAGGGCGTCGATCGAGCCCAGTCGGCGCGGCGGCAGGGTGTCCATCAGGCCGCCTCGTACTGTCCGCCGATCCAGGTGCCGCGCACGCGCAGGGCGTCGTCCAGCAGCACCAGGTCAGCCTGGTAGCCCTCGGCGATGTGGCCCAGCCGGTCATCGACATTGAGGAACTGCGCCGGATAGGTCGAGGCCATGCGTGCGGCTTCGGCCAGCGGCTGGCCCAGCAGCTGCACGGTGTTGCGCACGGCGGTCGCCATGTCCAGCGCCGAGCCGGCCAGCGCGCCGGCCGCATTGCGCACCACGCCATCGATGGCGGTGATGGTTTCGCCATACAGCACGTAGCTGGGGTCGTCGGCGCCCACCGGCGGCATCGCATCGGTCACCAGCAGCAGGCGACCCTGCGGCTTGGCGGCCAGTGCCACGCGCAGGCTGGCCGGGTGCACATGCACGCCGTCAACGATGATGCCGATCCAGCTGTCGCGGTCCTCCAGCGCGGCGCCCACCGCACCGGGCTCGCGGCCCTGCAGCGGCGACATCGCGTTGTACAGGTGGGTGAAGCCGCGCACGCCGGCATCCAGGCCGGCACGGATCTCTTCATAGGTGCCTGCGGTGTGGCCGGCGGCAACGATCACGCCACGCTCGACCAGCGCGCGGATGGTCTCCAGCGGCACCCGTTCCGGCGCCAGCGTCAGCAGGGTCACGCCGTTGTCGAGCGACGCGGCAAGTGCAATCTCTTCCTCGTCCGGCACGCGGAACTTGCTGGCATCGTGGGTGCCCTTGCGCGCCGGTGCGATGTACGGGCCTTCCAGGTGGATGCCGATCACGCCGGGAACACCCTCTGCGATCGCCTCGCGCATCGCGGCGATGGCGTTGCGCATCACCGCGACGTCATCGCTGATCAGCGTCGGCAGCATCGCCGTGGTACCGAAACGGCGGTGCGCCTGCGCGATGGTGCGCAGTGCTGCCACGTCCGGCGTGTTGTTGAACAGCGCCCCGCCGCCGCCATTGACCTGCACGTCGATGAAACCCGGCAGCAGCCAGCCACCGCCCAGGTCAACCTGTTCGGCGGCGTGGCCCAGCTGTGGCGCCGCATCGGGCAGCAGCGCGGTGATCCGGCCCTGCTCGATCACCACCGCCAGATCGTCGCGGAACTCTTCGCCGGCAAGGACCCGGGCGTTGCGCAGGACGGTTGCCATCACACCGTCTCCGTGACCTTGTTCAGGTGCGGCGGCAGATCCGGATTGAAGCCCCGGCGCAGCGCCAGCGCGTTGATCGCGCGATAGAAGCTCTGCACGGTCAGCAGCGGTGCGCACAGCGGATGCGGCGCAGCAGCCACCGGCAGATTGCCACCGGCACCGGCCATCCACACCTGCGCGCCGCGCGAGGTGAACTCATCGACCACGGCACGGGTACCGGCACCGGTCTCGTCCGGCTGCGCAAAGGCCAGTACCGGGAAACCGCGGTCGACCAGCGCCATCGGGCCGTGCTTGACCTCGGCCGAGCTGTAGGCCTCGGCGTGCAGGCTGCAGGTTTCCTTGAACTTCAATGCAGCTTCCTGCGCCGCGCCCAGGCCCAGGCCGCGGCCCAGCACGAACAGGTTGGTGGCATCGACCAGGCCGTCAGTGACCTGGCTCCAGTCGCACTGCCAGGCCGCGCGCATCGCGTCCGGCAGCAGGTCCAGTGCGGCACGCAGGCTGCTGTCCTGCTTCCAGTACGCGGCCAGCTGCAGCAGCGCGGCCAGCGAGGCCAGGTAGCTCTTGGTCGCGGCCACGCTCTTCTCGGCACCCGCATGCAGCGGAATGACCGTGTCGGCCAGCTGCGCCAGCGGCGAATCCTCGACGTTGACCAGGGCGATCACGCGCGCACCGGCGGCCTTGGCGGCCTCGGCGTTGCGCAGCAGGTCCGGGCTCTTGCCCGACTGCGAGATGACGATGAACAGCGCGCCACGCAGCTGCAGCGGCGCGGCGTATACCGAGCCCACCGACGGCGAGGCCGAGGCGACCACCAGGCCCAGCTGGGTTTCCAGCAGGTACTTGCCATAGGTGGCGGCATGGTCGGAGCTGCCGCGCGCGCAGGTGACCACGAACGGCGGCGGCGCAGCGCGCAGGCTGGCCGCCAGGGTTTCCAGGGTGGCGTGGTTGCGCGAGAACTGGCGGGCAACCACATCGGCCGCTTCAGCGGCTTCGGCGAACATCAGGGTGGCAGTGGGGTCTGACAGCGACATGGCAGGCTCAGGCAGGATCGGAAGGAAGGGGGCGTGCGCCGGCCGGGCGCATCGGCGCGGTGGAACCGCGCACCACCAGCTGCGGCACGAAGCCCTGGTTGTGCAGCGGTGCCGGCGCATCGTCGTAGGCGTCGCTGCGCAGCTGCGCGATCAGCAGGCGCGCGGCATGGCGGGCGATGTCCTCGGTGGCCTGCTTGGCGGTGGTCAGCGGTGGCCACGACTGGCGCGAGAACGGGCTGTCCTCGAAACCGGCGATGGACAGGTCGTACGGCACGTTCATGCCGGCCGACTTGGCAGCCGCCAGCACACCGGCAGCGATTTCGTCGTTGGAGCCGAAGATCGCGGTGGGCGGTTCGCGCAATGCCAGCAGGCGCCGCGCACCGCGGAAACCGTCGTCGAAGGTGTAGTCGCCCTGCACCACCAGGTGCTTGTCCACGGTCATGCCGTAGTCCTTCAGCGCGGCTTCGTAGCCGGCATAGCGTTCGCCCGATGAGCGGTGCGAGATGCCGCCCCAGAGGAAGCCGATGCGCTGGTGGCCGAGCTGGATCAGGTGCTCGGTGATCTCGTAGGCGGCCTCACGGTCGTCCACGAACACGCACGCCCCATCGGCCGGGTCTTCGGTGGCGGCGATGATCCGCACCAGCTTGATGCCGCGCGCCGTCAGCGCCTGGATCAGGTCGCGACGCTCGGACATCGGCGCGGTCAGCACCAGCCCGGCCAGGCGCGAACGCTGCACCCAGTCGGCCAGTTCATCGGCCAGCAGCGGCGAGCTGGAATCGCAGGGATGGATCTGCAGGCCGAAGCCGGTCTCGCGGCAGGCGGCGAGCACGCCGTTCTGCACGCCGATGATGTGGTACGGGTTCGGGTTGTCGTAGACCAGCCCGATCACGAAGGTGGTGCCGCTGCGCAGGTTGCGCGCCGACGGATCGGGCTCGTAGTCCAGCTCGGCGATGGCACGCAGCACCCGCGCGCGGGTCGCCTGCATCACCGAGGGCTCGTTGTTGATCACCCGCGAGACCGTCTTCAGCGAGACCTTGGCCTTCTCCGCAACGTCCTTGATGGTCGCTCTGCGCATGGGTTTTCCCTGGGGTTGGCTGCCGTCCATCATCGCCGATCAGCGCTCCTGTGGCAGGCCGGCGCGGTGGCCGACCACCGAGTAGAACAGGATGTACAGGTAGCAGGGCACCATCAGCAGCACGAACACCAGCTGGAAGTCGATGTGCTGCTTGAGCACGGCGAACAGCTGCGGAATGATCGCGCCGCCGGCAATGCCCATCACCAGCAGCGCCGAGCCGGTCTCGGTGAAGCGGCCCAGGCCACGGATCGCCAGCGGGAAGATCGCCGGCCACATCATCGCGTTGGCGAAGCCCAGCAGCGCCACGAAGGCTACCGAAACGTAGCCGTGGGTAGCCCAGGCACCGAGGCAGAAGACCACGCCCAGTACCGCCGAAATGGTCAGGTAGCGCGACTGCGAGACCACCCGCGGGATCAGCAGCAGGCCGACCACGTAGCCGACCAGCATCGCGCCCAGGGTGAGCGAGGTGAACATCTTGGTCTGGTCCAGCGGCAGGTCGAAGCCATGACCGTAGGTGCCGATCGCATCACCGGCCATCACCTCCACGCCGACGTAGACGAACAGGCACAGCACGCCCAGCCACAGGTGCGGGAACTGGAAGATGCTGCGGCGCTCGGTGGCACCGGCCGCAGCCGGCGTGGCGTTGGCTTCGGACGACTTGATTTCCGGCAGCGGCGAGAACAGCACCGCCACCGCCAGCACCACCAGCAGCGCGGCCATCGCCAGGTACGGCGCGTGGATCTTGGCGGCGAACTCGTTGAGCAGCTGCGCCTTGGTCGCTTCATCGGCGGCGGCCACGCTCGCCGACAGGTCGCCGATGCCGTGCAGCACCACGGTGCCGATCAGCACCGGGGCCAGCATGCCGGCGATCTTGTTGCAGATGCCCATCAGCGCGATGCGCCGTGCCGCGGTCTCGATCGGACCGAGAATGGAGATGTAGGGATTGATCGCGGTCTGCAGCAGGGCCAGGCCGCTGCCGATCACGAACAGGCCGCCGAGCGCTCCCGGGTACCAGCGCTGGGTGGCGAATTCACCGAACAGTGCGGCACCGCCGGCCATCACCAGCAGGCTCAGGCTGAGCCCCTTCTTCATGCCGGTGCGGCGCAGGATCCACGACGCCGGCAGGGCCAGGAAGAAGTAGGACAGGTAGAACACCATCAGCACCAGGAAGGCGCCGACCTCGCTGAGTTCGAAGGCGAGCTTGACGAAGGTGATCAGCGGGCCGTTGAGCCAGGTGAAGAAGCCGATCAGGAAGAACAGCACGCCGACGATGGCGATGGAGGTGGCCACGTTCGGGCGCGCGCTTGCAGCGGGGACGGCGGACATCAGGAGGGCTCCTGCGGCGACGGCCGCAGAACGCGGCGTCGGAGAGTGGCTGGGAACAACGTTGTCACATTCTTTCGATGGACAACCGCGGTTTGTCAACTTCCCTGCGCGCCTCCGCAGACCTCGTGCTGCGCTGCGCAACCCGGACCCGGCGCATCCCGCTGAATGCGCTTCAGCCCTTGAGCCCCATGCAGCAACGCTTCCCGCGTGAAACCCATGCTCACGCCATGTAAACGTTTACTGCACGTCGCATTCGTTGCGACGCAGCAACGAAAGTGTCACGAACTCGTTGACATCGTTGTCAGCGCGGTTACAGACTCCGCCCCAATCGCCGCCCCCGATCCCGGGTCCGGCCCCACCTGCAGCAGGAGCCCGCGTGACCGCCAGCCACCCCGCCCCGGCCCATGTCCTGTCCCGAGTCGCGCCCTCGTTCCTGGCCGCCGACGTTGGTGGCACCCATGTGCGCGTGGCCCGGGTCCAGGCCAGCGGTGATGCCGCCCATCCGGTGCAGGTGCTGGAATACCGCAAGTACCGCAACGCCGACCATGCCGGCCTCAGCGCGATCCTGTCCGACTTCCTGGGTGAAGGCCCGCGCCCCACGCACTGCGTGGTCGCCAGCGCCGGCTATGCCCGCGAGGACGGCACGGTGATCACCGCCAACCTGCCGTGGCCGCTGTCGGCCCGCCAGGTCGAGGCCGACGTCGGCCTGCAGCGGGTCTACATCGTCAATGACTTCGAAGCGGTGGCCTACGCCGCCGCGCAGGTGGACGCCAGTGGCGTGCTGCACCTGTGCGGGCCGGACACCGCGGCACGCGGCCCGACCCTGGTGGTCGGCCCCGGCACCGGCCTCGGCGCCGCGCTGTGGATCCCCACCGCGCACGGCCCGGTGGTACTGCCGACCGAAGCCGGCCAGCCGACCCTGGCGGCCAGCACCGAACTGGAAATGGCCATCGTCCGCCACATGCAGCGCGACCGCGCCCACGTGTCGATCGAGCATGCGATCTCCGGCCCGGGCCTGATGAACCTGTACCGCGCGGTATGCGCGCTGCAGGGGCAGGCGCCGACGCTGGCCAGCCCGGATGCGGTGACCGCCGCGGCCATGGCCGACACCGATGCGCATGCACGCCAGGCGCTGGATGTGTTCTGCGGCCTGCTCGGCAGCACCATCGGCGACATGGCCCTGTTCTACGGCGCCCACGGTGGCGTCTACCTGGCCGGCGGCATCCTGCCGCAGATCCGCGAATACCTGCACGCCAGCACCTTCGTCGAACGCTACCTGCAGAAGGGGCCGATGGGCGAAGCGCTGGCACGCATCCCGGTGAAGGTCGTCGAGCACGGCCAGCTGGGCGTGGTCGGTGCTGCCAGCTGGTACCTGCAGCAGCAGTCGGCCGCCTGACACCGCAACAGGCTTCAACGCAATCGCAGCACGCAGTACGTGGCACGCCAACGCACGGGACTTCGCCGCCGCCCCGCGCATGTCATCGCAACCGTAACCGAACACCGCCGCCGGCATCCAATCGAGTGATGAGGAGAGACATCATGAACACCCGCAAGACCCTGCTTTCGGCCGCCATCGTCAGCTGCATCGCCTTCAGTGCGCACGCGCAGCAGGCCAGCCAGAACGCCACCGACCTCGACACCGTGCAGGTCACCGGTATCCGTGGCTCGATGGAAAAATCGCTGGACACCAAGCGCGAAGCCAACGCGCGCGTGGAAGTGGTCACCGCCGAAGACGTGGGCAAGCTGCCCGCGCACAACGTCGCCGACACCCTGCAGCGCCTGCCGGGCGTGAACATCAGCTCGTCCAGCGCCGACGAAGGCGGCTTCGATGAAGCCGACCGTGTCAGCCTGCGTGGCACCAGCCCGAGCCTGACCCAGACCCTGATCAACGGCCACACCGTCGGTTCGGCCGACTGGTTCGTGCTCAGCCAGGGCAACAACGTCGGCCGCAGCGTCAGCTATGCGCTGCTGCCGTCGGAACTGGTGCGCTCGGTGGAAGTGAACAAGTCCTCGCAGGCCAAGCTGCAGGACGGCGGCACCACCGGTACCGTCAACATCCTCACCCGCAAGCCGCTGGAGTTCTCCAAGCAGATCTCGGCGGAAGCCTCGATCGGCGCGGTGCGCTCGGACCAGGCCAAGTCGAATGATCCGCAGCTGTCGGCGCTGTTCAACTACAAGAATGATGCCAACACCTTCGGCGTGATGGTGCAGGCCTTCAGCCAGAAGCGCGAGCTGCGCCGCGAAGCGCAGGAAATCCCGGGCGGCTTCTTCAAGATCGACCCGACCGGCACCGTTGCCCAGTCCCACCCGGACCTGGCCGGCGTGTATGCGCCGGGCCTGCTGGGCTCGACCCTGTTCGAGCAGACCCGCGAGCGCAAGGGCGGCCTGATCTCGCTGCAGTTCAAGCCGATGGACAACCTGACCCTGGGCCTGGAAGGCTTCAGCTCGGAACTGAAGGCGAACAACTACAACCGCAACTTCATGCTGTGGGGCGGCCGCATCCTCAATGACCGCACCATCGAAGTGAAGGACCCGGTGACCGGCGTGGTCAGCAAGCAGCTGATCCCCGGCCAGGCCCCGAACCCGGGCTACGTGGTCAAGGATGGCGTGCTGACCAATGCCACCTTCGCTGGCCAGGCCGACCGCGACTACGCGGTGTACGACATGATCTACCGCGAGTCGAAGGCGAAGACCAACTACATCACCTTCGATGCCGACTGGCAGATCAGCGACAGCCTGGGCATGAAGTTCCAGGCCGGCAGCACCAAGGGCACCGGCGATACGCCGCGCCAGTACATCGCCGAGGTCAACCTGGCCCGTGGTGGCGGCGCGACCTGGGCCACCCACGGCAATGGTTCGCCGATCGACTGGAACGTCGGCGGCAACATCAGCCCGAGCGGCGTGACCGACTTCGGCACCTGGGGCAACCAGCAGGTCACCGCGATCGACAAGGAAAAGTGGGTCAACGTCGACTTCAACCAGTACTTCAGCGACGCCGGCGCACTGAACTCGATCGACTTCGGTGCCCGCTTCGCCGACCACAAGCGCGAAGCCAAGTCGCCGGAAGGCGCCACCCCGGGTGCGATCTGGGATGCGCTGAAGAATGGTGCGACCGCCGGCTTCCCGGGTGGATTCGCCAGCAGCATCGGCGGCAACTTCCCGCGCGACCTGTGGTACTTCACCCCGGGTGCGCTGAAGGATGCGGTGATCAACAACTCCACCTGGCTGTCCGGCAATGACGGCCCGACCGGCCGCCACAACTACGGCGCCGAGTGGAAGGTCGCCGAGAAGAACTTCGCCGGCTACGTGCAGGCCAACTTCAGCGGCGACCGCTGGAGCGGCAACGTCGGCCTGCGCTACGTCAACATCAAGCAGGACATCAACACCTACCAGGCGGTCACCGACGCAGCCAATGCCGACGTCAGCAGCCTGTTCGGCATGTGGAAGTCGCTGTCGTTCGACAACAAGCACGACCGCATCCTGCCCAGCGCGAACCTGAAGTTCGATCTGGCCGATGACCTGGTGTTCCGCTTCGCTGCGTCGCAGACCCAGACCCTGCCGGACTTCTCGGCGCTGGGCGCTTCGACCTGGGGATCGGACCTGAACAAGACCGGTGGCGGCGGCAATCCGAAGCTGAAGCCGGTGCTGTCGACCAACTTCGACGCCAACGTCGAGTGGTACTTCATGCCGCGCGGCCTGTTGTCGGTCGGTGCGTACTCGATGAACCTGAAGGACTACGTGGCCTTCGGCACCCAGACCCAGATGCTGTTCAGCGAACTGACCCACCAGCTGGAGGCCTACCAGGTCTCGGTGCCGGTCAACGCCGACGGCAAGGTCACCGGCATGGAAGTGGCGTACGAGCAGCCGATCGGCGAATACTTCGGCGTCAACGCCAACTACACCTACGCCGATGGCAGCACCTCGCACACCTGGGCCGACGGCAGCCACAACCTGCTCGGCACCTCGAAGAACACCTACAACGTGGGTGCCTACTTCGAGAACGACACCTTCGGCGCACGCGTCAGCTACACCCGCCGCTCGTCGTTCCTGATCGGCCTGTCCGGCGCCAACCCGTACTACCAGGATGCGTTCGGCACCCTGTCGGTATCGCTGAGCTACAAGGCCACCGACTGGATGAGCGTCAGCTTCGATGCGCTGAACCTCAACAACCCGACCTACAAGTACTACCAGAGCGCGGCTACCCCGACCTCGTTCTACAGCAACGGTCGCCAGTACTACCTGAACTTCCGCTTCAAGTACTGATCCAGCGGCGGCAACATCGCCGAGTCGTGCACGCACGCCGGGCCTGGGTCATTCCGGGCCCGGCGTTTTTCATGTATAGCGTTCATCGCACCGTTCCAAGGAGTCGTTCCGATGGTCAAGCCTTCCCGCGCCAGGATGCGCAGCGCCGTGCTGCTGGGCAGCCTGCTGGCCCTGCTGCCGGCCACGCCGGCACTCGCCGCCGATCCCACACCCGCCGCCGAAGCACCCGGCCCGCAGCTGCGCGCCGGCAGCCTGATGCTGATTCCGGCCCCTGCCAGCGTGCAGGCCGGCCAGGGCAACGGCATCACTGTACGCAGCGATACCGTGCTGCAGGCCGAAGGCGAAGCCGCGCAGCGGGTCGCCACCCAGTTCGCCGACCTGCTGGCCCGCAGCGGCGGCCCGCGCCTGTCACTGGCCACGGGCAAGGCCTCGCAGCGAAGCGCGGGCATCCGCTTCGAGATCGTCCCGACCTTCCGCGACAGTGGTGAAAGCTACACCCTGGAAAGCACCGCGCAGGGCGTGCTGGTGCAGGCCGGCAACGAGACCGGCCTGTTCTACGGCGCGACCACCCTGGCCCAGCTCGCCACCGGCGGCAGCAACGGCGTCCTGCCGGCGGTGCAGATCCAGGACGCGCCGCGCTTCAGCTGGCGTGGTTTCATGCTCGACTCGGCGCGGCATTTCCAGAGCCTGGACGAGATCAAGCGCGTGCTCGATGCAATGGCCGCGCACAAGCTCAATACCTTCCATTGGCACCTGACCGATGACCAGGGCTGGCGCATGGAGATCAAGCGCTACCCGAAGCTGACCGAAGTGGGCAGCTGCCGCCTGCCGGCCGGCGACGGTGGCATCGATCCGGTCACCGGCCAGGAGCACCCGTACTGCGGCTTCTACACGCAGGCGCAGATCCGCGAGGTGATCGCCTATGCAGCCAGGCTGCATATCCAGGTGATCCCGGAAATCGACGTACCCGGCCACGCCACCGCGGCGATCGCCGCGTATCCGGAACTGGGCACGATCGACACGCCGCTGAAGCCGGTCAGCGAATGGGGCGTGTTCCCGAACCTGTTCAACGTTGAAGACAACACCGTCACCTTCCTCGAGAACGTGCTGGAAGAAGTGATCGAACTGTTCCCGGCCAAGTACGTGCATGTGGGCGGCGACGAGGCGGTAAAGGACCAGTGGGAGGCCTCCAGGCAGGTGCAGCAGCGCATGCGTGCGCTGGGCCTCAAGAATGAGATGGCCATGCAGAGCCACATCATCAAGCGCCTGGAGACGTTCCTGGAGGAACACGACCGGCGCCTGATCGGCTGGGACGAGATCCTCGAAGGCGGACTGCCGCCGCAGGCCACGGTGATGTCGTGGCAGGGCACCGAAGGTGGCCTGGCCGCCGCCAGCGCCGGCCACGACGTGATCATGTCGCCGGTCGGCTACCTGTACCTGGATTACCTGCAGACGGCCTCGCCGAATGAACCGCCGGGCCGCCCGACCCAGGTCAACCTCGGCAAGCTGTACAACTTCGAACCGGTGCCGGCGGAACTGGCCGCGGACAAGCGCGGGCACATCCTCGGCCTGCAGGCCAACATGTTCACCGAGCACACGCGCAGCTACGCACGCCTGCAGCACAACCTGTTCCCGCGCCTGGCGGCGGTGGCCGAGACCGGCTGGAGCACGCCGGAACATCGCGACTTCCGCGATTTCCTCGCACGCCTGCCGGCGCAGTTGCAGCGCTACCGGGCCTGGGGCCTGGCTTACGCGCAGACCCCGTTTGAGGTGGGCGTGGACTACAGCGACAACCGCGCGGCCAACACGGTCACCGTGTCGCTGGCCAATCCGCTCGGCTATGAGGTGCGTTACAGCACCGGTGGCCAGCCGGTGACTGCACAGTCGCCGCTGTACCAGCACCCGCTGACCGAGACGCTACCGGCCACCGTGCAGGCCGCCGCGTTCTACCAGGGCCAGATGCTGGCCGCGAGGCCGACCCTGGCAGCATTCACCGCGCAGTCGCTGCTCAGCCGCCGTAGCGATGAACTGCTCAGCTGCGTGGGCAAGAAAGGCCTGGTGCTGCGCCTGGAAGACGATGGCCCGCGCGAAGCAACGCGCGCGGTGTTCAACGTCGACATCTTCCAACCGTGCTGGCGCTGGCCGCAGGCACAGCTGGACGGCATCGGCAGCGTGGAAGTCCGTGCCGGCCGCATTCCGTACTACTTCCAGCTTGCCCATGACGAACCCAAGCGCCGCTTCGAGAAGGCCCGGCGTGCGCACGGCGAGATGCTGATCCGCCGCGGTGACTGCAGCGGCAAGGTGCTGGCCGAGGTTCCGCTGCCGGCCCAGCCCGATGCCGATGGCTTCGTGACGCTGCGGGCAACGCTGCCGAAGAGCGCGCAGGGCAACGCGGACCTGTGCATCAACTTCACCGGTGACACGCGGCCGGCGATGTGGGTGCTGGACGAGGTCACGCTGAAGTAACACCAGGCCGTGCCTGGTGGTGGTGGAGGTGCCGGCGTGGGTCGGCACCTCCCGGCCCCATCCACGCGTGGCGTGGATCTACGGGTAGGTGCCAACCTGGGTGGCACGCTCTCAGCCGCGCCAGCGCAGCAGCAGATCGCGCAGCGGGGTCAGTGCCGTGGCCATGCCGGCCAGCACGCCGATCGTGTTGGCGATCGCATCCATCGGATCCGCCGTGCGGTTGCTGGTCAGTGCGCCCTGCGCGAACTCGATGCCGATGCCCATCAGCACCAGGCCCACGCCCACCCACAGCAGCGGCCGCCCGCGCCGGAACAGCTGCACCGCGCTGCCGGCCAGGATGAAGTAGGCAAGGAAGTGCTCGCCCTTGTCACTGTTTTCCGGCAGCGGGATCGGCGGTGGCGGGATCAGGCAGACCACGATCACCAGCAGCACCGCCAGCGCCCACAACACGCTCCACAGGCGCGGCCGCCGCAGCGGCTTGATCATCGGCACTCCAGGGTTCACAGGCGCCAGCTCAGGTCACCCAGCTCGAACGCCGGCTCGAAATCGACGCCGCGCTGCAGGCCGATCGCCTGGAAACGCTCGCCCATCTCGGTCGGCAAGGTCAGCTTCTTCACCTGGTCGCGCAGCTGGATGCGGCCGACCTCATCGGTACGTTCCTCGGCCAGCATCAGTACCTGGTCCAGCCCGTTTCCAAGCAGGAAGCTGGCCTGGCTGCAGTAGCCGGCCAGCTCGAAGCCGCCGTGCGCGCCGGCCTCGGCCATCGCGGTGAAATCCACCGATGCGGTGATGTCCTGCAGGCCTGGCCAGCGATGCACGTCGTTGTGCACGTGATGGCGGTAGAACGCGCGCACCGTGCCATCGTCACGATCGTGCTGGTAGAACTCGCCGCGGCTGTAGCCGTAGTCGACGAACAGCATCGCGCCGCGCTGCAGGCCGCCGGCCACGGCCTGCAGCCAGTACGGCAGCTGCGGCAGCACTTCGGAACGGTAGCCGTCAGCGAAGGGCTTCTCCAGGTAGCGCTCGATATGGCGTACCGCACCGTTGAGCAGGATGTCGGCCGGCTGCGCGCCGCGGATGAAGTTGCCTTCGGCATCCAGCTCCACGGTTTCCTCGTAGACCTCGCCCTCGCTGATCAGGAAGCGCGGGGTCGGCAGCGCGTCGATCACCTCGTTGGCGAACACCACGCCCTCCCAGTCCTCTTCGAACGGGCGGTCGACCCAGTCCACGCGCGCGGCCAGTTCGGCCGGCAGGTTCTGCTGCAGGCGCTGCTGCTGACGCTCGCGCAGGTCGGCGCTGGGTTCAAGGATGGCGTAGCGCGATGGCAGTGCGTCCAGCTCGGCCAGGCGCAGCAGCACCGCCTCGGCGAAGGCGCCGGTACCGCCGCCCAGCTCCAGCATCCGCGCCTGCGCACCCAGCTGGGCGAATACCGGCGCCAGCGCATGGGCCACGCTGCCGGCAAACAGGCTGCCGAGCTCGGGCGCGGTGGTGAAGTCACCGCTGCCACCGAACTTGCTGGCGCCGGCGCTGTAGTAGCCCCACCCGGGGGTGTACAGGCACAGTTCCATGAACCGCGAGAACGGCATCGCCCCGCCCTGTGCAAGGATTTCGGCACGCAGGGCGGCGGCCAGCTGGTCGCTGTGGGCCAGGGCATCGGCTTCGGGCAGGGGGAAGGTGGGCTGCATGGCGTCTTCGAATGCGGTGACAATGGTGCACAGGATAGCCGAGCCTTGGAGGACCCTCGATGAGCGACACCCACCCCGTGGTCCTGATCACCGGCAGCGCGCGCCGGATCGGCGCGGCCATTGCCCGCCAGTTCCACGCCTGCGGCTGGTCCGTGGTGCTGCACGCGAATACCTCCAGCGCCGAGCTGCAGCAGGCTGCGTTCGATTTCGACAACGTGCGCCCCGGCAGCGTGCTGGCCCTGCAGGCCGACCTGCGCGACGCCGACGCCCTGCCCGACCTGGTGGAACAGGCCATCTCGCACTTCGGCCGCCTGGATGCGCTGGTCAACAATGCCTCCAACTTCTTCCCCACCCCGCTCGGCCAGGTCACCGCCGAGGCAATGGACGAGCTGTATGCGGTCAACGCACGCGCGCCGCTGCTGCTGTCACAGGCGGCAGCCCCGTACCTGCGCCGCCAGCAGGGCTGCATCGTCAACCTGACCGACCTGCACGGCACCGATCCGATGCGTGACCACATCGCCTACACCATGGCCAAGGCCGCGCTGGAGATGGCCACCCGCTCGCTGGCGCTGGAGCTGGCGCCCAAGGTGCGGGTCAATGCGGTGGCCCCCGGTGCGATCCTGTGGCCGGAACAGGGCAAGGACGATTTCGCCCGCGAGGCACTGCTGGCGCGCACGCCACTGGCCCGCATCGGCACGGTCGAGGAGATCGCCGAAGCGGTGTACTGGCTGGTGGCCGAGGCCAGCTTCGTCACCGGCCATACCCTGCGCGTGGACGGCGGGCGTACGGTCAGCTGAAAAGGTGCCGGCCAGCGGCCGGCACTACCGGCAGTGCCGGCCGCTGGCCGGCAACCTCGTCATTCCAGCTCCACCACCTCGAAGGCCGCGCCATGCTGCGCGTGCGCACGCCACAGCGTGGCCAGGTCCAGGCCGCTGACCGGGTCGATGAAGTCCGGCGCGATGTCCGCCAGCGGCTTCAGCACGAAGGCATGCTTCAGTTCCGGGCGTGGGATGCGCAGGTGGCCCGGGCCTTCCACCACCAGGTCGCCATAGAACACCACGTCGATGTCCAGGGTGCGGTCGGAGAAGCGCGGGCCGCTGCGATCACGCCCATGCGCATCTTCCAGCGCATGCAGCCAGTCATCCAGCTCCTGCAACGGCAGCTCGGTCTCGATCGCCACCGCATTGTTGAGGAAGGCCGGGCCATCGAAGCCGACCGCGGCGGTACGGTAGGCGGGCGACACCTGCAACGCACCGAAGCGCTCGCGCAGGGCCGTCACCGCGGCGTGGAGGTAGCGGCGGGGCTGGACGTTGCTGCCCAGGCTCAGGAGCACGGTGGTCATGCGGTTCAGGTGACGGCACTTGGGGAGGGGCGTGGACATGCCGTCGTCACGGCGGCCTGCCTACAATCCGGGACGCACATGATAGGGCACCGACATGACCTATTGCGTTGGAATCGAGGTCGACGAGGGCCTGGTCTTCGCCGCCGACACCCGGACCAATGCCTCGCTGGACGATGTGCGCGTGCACCGCAAGCTGCACGTGTTCGAGTACCCCGGCCAGGCAACCTACGTGCTGATGGCGGCTGGCAACCTGGCCACCACCCAGCTGCTGGTGTCGCGCCTGGCGCGCGATGCCCAGGAACGACGCACGCCCAACCTGCACGACATGGCCCATCTGTTCGAGGCCGCCGGATACGTTGGCCAGCTGCTGGTGGACAGCCAGGTGCACAGCAGCCACAGCGAACACGGCCATGACGGGGTCAATACCCAGGCCACGCTGATCTTCGGCGGCCAGATCGCCGGCGAGCGGCCGGGGCTGTACATGATCTATCCGCTCGGCAACGCCATTGCCGCTTCACCGGAGACGCCCTACCTGCAGATCGGCGAATCGAAGTACGGCAAGCCGATCCTCGATCGCATCCTCAGCCCGGCCACGCGGCTGGAAGATGCTGCGCGCACCGCGATCGTCTCGCTCGATTCCACCATCCGTTCCAACCTGTCGGTGGGCCTGCCGATCGACCTGGCGCTGCTGCGCGACGGCGAACTGCGCATCGGCCAGCAACTGCGCCTGGGCGCGGACTCGGCGCTGTATGCAGACATCCACCAGAACTGGTCACGACGGCTGGAACAGGCGGTGGACAGCCTGCCGCGCTTCCCGTGGGAAAACGCGGACCGGTAGTGCCGGCCGCTGGCCGGCAACCGCGGTGATCCCGCCGCGCGCAGATGCCGGCCAGCGGCCGGCTCTACAGCCACTAGCCCAGCGCTTCGGCCACCGCGCGGAACACCTGCTGCATCTGCAGCGGCTTGCGCAGCGCGTGCACTTCCACCCCCTGCGGGAACGCATCGGCCGGAACCGCCACGGCCGCGTCCTCCAGCACCAGCGCGGGGCCGCGATACCCCAGCGCCGCCATCTCGCCCAGCAACTGGCTGGCCGGCAGCAGCTTGGAACCGGCATCGGCAATCACCAGCGCCGGCATCGCCTCCTGCTGCATCCAGCGCAGCGCGGCCGGGCCATCGGACGCCAGCTGCAGCTGGTAGCCCTGGCTGGACAGCGCATTGCCAAGCAGCGACAGGCGCGTGGCTTCGCCATCGACCACCAGGATCGACTGGCCACTGCCCAGCGCCACCAGCTGTTCGATCGGCTCGCTGCCATCGATGGCCTCGTGCATCGGCAGACGCAGTTCGAAGCAGGTGCCCTGCCCCGGCTGGCTGCTGACATGGATGCTGCCGCCGGCACCTTCAACGATGCGCTTGCAGGAAATCAGCCCCAGGCCGGTGCCATCGGCCTTGGTGGTGAAGAACGGGTTGAACAGGTGCGACAGCGTGTCCGCATCCATGCCGATGCCTTCATCGGCCACCCGGATATGCATCCAGTCCACGCCATCGCGTTGGCCGGCATGACTGGCGATGAGGCTCAGGCGTCCGCCGTCCGGCATCGCCTGGATCGCGTTGAGCGCCAGGTTCAGCATCACCTGCTGCAGTTCGGTGTAGTTGGCATCGACCACCAGCCCTTCATCCTGCACCTGCAGTTCCAGGCGCACCGCATCGGGCACGTTGCTGCGCAACAGCAGGGCCACCGCATCGAACAGGCCATCGATCTCGATGCGTTCGCTCGGCTTGCGCGAACCACGCACGAATGACAGCATCGATTCGGCCATCTCGTGGCCACGACGGCCGCACTCGGCGATGACGTCGGCCAGGTGGTGCAGCTGCGGGTCTTCGGTACGTGCCTTCAGCAGGTCCGGCATGATCAGCAACGGCTGCAGGATGTTGCGCAGGTCATGGCTGAGGCCGGCAGCAAGCAGCGACAGGCTTTCCAGGCGCTGTGCGCGCATCAGTTCGGTTTCCACGCGTGCTCGCTCGATTGCGCTGCGTGCATCGCGGATCGCACGCGCCACCGCCGACGGCAGGCGCGCCGGCAGATGCTTGATGATGTAGTCGTTGGCCCCCTTCTGCAGCGCCGCCACCGCGTTCTCCTCACCCATGGTGCCGGAGACGAAGATGAAGGGCACTTCCGGCGAGGTCTCGCGCACGATGCGCAGTGCATCGTCACCGGAGAAGCCCGGCATGCTCAGGTCGGACAGCACGATGTCCGGCTGGAACGCAACCAGCGCCTGGCGCAGTTCCGCCTCGCTCTCGACACGCTCGAAACGGGCCTCCAGGCCCGCATCGAGCATCTGCTCGGACATCAGCTCGGCATCTTCCGGTGAGTCCTCCACCAGCAGGATGCGCAGCGCCCCCAGGGCGGGACCGGTCAGGGGCATGGGCTCACTCGAGTTCCGGTGCCTGGTTGATCAACGCCCAGAACTTGCCCAGCGTCTGCACCGCTCCGAAGAACTGGTCCACGTCCACCGGCTTGACCACGTAGGCATTCACGCCCATGTCCCAGCTGCGGGCGAGGTCGCTTTCCTCGCGCGAGGACGACAGGATCACCACCGGCAGGCGCTTGAGCTCCTCGTGCTCGCGGATCTGCCGCAGCACTTCCAGGCCATCCATGCGCGGCATCTTGATGTCCAGCAGCAGCACCGCCGGCAGGCCTTCCTCGCGGTTGGCGAAGGCACCACGGCGCAGCAGGTAGTCCATCACTTCCACGCCATCCTCGACGTGCACGATGGGGTTGGCCAGACGCGCCTCTTCCAGGGCATCGATCGCCATCTCGGCATCGGCCGGGCTGTCTTCGGCAAGAAGAATGGTGCGCAGAGTCGTCATGCAGAGGGACCTTGTTTGTCCGCGTCGATCGCGGGAGGCAGATAGAAGTGGAAGGTGGCGCCGACGTCCGGTTCGGCTTCAGCCCAGATGCGGCCACCATGCCGTGTCAGCACGCGGCGCACGCTGGCCAGGCCGATGCCGGTACCCGGGTAGTCACTGGCCTTGTGCAGGCGCTGGAACACGCCGAACAGCTTGCCGGCGTAGGCCATGTCAAAGCCTGCGCCATTGTCGCTGACCGTGAACTGATGACCGCCATCGGGCTGGGCCTGGTAGTCCACGCGGATCTTCGCCGGCTCGCGGTTGCCCGAGTACTTCACCGCGTTGCCGAGCAGGTTCAGCCAGACCTGGCGGATCATGTTCTCGTCGCCCACCACGATCGGCAGCGGCGCGATGCTCCACTCCACCTGGTGGCGCTGGCCACTGCCCTCAGCCTCGGCCTGCAGGTTGGAATCGAGCATGGCCCGGGTATCGGCGACCAGCGACTGCATGTCCACCGCCTGCTGGCGCATCGCGGCGCGTCCCAGCCGCGAATAGACCAGCAGGTCATCGATCAGCGCCGCCATGCGCCGCGCCGAGCTGGAGATCACCTCCAGGTAATGGCGGCTCTTGTCATCGGCGGCGTCGCCGAGGTGGCGCGACAGCTTGTCGGAGAAGCCGGCCACGTGGCGCAGCGGCGCGCGCAGGTCGTGCGAGACCGAATAGCTGAATGCCTCCAGCTCGCGGTTGACCTCGGATACCTGCGCGACCTTGCCTTCCAGCTGGCGGTTCAGTTCTTCCACGCGCAGCTGCACCGCACGCTGCATGGTGACGTCACTGACAGTCAACAGCACCACTTCATCATCGGTATCCGGCAGCGGCATGCGCCGCGCGTTGAGCAGCATGTAGCGCGCCATGCCATCGGCGGTGCGCTGCTCGTGCTCGAGGTCCCACAGCTCGCGGCCGCGCAGCAGTACATCGGACAAGCGCTGGCGCACCACCGTATCCTTCCAGGCACCGTCACCCACGGACTCCAGCAGCAGGCCGTCGGCAAGCTCGTCCTGCAGTCCGTACAGCTCGGCGAATGCGGGATTGTGCAGCTGCACGCGCAGGTCACGGTCGAGCAGCACGATCGGTTCGCGCACGGTCTGCAGCACCGACGCCGCGCGCGCGGCCGAGCGCAGGGATTGCCGTTCGGCATGCAGGCGACGGCCGATCTGCCTCTGCAGCAGCCACAGCACCAGGCCAAGCAGCGCCAGCTGCACCACCAGCGAACTCCACGCCACCAGCTCGGTCTGCTTGCGCTGGCGCGCCGCCTGCTCGGCACGCAGGGTCAGCAGCTTCTGCTCGCTGGCCTGCAGTTCTTCGACCAGGCCGCGAATGGGATAACGCGTGCTCAGGTCCTGCACCAGTTCGCGCTGGTCACTGTTCGGTTCGGACTTGGCCAGCTCGCGGGCCAGCGCCATGCGCCCTTCCAGCATCGATTCGATGCGGCCGATGCGGATCAGCTGGTCGGGATTGTCGCGGGTCATCCGGCCCAGTTCGGCCAGTCGCCCCGGAATATCGTTGGCCCGTGCCATGCGCTCGCGCAGGCCGGGCGCGTCGACGCCCTTGGACAGGGTGAGCGCGGCCGATTCGACGTCACGTACATCGGCCTGCAGCTGCTGCAGCGCAATGCCGACCGCCTGGGTGTGGTTGACCCAGGCCATCGCCTGCTGGCTGTCGTCCTGCAGTTTGCGCAGCGTCAACCACGGCACCACGATGATCGCGGCGGCCGCCAGCGCCAGGGCCGGCAACCGCCAGCGGTCCCAGATGTCGTCACTGAAAACCAGCGCCATAGATCCTCTTCAGCACGGCCGCAGGGCATCGGCCGGGACCAGCCCGGCTGCGGCGGAACCGGCAATATAGCGCAGGCGGTCACAACTCTGGGCTTTCCAGCCCGGTTGGCTGAACGGGTTACGGCATTCCTGCCGCGCCGGGCCTTGCCCGGCGCGTGCGACCGGGGGCCGAGCATGGCTCGACGCTACACAGGGGCGGGGCGCCCCGCCTGGGGCGCCCGCCGGCGGCATCAGCGCTTGGCGGCGGCGCTGACCTTCAGAGCGGCAGCATCAACGCGGGTCACGCCCTTGATGCCCTTGGCGGTGGTGACCGCCTTGTCATGCTCGGCCTTGGTGGCCACGGTGCCACTGAGGCTGACCACGCCGTTGACCGTTTCCACCTTGATTTCAGTACCCGGAACGTTGCTGCTGGCCAGCAGATCAGCCTTCACCTTGGTGGTGATCCAGCTGTCGGTCACCGGCTCGTTGGACTCATGCCGGTCGGCATGGGTCATTGCCGCATCGGTCTTGGGCGGGCTCTTCGCGGCCGGATCCTTGGCGAACGCGGCCGAGGAGGACAGTGCCAGGCCCAGCGTCAGGGCCGAGGCAATCAGCGTGCGGGTCGTATTGCTCATCGTGTCGTACTCCTTCGGAATGTGCTGCCAGTCTGGACAAGCCGCTGTAGAGCAGGCGTAGCGTTGCGGTCATGCCGCCGTGAATCGCACCGTTTGCAGCGGCAACGGTTCAGTTTTGGCATGCCCGCCACCGTCGTTTACCCTGCCCTTCCCCACTGCCGGAGTCCTGGCATGCGCCCCGACCTGCAACTGGCCCTGATCGGCTACGGCCTTGCCGGCCGCGTCTTCCATGCGCCACTCATCCAGCACACGCCGGGCCTGGTGCTGCACAGCATCGTCAGTTCGCAGCGCGACACGCTGCTGCGCGCGTTCAGCGACGTGCACGTGCGCGCCACGCCGCAGGAGGTGTTCGACGACCCTGCGGTGGATGCCGTGGTGATCGCCACACCGAACGCGCAGCACGCGCCGCTGGCGATCGCAGCGCTGGCAGCCGGCAAGCACGTACTGGTCGACAAGCCCTTCGCACTGGACATCGCCGAAGCGGAAACGGTGCTGGCGGCCGCGCGCGAAGCCGGCCGCATCGCCACCGTGTTCCAGAACCGGCGCTTCGATGCCGACTTCCTCACCCTGCAGGCCCTGCTGGCGGAAGGCACGCTCGGCGATATCGCCGAGTGCCATGCGCATTTCGACCGTTACCGCCCACAGGTGCGCGACCGCTGGCGCGAGCAGGATGGCCCCGGCAGCGGGCTGTGGTACGACCTCGGCCCGCACCTGCTGGACCAGATGCTGGTGCTGTTCGGCTGGCCCGAAGCGATCGATGCCGATCTTGCCGTGCAGCGCGAGGGGGGCAGCGGCATCGATTACTTCCATGCGGTGCTGCACTACCCGCGGCATCGCGCGATCGTCCACGCAGGTTCGCTGGTGGCGGCGCCCACGCCGCATTTCAGCGTGCACGGCAGCCGCGCCAGCTGGATCAAGCACGGCGTGGATGTGCAGGAAGCGCAGTTGCGGCGCGGCAGTGCGCCCGGCGCGCCAGGCTGGGGCATCGATCCACGGCATGGCGAACTGCTGCGCTGCGATGCCGAAGACAACGTGCAGCGCAGCACCGTCGACAACCTGCCCGGTGACTACCGGCGGCTGTACGCGCAGTTCGCAGCGGCGATGCATGGGGAGGGCCCGGCCACGGTCAGCCCGGCGCAGGCCCTGCAGCTGATGCGGCTGTTGCAGGCCGGCATGGACAGCGCGCGCGAAGGGCGGCGGGTGCCGTTGGGATGACCGGCAGGGCTGCGCCCTGCACCTGCCGAATCAACGGCAACGGCAACGCGGCATCCATGCCGCTCCCCCCTCAACCGGACCCACCCGGCTTGGTGCTTACGACTTCTTGATCGCGTGGCCGCCGAACTCGTTGCGCATCGCCGACAGCAGGCGGTCGGTGAACGAATTGGATTCACGCGAACGCAGGCGCTCCAGCAGCGACAGGGTGATCACCGGTGCCGGCACGTCCAGCGCGATCGCTTCGGCCACCGTCCAGCGGCCTTCGCCGGAATCCTCCACATACGGCGCGATACCGTCCAGCGACGGATTGCGCTTCAGCGCTTCGGTGCTCAGGTCCAGCAGCCACGAACGCACCACACTGCCGTGTCGCCACACCTCGGCCACCTGGGCCAGGTCCAGCTCCATCTCCTGCTTGCGTTCCATCAGCGCGAAGCCCTCGGCATAGGCCTGCATCATTCCGTATTCAATGCCGTTGTGGACCATCTTGGTGAAGTGGCCCGCGCCGGACGGGCCGACACGCGCCCAGCCGCGATCCTCGGCCGGCGCCAGCGTGCGCAGCAACGGCGCGATCTGCTCGACCACCGCCGCTTCGCCACCGACCATCAGGCTGTAGCCTTCCTGCAGGCCCCACACGCCACCGCTGGTACCGCAGTCAACATAGCCCAGGTCATCCTCGGCCAACGCCTTCGCGCGGCGGATCGAGTCCTGGTAGTTGGAGTTGCCACCGTCGATGACGATGTCACCCTCGGCCAGGTGCGGGGTGAGCTGGCCCAGGGTCTGGTCCACGGTTTCGCCGGCCGGCACCATCAGCCACACCACGCGCGGCACCGGCAGCGCGGCCACCGCGGCGGCCAGCGAATCAACCACCTCCAGGCCAGCCTCGGCGGCGCGCTGGCGGGCGCCCTCGCCCGGGTCGTAGCCGACCACGCGGTGGCCGCCGCGATGCAGGCGCTGGGCCATGTTGGCGCCCATGCGGCCGAGGCCGATCATTGCAATATCCATTGTTTCACCTTCAGTTGGGGTCTAGGGTCAGGCTGCCTGGCCTGCCGGTAGCCGCGCAGTGGCGCAACTGCGCCTCGCGCCAACGCCGGTAGAGCGTGGTATGCAGATTGTGCACCGCCAGGTCGATCGAGAACGGGGTTCGCGGGTTGCGATCGAGCAGGCGGGCGATGTGGTAGCCGATGGGACGTATACCGCGTGGATGCACATAGATCACGAACTGCTGGTAGAACGGATCGTCCAGCAGCTGGTCCATGCGTACCAGCGCAGCGTGGTAGCGCGGGTCCAGCGCGGCGCGCAGCGCGGGGTCGCGCTCGAACAGCAGGCGCTCGAAGTAGCGCAGGCCAACACGCGGGATGCCCTGCGCGAGCTGCCACAGCTCGGCATTGCGCTGGTCGTACCAGGCCAGCCCGCCGTGCAGGGCCAGGGCCTGCGCAGCGCCGTCGCCCACGTCCACCACCACGAAGTTCTCGGCCTGGTTGCTCAGGTCGTCCAGCGTGCCCTTGTCGTACACGTGCTCGATGAAACCCGGCACGCCGACGAAGGCCTGGCGCCCCATCGCCGCCGTGCGCACCGCCTTGCCATCGGCAAAGAACTCGCCGGCATGCGCGCCGAGCAGGATGCTGTCGGTCCGGTGCAGGGCGAGGAAGGTACCAATCGACAATTCGCCGGGTGCGAACCCGGTATCGAATGCGGCGTCGCCATACAGCTCGCGCTGCGTGGCCAGCTGCGCGACCTGGCGACCGACGCCACATTCGGCACGCACCGCACCGCCGTAGAACGCCTGCAACGCGCGGCTGTTGCCTGCGCTGGGAATGAAGCCGCGGCCGAAACTGCGCGTGCGCTGCCACCCCTGCGCCTGCGCGCCCTGCAGGCCGAAACCGATCCAGCCCAGTTGCGGGCCGGAAAAGCGGAAGCCGGGATTGTCCTGTAGTGCCGAAGCCGCACGCCGCGTGGCCGCTCCAAGTTCAAAGGCATAGGCACAGAGCGTGGCCGGATCGTCCAGCAGCTGCTGCAGTAGCGCCTGCCGTGCAGCAGCAGGCAGGCCTGCCGGCCAGCGCACCTGCAGATCGCCCGCCGCCTGCGCCTCGGCCAGCGAGGCCCGGGTGCATACCGGCCCGCCGTGCACCTGCAACGCGGGGATCTCCGCTTCGTCGAAGCGCCATCCCAACCGCTGCAGCAGGCCCTGGGTGCAGTCCACCGGCGCAGACGCCATGGCCAGCACGGGCAACAGCAGCAACGCCATGCCCATCAAGCTGCCGCGCACGCTCACCCCTGGTCCGTGCTGGCGGGTACCGGTTCGGGAGGTGCAGCTGCAGGCGGAGCAGGCGTGCCAGCGTCGGCGGGCAGGTACTGCTGCAGGCGCTGGAAGAAGCGCTGATAGAAACCGGCATCGGTGACCGTGCTGCTGGCCACTTTCACCAGCGAGTCGTCATTGCTGCCGAACGGCAGCGACACCGAACCCAACGCCCCCACGCCGACGCTGGCCGAGGTCGGGCTCTTCTTCAATGCGTAGCGATCCTGCACCGCACTGACGAACACCAGCGTCTGGTTGCCACGCGGCGCACAGGAGATACGCAGCACCAGCTGCTCGTGGTCGTCTTCGCGGGGCTGGAAATTCTTGTTGCCTTCCACCTGCGCCTCATCGGAACGGGCGATGGCATAGCCCTGGCTGAGCAGGGTGCGCCGTGCCGCCTCGCAGGCATCACCCGGGCGACCCTCCACGGTGCGCGAAAAGGTGTCGCCGGAATCGAAGGATTCACGCAGCAACGTGCTGTCGGCGGCGCGACCACCACACGCCGACAGGATCAAGGCGCTGCCGAGGGCCACGGCAGCGCTGGAAAGACGGGAGGCCCGCATGGGTACTCCTGCGAGAACGGTACCGCCAAGGGTAGTCCCGCCGCCGTGTGCGGCAGGTCGAAAGCGCGCCTGCCCGCCCCCGCCGTTGCGACCCGTTCATGCACAAGCAGAAGGGCCGGCGATGCCGGCCCTTCGGGTGTCACGCGCCGTTATACCGGCTCAGTCGGCCCAGCGGCCGGCGCCGGTGGACTGCGGCAGCACCTGCGCCGACAGCGGACGGTCGTTGGCCAGCAGGTTCACCGCGTCGGCCAGGATCGAGGCCGACTCGCGCAGCAGCGGGTCCGGACGCTTCTCGGCGGCCTTCTCGCGGGCGGCATCCTTGACGATGTCACGCTCGTTGCCGGTCAGGCCGTCGTCGCTGCTGTCATCGGCCAGCGGGTCCAGGGCCAGGCCCAGTTCCTTGCGCATCACCTGGCGCTGCTTGCGCTGGGTGTCCTGGCGCTCGCGCTCGGCGCGGCGGGTGGCCTCGTTGAGCGAGATGTACTTCTTCGCTGCCTCGGTGCGGAACTGCTGCACGTCCTCGTTCCACCACTGGAATTCCTTGTCGGACGCGATGCGTGCGTCGTGCCGGGTTTCCAGCTTCGGCAGCAGCGGCGCGAAGTTGCCGTACTGGGTGTGCGGCACCGCGGCGATGCGGGTCCACGGCAGCGCGTTGTCGTAGGTGCTCTCGCCGAACTCGGTGGCATCGACGCTGGCCGGGAACGCCAGGTCCGGCACCACACCCTTGTGCTGGGTGCTGCTGCCGCTGATGCGGAAGAACTGGGCGATGGTCAGCTTGACCTGGCCAAAGCGCTGGGTCTCGCCACTCGGCCAACGGTCGAGGTCGACGATGTTCTGCACGGTGCCCTTGCCGAAGCTGGTCTCACCGATCACCAGGCCACGACCGTAGTCCTGGATGGCGCCGGCGAAGATCTCCGAGGCCGAGGCCGAACCGCGGTTGATCAGCACCGCCAGCGGGCCATCCCACGCCACGCCCTGGTTGCGGTCGCTGTTGACGGTGACGCGGCCACCGGACTCGCGCACCTGCACCACCGGGCCCTGCTCGATGAACAGACCGGTCAGTTCGATCGCTTCATCCAGCGAACCACCGCCGTTGTTGCGCAGGTCCAGCACCACGCCGTCCAGCTTGTCGTTCTTGAATCCGGCCAGCAGCTTGGCCACGTCGCGGGTGGCCGACGCATAGTCGGCGGCATTGCGACGGCGGCCTTCGAAGTCCTGGTAGAAGGTCGGCAGCTTGATCACGCCGATCTTCCGCGCCGGTTCGCCATTGGCCGCCGGAATGGTCATGGTCTCGCCCTTGGCGGCCTGTTCGGCCAGGCGCACCTTCTGCCGGGTCAGCACCAGCGTGTGGTGCTTGCCGTCGGCACCCTCGGCCGCCGGAATGAACTCCAGCTTGACCTGGGTGTCCTTGGCACCACGGATCTTGGCCACGACATCGTCGATGCGCCAGCCGATCACGTCCTCGACCAGGCCGGACTTGCCCTGGCCGACGCCGACGATGCGGTCACCCGGCTTCAGCGTGCCATCCACCGCAGCCGGGCCGCCGGCGATGATCTCGCGGATCACCACCACGTCGTCCTGGCGCTGCAGCTGCGCGCCGATGCCTTCCAGCGACAGCGACATCGCCTGGTTGAAGTTCTCGGCGGTACGCGGCGTGAAGTAGTCGGTATGCGGATCGACGGCGCTGGTATAGGCGTTCATGAAGAACTGGAAGACGTCTTCGCCCTTCAGTTCATTGACCGACTTCTCCAGCGTCGCGTAACGCTTGTCCAGCGTCTTGCGGATGTCATCCGGCTTCTTGCCGGCCAGTTTCAGGCGCAGCCAATCGTTCTTGACCGACTTGCGCCACAGCTCATCCAGCTCGGCGCTGCTGGCCGCCCACGGCACCTTCTTGCGGTCGTACTCGAAGCGCTCGTCGGTAGTGAAATCCGGCTCCTGCTTGAGCAGCTTGCGTGCATAGGCCACGCGCTCGCCGACGCGCTGCTTGTAGACCGCGAACACCTGGAACGCAGGCTCCAGCTCGCCGCCACGGATGGCCGAGGAGATGTTGGCTTCGAACGGCGCGAAACGCGCTACGTCGGCCTGGGTGAAGTACTGCTTGCCACCGTCCAGGGTCTCCAGGTAACGCTTGAACACGTCCTTGGAGGTGGCCTCGTCCAGCGCACGCGGGCGGTAGGCGTAGCGGCTGTCGGACAGCAGGCCGTATACCAGCTTGGAGGTGGTCACCTGATCGGCGGTCGCCGCGGCGGGCAATGCGGGCGAGTCGGCCTTGGCCGCCAGCGCCAGCGGCGCAACCAGCGCCAGGGCCATCAGGAATGCGGGGGCTTTGAATTTCATTGACGTGCTCGAAGGCGCCTTGCCAAGGGGGAGACTGCAGGGTGTTCAGACACCACGACAGTGCCGAAAGTTGCCGGGTTTGTCACCCGCCCACGTCCGGTGGAAAACCAGCCTAGCGGGGCCGGTGTAGCAAATTGTGAATGCAGGCGAAGGCAGCGGCAGCCTTGTAGAGCCGAGCCCCTGCTCGGCTCTGTCCGGAAGCAGCAGCCGAGCATGGGCTCGGCTCTACAGGAGAGGCTGGGGTGTGCGGACCAACGGTCCGCACCCACCGGCAGAGAGGGTCCGCTCCCACCGGCAGAGAGGGTCCGCTCCCACCGGTAGAGAGCATCCGCCCCCAACCGGCGGAGCGTCAGGAAATCCCGGCGCCCTTGGCCTGCACGTCGGCGTGGTACGACGAGCGCACCATCGGGCCGGAGGCCACGTGGCTGAAGCCCAGCTCGTAGCCGTAGTCTTCCAGCGCCTTGTAGTCCTCGGGGGTCCAGTACTTCAGCACCGGATGATGGTGCGCGGTCGGCTGCAGGTACTGGCCGATGGTGATCATGTCCACGTCGTGCGCGCGCAGGTCGCGCATGGTGGCCTTGATCTGTTCGAAGTCTTCGCCCAGGCCCAGCATGATGCCGCTCTTGGTCGGCACCTCCGGGTGCTGCGCCTTGAAGTTCTTCAGCAGGTTCAGCGACCACTGGTAGTCCGCGCCCGGGCGCACGTTGCGGTACAGGTCCGGCACGGTCTCGATGTTGTGGTTGAACACGTCCGGCGGGTTCTGCGCCAGGATCTCCAGCGCGCGCTCCATGCGGCCCTTGCCACGGAAGTCCGGGGTCAGCACTTCGATGCGGGTGCCCGGCGACTTCTCGCGGATGGCGCTGATGCAGTCGACGAAGTGCTGGGCACCACCATCACGCAGGTCATCACGGTCGACGCTGGTCACCACCACGTACTTCAGGCCCATGTCGGCCACGGTCTGGCCGAGGCTGGCCGGCTCGTTGGCATCCGGCGGCTTCGGCCGGCCGTGGGCCACGTCGCAGAACGAGCAGCGGCGGGTGCAGACCTCGCCGAGGATCATGAAGGTGGCGGTGCCGTGACCGAAGCATTCGTGGATGTTCGGGCAGCTGGCTTCCTCGCACACCGTCACCAGGCGGTTCTCGCGCAGCTTGGCCTTCAGGTTCTGCACCGCATTGCCCGAGGGAATGCGCACGCGGATCCAGGAGGGCTTGCGCAGCACCGGCGCGTCGGCGAACTGCACTGGCGAGCGGTTGATCTTGTCACCGCCCAGCTGCTTGACCCCGGCCTGCAACGGCGCGGCGGACGGAGAGTCGCCCTGCACGATCTGCAGGGGAATGGAACGGGCGGTGGTTTCAGTCATGGCAGTTCCGGGGAGCGGTCAGGCGGCCGCAGAAAGATCGGGCAGTTCGGGCGTGTGCTGCAGCAGCAGGCCGAACTGGCGGGCCAGGTGGTCCAGCAGCACCGGCTTGACGGCCTCCATCCCGGAGGGCCCGCCCAAGTCTACTACCGAGGTCACCTGCAACCCCTGGTAGCCACAGGGGTTGATACGGTGGAAAGGTTCCAGGTCCATCGACACGTTGAAGGCCAGGCCATGGAAGGTGCAGCCGCGACGGACGCGGATGCCGAGTGCGGCGATCTTGGCGCCACCGACGTAGACACCCGGGGCGCCTTCGCGGCGTTCGGCCCCGATGTTCCACTCGGCCAGGGTATCGATGATGGCCTGCTCGATGCGGCACACATAGTCGCGCACGCCAATGCCCAGCCGCGGCAGGCGCAACAACGGGTAGACCACGATCTGGCCGGGCCCGTGATAGGTCACCTGGCCGCCACGGTCCACATGCAGCACCGGGATCGCGCCCGGCGCCAGCACGTGTTCGTCCTTGCCGGCCTGGCCCAGGGTGAACACCGGGTCATGCTCGACCACCCACAGCTCGTCCGCATCGGCCTCGCTGCGCTGGTCGGTGAAGCGCTGCATGGCGCGCCACACCGGCTCGTAGGCCTGGCGGCCGAGGTCGCGGACCAGCGCCGGGCGCGGCGCGCGGTCTTCCGGGGCGGCTTCGGCCGGGCAGCTGTCGGCTACAGCGTCCACTTCACTTCCGGGTGGTCGCGCAGTGCCTGGTGCGCCAGATCGTACTGTTCGCGGCTGTCGGCCTTGAACACGATGCGGACGGACACGTACTTGCCGTTGGTCGAATGCTTCCAGCTGATGCGTTCATTGACGACATCGATGCCGGCAGCCAGCAGCAGGCGGGGAAGCTCATGTTCCAGGCCGCGGTTGGCCGGGCCCATGGCGCTGAGCTCGAACTGGCCGGGGAACTGGAAGCCGTGGTCGGGGTTGTCGGACTTGATTTCCATGGACCCATTATCGGGCCGCAGGGCAACAAACCCAAGAGTATTCATCAAAGTCAAAAGCGGCACCGGCGAGCCGCTGCGTTGCAGCGGGGCGGCGCCCATGATAGGGGCCGGCCCACAAAGGCCGGCCCCGGCAGGCGACGCGTGCCGGCACCCGGCCGGCACGCAGGCGGCTTACTTGGCCGTTTCCATCAGGGTGGAATTGACCCAGCCCTTGTTGCCCATTTCGTCTTCCACTTCCCACATGGTGCCTTCCTTGACGCCGGTGGGGTACAGCAGCATGCCCGGTTCCAGCGAGCGCACCGGCGCGCCGGTACCCTTGGCATTGGCCAGCAGGCGGCCGGCCTTGAGCATGGTCACCGCCTGGCCGGCGTTGGCCGCCGAGGCATTGGCCGGCAGGCCACCCAGCTCGGCCACCATGTTGGTGTAGGCCTGCAGGTAAGCCAGGGTGATCACCTGGCCGATTTCGGTGTTGGCATAGCCGCCCACGCCCATCGCGCCGATGCCGCCGCCGCCGAACAGGCCGCCACCGGCGCCCCAGCCCAGGTCGGTCTTCTTCGAGTTGCCCTCGACGATGGCCACCTGCTCGGACGAACGCACGTCGGTCAGGGTCAGGGTCACGTCCGCGGTCTTGCTGCGGAAGTTCAGGCCGCTGACCACCGCGCCGGCCTTGCCACCGATCAGGCCGCCCAGCAGGCCGCCAATGGCGTTGCCGCCGGCGTTGCTGTTCTGCGAGATCAGGTCCGGCACCAGCACGTAATCGGCGGCGCGGATCTGGCCCTTGCCGATGTTGGAGCGGCCGCGCAGCTGGCCTTCGCTGGCCAGCGCACGCTCGGCCTGGGCGGCCGCCATGCCGACGCCACGGTCGACCAGGGTGAAGCACTTGGACTTGTTGACGAAGACCTTGATCAGCTTCGACGGCGCCGGCAGCTGCTGGCCGGTCCACCAGTTCACCACGTCTTCCGGTTCGATCACCGAGATGGAACCCAGCGGCTTGGTGCAGACCGGAATCTCGGCCTGGCCCTTCTTGCTCTGCTCCTGGGCAGAGGTGCGGCTGTTGGCGAAGCTGTCGCGCAGACCCGCCGACGCCGGTGCACTGACGGCCACCAGACCGGCACCCAGCAACGCGCAGGCCAGCGCATGGGCGAGCGAATTCGATTTGTTCATTTGAGTCATCCAGCACCTCGCCGACGGCGAAGCACAATCCATGGGTTGAGTAAAGGGTCTGGGACCTGAATCCTTGTTGGGCGCCCCCCAGGCGCCGGCGCAGAGGATAGGGCATGCAGGGACCCAACCACAACCGCAGCTGACTGAAATGCCGATAGCGACACATTCGGTCAAGGCCAGGCCGCTGGATCGATTCACGTATCACATTGTGTCGGGCGGACAATGTTGTTTTCGGAACAGACAAGTGAGCCCGGCGTGGTCGTTTCGGGGGTCCCCAGGGGGTACCGTGTCGCGGCTGAAAACGACAAAAGAATCCGCCCCGATGAGCCCCCCTTCCCAACGCCGCCTTGCCGCCTTCGGGCTGTCCGGCCTGCTCGCTGCTGCCCTTCCCCTCGCCGCCCAGGCCGCCGAACAATGCGGCCCGGATGCGATGCGCGACCACCCGCCGCAGATCAACTTCCGCGTCGACAACGACCTGTTCGGTGGCCGCCACCAGGACCAGGGCTACACCAACGGCGCGCAGCTGACCCTGGTCTCGCCGAACCTGGTCGACTACACCGACGACCCCTGCCTGCCGCGCATGGCGCGCTGGGTGAACCAGTACCTGGAAGGCCTGCATCCGGGCAGGTTCGAACAGCAGAACATGATCTTCAGCATCGGCCAGGGCATCTTCACCCCGACCGACCCGACCCGCCGCGACCTGATCAAGGACGACCGCCCGTATGCCGGCGTGCTGATTGCAAGCTTCGGCTTCAACGCGCGCAGTGGCGACCGCCTGCAGACCACCCAGCTGGCGCTGGGCGTGGTCGGCCCGTGGGCGCAGGGCAAGCAGGTGCAGGACGCGGTGCACAACATCCTCAACGACAAGAAGTTCGAGGGCTGGGACAACCAGCTGCACAACGAACCGGTGTTCATGCTGACCCATGAGCGCATGCGCCGCTGGCCGGCCGATGCCAGCATCAATGCCGGCGGTTGGGGCTGGGATGCGATCAGCCACTACGGCGGCGCGATCGGCAACCTGGAAACCAAGGCCAACGCCGGTGGCGAAGTGCGATTCGGCTGGAAGCTGCCCGATGATTTCGGCAGCACGCCGCTGCGTCCGGCCGGTGAGAACACGGCGCCGACACGCGGTGGCCGCCCGAGCGGCTGGTCGTGGCACATGTTCGTCACCACCGATGCGGCATGGATGATCCGCGACATCACCCTGGACGGCAACACGTTCCGCAGCAGCCACAGCGTCGACAAGCGGCACGTGGTGGCGCAGGGCGGCTACGGCATGGCGCTGACGCACGGCCGCTGGAAGTTCGCGGTGGCGCGCTACCACAGCACCCGCGAGTTCTACGGCCAGCGCGAGGCCCCGGTGTTCGGCAGCTTCACCATCAGCCGCTCGCTGTGAGGCCGATCAAACGGACGGCTGCCGGCCGCGTGGCCCGGCGCACCCGCTGCAATGAAAAAGGCCGGCATTCGCCGGCCTTTTCCATTCACCACGCCGGGGCGTGGATCATTCCGATTCCCACCACATCCAGAAGCTGTCCCACAGGCGCTTGAAGAAGCCGGCCTGTTCGACCGCAGCCACCGCCACCAGCGGGGCCTCGGCAATGACCTTGCCATCCAGGGTGACCTTCACGGTGCCGACCTGCTGGCCAGCGGTGAACGGTGCTTCCAGGGTCTTCGGCACGTCGATGCTCGGCTTCAGGTCGTTGTAGCGGCCACGCGGCACGCTGACCAGCATCGGCTGGGCCACGCCCAGCTGCACCTTGTCAGTGGTGCCCTTCCAGACCTTGTGCTCGGCCACGGCCTTGCCCGGCTCGTACAGGCGGTGGGTCTCGAAGAAGCGGAAGCCCCAGTTCAGCAGGGCCAGGCTGTCATCGGCACGCTGCTTCTCCGACGCACCGCCCAGCACCACGGCGATCAGGCGCTGGTCGCCACGCTGGGCCGAGCTCATCAGGCAGTAGCCGGCTTCAGAGGTATGGCCGGTCTTGATGCCGTCCACGCTGCCATCGCGCCACAGCAGCAGGTTGCGGTTCGGCTGCTTGATGCTGCCGACCTGGAATTCCTTGATCTTGTTGTACGCGTAGGTTTCCGGGTAATCGCGCACCATCGCGCGGCCCAGCAGCGCGAGGTCGTAGGCGGTGCTGTGGTGGCCCTGCGCGGTCAGCCCGTGAGCGTTGACGAAGTGCGAGTCCTTCATGCCGATCTTGGCGGCGTAGCTGTTCATCAGCGAGGCAAAGGCTTCCTCGCTGCCGGCCACGTGTTCGGCCAGGGCGATCGCGGCGTCATTGCCGGACTGGATCGCCATGCCCTTTTCCATGTCTTCCAGGCGTGCGGTCTGGTTGACCGGGAAGCCGCTGTAGCTGCCATCGGTACCCGCGCCGCCTTCGCGCCAGGCGCGCTCGCTCATCATCACCTGGTCATCCGCACGGACCTTGCCGTTCTTGACTTCGGCGGCGACCACGTAGGACGTCATCACCTTGGTGATGCTGGCCGGGGCCAGCTGCTCATGGACGTTCTCGCCGGCCAGCACCTGGCCGGTGGCGTAATCCATCAGGACCCAGGCCTTGGACACGCTCGGTGCCGGGGCCGGCGGAGTGGCGACGGTGGCCGGGGCGGCAGCGGCGGCGGCAGGCGCCGGCGTGGCCGGAGTCGGCAGCGGCGTCTGGGCGGAAGCCAGGCCCACCACCAGGGTGGCGGCCAGGGCAGTGGCGGCGGAACGGAAATTCATTGGACAGCAGGCTCCAGGGGACGGCCAGGAATGGAGGGTGGAACGTAACGGCCATTGTAAGGCCGGGGGAGCGTGGGCCGGCAGCACCGGCCCGCGCGGATCAATCCTTGACGATCTGCGGCGAACCCAGGCCCAGACCGGCGATACGGCCGACAAGTTCCGCGGCGCTGGCATGGTCGCTGGCGGGAACCCGCAGGCGGAACAGGGTGCGGCCACCGGCGGCGATGTCACTGATGGTCGCGCCGACGATGCCGGCGGCATTGAGCTGGCCCATCGCACGGTTGGCGTTGTCGCGGTTGGAGAAACTGGCGACCTGCACCATCACCGCGCCCACCACCTGTTGCGACAGGCTGGGGGCGGCCGGCGTGACCGCGGCGCTGCGCACCGGCGCCGCTGCCACCGCGCGCGGGGCACTGCTGGCGACAACGGCGGCAACCGGCGCGGGGCTGCGCGAAGGCGGCGCGCTCGGCGGCAGGCTGCTGACCGCCACGTCCGGCACGCTGCTGGCCACGCCCTGGGTGGTGGCGGGCTGGCCACGCGCAGGCATGCCATCGGCCGGCAGGCGCTTGACCAGGCGATCGATGTCGCTGTCGGCGGCGGTGCGCGTGCTGGCTGCCGGGCGTGCACTGGCCACCGCGCTGGCCGCGGCTTCGGCCGCACGGCGCTCGCGGCGCGACGGCTTCTGCGCCAGCAGGTTGCTTTCGCCCGGCTGCAGCGCGCGCACCTCGACATTGCCGGTGCCGCGCTGGGTGATGCCCAGGCGCACCGCGGCGGCATAGCTGAGATCGACCACGCGGCCATCATGGAACGGGCCGCGGTCGTTGACGCGCACGATCACCGATTCACCATTGTCCAGATTGGTCACGCGGGCAAAGCTGGGCAGCGGCAGCGTCTTGTGCGCGGCGGTGAACTGGTACATGTCATAGACCTCGCGGTTGGAGGTCAGGCGGCCATGGAACTTGGCGCCGTAGTACGACGCGGTGCCGCGCTCGACATAGTTGCGGGTGTCGTCAAGCACGTTGTACGACTTGCCCAGCACCACGTACGGCGACTTGTTGCCGATCGCCGAGCGTTCCTCGGCCGTTACTTCCGGCTCGGGAATGCAGGCCACGTTGGGAACGTAGTCCGGGGTGCTGTCACGCACGCCCGGCTTGTACAGGCCCCCGGCGGTGTAGTTGCCGCGGGTGCTCAGGTCTTCCTTGGCCGCCGCGTACGGCGAGCCTTCCGGGCAGTGCGCCGGTCGCGAGCCGCGGCCCTGCACCAGCGTGCCGCCGGACTTGCCACCGTGGCCGGCCGTGGCCGGCTTCTTCGGCGCGCTGCTGCAGGCGGCCAGCGCGAGGACGATCAAGCCTGGGACCAGCCATCTGATGTTCATGCCGGGGGCAGCTCCTGTCCGGCGATGGCCTGGGACAACTGGAACACGGCCATCGCGTACATTTTCGAGAGGTTGTAGCGGGTGATCGCGTAGTAGTTCTGGAAGCCCAGCCAGTACTGCTTGCCGGTGCTGCCTTCAAGGGTGATCGGGGTCGCGGTGGCGCCCGGCTGCACCGCTGCGCTCGGCTGGTAGCCACGCTGCGCCAGCTCGGCCAGCGACCAGGTCGGCATCCATTCGGTCGGATTGAATTCTTCGCGGCCCGCTGCCAGCGTGGCCGGCACGGCGACCTGCCCGCCCCGCACCCAGCCGCCCTTCTTCACGAAGTAGTTGGCGATGGACGAGAACACGTCGTCATAGCTGTTGAACAGGTCGCGGCGGCCATCGCCGTTGCCATCCACGGCGTAATCGAGGTAGCTGGACGGCATGAACTGGCCCATGCCCATCGCACCGGCATAGCTGCCCTTGAGCGTGGTGATGTCCAGCTTCTCTTCGCGGCCCAGCTCGAACAGCTTGGCCAGCTCGTCGCGGAAGAACAGTTCGCGGCGGACTTCGCGTTCCAGCTTGGCGGGGTCGCCACTGCGCGGGTAATAGAACGCCAGCGTGTACAGCGCATCCAGCACGCGATGACTGCCGGCGTTCTTGCCGTAGCTGGTTTCCACGCCGATGATCGCCACGATCACTTCGGCCGGCACCCCGGTGCGCTGCTGCACGCGATCCAGCTCAGCGCGATGCTCGGCCAGGAACGCACGGCCGCCATCGATGCGCGCCTTGCTGATGAACATCGGCCGGTATTCGTTCCACGGCTTGACCCGCTCTGCCGGGCGCGACATCGCGGCGATGATCGGCTGGCGGACCTGGGCCTGGTCGAGCACGCTGCTGATCTGGTCCGGCTTCAGGCCATAGCGCTTGGCGGTATCGGCGATGAAGCGGGCCCGCGCGACGTCGAACGGTACCGGCGTGAGGTCAACCGGCGGCGCCGTGGCAGCGGTGGCTTCGGGTGCCGCCTCGGCCGGGCCATGAACCTTGGCGGCGGGCTGGCGCGGCGTACTGCTGGCCTGGGGCGAAGACGGCGGGGACTTCGGCTGGGTCGCGCAGGCGACCAGGCCGAGGGTGAGCATGCAGGCCAGAGTGCGTCGAATCATCGTCGCAGGTTAGCAGGTCATAGATGAATTAAAACCCCTAACACCATGAATCACAACGATTTGCCTGCGAGCAGCGGGAAATGTGAAGACGTCGTGATCACTCTTCCCCATTCAGGCAGAGGTTGCCGGTTGCGTCCCCATCCCCGCAGACGCAACCGGCGACCGGATCCGGTCGATACCTGCGCGGCTGCCGCTCCCCAGTGGCAGTACCCCGCGCTCCCTGTACCCGTTGGATCAGTACTGCTTCCCGCTCGACGCCCCCTCGCGCTGCATCGATTGACGGCGCGCCGTGCCGAACGGGCCGCCATTGTGCAGGCCGATTACGACAAGTCCATTGATCAGGATCAACGCGCTGTAAAAGTGTGAACCAGCTAACGCTTTTTATGGACTTTCGTCAGCAGGGATACCGCTATGACGGAGCGTGAGAACGCTTACACAACGGGCGTTGCGCAGAGTCAGGAAGTGTCCAGCCAACGGCGCCGCCCCTCGTGGGTGGGGTTTGTTGCGGAAAGCAGAAGCCGCGGGTGGGCTGGTCGGGTTGGGTATACGCGGGGGTGTCAGCCGCATGGGCCCGAGGCATGCCTCGGGCGGGTTGGGCAGGACGCCCAACCCCGGTCTTGCCGTGTACGCAGCAAGCGGCTGCCAAGCCCCCAGGGACGGGTTTACGGCGTGTCCTGCGAACCCACCGCGCCCGCCCCACACATGAGCCGCGTTATGCGACCACCCACGAGGGGCGGCGCCGTTGGCTGGAACCCCTATCCCCCGTGCACCGGCCGATGCCCGCGCACCGCCATCACCAGCCCGATGCCGGCCAGCAGCGAAACCGCCGATGTCCCGCCGTAGCTGATCAACGGCATCGGAATACCCACCACCGGCAGCAGGCCGGAGATCATTCCACCGTTCACCAGTACATAGACGAAGAAGGCCAGCCCGAGGCTGCCGGCCAGCAACCGTGCATGGGTGTCGCGTGCGTGCACCGCGATCCACAGGCAGCGCCCGACAACGAACAGGTACAACGCGAACAGCGTCGCTACGCCGATCCAGCCGAATTCTTCGGCCAGCACCGAGAATGCAAAGTCGGTCGTGTATTCGGGCAGGAAATCCAGCGTGGCCTGGGTGCCCTGCCCCCAGCCGCGGCCCTGCCAGCCCCCGGAGCCAATCGCGATGCGCGACTGCAGGATGTTCCAGCCGGTACCCAGCGGGTCCGCCGCCGGGTCGAGGAAGGTCAGCACGCGATCCTTCTGGTACTGCCGCAGCAGGCCGAACCACGCCAACGGCGCGGCCACCGCCAGTCCGGTGGCGCCGGTGGCCACCCAGCCCCAGTGCAGGCCGGCCAGCAGCAGGGCGAACACGCCGCTGGCGGTGACCAGCGTGGCGGTGCCGAGATTGGGCTGCATCAGGATCAGCACCGCCGGCACGCCGATCAGCACCGCCGATGTCAGCACCGTGCGTGGCGACGGTGGCAGCGGTTGCCGGTGCAGGTACCACGCCATCATCAACGGCAGGCTCAGCTTGAGCAGCTCCGACGGCTGCAGGTAGAACACGCCGAGGTTGAGCCAGCGCTGTCCGTACTTGCCGGTGCCGATCACGTAGACCGCCATCAGCGGCAGCATCGACGCCGCATACAGCGCGGGCGTCCACGCGCGCAGGCGCGGCAGCGGAACCCGCGACAGCAGCCACATCGCCAACAGGCCGCCGGCAAAGCGCGCCGCCTGCCCGGCCACCGGGCCGGATACGCTGTGCAGCACCGCCAGGCCAGCACCCATCAGGATCAACAGCGCGGCCAGCAACGGCAGATCGATCGTGCGCACCGCCTCACGGCAGCCGCCCAGGAGTCGTTTCCAGTACACGCCGGCCACGGTAGCAACGCGCGCTTGCGTGAAGCTGTCAGGCCGCTTCGGCCCTCTGTAGAGCCGAGCCATGCTCGGCTGCTTACAGTGCTAGCCGTAACCGCCGTGCACCGGATTGTGGCTGCGCACCGCCATCACCAGCCCGAAGCCCGCCAGCAGCGAGACCGCCGAGGTACCGCCGTAGCTGATCAGCGGCATCGGCACGCCCACCACCGGCAGCAGGCCGGAAATCATCCCGCCGTTGACCAGCACGTAGACGAAGAACGCCAGCCCGGTGGCACCGGCCAGCAGGCGCGAATAGGAATCGCGCGACTGGCTGGCGATCCACAGGCAACGCCCGATCACCACCAGGTACAGCGCCAGCACCGTGGCCACGCCGATCCAGCCGAATTCCTCGCTCAGCACCGAGAACGCGAAGTCGGTGGTCTGCTCGGGAATGAAGTTCAGGTGCGACTGCGAACCTTCGCCCCAGCCCTTGCCGTCGAAGCCGCCCGAGCCGATCGCGATCTTCGACTGGATGATGTTCCAGCCGGCGCCCAGCGCGTCCATCTCCGGGTCCAGGAACATCATGATGCGATCCTTCTGGTACGGTCGCAGCAGCCAGAACCAGGCCACCGGCGCGACCGCGGCAACGCCCCCCACGCCGAGGCCGACCCACCACCACGGCAGTCCCGCCAGCAGCAGCACGAACACGCCGCTGGCGGCGATCAGGACACCGGTGCCGAAGTCGGGCTGCAGCATGACCAGGCCGGTCGGCACGCCGATGATGACCAGCGCGGTCAGCACCGTGCTGAAGCGCGGTGGCAGCGGCATCTTGTGCAGGTACCAGGCCACCATCATCGGCAGGCTGACCTTCAGCAGTTCGGCCGGCTGCAGGTAGAAGAACTTCAGGTCCAGCCACTGCCGGCCATACTTGCCGGTGCCCAGCACGAACACCGCCAGCAGCGGAATCATCGAGATCGCGTAGATCATCGGCGTGGCCGAGCGGATGCGCAGGATCGGTACCCGCGAGATGCCCCACAACGCCGCCATGCCCACCGCGAAACGCGCGCCCTGGGCCATTACCAGGCCGTCGCCACCGGCGCTCTTCAAGGTGGCCAGGCCGATCACCATCAGCGTGCCCAGGGCCAGGCACAGTACCCAGTCCAGCGTGCTGAAGAAGCGGCGCAGCATGTCGCCGGCCCAGCGCAGGAACACCTTCATCGTGCGGGCTCCACGGCGCTCGGACGCGGCGTCGCCGGCAGCGCCGCGGCGGCTGGCCCAGCCGGCTGCGGTACCGGTGCCGGGGCCGGCGCGGGCACGCCGACCAGCACCGGGTGTTCGCCCAGCTGTGCCGCAGCGAGGTCGCCGGCCTGGCGTGCACCGGCGTCTTCGTTGTCGAACGCGGTAGCGCCGATGGCGGTGGTGCCGCGTTCGCTGTCCAGCGGCTGCATGCCTTCGGGCATCTTGCCCAGCAGGTAGGCATCGAACACCTTGCGCGCGATCGGCGCAGCCGCCGAGCCGCCGTAGCCGCCGCCTTCCACCGCCACCGCAATCGCGATCACCGGGTTCTCGACCGGTGCGAAACCGACGAACAGCGCGCGGTGGCGCAGGTGCATTGGCAGGCTCTTGGGATTCACTGCGGCCGTGCCCTTGCGGCTGATGACCTGCGCGGTACCGGTCTTGCCGGCCATCACGTACGGCGCACCGACCGCCACGCGCCAGCCACTGCCACCGGGCCGCATGGTCGCCATCATGCCTTCGCGCACCGCCTGCACATTGTTGGGGTTGGGGCTGACCGGCTTGCTCTCGCCCGCCGGCATGGCCGTCCAGTCACTGTCGAAACCGTCGCGCTGCTGGATCACCAGGTGCGGGGTGCGCAGCTGGCCATCGGCCAGGCCGCTGACGCCACGCGCCAGCTGCAGCGGGGTGACCTTCCAGTCGCCCTGGCCGATGCTGATGTTGACCGTATCGCCGGGGAACCAGGCTTCCTTGCGGCTCTTCCGCTTGTAGGCCGGCGACGGCAGGATGCCTCCGATCTCGCCGGTGAGGTCGATGCCGGTCGGCTGGCCGAAGCCGTAGTACTCCATGTAATGGTCGAAGCGCTCGATGCCCAGGTCCAGCGCCAGCCGGTAGTAATAGGTGTTGACCGATTCGGCGATGGACTTGCGCAGGTCGGTCCAGCCGTGGCCGCCACGGTGGGCATCGCCCCAGCCACGCGAGGTCCCCGGCAGGTAGAACATGCCGGTGGACAGCACCTTGTCTTCCGGCCGGCGCACGCCCGAATCCAGCCCGGCCAGGCCGATCAGCGGCTTCAGCGTAGAGCCCGGCGCGACACCGCCGAGTACCAGGCGGTTGAACTGTGGCCGCGACGGGTTCTCGTTCAGCGCCTTGAAATCGGCATGGGAAATGCCGTTGACGAACAGGTTGGGGTCATAGGACGGCAGGCTGACCATCGCCAGCACTTCGCCGGTGCGCGGGTCCATCGCCACTGCCGAGCCTTCCTGGTCGCCGAAGGCGGCGACCATGGCGCGCTGCAGGTCGGCGTCGATCGACAACCGCAGGTCGGCGCCGGACTGCGCGGCGACGCGGCCGATGGTGCGGATCGCACGGCCCTGCACGTTGGTCTCGACCTGCTCGTAGCCCACCTTGCCGCGCAGCTGCTGCTCGTAATAGCGCTCCAGGCCGGACTTGCCGATATGGGTCAGCGCCGCATTGCCCTCGCCGAGGATCTCCAGGTCCTTGTCATCGACACGGCCGACGTAGCCGATGATGTGCGCGAACAGGTCGCCGTACGGGTAGCGCCGGGTCAGGTAGGGCTCCAGCTCGACGCCGGGGAAGCGCCAGCGGTCGACCGCAAAGCGCGCCATCTCCTCGTCGCTCATGCGCAGCTTCAGCGTGACCGGCAGGAACTTGCGGCGCGCCTTGCGCGACTTGTTGAATGCTTCCAGCTCTTCCGGGCTGAGGCTGATGATCTTCGCCAACCCTTCGAGGGTGGCGTCCATGTCCTTGACCTTGTCCGGGGTCACGTCCAGGCGGAACGCCGGTACGTTCTCGGCCAGCAGGCGGCCGTTGCGGTCGTAGATCATGCCGCGCCCCGGCACCACCGGCCGCGGCTTGATGCGGTTGGCTTCCGAGCGCGTGGCGTAGACGTCGTGGTCCAGCACCTGCAGCTTGAAGTACCAGCCCCCCAGGCCCAGCAGGCAGACCAGCACACCGAGGAAACCCAGTGCCGCGCGGCGGCGGAACTGTTCGGCTTCGGCGTGCGGGTTCTTGACCTGGCGGCGCGGGATCATGGCTCAGCGCCCGCGCTTGCCGAAGCGCACCGCGTCCAGCAGCACGAACACCAGCGGCCACAGGCCCATGCCCAGCAGCGGCGCCCACCAGTACGACCACGGCAGGGTCGGCTCATCCACCACGATGTGGACCAGCGCACTGACGATGCGGTCGTTGAACAGCAGGCCCCCGATGGCCAGCATCTGCTGCGACATCGGGAAGAAACGGATGCGGGCGCGGAAGCGCTGCAGGATGAAGGCCAGCATCACCAGCCGCAGCGCCTGTTCGCCGAGCACACCGCCGTACAGCAGGTCGGCGACCACGCCGCTGGCGAAGGCAATGCCCAGCCCGACGCGCTCGGGCGCTTCAATCACCCAGTACGCCAGCACCAGCGCCAGCCAGTAGGGGCGCAGCGGCTGCAGCAGCGCCGGCAAGGGCAGCAGGCCCAGCAGCAGGGCCACCACCAGGCTGGCCGGCAGCACCCACGGGTTGTCGCGCAGGCGGCTCATCGCTGGGCCTCCGGCTGCGGTTGCGTGGGCTGCGGTTGCCGACCAGCGGTCGGCACTACCGTGGAGCTGGCTGGAGTGGAGCCCCCTTGTTGTTCAAGGGGGCGCGCCGCAGGCGCGGGGTCAAGGTGGGACGCGGGGGCAGACGTGGACGGTTGCTGGCCTGCGGCCGGCATGGCCGCGGCGTTGGCCGAACCCGTCGTGGCATTGGCCGGGCCACCCGGCGCGGCCTCTTCCAGCTGCAGGCGCAGTTCCGGCGGGATGCGGATCGCCGCGCCCGGGCGCAGCAGCAGCACGTCGCGGCCACGGTCAAGCTGTGCCGCCGGCTTCAGTTCGCCGACCAGGAACGCATGGGTATCGTCCGGGCGCAGCCCGGTGATGGTGCCGACCGGGAAGCCGGCCGGGAAGCGGCCGCCCAGGCCGGAGGTGACGATCTCATCGCCCACTTCCACGCCAGCGCTGAGCGGGATGTCGCGCAGCTCCAGCTTGTCACCGCGGCCGTACACGATCAGGCGCACGCCGTTGCGGGCCACGGTCACCGGCACCGCATGATCGGGATCGGTCAGCAGCAGCACGGTCGACGTGCCGCCGGTGACGCTGATCACCTGGCCCATCAGGCCGCCGGCATCGATCACCGCCTGGCCGACGTGCACGCCTTCGCGGCTGCCGGCATCGAGCACCAGGCGCTGCTTCACCGGGTCCAGGTCGATATCCAGGATCGGCGCCAGCTGCACGTCCAGGCCGCTGCGCTCGGCCACGTTCAGCAGTTCGCGCAGCTGGGCGTTGTCCAGCGCGGCGGTCTGCAGGCGGGTCAGACGCGCATTGGCCAGCAGCAGCTGGTTGCGCAGTTCGCGGTTTTCGGTGACCAGCTGGGTGTGGCTGGCTGCGGAATCCTTGACCTGGTTGCCCAGCTTGCCGGGCAGGCCGGCCAGCGCCCACACCGGCTGCACCAGGCTGTTGGCCTGCTCGCGCAGGCGCGCCAGCCAGCCCGCCTGGTCGTCGAGAACGATCAGGGTGATGGCCAATGCGAGGTAGGCCAGCAACCGCAGGGGGCTGGCGGCATCACCGGATCGGGAGGCGACGGGAGGACCGGCGTAGGGCGGCACGGCAACGATTCAACTGGCAGAAGGCGGAGGGGAAACACGCGGACGCCCCGCCGGTGCCGGCCCGCCATCGCGGCGGGCCGCACCCCGGAAGGGCGCGGCGGGCAGGATCGGCCGGGACGGCTTATTCCGGCGCAAAGAACTCGTTGCCGTGCATGTCCACCAGCTCCAGCGCACGACCACCACCGCGGGCCACGCAGGTCAGCGGATCGTCGGCCACCTGCACATGCAGGCCGGTTTCTTCGGAGATCAGGCGGTCCAGGTCACGCAGCAGCGCGCCACCACCGGTCAGCACGATGCCGCGCTCGGCGACGTCGGCGCACAGTTCCGGCGGGGTCTGCTCCAGCGCCAGCTTGACCGCGCTGACGATGCCCGACAGCGGCTCGTGCAGCGCTTCCAGCACCTCGTTGGAGCTGATCTTGATCATCTTCGGCACGCCCTCGGCGAGGTTGCGGCCGGAAATTTCCAGCTCCTGCACCTCGGCCTGCGGGTAGGCACAGCCCAGCTCGACCTTGATGCGCTCGGCGGTGGCTTCACCGATCAGCATGCCGTGGTTGCGGCGTACGTAGTTGGTGATCGACTCGTCGAAGCGGTCGCCGCCAATGCGGACCGAGGCCGAATAGACGATGCCGTTGAGCGAGATCACCGCCACTTCGGTGGTGCCGCCGCCGATGTCGATGACCATCGAGCCACGGGCCTCGGTGACCGGCATGCCGGCGCCGATCGCGGCGGCCATCGGCTCTTCGATCAGGTACACGTCACGGGCACCGGCTTCCTCGGCCGATTCCTTGATCGCGCGGCGCTCGACCTGGGTCGAGCCGGCCGGCACGCAGACCAGCACGCGCGGGCTCGGGCGCAGCACGCGCGACTTGTGCACCTTCTTGATGAAGTGCTTGAGCATCGCCTCGGTATAGGTGAAGTCGGCGATGACGCCGTCCTTCATCGGGCGGATGGTGGTGATGTGGCCCGGGGTACGGCCCAGCATCTGCTTGGCCTCGGCGCCTACGGCTGCCACCGAGCGGGTACCACCGATGGCACGGTCCTGGCGCACGGCCACGACCGACGGCTCGTTCAGCACGATCCCCTGCCCGCGCACGTAGATGAGGGTGTTGGCCGTGCCCAGGTCGATGGACAGGTCGTTGGAGAACATGCCACGGAGTTTCTTGAACATCTGAGGAAGGAGTCCTGAGGGGTGTCGTGCCCGCCGCGGGATGGCGAAAAAATGGGCAGAATTCGAGGCCGACAAGCCTAGCAACCCGCCTGCCGCCGAGCAAGGAAAAAACTAGCTGAACCCGCGTCTTCACAGGCTTTCGGCCTGATCGGGTCTCACCCGGTTCTGGCCCTGAGCGGCACCAGCGGGTAACCTTTGCGCCGTCGGGCGCCCAAGGGCGCCGTTTGCTTGCCCGCTGAACCGGGCCAGCCCACCCCAAAATTCACCGCATAGGCTTACATCGATGTCCGCTTTGATCTGTGGTTCTCTTGCCTTCGACACCATCATGGTGTTCCCGGACCAGTTCAAGAATCACATCCTGCCGGACAAGGTGCACATCCTGAACGTGTCCTTCCTGGTGCCGCGCATGCGCCGCGAGTTCGGCGGCTGCGCCGGCAACATCGCCTACAACCTGCACCTGCTGGGCGGCCAGCCGATCCCGATGGGCACCGTGGGCTCGGATTTCGGCCCGTACCGCGAGTACTTCGAAGGCCTGGGCATCGACCTGTCGCGCGTGCGCGTGATCGATGAGCTGTTCACCCCGCAGGCGTTCATCACCACCGACCACGACAACAACCAGATCACCGCCTTCCACCCGGGCGCGATGATGCGTTCCTACGAGAACCACGTGCGCGGCGTGCCGGGCGTGACCCTGGGCCTGGTCGGCCCGGACGGCCGCGAAGGCATGATCCAGAACGCGCTGGAATTCCATGAGGACGGCATCCCGTTCATCTTCGACCCGGGCCAGGCCATGCCGCTGTTCAACGGCCCCGAGCTGCGCGCCTTCATCGAGCAGGCCGACTACGTGGTGGTCAACGACTACGAGTCGAACCTGCTGCAGGAGCGCACCGGCTGGGACGAGAAGGAGATCGTCAGCCGGGTCAAGGCCTACATCACCACCCGTGGCCCGAAGGGCGCGGTCATCCACACCCCGGAAAAGAGCTACGACATCCCGCCGGCGCACGAGCGCCGCGTGGTCGACCCGACCGGCTGTGGCGACGCTTTCCGCGCCGGCCTGATCTACGGCATCCAGAAGGGCTACGACTGGCTGACCATCGGCCGCATGGGCAACCTGATGGGCGCGCTGAAGGTCGAGCACCCGGGCACCCAGAACCAGCGCTTCACCTTCGACGAGTTCAACGAGCAGTTCAAGCAGCAGTTCGGTTACGCGCTGAGCGCGTAAGCCGAACTGCCCGCGCCCGATCCGCTATCGGGTCCGCTTGATCCCTGTAGAGCCGAGCCATGCTCGGCTGACGCGCGCCAGCACGGCAGGATCAGCAGCAGCCGAGCGCCGGCTCGGCTCTACATCCCGGCCAGCGGCCGGCACTACTCCCGCTGCTGCCACGCCGCCAACAGGGCGTGGCAATCGGTGAAATGCCAGTCGGCGCTGCCCGGCCAGGGGTTCTCTGGCAGGTTGACCAGCACGGTCCGGGTGCCTGCGGCGCGACCACAGTCCAGATCGTAGGCATGGTCACCGACCATCACCGCCTCCGATGCCGCGATGCCCCAGCGCCGCAGGTGCTGCTGCAGGCCATCCGGAGACGGCTTGGGCACCGCTTCGTCGCGGCCGATGATGTCGGCATCGCCAAACAACCCGCCAACCCCGATCGCGTCCAGCGTCAGTTTCGCCAGGGCATGGTCGTTGCGGGTCAGGATGCCCAGCCGGCAACCGGCGCCCGCCAGGGCACGCAGCAGCGCCACCGCACCAGGTGCCGGCAGCGCGTCCTCGGCCAGGCCACGTTCGTGATCCAGCAGCCAGGCGCGCTTGGCCTGTGCCGGCGCCTCCGGCAGGGCCGCGATGTGTTCGAGGATGTCTTCTCCGGCGGTGATCTCCAGCGCGCGGCGGATCGCGGCGAAATCATGCACGGCCAGGGTCAGCGTGCCGTCCATGTCGAACACCCAGTGCCGCACCTGCGCCAACCCCATGCTCATTCGTCCTTCGTCGTGCACAGCGGCTGCGAGGCGCCACCGCACAGGGTGCTGGCGGTGATCGCCTGCATGTAGCCTGCCACCTTCGCCGGCGCGATCCGGTACGGCAGGTCGCGGCGCTGCTCGGCCGCATCGGCCGGTCGCCAGCCGTACTGCACCTGGTGGATGAAGCCATTGCCCTGCAGATAGGCCACCACCGCACCTTCGCCGAACGGTGCGGCCGGGCCGACCTTGTCGCAGAATCCACCGGCGACCGCGAACTCGACGCCATTGAAGCGGTTGCTGCGCGCACTGGTCGGCGTGAATCTGCCTGCGCAGAAGCCGCGCGCCTTGTCCTGCTGCTGCGAGAGCGCGACCTGCACCAGGGTGGCGCCGCTGGCCGCGACCTGCTTCATTACCTCGGCATCGGGCATCGGCAGGCGGTGGATCAGCAGATAGCCTCCCCGCCAGGCCTGCAGCGGCTCGCCCGGCGGCAGGTACTCGGCCAGCACCTCGCCGTTGCCGCTACGGTCGCCCTCCATCCAGGCCAGCGTCCAGCCTGCGGGAATGGCGTGCTGGACCTGTTCGCCGTGCACCGCGAAGGCACTGCCCGGCTCGCCCGCCGGCGGTGCTGCAGCCACCAGCGGCGCCGCCAGCAGCGACACCACGGCCATCGCCAGGCGCCGCATCATTGCCACCACTGCGGCATGCGGCTGGCGTCGATGCCGCCGGTCTCGAACACCGCCGTACGGGTGCCACCGGCCTTGACCGGGAACTCGATGCTGATCGATCTGCCCTTGCGCGCCAGCTTCCACAGCGCCTTCTGGTCGGTGATGAACAGTGCGATGGCTTCATCGGTCTTCGGCCGCCAGGCGGCCATCGATACCGGCTTGCCTTCGTCCACGGTCACCTTCACCGTGCACTGCGGGCAGCGGAAATCACCGGCCTGCAGTACCAGGTAGGCATGCCGCTTCCATTCCGGATGATCGCGGAAGACCAGCTGCACCGGCTTGGCGCCGCTGCCATCCACATCCACACGCTCCTTGCTGTAGATCTGTGCCGAGACCTGGTTGCCCTTGCTGCCCACCGGGATCTGGTTGTACTGCCACAGCCCCTGCATGCGACGCAGGTCGCGTGCAGCATCGCCCTTGGCCTTGACGTCATCGAAACCGGCCGCGATGCGCTCGGCGGCGGCGGTGTCCTTGTACTGGTCCAGCAGCGAGGCGCCATGCAGGCGCGCACGCTCCCAGTCCTGCGCGGCCACCGCCATGTCGTACTGCCGGGCAACGTCCTCGGCCTTGGCTTCCTTCTGCGCCTGTGCGGCAGCAGCGGCGGCTTCCTGCGCCTTGCGCTCTTCCTCGGGGTTGCTGCAGGCGGCCAGGGCCAGCGTGCAGGCGGTCAGCAGGATCAGTCGTTTCATGGCGGGGGTCCTTTGCGGGTGCCCCCCGATTCTATCGGCGGCGGATGGCGGATACAGCAACGGCGGGTTTCCCCGCCGTTGCTGGTGACGCAGTGCCTGGTTGCCGGCCAGCGGCCGGCACGACCGCTTACTTGGCTTCCGCCTTGACCAGCATGTCCTGTACCGAGGCGGTGGTGATCGGGTGGTAACCCGGCTTGGCCTTCTCGAAGGCCTGCTTGGCCAGCTCCAGGCCCTTCGGCGTCTTCACCAGCTCGGCGTAGATCGGCATGATCAGCTTGCGACGGCCGACGCGCTCGATGAAGGCCGCCGCCCCTTCATTGGCCTGCTCGTAGCCGCTGCGGATCGCCAGCGGGTACCAGCGCATGGCGATCTCGCCATTCGGGGTGCCGGTGAAGTGGAAGGCCTTGTCCAGCGTGGCCAGCTTGTCCAGCGGCTGGGTCGCACCCAGGCCGTCGATGAAGCGCACCCATTCCTGCGTGCTCCAGTCGGCGATGACCTGGCCGCTCGGCACGGTGCCGGCGCTGGCGAAGGCAATGCGCGCGGTGTCCACGCTGCTGAAGTTGCGCGACTGTGCCTTGACCGCGAACGCCGGGATGCCCGGCTCGTCCAGCCATGCCTTCAGTTCGGCCTCGGTCACCGCCGACGGATTCTTCGGCAGCAGGTTCTTCTTCATGTAGTCGACGAACTGGTCGGTGTTCGCGCTCTGGAAGGCGTGGTCGTCGAACCAGCCACGCAGGAACGGATCGAAGGTCTCGCGGCCGAAACGCTGTTCCAGGAATTCCAGGAACCACGAACCCTTGACGTAGGCGACCTGGCTCAGGGCTTCGTCGGGATCACGTTCGTTCAGCGGCGGCAGCGCCAGCGCCTGGTCGGCCGGGCTCATGCCCTTCACTTCGGCCAGCAGGTCGGTCTGGTCGATCTGCTTCTCCATCTCGGCCATTTCCTTGCCGTACAGGGCTTCGGTGATGCGGCCCTGGACGTAGGTGGTGAAGCCTTCATTGAGCCAGATGTCCTTCCAGCTGGCGTTGGTCACCAGGTTGCCCGACCAGCTGTGCGCCAGTTCGTGGGCGACCAGCGAGACCAGCGACTTGTCGCCGACGATCACGGTCGGCGTGGCGAAGGTCAGGCGCGGGTTTTCCATGCCACCGAACGGGAACGACGGCGGCAGCACCAGCATGTCGTAGCGGCCCCAGCGGTATTCGCCGTACAGCTTCTCGGCGGCACCGATCATCTTTTCGGTGTCTTCGAATTCCTTGGCCGCCTTGTTGACCATGGTCGGCTCGGCCCAGACGCCGGAGCGGCCGGAGATCGGCTCGAACACCAGGTCGCCGGCGGCGATGGCCAGCAGGTAGGACGGAATCGGCTGCGGCATCTTGAAGGTGTAGTCACCGTCACGTGCGGCCTTCGGATCGTTGTCGGCGCTCATCAGCACCATCACGTCCGGGCGCGAGACCACGTGCGCGCTGTAGGTGAAGCGCACGCTCGGGGTGTCCTGCAGCGGCACCCACGAACGGGCATGGATGGCCTGCGACTGGCTGAACATGAAGGGCAGCTTCTTGCCCTCGGTCATCGACGGCGCCAGCCACTGCAGGCCCGAGGCGGTCGGCGCGGTGTGGTAGGTCACCTCCACCTTGGCCGGCTGTTGCGGGGCTTCGATGGTCAGCTTGCTGCCGAACACCTTGTCGGCCGCAGCCAGTTCGAACTTCAGCGGGCTGCGTGCGCCATCGGCGGCGACGGCCTCGACCTTGGACACGCTCAGCTCGCGGGTGTCGAGCACCAGCTGCTTGGCATCCTTCTGCTTCCATTCCAGGGTGTAGGTGGCGGTGCCGCCGATCTGCTTCTGGTCGAAGTCCAGCTTCAGATCCAGCGCGATGTCCTTGATGACGACCTTGTCCGGCTCGGCGTACGAGCTTTCGTCGTGGCTGCGGTTCTCGGCGTTCACGGGGGCGGCGGGGGCCTTGGTGGCAGTCGGGGCGGCGGCGGGCGCGGCCGCCTCCTGGGAGCAGCCAGCGGCCAGGGCCACGGCCAGCGGAAGGAGCATCAGCGGATTGCGCATGAATCGGGACCGTTACGGGGATCAAACCCCAATGGTACCTCTGTCCGGTCCCGCAGGCGTTGCGCGCTGCGGGGTAATGCCGGGCACAGCACCGGTAGCGCCGGCCGCTGGCCGGCAGCTCCATCGCCCGGTAATTGGCCGCGCAGATGCCGGCCAGCGGCCGGCACTACCGGGACACCGGGCTTACAGCTTGTAGCCGGAGTGGATCGAGACGATGCCGCCGGTCAGGTTCTTGTAGTGGCAGCGCTCGAAGCCGGCCTGCCCCATCATCGCCTTCAGCTCGTCCTGCGGCGGGTGCTTGCGGATGCTCTCGGCCAGGTACTGGTAGCTGTCCGAATCGTTGGCGAACAGCTTGCCCAGCCTGGGCAGGATCTTGAACGAGTGGAAGTCGTAGATCGGCTTGAACCAGTCGGCGGTGACTTCGGAGAATTCCAGCACGCGGGCCTGGCCGCCCACCTTCAGCACGCGGTACATCTCGCGCAGGCCGGCATCCTTGTCGGTCACGTTGCGCAGGCCAAAGGCAATCGTGACCAGGTCGAAGCTGTTGTCCGGGAACGGCAGGGCTTCGGCGTTGCACTGCACGTAGTCCAGGCCGAGCACCAGGCCGCGGTTGGTCAGGCGGTCACGGCCGACCGACAGCATGCCGGCGTTGATGTCACCCAGCACCACCGAGCCCTCGGCGCCGACGCGCTCCTTCAGCAGGGCGGCGATGTCGCCGGTGCCGCCGGCGAGGTCGAGCACGCGGTCGCCCGGCTTCACCTGCGCGGTCGCCACGTAGTAGCGCTTCCACGCCCGGTGCACGCCCAGGCTCATCAGGTCGTTCATCAGGTCGTAGTTGCGCGCGACCGAGGTGAACACCTGGCCGACCAGCTTCTGCTTGTCCTTGGCGGCGACGTCGCGGAACCCGAAATGGGTGGTACCGGCTTTGTAGGGGGATTCGCTCATGCCGCCGATTATCGCACCGCCCGGGGCCAGCGGCACCCCCTGCCCGTATCATGGCGGGCCACGACTTACCGGAGCCCCGCATGATCACCACGCCCGACTACCAGGCCCTGCTGCAGACCGCCATCGCCGAAGCCCGCCAGGGCCTGGCCGAGGGCGGTGTACCGATCGGTGCGGCGCTGTACCACAACGACGGCCGCCTGCTCGGCTGTGGCCACAACCGCCGCGTGCAGGAAGGCGACCCCTCCGTGCACGGCGAGACCGATGCCTTCCGCAAGGCCGGCCGCCAGCGCCGTTACCAGGACACCATCATGGTCACCACCCTGGCGCCGTGCTGGTACTGCTCGGGCCTGGTGCGCCAGTTCAACATCGGCACCGTGGTGGTGGGCGAATCGCGCACCTTCCAGGGCGGCATCGACTGGCTGCGGGAAAACGGCGTCAACGTGATCGACCTGGACAGCCAGGAATGCGTCGATCTGCTGGGCGGCTTCATTGCGCAGCATCCGGAGATCTGGAACGAAGACATCGGTGAATGAGCATCGCGCAGCCTGCTGTTGAATCCGCTTAATGAACGCTTCAGTGCCGGCACACCCTTGTGCCGGCAGGGTTTGCGGCGCTTGCCGTGAACCCGTGCACATTCAGCGGTGCTGCATGCACACGCTGCGGTAACACCCTGCCCCGGGCTCACGCCTACGGTGGGGTTACCGGGGCCCCCTGCCCCGGCGGAGGCCGCCATGTGCGCGCACGCCGTACGTCCCACCCCCGACCCGATCCTCGACGCCATCCGTGAACGCCTGCAGCAGCAGTTCGTGCTGCACCAGCGCGGCGCACGCTTCTGGACCGCCTATCAGAGCATGCAGCTGGAGCTGGTGCATGGCCATCCGTTCGACCACGAACGCCTGTGCAACGCCATGGCCGACATCGCCGAAGCCCTCGGTGCGGTCGAGCATGCGCAGTTGATAGGCAATCGCAACGCCGGCTGCACATCGTGCTGACGCAGCTTCCACTGGCGCATCGGCCACACTCGGATCAACCCCCACTCCCTTTCCACTCAACCGAACTGGATTGTCATGCACGCTGAAGTCCCCACCATTCCCCCGGTCATCAACGTTGACGCCGAGCTTGACCACTGGCGCCGCCAGCATGCCGACGGTGCTCTGCCACACAACTCGTTCGGCTCCTACGTGCCCTGGATCAAGTTCGCCTGCGATTCGCTGATCACCCAGCCGCGCGCGAGCAATGCGCAGCGCGACGAGATGTTCCAGACCCAGTACGCCCTGCAGATCATGCCGCGGCTGAGCGAAGCCCAGGCCCGCGATTTCGTCGACCGCTGCTGGCAGCACGTCTACCAGACCAGCCGGGTGCGGCTGCAGGATGCGCCGCGCCTGCGCGCCTGAGCTGCACGGCGCCTGCACGAGCCACTGCCGATCATCCTCGTCACCTGAGTGGGACGACGACGATGAAGGCAAGGAACCTGTTCAATACGATCGCCAAGAAGGCCGCGGCCGCCACCGGTTCGCCGTGGACCTTCCTGGCCGCGGTGGCGATCGTGGTGATCTGGGGCATCAGCGGCCCGGTGTTCGGCTTCAACGATACCTGGCAGCTGGTGATCAACACCGGCACCACCATCATCACCTTCCTGATGGTGTTCCTGATCCAGCACACGCAGAACTCGGACACCGCTGCGATGCAGATCAAGCTCGACGAGCTGATCCGCGCCACCGCAGAGGCCAACAACGAGCTGCTCGACCTGGAAGAACTCGACGAGGAGCGGCTGGAGGAGATCCGCCGCGAGTACGAGCGCATGGCGCGCGAAGCCGGCGATGCGCTGGCACGGGTACGTGCCTGCCACGTCCCCCGCCGTGACGACGAGGCGGTGTAGCGCCCTGGAAGCGGGAATGCCGGCCAGCGGCCGGCACTACCATCGACCATCAATGCCGGCCAGCGGCCGGCACCACCATCGACCATCAATGCCGGCCAGCGGCCGGCACCACCATCGAGCATCACGGTAGCGCCGGCCGCTGGCCGGCACCACCATCGAGCATCACGGTAGCGCCGGCCGCTGGCCGGCACCCCTTCAGCTGCGCTCGTGCCAGCCGCCGCCCAGCACCTTGTACAGCGTGATGCGGTTGGCCTGCTGCGCCAGCTGGGCCTGCAGCTGCGTCTGCTGCGCGTTGTACGCGGTGCGCCGTGCGTCGAGCAGGGTGACGAAGCTGTCCAGGCCGGCGTCATAGCGGGCCTGCGACAGGCGGTTGGCCTGCTCGGCCGCCTCCACCAGGCGCTGCTGGGAACTGACCTGCTCATCCAGGCTGACATTCAGCGCCAGCGCGTCGGCGGCTTCGCGGAAGCCCACCTGGATGGACTTCTCGTACTGCGCCAGCGCGATATCACGATCGGCATTGGCGATGGCCAGGTTGGCGCGCAGCTTGCCGCCCTGGAAGATCGGCAGGGTGATCTTCGGCAGGAAGCTCCACACCCGGGTACCGCTGTCGAACAGGTTGGACAGTTCGGTCGAGCCGCTGCAGATGCTGCCGGTCAGCGAGATGCTCGGGAAGAACGCTGCGCGCGCCGCACCGATGTTGGCGTTGGCCGCCAGCAACTGGTGTTCGGCCGCCATGATGTCCGGGCGCTGCAGCAGCACATCGCTGGGCAGGCCAGCCGGCGGCGGAGCCAGCGCCAGCAGTTGCGGCGCGATGCTGTCCGGCAGCAGCGCCGGATCCAGCTGGCCGCCGGCCAGCAGCGCCAGTGCGTTGCGGTCCTGGGCCAGCTGGCCCCGCAGGCGCGCGGCATCGGTGCGGGCGGTTTCAACCAGGGTACGGGTCTGGGTCAATTCCAGCGCCGAACTGCCGCCACGCTCGTGGCGGGCCTCCGCCAGGCGCAGCGAATCCTCGTAGGTCTTCAGCGTCGCATCGGCGATCTTCAGCCGCTGCGCATCGGCACCGTAGGTCAGCCACGCGGTTGCGGTCTCGGCAACCAGGCTCAGCTGCGCGTTGCGACGATTGGCGGCCACCGCGAAGTACTGCTGCAGCGCGGCCTCGCTGAGATTGCGGACGCGGCCGAACAGGTCCAGCTCGAACTCGGCCACGCCGACGCCTGCGCTGAACTGCTCGCTGACACCGGCGTCGGTGCCCTGCCGCTGCATCTGGCCGGTGACGGCCACGCCCGGCACGCGGTCGGCGCGCTGCACGCGGTACTGGCCGCGCGCGCGTTCGACATTGAGCACGGCAACGCGCAGGTCGCGGTTGTTCTGCAACGACTGGTCAATCACCTGCTGCAGGCGCGCATCGGTGAAGAAGTCGCGCCAGCCGACCGCGGCGACATCGGCGACCTGGCCCTGCGAGGCGTCGGCCGGCCACTGCGCCGGAATCGCCGGAGCGACCGCGGTGTTCTTCGGAACCAGGGTGGAGCAGCCGGCCAGCGCAAGCGCGGCGGCGATGGAAAGGAACAGGGATGCACTTTTCATGGGAATGACTTCCATCGGTACTGCCAGATGGCAGGAGGCAATGCCGGCCAGCGGCCGGCACTACCGTTTCGCTTACGTCGTGGATTTGCGCTTGAACACGCGCTGCACCACCACGAAGAACAGCGGCACGAAGAACACGCCGAGCACGGTGCCGACGATCATGCCGCCGAGCACGCCGGTGCCGATCGCCTGCTTGGCGCCGGAGCCGGCACCGGTGGAGATCGCCAGCGGCACCACGCCCATGCCGAAGGCCAGCGAGGTCATCACGATCGGGCGCAGGCGGTCGCGTACCGCGTGCATGATCGACTCGATCAGGCCAGCGCCCTTCTCCAGGTTTTCCTTGGCGAACTCCACGATCAGGATCGCGTTCTTGCTGGTCAGGCCCACCGTGGTCAGCATCGCCACCTGGAAGTAGATGTCGCGCTCCAGGCCCTTGAAGGTGTTGGCCAGCACCGCGCCGAGGATACCCAGCGGGGCCGCCAACAGCACGGCGGTCGGCACGCTCCAGCTTTCATACATCGCGGCCAGGCACAGGAACACGATCATCAGCGACAGCGTGTACAGCAGCGGCGTCTGCGAGCCCGCCTGGCGTTCCTGGTAGGACATCGCGGTCCACTCGATGCCGAAGCCCGCCGGCAGCTGCTTGGCCAGCTGTTCAACCTCGGCCATGGCATCACCGGAAGCGACACCCGGGGCCGGTTCGCCCTGGATTTCCATTGCCGACACGCCGTTGTAGCGTTCCAGGCGCGGCGAGCCGTAATCCCAGTGCTTGGTGGCGAACGCACTGAACGGCACCATCTCGCCCTTGTCGTTCTTCACCGACCAGAGGTCGAAGTCCTCCGGCACCATGCGGAACGGCTGGTCGGCCTGCACGAACACGCGCTTGACGCGGCCACGATCAACGAAGTCATCGATGTACGAGCTGCCCCACGCGGCGGCGAGCGTGCCGTTGATCTGGTCGATCGACAACCCCAGCGAGGTCGCCTTGGCCGCATCGATGTCGATACGGAACTGCGGCGTGTCATCCTGGCCGTTCGGGCGCACGTTGGCCAGCTTCTTGCTGCCGGCGGCGAGGCCGAGCAGCTGGTTGCGCGCGGCCACCAGTGCCTCGTGGCCCTGGCCGCTGTTGTCCTTCAGGAAGAAGGCGTAGCCCGAAGCGGTACCCAGCTCCGGGATCGCCGGCGGCGGGAAGGCGAAGATGAAGGCATCCTTGATCTGGCCCAGTGCCGCCATCGCACGACCGGTGATCGGCATCACGCCGTTGTTGGCGTCACGCTCGCTCCAGTCCTTCAGCTTGACGAACGCCATGCCCGCGTTCTGGCCCATGCCGGCGAAGCTGAAGCCCTGCACCGAGAACACCGATTCCACCGCATCCTTCTCGTTCTGCAGGAAGTGGTTTTCCAGTGCCGCGATCGATTCCAGCGTACGTTCCTGGGTGGCACCGACCGGCGCCTGCACCAGCGCCATCAGCACGCCCTGGTCTTCGTTGGGCAGGAACGAGCTGGGCAGGCGCACGAACAGCACGCCCATCAGCACGAACAGCGCCGCCACGATGCCCATGAAACGCCACGGGCGGTGGATGATGCCGCGCACGCCACGCTGGTAGCTTTCGCTGGTGCGGTCGAAGCCGCGGTTGAAGCCGTTGAAGAAACGGCCGGCCAGGCCGCGGTGGGCGACATGGTGCTCACCCTTCTTCAGCGGCTTGAGCATGGTTGCGCACAGCGCCGGGGTCAGCACGATCGCGACCAGCACCGACAGCGCCATCGCCGAGACGATCGTGGCCGAGAACTGGCGATAGATCACGCCGGTGGAGCCGCTCATGAAGGCCATCGGCACGAACACCGCCGACAGCACCAGGCCGATGCCCACCAGCGCGCCGGTGATCTGGCCCATCGACTTGCGGGTGGCCTCAAGCGGCGACAGTCCTTCCTCGGACATGATGCGCTCGACGTTCTCCACCACCACGATGGCGTCGTCCACCAGCAGGCCGATCGCCAGCACCATCGCGAACATGGTCAGCATGTTCACCGAGAAGCCCAGCATCGCCAGCACGCCGAAGGTACCCAGCAGCACCACCGGCACGGCGATGGTCGGGATCAGGGTGGCGCGGAAGTTCTGCAGGAACAGGTACATCACCACGAACACCAGCACGATCGCTTCGAGCAGGGTCTGCACCACGCCCTTGATCGACACGCGCACGAACGGGGTGGTGTCGTACGGGATCTCGGCCTTCAACCCGGCCGGGAAGAAGCTCTTCATGTCCTCCAGCGCGGCGTTCACGCCGGCGGCGGTATCCAGCGCGTTGGCGCCGGTGGCCAGGGTCACCGCCAGGCCGCTGGCCGGTTGGCCGTTGTAGCGGGTGACGAAGTCGTAGGACTCGGCGCCCAGCTCGACGCGGGCGACATCCCCCAGGCGCAGCTCGGCACCGTGCTGCGCACCACGCACGATGATGTTGCGGAACTGCTCCGGAGTCTGCAGGCGCGACTGCGCGTTGATGGTGGCGTTGAGCTGCTGGCCCTTCACCGACGGCGCACCGCCCAGCTGGCCGATGGCCACCTGCGCATTCTGTGCCTTGACCGCAGCGGTCACTTCCGCAACCGACAGGCCATAGGTGTGCAGCTTGTTCGGGTCCAGCCAGATGCGCATGGCGTACTTGCCACCGAACACCTGGATGTTGCCCACGCCGGGCACGCGGCTCAGGCGGTCAACGACATTGGAACCGACGTAGTCGGCGATGTCGTTGGCGTCCATGCTGCCGTTCTCGGACACGAACGCGATGACGTTCAGGAAGCCCGAGCTGGACTTGGCCACGTTGATGCCCTGCCGCTGCACTTCCTGCGGCAGCAGCGGCATGGCCAGCTGCAGCTTGTTCTGCACCTGCACCTGGGCGATGTCCGGGTTGGTGCCGCTCTCGAAGGTCAGGGTGATGGTGGCCTGGCCGTTGGACGAGCTGTTGGAGGAGAAGTAGATCAGGCCATCAAGGCCCTTCATGTTCTGCTCGATGATCTGCGTCACCGAGTCCTCGACCACCTTGGCCGATGCACCCGGATAGGTGGCGCTGATTTCCACCGCCGGCGGTGCGACGTTGGGATACATCGAGACCGGCAGCTTGAACAGGGCCAGGCCGCCGGCGAGCATGATGATGATGGCGATCACCCACGCGAAGATGGGTCGATCGATGAAAAAGCGTGCCATGGGGTTCTCCGCTTACTTCGCGTCGCCGGCCGGGGCGGCAGGCTGGGCGGCGGCCGCCGGCTTGGCCGGAGCAGCGCCCTTCTCGGTGACCTTGACCGGCATGCCGGGGCCGATCTTCTGCAGGCCTTCGACAATGACCTTGTCGCCGGCCTTCAGGCCGTCCTCGACCAGCCACTTGTCGCCGACCGTGCGGCTGACCTTGACCGGGCGCACTTCGACCTTGCTGTCCTTGCCGACCACCATCGCGGTGGTGTCGCCCTTCGGATCGCGGGCGATGCCCTGCATCGGCACCAGCACCGCGTCGCTGCGCACGCCGCCGCCGATCACCGCGCGCACGTACGCGCCCGGCATCAGCAGGCCATCGGGGTTGTCCACCTTCACGCGCAGGCCAAAGCTGCCGGTGGCCGGGTCAACGCTGACTTCGGAGAATTCCAGCGTGCCCTTGTGCTCGAAGGTGCTGCCGTCTTCCATCAGGATGCTGACCGGCAGCGTCTGGTTGTCCTGCAGGCGGCCGGCGGCCAGTTCGCGGCGCAGCTGCAGCAGCTCGGCCGAGGACTGGGTCAGGTCGACATAGATCGGGTCCAGCTGCTGCACGGTGGCCAGCGAATTGGCCTGGCCAGCGCTGACCAGCGCGCCCTGGGTGACGCTGGACTTGCCGATGCGGCCACTGATCGGGGCGGTGATACGGGCGTAACCCAGGGTCACATTGGCCGCATCCAGCGCGGCCTTGGCCGCACCGACGTCGGCCTCGGCCTGCTTCTGCGCGGCCACGGCGTTTTCCAGGTCCTGCTGGCTGACCGCATCGACCTTGGCCAGCTCGGTGATGCGCTTGGCGCTCAGGCGTGCGGCGTTGGCGGTGGCTTCGGCACGGGCCAGCTGGGCACGGGCGCTGTTGGCCTGCGCGCGGTAGCTGGCGTCCTCGATCTGGTACAGCGGCTCGCCGGCCTTGACCATGCCACCCTCGGTGAACAGGCGCTTGGCCACGATGCCATTGACCTGCGGGCGCACTTCGGCAACCAGGAAGGCATTGGTACGGCCCGGCAGTTCGCGGGTCAGGCCCACGGTTTCGGACTTCAGCGTGACCACGGTGACGTCACCCGGGCCCTGCTCGGGGGCCTGGGGTTGGCCGCCGCAGGCAGCCACGGTCGCGGCGATTGCCAGCGACAGTGCAAAGGGTCGGATTCGGCTCAGCAACATGACGGAAAGGCTCTTGGAGGAAGGGATCTCAGTCGGCACTGATACGTCGGCCGTTCCACCGCCAGCGGCAGAGACCTTGCGAACAGCGCCCACCCGGGTGGAGTGGGAGCCGGACGGGCCTGCCACGCACACGACGGGAATGATGGGTGCGAAATATACATACATGCTTGTTTGTTTGTAAACCGGTACAATTCAGCCACGTTTCACCCGCACTCGTACCCACATCCATGGCCCGCAAGACCAAAGAGGACACCCAGGCAACCCGGGAAGGCATCCTTGACGCCGCCGAAGCCTGCTTCCATGAACACGGCGTGGCCCGTACCACGCTGGAGATGATCGGCGCCCGCGCCGGCTATACCCGTGGCGCGGTGTACTGGCACTTCAAGAACAAGAGCGAGGTGCTGACCGCGATCGTCGAGCGCGTGCACCTGCCCTTCATGCAGGAACTCGAGCGCACCTCCACCGACCAGCGCGACACGCCGGTGGAAGACCTGCGCGCGGTGATGATCCATTCGTTCATCGAGCTGTCCGAAGACGAGCGCCTGCGCAAGACCATGGAAATCATGCTGCGCAGCGATGCCTCGGCCGATACCAAGGTGCTGACCGAAATGCAGCAGGCCGGTTTCCGCGATGCGCTGGACCGGATGGAACGTGCCCTGCGCCGGGCCAGGGACCTGGGCCAGCTGCGCGAAGGCGCCGACCCGAAGATCGCCGCGCGCATGCTGCATGCCACGGTACTGGGCGTGCTGCACGGCGCCATGGTCGAACCGGAACTGATGGACCTCAAGCGCGACGGCATGCTCGCGCTGGACATGACCCTGGCTGCCTACGTCAAGGAAGGCGTGTTCGCCGCCGGCACGGTGCCCGAGCCGTTGCCCGAAGCATGAGCGGCATTGCTGCCGCTGCGGCGGCCGACACTGTGCGATCTGTCGCAATCAACGTGATCGACGGCCGTCAACGCGGGCAGTTCATCCTCCGCCGCAAGTGACTGATCGAACGCGGCGGGATGCGATGCGGCGGCAACGCGGGAGAGCCCGCCATCGGCATCCCTCCCTCTGCAACCTACCTGCCGCAAGCGCAAGGGCCGAGCTCCGCCGCCGCCGTGTCAGGCATGCCGATTCCCGCCTGCCGACACCTGCTTTCCGGCCCGGCATCGAGCGCTTGCGCGCCCTGCTGCGTTGAGCGTGGTGGGCGTGTGCCTACACTGTTGTTTCCTTCCCCGGAAATACAGCGATGTACTTGGACAACGTGGTGTGGGGCTTCATCGGCTGCGGCAGCGTCACCGAGAAGAAGAGCGGTCCCGCCCTGGCCAGCACACCCGGCTCACGGGTGGCGGCGGTCATGCGCCGCAATGCCGCATTGGCCGAGGACTACGCACAGCGCCACGCGATTCCCCGCTGGTATGCCGATGCCGATGCACTCATCGCCGATCCGGAGGTGAACGCGGTGTACGTCGCAACACCGCCCTCCACGCACATGCAGTACGCACTGCAGGCGATCGCTGCCGGCAAGCCGGTCTACATCGAAAAACCGATGGCCATGGACCACGACGAGTGCCAGCGCATCATCGCGGCCAGCGCGCGCAGCGGTGTGCCCGTGTTCGTGGCCTACTACCGCCGTGCCCTGCCCCGCTTCGCACAGGTGAAGCAGCTGCTGGACAGCGGCGCGATCGGCACCGCGCGCAGCGTGCGCGCGACCCTGCATCGGCCACATTCGGTGAACGCCGCATCGCCGGACTTCTGGCGGACCAACCCCGCGATCGCCGGCGGCGGTCTGTTCGTCGACCTGGGCTCGCACACCCTGGACCTGCTGGATCATCTGCTGGGGCCGCTGACCGATGTGCGCGGCCTGGCCAGTTCGCTGTCCGGCGCCTACCCCGCCGAGGACAGCGTCTCGATGTGCTTCCGCACCGGGACGGGGGCGCACGGCATCGCGCAATGGAGCTTCTGCGCGTTCCGCCGCCAGGATGAGATCGAGATCACCGGCGACCGTGGGCAGCTGCGCTTTGCCACCTTCGAGGACGTTCCGGTGGAGCTGGAAACGGAAGCGGGCGTGCAGACATTCGACCTCCCCAATCCGCCGTCGATCCAGCAACCGTTGATCGCCGCCCTCGTGGACGAACTGCGCGGCAACGGGCACTCGCCCTCGAACGGCATCAGCGCCGCCCGCACCAGTGCGGTGATCGACCAGGTACTGCAGGCCTATCGCACTCGGCAATCGCGCTGACCGCCAACAGCAAAGGCCGCCATGTGGCGGCCTTTGCTGTCGCAGCGAGCGGGGTCAGCGCCGTCGCCACGGCGAGGGATCCGACCCCATCGGGCGTTACAGGATGTAGCGGCTCAGGTCCGGGTCCTGCACCAGCTCGCCCAGGTGCGCATCGACGTAGGCACTGTCGATGGCCAGGGTCTCGCCATCACGGTCCGGCGCTTCGTAGCTGAGCGAATCCAGCAGGCGCTCGAGCACGGTATGCAGGCGCCGCGCACCGATGTTCTCCTGGCGCTCGTTGACCTGGAAGGCGATCTCGGCCAGACGCTCGATGGCATCGGTCGCGAAGCTGACCTTGACGCCTTCGGTGGCCAGCAGCGCTTCGTACTGCTTGGTCAGCGCCGCCTTCGGCTCGGTCAGGATGCGGACGAAATCACCCTTGCTCAGTGCTCCCAGTTCGACACGGATCGGGAAGCGGCCCTGCAGCTCCGGAATCAGGTCGCTGGGCTTGGCCAGGTGGAACGCACCGGAGGCGATGAACAGGATGTGGTCGGTCTTGATGGTGCCGTACTTGGTGGACACGTTGGAGCCTTCCACCAGCGGCAGCAGGTCGCGCTGCACGCCTTCGCGCGAGACATCACCGCCGGACGAACCGGCATCGGCGCGCTTGGCGACCTTGTCGATCTCGTCGATGAAGACGATGCCATGCTGTTCGCAGGCCTCGATCGCCGCACTGCGGATATCGTCCTCGTTGACCAGCTTGCCGGCCTCTTCCTCGATCAGCAGCGGACGCGCGGCCTTGATGGTCAGCGTGCGCTTGTGCGCCTTGGCACCGCCACCGAGGTTGGCGAACATCGACTTCAGCTGCTGGCCCATTTCCTCCATGCCCGGCGGGGTCATGATGTCCATGCTGACGTTGGCCGCCAGGTCGAGCTCGATCTCGCGCTCGTCCAGTTCGCCATTGCGCAGCATCTTGCGGAACTTGATGCGGGTCTCGTTGTCCTGCGCCGACGGCTCGTTGCGTGCCACTTCCGGATCGAAACCGATGCCACCGCTGCGGCGCGGCATCAGTGCATCGAGGATGCGGTCTTCGGCGCGCTCTTCGGCCTGGGTGCGCACACGCACCTTGGCCTGTTCGCGGTACAGCTTGACGGCGGTATCGGCCAGATCGCGGATGATCTGCTCGACATCCTTGCCGACATAGCCGACCTCGGTGAAGCGGGTCGCTTCGACCTTCACGAACGGCGCGTTGGCCAGGGTGGCCAGGCGGCGCGCGATCTCGGTCTTGCCGACACCGGTCGGACCGATCATCAGGATGTTCTTCGGCATCACTTCATTGCGCAGCTCGGCCGGCAGCTGCATGCGGCGCCAGCGGTTGCGCAGGGCGATGGCCACGGCGCGCTTGGCGTCGTGCTGGCCGACGATGTGCCGGTCCAGCTCCTGCACGATCTCGCGCGGCGTCATGGTGGCGGAGGAAACTTCGATCTTCGACATGGATGTGCTCACGGATTCGTTGTCGGTAGCGCCGGCCGTTGGCCGGCGACCTGGCACGTGTGTCCAGGGCCATGGGGTTGCCGGCCAGCGGCCGGCACGACCCTCACAGCTCTTCGACCACCACGTTGCGGTTGGTGTAGATGCAGATGTCGCCGGCAATGCCGATCGCTTCGCTGGCAATGGTGCGCGCATCCAGTTCGGTGTGCGCCATCAGCGCGCGGGCGGCCGACAGTGCGTAGGAACCACCGGAACCGATGGCGATGATGCCGTCTTCCGGCTCGATCACATCACCGGTGCCGCTGATGATCAGCGAGGTTTCCTTGTCGGCCACCGCCAGCAGCGCTTCGAGCTTGCCGAGGCGGCGCTCGGTGCGCCAATCCTTGGCCAGTTCGACCGCAGCGCGCTGCAGCTGGCCATGCTTTTCCAGCTTGGCCTCGAACAGCTCGAACAGGGTGAAGGCATCGGCAGCGGCACCGGCGAAGCCGGCCAGCACCTGGCCATCACGGCCCAGGCGGCGCACCTTGCGCGCATTGCCCTTCATCACGGTGTGGCCCAGCGTGACCTGGCCATCGCCGGCAATGGCCACATGCTCGCCGCGACGGACGCAGACGATGGTGGTGGCGTGGAAAACGTTGGGGTTCTGACTGGGGTCCATGCGGCCTCCGATAGCTGTTCCCGGGACATGGGGACAGCGCTGGGTGCGATCAAGCCTGTGCGGATGGCTGCCGTTCAGCGCTTGGCCGCGCCCCATGGACAGAGGGCGCCGTTCCAACGAGCGCATCGCAATGCGCGCGGACCCCACCGCCCGAACGTGGAACGCCTGCCGTTCAACGTTTTGCCTGCGAAGGCCGGTCCGGATTCGGCTCGATACCCCAGGCGATGTACCAGTCTTCACCCTGCGTCTCGATCGGGTGCTGGGTACGCCCGGACCCATTGCCGCAGGCCAGCGCGTCCGCCGCGCAGTAGCGGTCACAGCCCCAGCAGATGCGCTCGGGGTGGCGGGGATGCAATGGAATCGGCTTTGCCATGCTGCCGGTGTCCTGGTGGCCTGCGGCCACGATGCACCGGCGGCACCTGCGCTGCCCTGATCCAGATCAAGGGCGTGCTATTCAGCCTTGTCGTCGGGCGTGTCGGCACGGCTGCGGCGCTTGGCGCGCGGATGCGCCGCGTCGTAGACCTTGGCCAGGTGCTGGAAATCGAGATGGGTATAGATCTGGGTGGTGGCGATGTCGGCATGGCCGAGCAGCTCCTGCACCCCGCGCAGATCGCCGGACGACTCCAGGATGTGGCTGGCGAAACTGTGCCGCAGCATGTGCGGGTGCACGTGCTTGAACAGGCCCTGGCGCTGCGCCAGCTGGCGGATGCGGATCTGCACCGCACGCTGGCTGATCGGCCCGTTGCGGCCGGGAAACACCGGCGAAGCCGGCCCGCCGCCGCTTTCCGCACGCCACGCCTGCAGTGCTTCGCGCGCCGGACGGCCGAACGGCACCCGGCGCTGGCGGTTGCCCTTGCCCAGTACATTGACCAGCCCGCTGGCGAAGTCCAGGTCGCGCCAGGTCAGCGCGCAGACTTCGCTCAGGCGCAGGCCGGAGGAATAGAACAGTTCCAGCAGCGCGCGGTCGCGCCGACCGAGTTCGCCTTCCGGTTCCAGCTCGACCAGCTGCACCGCTTCATCGGCATCGAGGACCTGCGGCAACCGGCGCGGCGCACGCGGGGCCTTCAGCGTCGCCGCCGGACTGGCCTCGATGCGCCCGTGCTTGAGCAACCACGCGTAGAAGCTGCGGCAGGCCGACAACCGCCGCTGCAGGCTCTTGGCCGACAGCCCACGACGGTGCTCATCGGCAACGAACTGGCGCACCGCGTCGGCATCGAGTGCCTCCACCTCCACGCCACGCGGCTCGGCCCACACCGACAGCGCGTCCAGATCACGGCGGTAGGCATCGAGCGTATGCGCCGACATCCGCCGCTCCACCTGCAGGTGCTGCAGGAACGCCTGAACCGCGCTCATCGTCGTGTCCTGCTCAGCCCGGGAAGCGCTTCAGGCCGGTGGCCAGGGCATCACCCATCATGCGCAGGAACAGCGTGCCCATGCCCGGGTAGAAGCGGTTCGGATCGTGGCTGCCGACCGCGATCAGGCCCACGCCCGGCAGCGGCAACAGTGCGGTGGTCTGCACTTCCTCACTGCGCACCCCGTACAGCACGGCGTTCTTTTCCGGCTGCAGGCGGCCGCAGATCGGCTCACCGTCCTTCAGGCAATCGCGGAACGGCTCCAGTGCTGGATCATCGGCGGCGATCACCTGCAGCCAGTCGGCCTGCTCGAGCCCGGCCACCGGCGCATGCACCACCAGCCGCACCAGGTCGCCGGCAAAGTCTTCCTGCAGCGATGCGGCCATCGCGCGCAGGGTATCGGCCGCGTTGCCCTGCTTCATCAGGGCCAGGGTCAGCTGGTGCGTGCGCACCGCCAGCCGTTCATTGACCTGGGCGGTGGCGCCCAGGTCGGCCAACCGTCGCGCCAGCTCGCGGTTCTTCTCGCGCAGCACTTCCAGCTGGTAGCTGGCCAGCGACGCGGTCGGACCGTCGTCGCGCGGCACCACCAGGGTCAGCGCCAGGTCGGGGAACTGCTTGAGGAAGCCCGGATGACGCCGCAGCCAGGCAGCGACTTCGTGGGAGCCGAGCTTGTCGACGGTGTCGGTCATGCGATCCACTCCCCTTCGAAGACGAATGCGGTCGGGCCGGCCATCACCACCGGCTGGCCGTCGCCCGGCCACTGGATGCGCAGGTCGCCGCCGGGCAGGCTGATGCGTGCATCGCGCTGCAGGCGGCCGCGCTGCATCAGGGTCACCGCGGCGGCGCAGGCGCCGCTACCGCAGGCCAGGGTTTCGCCGACGCCGCGCTCGAACACGCGCAGGCGCGCATGGGCCGGGCTCATCACCTGGGTGAAGCCCACGTTCACCGAACGCGGGAACGAGGCGTGCTGCTGCAGCAGCGATCCGACGCGCTCGACCGGCGCGGCATCGATCAGGCCCACTTCGATCACCGCATGCGGGTTGCCCATCGACACCGCGGCGAAACGTACGCTCTCGCCCTGCAGCGGCAGCAGGTATTCCTCGCGTGCGTGGGCGAAGCCCATCAGCGGCACCTGGGCCGGCTCGAAGGCAGGCACGCCCATGGTCACGGCGAACTGGCCGTCGCCGAGCACGCTGACCGGGTGGCTGGCCAGCGGGCTGTCGATGACGAACGCATCGCCCTGCGCACTGCCCTCGCGCACCAGCCAGGCGGCAATGCAGCGCGCGCCGTTGCCGCACTGCTCGGAGTTGGAGCCATCGGCGTTCCAGATCCGGTACGAGGCCACCGAGCCGTCCGCGCGTGGTGCCTCGATGGTCAGGATCTGATCGCAGCCGACACCGGTGTGGCGGTCGGCCAGGCGCGCAGCCAGTTCGGGCGTGGGCGGCAACGTACCGTCACGCAGGTCGATCACTACGAAATCGTTGCCCGCGCCATGCATCTTGCTGAAGCGCAGGGCCTTGGAGCCGGCCTTACTCATTCCCGCCGCCCGCCTTCTTCGCGGGCGCAGGCGCCGGCTGCGCCGCCGCTGCGGCCGGGTCCACGGTGGTGGCCGGCGTGCCGCTGCCCTGGGTCGCCGCCGGGGTCGCCTCGCTGGCGGGCTCGGCTGCAGGCTCGACGGTTTCTTCCACCGGCACCGGCTTCTGCGGCAGCACCAGCGGGCCCTTGTTGCCGCAGGCGGCGAGGAACAGCAGCGAGGCCGCTGCCAGCGGAATCAGGATGGCGTTTCGATGGGGGATCTTCATGCCCCGAGTATAGCCATTGGCGGCTGAGCGGTTGGTGCAGAGGATCGGGGTGCCGGCCGGCGGCCCGCGCTACCGCTCCGGCGGTGGCAGCGGCCGGGTCCACAACCAGATCGCCACCACGGTCATGCTGCCGATCGAGAACCACTTCACCCAGGCGATCGGCACGCACCACAGCATGATGCCGGCACACACCGCCATGGTGATCGTGGCCATCCACTTGCCATAGCGGCTGACCGCACCATGCGCCTGCCAGTTGGCGATGGCCGGGCCGAAGCGCGGGTGCTGCAGCAGCCAGTTGTGCAGGCGCTCGGAACCGCGCGAGGCGGCCCAGGCCGAGATCAGGATGAATACCGTGGTCGGCAGGCCCGGCACGAAGATACCGACAATGCCGGTGCCGAGGCTGACGTAGGCCAGCAGCCACCACGCCCACCGGAAGCGCACCACGCGCGGCGGCGCGGCGGACTCAGGAGGGGCAGGCGGTTCGGGCAGGCTCATGTCCGCAAGGATACCGTTTCGGGGTGCCGGGCAACGCCCGGCACCCCGCGCCATCACGGCTGGGCGATGCCCAGCTGCTGCAGCACGAACGCATACGACTCGGACAGCTCGCGGTAGCGCTGGAAGCGCCCCGACTTGCCGCCATGCCCGGCTTCCATGTTGGTCCGGAACAGGATCGGGTAATGGCCGGTGTTGTCGTCACGCAGCTTGGCCACCCACTTGGCCGGCTCCCAGTACTGCACCTGCGAATCCCACAGCCCGGTGCCGACGAACAGCGCCGGATAGGCCTGGCTGCGGACGTTGTCGTACGGCGAATAGGACAGCATGTAGTCGTAGTACTGCTTCTGCTCCGGGTTGCCCCACTCGTCGTACTCGTTGGTGGTCAGCGGGATGGTCGGGTCGAGCATGGTGGTGACCACGTCGACGAACGGCACCTGCGCCACCATCACCCGGTAGTCCTGCGGCGCCTGGTTGGCCACCGCGCCCATCAGCAGGCCACCCGCGCTGCCGCCGGAAGCCGCCACCCGGTCCTTTGCCGCCCAGCCCTGTGCCACCAGACCACGGGTGACGTCGATGAAGTCGTTGAAGGTGTTCTGCTTGTGCAGCAGCTTGCCGTTCTCGTACCAGTCGCGCCCCATTTCCTGGCCACCACGGATATGCGCGATGGCGTACACCACGCCCCGGTCCAGCAGGCTGACCGCGGTCTGGTTGAAATACGGATCCATCGACATGCCGTAGCTGCCGTAGGCGTACTGGAACAGCGCGCCCTTGCCATCCTTCTGGTAGCCCTTGCGGTAGACCAGCGAGACCGGCACCTTCACGCCGTCGCGCGCAGTGATCCAGACACGGTCGGTTTCATACTTCGATGCGTCATAGCCGATCACCGGCTGCTGCTTCAGCTGGCGGCGCTCACCGGTGGCGGTGTTTAGCTCGAACACCGTGGTCGGCGTGGTCATCGAGGTGTAGACGTAGCGCAGCCACGGCGTATCGGCCTCGGTGTTGTCGCCCAGGCCCATCGAATAGGCCGGCTCATCGGCCTTGACGTAGTCGCTGCGACCTTCCTTGAACAGCAGGCGGATGCGCTCCAGGCCTTCGGACCGCTCGGCGATGGCGGTATAGCTGTCGAACAGCTCGAAACCCTCGATGAACACCGCATCGTCGTGCGCGATCCAGTCCTTCCACTGCGCGCGCGAGGTGGCATCGGTCGGCGCGGTGACCAGCTTGAAGTTCTTCGCACCGTCGTTGGTGCGGATCACCCAGCGGCCATCGTAATGGTCGGCGTCGTACTCGACATCGCGCTGGCGCGGGGCCAGCACGGTGAAGGTGGTCGGATCGCTGGCCGGCGCATAGCGCTCTTCCGAAGACACGGTGCTGTGCACGCCGATGGTGATGAAGCGATCGTCGCGGGTGCGGCCGATGCCCATGTAGAAGCTGTCGTCCTTTTCTTCGTAGACCACGGTGTCGGCGCTGGCCGGCGTTCCCAGCACGTGCCGCTTCACGCGCACGGTCAGCAGCGTTTCCGGATCGTTCTCGACGTACAGCACGGTGCGGTTGTCATCGGCCCAGACCAGGTCGCCGGAGCTGCCGGTGATCACGTCCGGCAGCACCTGGCCGCTGGCCAGGTCCTTGAAGCGGATGGTGTACTGGCGGCGGCCGACATCATCGTCGGCCCAGGCCAGCAGCCGGTTGTCCTGGCTCACTTCCATCGAACCGACGCTGAAATAGCCCTTGCCGGCGGCCATCGCATTGACGTCCAGCAGGATTTCCTCGGCCGCATCCATGCTGCCCTTGCGGCGCGCGTGGATCGGGTAGTCCTGGCCGGTCTCGAAGCGGCTGTAGTACCAGTAGCCGCGCTCACGCGCCGGCACGCTGGAATCGTCCTGCTTGATGCGGCCGACTATCTCCTTGTACAGGGTGTCCTCCAGCGGCTTGAGCGGCGCCAGCAGCTGGTCGGCATAGGCGTTCTCGGCCTGCAGGTAGGCCAGCATTTCCTTGTTCTCGCGCTTGTCGTCGCGCAGCCAGTAGTAGTCGTCGTTGCGGGTCGCGCCGAACGGCGCCTTGACCACATGCGGATGCTTGGCGGCATCCGGCGGAACGGGCGGAGTGGCAGCAGTGGCGGTGGTGGTCATCAGGCTCGCAAGCAACAGGCAGAGGGTGGATTTCATGAAATAAGGCTCCAGGCGCATCAATGCAATGGTCTTGAACGGGGTCAGCTCCCTTTTCCCGAACAGGGATCTGACCGCAATCGCGGCGATGCGGCAACCCCGGCTTGAACGAACCCCGGCCAATGCCCGCCGATGGCCGGCACTGCCGCGGCGCGCGGCGTACCATGGGCGCATGAGTACCCTGCCCCACACGCCGGGCTACAGCCGGCGCAGCCATGAAATCGCACCGTTCCACGTGATGTCCCTGCTGGCCCGCGCGCAGGCGCTGGAACAGGCCGGCCACGATGTGATCCACCTGGAGATCGGCGAACCGGACTTCACCACCGCCGAGCCGATCGTGCGCGCCGGCCAGGCCGCGCTGGGCGCTGGCCATACCCGCTACACCGCCGCGCGCGGCCTGCCAGCCCTGCGCCAGGCGATCAGCGGCTTCTATCGCAGCCACTACGGGCTGGACATCGATCCCGAACGCATCCTGGTCACTCCCGGCGGCTCCGGTGCGCTGCTGCTGGCCAGCAGCCTGCTGGTCGATCCCGGCCGCCATTGGCTGCTGGCCGACCCTGGTTATCCGTGCAACCGCCACTTCCTGCGCCTGGTGGAAGGCGGCGCGCAGCTGGTACCGGTCGGCCCGGACACGGCCTACCAGCTGACCCCGTCACTGGTGCAGCAGCACTGGAATGCCGACAGTGTCGGCGCACTGGTCGCTTCCCCGGCCAACCCGACCGGCACCGTGCTCTCCGCCGACGAACTGGCGGCACTGTCGCAGGCCCTGCACGCGCGTGGCGGCCATCTGGTGGTGGACGAGATCTACCACGGCCTGACCTATGGCCTGGATGCGCCCAGCGTGCTGCAGGTGGACGACGGCGCCTTCGTGCTGAACAGCTTCTCCAAGTATTTCGGCATGACCGGCTGGCGGCTGGGCTGGCTGGTAGCGCCCCCGGCGGCGGTAGCGGACCTGGAGAAGCTGGCGCAGAACCTGTACATCAGCGCATCGAGCATCGCCCAGCACGCCGCCCTCGCCTGCTTCAGCAGCGAATCGATGGCGATCTTCGAACAGCGCCGCGAAGCGTTCCGCCAGCGCCGCGACTTCCTGCTGCCGGCGCTGCGAGAGCTGGGTTTCCGCATCGAGGTCGAGCCGCAGGGCGCGTTCTACCTGTACGCCGATGTCAGCGCGTTCACCGACGACGCGCAGGCGTTCTGTGCGCACTTCCTGGAAACCGAGCACGTGGCGTTCACCCCGGGCCTGGATTTCGGCTTCCATCGCGCGAACCAGCATGTGCGCCTGGCCTATACCCAGGAGGTGCCGCGGCTGCAGGAAGCGGTGGAACGCATCGCGCGCGGGCTGAAGCGCTGGCAAGGATCACGTTGACGGTAGTGCCGGCCGCTGGCCGGCAACCCGGGAATGCGTGAATGATGCAGTTGCCGGCCAGCGGCCGGCACTACCGGTAATGAAAAACGCCGCCCTGGGGCGGCGTTTTCCGTTCTGCTTATTTACCGCCCAGGCGTTCCCACAGGAAGCTGTAGGCCAGTGCCGACATATGCGCGGCCTGCGCATTGTTGGCTGCGCCGCCGTGGCCACCTTCGATGTTCTCGTAGTAGGTCACGTCCTTGCCGGCGTCGATCATCTTCGCCGCCATCTTGCGGGCATGGCCCGGATGCACGCGGTCATCGCGGGTGGAGGTGGTGAACAGCACCGGCGGGTAGTTCTTCTTCGCGTCGAACAGGTGGTACGGCGAGAAGGTCTTGATGAACTCCCAGTCGCTGGTGTCCGGGTTGCCGTACTCGGCCATCCACGAGGCACCGGCCAGCAGGTGGCTGTAGCGTTTCATGTCCAGCAGCGGTACCTGCACCACCACCGCACCGAACAGCTCCGGGTACTGGGTCAGCATGTTGCCGGTCAGCAGGCCACCATTGCTGCCGCCCTGCACGCCCAGGTGCTTGGCGGTGGTGATCTTGCGCTTGACCAGGTCCCGCGCCACCGCGGCCATGTCTTCATAGGCCTTGTGACGGTTCTGCTTCAGCGCCGCCTGGTGCCAGCGCGGGCCGTACTCGCCACCGCCACGGATGTTGGCGACCACGTACACGCCGCCCTTCTCCAGCCAGGCGCGGCCCATGCCGCCGGAGTAGGCCGGGGTCAGCGAGATCTCGAAGCCGCCGTAGCCATACAGCAGGGTCGGATTGGAACCGTCCAGCTTCATCTTCTTGTCGTGCACCACGAAGTACGGCACGCGGGTGCCATCCTTGCTGGTGGCGAAGTGCTGCTCGATCACCTTGTCCTTGCCATCGAAGAAGGCCGGCATGGTCTTCAGCGTTTCCGGCGCCTGGCCGATCTCGGCCAGTGCCAGGGTGGTCGGGGTCAGGTAGTCGGTGGCGGTCAGCCACACCGCATCGCTGTCGTTGCTGTCCACCGCCGCCACGCCCAGCGTGCCGAAGGCCGGCGCACCGACGAAGCGGCTGGTCTGCCAGCCATTGGCACCCGGCGTCAGCACCGACAGGCGGTTCTTGACGTCGTCCAGCACGTTCAGCACCAGGTGGCTCCGGGTCCAGGTCGCGCTCGCCAGCGAGGTGGTGGCGGTCGGGGTGAACAGCACGTCGAACTCGCGCTTGCCGGCCAGGAAGTCGTCCAGCCGGGTCGCCAGCAGCGAACCGGACGCGTAGGTCTTGCCCCCCACGGTCCACGGATCGCGCAGCTCCAGGGTCAGCCACTGCTTGTGCAGGCCCTTTTCGGCCGAATTCGGCGCGTCGATCTTGGTCAGCGTGCCGTCGTCGCCACGCAGGTAGAGCTCGTTGTTGTAGAAGGCCAGCGTGCGGCTGACCAGGTTGCGCTCGAAGCCCGGGGTGTCATCGTGCATCGCCGCGATGTACATGTCTTCCGGCTTGCCTTCGTAGACCACGGTAGCCGAGGTCATCGGCGTGCCGCGCTTCCACAGCTTGGCCACGCGCGGGTAACCGGAGGTGGTCATCGAGCCGGCACCGAAATCGGTGTAGACGAACACGGTATCGCGGTCGATCCAGTTCAGGCCGCCCTTCGACTCGGGACGGAAGAAGCCGTCCTTGATCCAGCTCTTGCTGGACAGGTCGAATTCGCGGGTGACGTCGGCGTCGGCACCGCCGCGCGACAGCGCGATCAGGCAACGGCTGTAGTCCGGGCGCAGGCAGTCGGCCCCGTGCCAGACCCAGTTTTCGCCCTCGGCCTTGTTCAGCGCGTCCAGATCGAGCACGGTCTCCCACTGCGGCGAGGCCTTGCGGTATTCGGCCAGCGTGGTGCGCCGCCACAGGCCGCGCTCGTGCTGCTGGTCCTTCCAGAAGTTGTAGTAGTAGTCGCCGATCTTCTGCACGGCGGGGATCTTGGCATCGGAGTCGAGCACCTCGCGGATGCTGGCCTCCATCTGCTTGAAGGCCGGGCTCTGCGCCAGGCGCGCCTCGGACTTGGCGTTCTGCTCCTTGACCCAGGACAACGGCTTGTCGCCGGTGACGTCCTCGAGCCAGGCGTAGCGATCGGTGTCTTCAGCGGCCACGGCGGTCCCCACCGAGGCAGCGGTCATCATGCCGGCCAGCAGGCAGGCGGAAGCGAGTCGTGACATTGCAGCTCCAGGCAGTCATAAGCCGTGGAACGCTAGCATGGATCGCCACAGCCGCCCCCGTGTCGAAGGTCAGGCCGTGGGTGCCGGGGCGCGACGGCCCTGCAATGGCGGGTGCCCGCGGCGACGGGCCTGTCCACCGGTACGACGCCGCTGCCGCAGGCGCGGCAGCGGAAAGCGCAGCAGCGCCCACCAGGACGCCAGCGGCATGCCCACCAGCCACATCGGCAGCCAGCCCAGCCACGCCGTGCTGCCGCGCGCGGCCGGCCACACCAGCACCAGTGCCACGCCGGCCAAAGCCAGCTGCTGCACGCTGCGCAGCAGGCGCGGATCGGCACGCTCGGGGATGACGCGTTCAGTTGCGGGGCGACGGACGCGACGTGCGTTCATGGGGATTCTCCGGTGGACAATGCAACACAGCTTGGGCAAGGCCCTTCTCACAGGTTGCGACACCATTGACGGATCGCGCACGCTCAGTCGACCATGCTCGGGCAAAGTCCTCCTGAGCCTGCTCCCGCATGACTTCGATCCGCCCGTTCTGCGCCGTGCTGCTGGCCCTGTCCCTGGCCGGCCCCGCCATGGCCGCCAGTGAGCCGCCATCGCCGCGTGCCAGCGTCCCACGCGCCACCGATCCGGATGCGCCGATCGACCTGAAGCGCTTCATGGGTACCTGGTACGTGATCGGCCGCGTGCCGAACTTCATCGAACGCGGCCACGTTGCCAGCGTCAACGAGTACGAACTGCGCGACGAGCACAAGGTCGGCATCACCTACCGCTACCGCGATGGCTTCGGTGAGCCGCTGCAGGAAGTGCGTGCGCGTGCCAGCGTTGATCCGGACAGCGGCAACCACGGCTGGCGCACCTGGTTCTACCGCGTCGTGCCGACCCATTCGCGGGTGCTGGAAGTAGCGCCGGACTACTCCTGGGCGCTGATCGGTTACCCGGGCCGCGAGATGGCCTGGATCTTCGCGCGCAAGCCGGACATGGACAAGGCCCTGTACAAGGAGCTGGCTGAACGCCTGCGCGACGAGTACGGCGTGAACACCGACAAGCTCAAGCGCGTGCCGCAGCACCCCGAGCAGGTCGGCAAGCTGGGCTACGAAGTACCCAACGCGCGTTGATCGCAGGCGGGATGGCCGGCCAGCGGCCGGCACTACCGTTCCTGCGCGATGCCCCCCTCATGAGGCGATGGCCGGCCAGCGGCCGGCATTCCCGTTTCCACGCGATGCGCCACCCGGCGCGGGATTATTTGCGGCTGTAATGCGCGACCAGGCGGTCGCCGAGCATCTGCAGCAGCTGCACCAGCACCAGCAGCAGGACCACGGTGACCAGTGCCACATCGGTATGCGAGCGCTGGTAGCCGTCGCGGAAGGCCAGGTCACCGAGGCCACCGGAACCGATCGCACCACCCATCGCAGTGAAACCGATCAGCGCCACGGTGGTGACCGTCGCGCCGGCGATCAGGCCGGGCCGCGCTTCCGGCAGCAGCACGCGGGTGACCAGCTGCCAGGTGGTGGCGCCCATCGCCTGGGTCGCTTCGATCACGCCACGATCCACTTCGCGCAGCGCGGTCTCGACCAGCCGCGCGTAGAACGGTGCCGCGCCGATCACCAGCGGCACGATCGCACCACGCACGCCCAGCGACGTCCCCATCAGGAACAGGGTGACCGGGATCAGCACGATCATCAGGATGATGAAGGGCACCGAGCGCAGCAGGTTCACCACCAGTGCCAGCACGCCATAGGCGAACGGGCGACGCTTCATCTGCGGCGCGCCGAACAGGTAAAGCAGCACGCCCAGCGGCAGGCCGATGGCCAGGGTCAGCGGCAGCGAACCGAGCAGCATCAGCAGAGTGTCGACGGTGGCCTGGCCGATATCGGCCCACTTGCCCGCATCCAGGTGACGGAAGAAACCGCCGGCAGTGGCAATGATCATCGACGCAGCTCCTCAACGTGCACGCCGGCCGCCACGAACGCGGCCTGCGCGGCCGACTGGTCACCGCCCACCAGGGCGACCACCAGCTGGCCATACGGGGTGTCCTTGATCCGGTCGATGCGGCCGGACAGGATGTTGTAGTCGACCCCGGTCTGCCGCGCGATGCTGCCGAGCAGGGGTTCGTAGGTGTCGCCACCAAGGAAGGTCAGGCGCACGATGCGGCCACCGACGGCGTCGAAATCACGGTGCAGCGCGCCTTCGTCCACGTGCTCCGATTCGCTGACGAAGCGGCGCGTGGTCGGATGCTGCGGATGCAGGAACACCTGGGTGACCGGGCCGGTCTCGACCATCTGGCCAGCATCGAGCACGGCGACGCGATCGCAGACACGACGGATCACGTCCATCTCGTGGGTGATGAGCACGATGGTCAGGCCCAGCTCGCGGTTGATCTTCGACAGCAGCGACAGCACCGAGGCCGTGGTCTGCGGATCCAGCGCGCTGGTGGCCTCGTCGCACAACAGGATCTGCGGGCGCGTGGCCAGCGCGCGTGCGATGCCGACGCGCTGCTTCTGGCCGCCGGACAACTGCGCCGGATACTTCTGCGCGTGGGCCTCCAGGCCGACGGTCTGCAGCAGCTCGGCGACGCGTGCGTCAATCTCCGCCTTCGGCGTGCCGGCCAGCTCCAGCGGGAAAGCGACGTTGCCGGCCACCGTGCGCGAAGACAGCAGGTTGAAGTGCTGGAAGATCATGCCGATGCGGCGGCGCAGCGCGCGCAGCCCGTCTGCGTCCAGCGCAGTGACATCCTCGCCGCCGATCAGCAGGCGGCCGCCACTGGGTTCTTCCAGGCGGTTGATCATGCGGATCAAGGTCGACTTGCCCGCGCCGGAATGGCCGATGATGCCGAATACCTCACCGGCCTCGATGGTCAGGTCCAGCGGTTGCAGCGCGCTGACTTGGCGGCCGGCAACGGCATAGGATTTGTGCAGGCGCTGGAACTCGATCACGGACGTGGCTCACCGGCTGGGTGACGGAAGGGGGCGTGCAGCCTACCAGCGCAGGCGCTCGCGCGCCCGCGCCTTGGGCCAGAATGTTATTCCTTTTGGTTCTAAGCCGCCCGCACCGGCGGTGCCGGCCGCTGCCCGGCACCTGATCACGGATGGTCCAGCGGCTTCGGCGGCTGCTGCCGGTTCACCCGCTCGCGGTGCAGCAGGTACAGACCCGAGGCGACAATGATCGCCGCCCCGACCCAGGTGTAGCCGTCCGGCAGCTGGCCCCAGAAGGCCAGGTCCCAGCCGATCACCCAGACCAGGCCGCTGTACTCCAACGGCGCGATCATCGATGCCTCGCCCAGCTGGAAGGCCTTGGTCAGGGCAATCTGGCCCAGCGCCCCGGCCAGGCCCATGCCGGCAATCAGCGGCGCATGCGCCAGCTGCAGCGGCACCCAGCCGGGAAGGGCCAGCAGGCCCGCGCCGATCGCCATGATCACCAGGAACCAGACCACCATCGACTGCGAGGTATCGGTCCGGGTCAGCAGGCTGACCGTGATGGCGGCCACCGCATAGGCCGTGGCCGCCGCCAGCACCATCAGGCCCGGCACCGAGATGAAGCCATCCACGCCCGGCCGCAGCACCACCAGCACGCCGACCAGGCCAATGCCGATGGCGACCCAGCGCCGCGGTCCCACCCGTTCTCCCAGCAACGGCACCGACAGCGCCGCGATCAGCAGCGGGGCGACGAAGTAGATGGTGTAGGCGGTGGACAGCGGCAGGTCGCGCAGGGCGAACACGAAGCAGCCGATCATCGCCATGCCCAGCGCGCCACGCAGCAGGTGCAGGCCCCAGCGCCGCGGCACCAGCGAACGCGGCCCGGCACTGACCAGCACCCAGACCAGCACGAACGGCAGCGAGGCGGCACCGCGCAGGAAGGTCACTTCCAGGGTCGGATAGCTGGCCGACAGCTGCTTCATGCCAGCGTCCATCAGCGAGAAACAGGCGACCGCCGCGACCATCCAGGCCACTGCGCGCGAGGGGGAGCGTTGCAGGTTCATGGCCCATTATCGCCCGGTGCTCGCCTTCTGTAGAGCCGCGCCCGTGCTCGGCTGCCTTGTGAAGAGCAGCCGCGCGCGGGCGCGGCTCTACAGAGGGCAGCCATGCGGGCCCTCGCGATAGAATGGTCACCACTGAATCCTGCGGAGCATCGCCCATGCCTTCCTTCGACGTCGTGTCCGAAGTCGACACCCACGAACTGACCAACGCCATCGACCAGGCCAACCGCGAGCTGAGCACCCGCTTCGACTTCAAGGGCGTGGACGCCAAGTTCGAACGCGATGGCGATGTCATCAACCAGACCGCGCCGACCGAGTTCCAGCTCAAGCAGATGAACGACATCCTGCGTGCCCGCCTGGCCGCGCGCGGCATCGACGTGCTCAGCCTGGAATTCGGCGACATCGAGACCAACCTGGCCCAGGCCCGGCAGAAGATCACCGTCAAGCAGGGCATCGAGCAGAAGATCGCCAAGAAGATCGCCGCCGCACTGAAGGATGCCAAGCTGAAGGTGGAAAGCCAGATCAACGGCGACAAGCTGCGCGTGCAGGGCAAGAAGCGCGACGACCTGCAGGACGCCATCGCCGTGCTCAAGGCCGGCAAGTTCGAGCTGCCGCTGCAGTTCAACAACTTCCGCGACTGAATTGAGCGCCGGGCACGGCCCGGCGCTCTCCGCGGCAGCGGCACCACGGCGCGTTGCCGGCGACCCGCCTACAATGGCGGCCCCGCCAGCCGACGCGCCCGCCATGACCGATTCCCACCTGCCCACCGATGACCCGATCGCCGCCACCCGCCTGTGGCTGGAACGCATCGTCATCGGATTGAACCTGTGCCCGTTCGCCAAGGCGGTGTACGTGAAGGAGCAGGTCCGCTTCGTGCTCAGCGATGCGACCACGCCGGAAGCACTGGTCGAGCAGCTGGCCGAGGAGCTGGTGCTGCTGCGCGACACCCCGGCCGAACAGATCGACACCACGCTGATCGTGCATCCGCAGGTGCTGGCCGACTTCCTGGACTACAACGACTTCCTCGACAACGCCGACGCGGCGATCGAAGCACTGGACCTGCAGGGCATCCTGCAGGTGGCCAGCTTCCACCCGGATTACCAGTTCGAAGGCGTGGCCGCCAACGACGCCAGCAACTACACCAACCGGGCGCCCTTCCCCACCCTGCATCTGCTGCGCGAAGACAGCGTGGCGCGCGCGGTGGATGCGTTCCCCGATCCGGACGTGATCGTCGAGCGCAACATCCAGACCCTGGACCGCATCGGCGTGGATGGCTGGCATCGCCGCCTGCGCGGCGAAGACCTGACATGAGCGGGGTGCCGCCGATCGCCGCATGGCCGGCCGCACCGCTGTCGAGCAAGGTGGTGCTGGTCACCGGCGGCGCCAACGGCATCGGCCGTGGCATCGCCCAGGCCGTGCTCGGTGCCGGTGGCCGCGTGCTGATCGGTGACCTCGACGTGGACGCCGGCCAGGCCTGCCTGGCCGAATGGCAGCGCGGCGATGAGGCCGCGTTCCAGCGCCTGGACATCACCGACGAAAGCAGCGTGCGCGACTTCATCGCCATCGCCCTGCAGCGCTTCGGCCGCATTGATGGACTGGTCAACAACGCCGGCATCGCCGGGCCGCACGGCACCCGGCTGCAGGACATGGACTGGGACGAGTGGCAGCGCCGCCTGTCATCGCTGCACGGGGCCTTCCTGTGCAGCAAGCATGCTCTGCCGGCACTGTCGGCCAGCACGGCAGGCGCCATCATCAACATCGCCTCCACGCGCGCATGGCAATCCGAAGCGCACAGCGAAGCCTATGCCGCCGCCAAGGGCGGACTGGTCGCCTTCACCCATGCGCTGGCGATCAGCAGCGGCCCGTCGGTGCGGGTCAACAGCATCAGCCCCGGCTGGATCGGCACCACGGCCTGGCAGTCACCGTCGCGTCGCCAGCCGGCCGAGTACTCGGCCATCGACCAGGCACAGCACCCGGTCGGCCGTGTCGGCCGCCCCGAGGACATCGGCGCGCTGGCGGTCTACCTGCTGTCGTCGCTGTCCGGCTTCAGCACCGGCCAGGACTTCATCGTCGACGGCGGCATGACCCGTAGGATGATCTACGCCGACTGAAAAAAGGGGACGGAGGGGATTAAGTCGTAAATGCACTTACGACTTAATCCCCTCCGTCCCCTTTTTTGTGGTCAGGCCATGCCGGAGTGGCGCAGCAGGGCGTCGATCTGCGGTGCGCGGCCGCGGAACGCCTTGAAGTTGTCCGCCGCCGGGCGGCTGCCGCCACGCGACAGGATCTCATCGCGGAAGCGTGCACCGGTCGCGGCCAGTGCCTGCGGCGCTTCCTCGAAGGCGGCATAGGCGTCGGCGCTGAGCACCTCGGCCCACTTGTAGCTGTAGTAGCCGGCCGCATAGCCGCCAGCGAAGATGTGGCTGAACTGGTGCGGGAAGCGATTCCAGGCCGGCGGGTGGTTCACCGCCACTTCCGCGCGCACGCGGTCCAGCAGCGCCAGCACGCTGTCCTGCGATGGTTCGAACTGGCTGTGCAGCAGCATGTCGAACAGCCCGAACTCCAGCTGGCGCACCGTGGCCATGCCACTGTGGAAGTTGCGTGCCGCCAGCATCCGCTCATACAGCCCGCGCGGCAGCGGCTGGCCACTGTCCACATGCGCGGTCATGCCCTGCAGGTGGTCCCATTCCCAGCAGAAGTTCTCCATGAACTGGCTGGGCAGTTCCACCGCATCCCATTCCACGCCGTTGATGCCGGCCACGCCCAGTTCGCCGATTCGGGTCAGCAGCTGGTGCAGGCCGTGGCCCATTTCATGGAACAGCGTGGTCACTTCGTTGTGGCTGAACGTGGCAGGCTTGCCGTTGGCACCGCGGCCGAAGTTGCACACCAGGTACACCAGTGGCGTCTGCACGCTGCCATCGGCACGCACGCGGCGGTTGCGGCAATCATCCATCCACGCACCACCGCGCTTGCCCTCGCGCGCGTACAGGTCCAGGTAGAACTGGCCGACCAGCGCGCCCTGCGCATCGACCAGACGGAAGAAGCGCACATCCGGGTGCCAGACCGGTGCGTTGTCTTCCTGCACGCGCAGCCCGTACAGCTGCTCGATCACCGAGAACAGTCCGCCCAGCACCTTCGGCTCGGTGAAGTACTGCTTCACCTCCTGCTCGGAATAGCTGTAGCGCGCCTGCTTCAGGCGGTCGGCGGCGAACGCCAGGTCCCAGGCCTGCAGCTGGTCGATGCCCAGATGTTCGCGTGCGAACTGCTCCAGCTCGGTGCGGTCCTTGGCCGCGAACGGCTTGGCACGCGCGGCCAGGTCACGCAGGAAACCGAGCACTTCCGCCGGGTCCTGCGCCATCTTGGTCGCCACCGAATAATCGCCGTACGACGCAAAGCCGAGCAGCGCGGCCAGCTCCGCGCGCAGGGCCAGGATGCGGTCGATGTTGCCGCTGTTGTCCAGCACGTCGTCGCCGAACTCGGACGCACGCTGTGCGCTGGCGCGGTACAGGATCTCGCGCAGGTCGCGGTCTTCGGCCCAGGTCTGCACCGGCAGGTAGCACGGCATCTGCAGGGTCAGCTTCCAGCCCCGGCTGCCGTCCTTCTCCGCCGCAGCGCGCGCGGCCGCCTTCACGTCGTCCGGCAGGCCCGCCAGGCGCGCTTCGTCTTCGATGATCAGCGACCATGCATCGGTGGCATCCAGCACGTTCTGCGAGAACTTCGCCGACAGCGCCGACAGTTCCTCCTTGATCGCGGCAAAGCGCTGCTGCGCTTCGGGCGCCAGTTCAGCACCGCCCAGGCGGAAATCACGCAAGGTATTGTCCAGCACCCTGCGCCGCGCCTCATCGAAGGTCGCCGCTTCCGCACTGGCCGCCAGCGCCTGGTACTGGCGGTACAGCGCCAGGTTCTGGCTCAGCGCGCTGGCGAAACGGGTCACCCGCGGCAGGTTGCTGTTGTAGGCCTCGCGCAGTTCCGGGGTGTTGACCACGCCCTGCAGGTGACCGACCAGGCCCCAGGCACGCCACAACCGCTCGGTCGCGTCATCCAGCGGGGCCACGAAGGTCTCCCAGCGCACCGGCTGCACCTGCTCGGCTGCGCCAACGGCCGCTTCGGCCTCGGCCAGCAGCACGTCCAGCGCCGGCGCTACGTGTTCAGGGCGGATCGCCTCGAAGCGCGGCAGGCCGGAAAAATCGAGCAGGGGGTTGGCTACGGTCACGGCAGATCTCCAGGATACGGGCCCGGCAGGCGGGCAGCCTGCTAGATATGGCGCTGGCCAGCGTGGCTGACAAGGGGGCATGGCGCGGCATTCACGTCAGCCTTACGCTCCCGCCCCGAAGCTCTGGCTGCGGGGGAGTCCGCAGCGGTAGGTACCGAACGAGGCCCCACATGGAAGGTCTGGCTGCAGTTGCATCCGCCTCACCGGCGCGGTCGCTGGCATTGTCCGCCAGCGCCGCCGAACTGAACTGGATCGCCGCGCTGTGCGATGCCGGCGACGACGCCCCACGCCACCTGCAACAGCTGCAGGCGCTGCTGCAGCAGGGCGGCACCTTCAATGACGCCCAGGAGTGGTACCCGTTCGAGGTGATCGAACGTGGCGCCAGCCAGCTGCGGCTGGGCCATGAACGCGAGTTCGTGATCTGCGTGCTGCTGTGGCTGCAGGCGCTGGCCCAGGGCCGCGCGAGCAGCCTGGACCCGAGCCTGCACCTGGATGATCGCGCGATGGATATCGAGGCGCTGCCCGATGCACTGCGCGATGCGGTGCTGGATGCGTTCACCGCAGCGGGATACTGAATCTGCAGGGTCGAGCCGTGCTCGACTGCTGCATGCCGGAGTCGAGCAGGGCTCGACGTCACAGGCGCGCTACAACGCTTCCAGGCTGCACCACGGCAGTTGCGGCAGGCCCTGCCCGGCCACGGCTGCCGCCAGCTGCGCATCAGCAGCGTCGACATCGATCCCCTGCCGCGGGTACCAGGCCGGATCGTAGTAGCTCTGCGCATAGCGTTCGCCGCTGTCGCACAGGATGCTGACGATGCTGCCCTGGTGGCCGGCCTCGCGCATCCACTGCGCCGCCTGCAGCACACCGATGAAGTTGGTGCCGGTGGAGCCACCGACACGACGGCCAAGCTGGCGGCTGACATGGCGCATCGCGGCCAGGCTCAGCGCGTCGGGCACCTTCACCATCGCATCGACGCTGGTCGGGATGAAACTCGGCTCCACCCGCGGCCGGCCGATGCCTTCCACGCGCGAACCGCCGCTGCAGGTCAGGCCACGCCAGTCCTGCTCACCGGCCACCGCGGCCCGGTAGCCGTCGAAGAACACCGACACTTCCGGGTCTGCGCAGAGGATGCGGGTGTCATGCCGGCGGTAGCTGACATACCGGCCCAGCGTGGCCGCCGTACCGCCGGTGCCGGGGCTGCACACGATCCATTCCGGGATCGGGCTCGGCTCTTCGGCCATCTGCTTGAAGATGGATTCGGCGATGTTGTTGTTGGCGCGCCAGTCGGTCGCGCGCTCGGCGTAGGTGAACTGGTCCATGAAGTGGCCGCCGGTTTCGCGGGCCAGCTTTTCCGAGTCGCAGTTGAGATCGCAGGCGCGCTCGACCAGGTGGCAGCGGCCGCCGTGGAATTCGATCGCCGCGATCTTTTCCGGCGATGTGGTGGCCGGGATCACCGCGATGAACGGCAGGCCCAGCAGCCGCGCGAAATAGGCTTCGGACACCGCTGTGGAGCCACTGGAGGCCTCGATCACCGGCCGCCCCTCGCGCAGCCAGCCATTGGCCAGCGCGTACAGGAACAACGAGCGTGCCAGCCGGTGCTTGAGGCTGCCGGTGGGATGGCTCGATTCATCCTTCAGGTACAGGTCGATGCCCTCGAACCCGGGCAGCGCCAGCGGGATCAGGTGGGTATCGGCGGAACGGTTGAAATCGGCTTCGATCTTGCGGATGGCGGCGGCCACCCATTCACGCTGCGACATGGCGGGCAATCGTTGTCAGGACGGAACGGTGCGATCCGACCATTGTACGTCGCAGTGCCGTCCGGTGCGGGTCGGTAGAATGGCGCCATCCGGCCGGCAACGGCCCTGCCTGAAGGACCTCCCCCATGACCATTCCCGCCCTGCGCGATGTTCCCGGCGTCGCCGCCCAGGCTCCGGCCGAGACCACCGGCTTCGTGTTCAACCACACCATGCTGCGGGTGAAGGACATCACCGCCTCGCTGGACTTCTACACCCGCGTGCTCGGCTACCAGCTGATCGACAAGCGCGACTTCCCGGACGCCCAGTTCAGCCTGTACTTCCTGGCCTATGTGCCGGCCGGCGCGGTGGTGCCGGAGGACGACGCCCAGCGCCGCCTCTGGATGGCCGGCCTGCCGGGCGTGCTGGAGCTGACCCACAACCACGGTACCGAGAGCCAGGACGGCGCGGTCTACCACGATGGCAACAGCGACCCGCGCGGCTTCGGCCACATCTGCGTGTCGGTGCCGGACATCGAGGCCGCCTGCCAGCGCTTCGAGGAGCTGGGCGTGGCCTTCCAGAAGCGCCTGACCGACGGCCGCATGAAGAACCTGGCCTTCATCAAGGACCCGGACGGCTACTGGGTCGAGATCATCTCCAACGTCTGACCCGCAGGAAAAAAGGGGACGGAGGGGATTAAGCCGTTTCTGGCACTATTGGCCGGAAGCGACTTAATCCCCTCCGTCCCCTTTTTGTGTGAGGTTCGTATGGAAACGATGGAACTGCACCGCGGCCGCTTGATCGACCATCTGCAGCTGGTGGTGCGTGACCTGGCCGCCAGCCGCCGCTTCTACCAGGCGGTGTTCGACACCATCGGCGTGCCGCTGGGGGGTGAGGGGCCGGACTTCTTCTGGGCCGACGAGCTGTTCATCTCCAGTGCCAGCAGCGAGGCCGCCGCCGGCCAGCTGACCGGCCGCCACCACCTGGCCTTCCAGGCCCGCGACAGCGCCACCGTCGATGCCTTCCACACCGCGGCGATCGCCGCCGGTGGCACCGACAACGGCGCGCCCGGCGAACGCCCCTACCACCCCGGCTACTACGGCGCCTTCGTGCTCGACCCCGATGGCAACAACATCGAGGTGGTCTACCACGGCCCGGCCCGCTACAGCGCCGACTCGGTGCAGGTCAGTTTCTGATTTGACCGATGCCGTGAACGAAGAAGCCGGGCAATGCCCGGCTTCCCTGCGTCCTGCGGTGCCGCCCTCAGTGGGCCGCCATGTAGATGTCCTGCAGCACGGCCTTTTCCAGCTCCAGCTCGCCCAGCAGGTTCTTCACAATATCGCCCAGGCTGAGGATGCCGACCAGGCGGGTGCCTTCGGTGACCATCAGATGACGGCGCCGCGAGTACGTCATCAACGACATGGCCTGTTTCAGGGTCGCGTCCGGGGCAATGCCCTCCAGGCCGGTGGACGGCAGGCTGGAGATCACCCGGCGCCCGGCCTGCGGGCCGTCGTCGGCCAGGGTACGCACGATGTCCTTCTCGGAAATGATGCCGACCGGGGCATCGTCCTTCATCACCACCAGCGCGGCGATCTTGTTCGCGCTCATCTTGTGGGCGGCGGCACCGATGGTGTCTTCCGCATCGATGGTGATGACAGCTTCTTTCTTGGATTGCAGGAGTTCGCGGACGTTCATTCTTGTTTCCTGGTGCAGGTCACTGAAGTCAAAAAAGTGTGCTCTTCCGATACGCCCCCTCCCCGGGAACAGACCTTTCAGCGCACGTCTGGCGCACCCGGCTGCCGCTGGAAAGAAATCGGCAGACGACGTGCTGCAACGCGAACGAGGCGGGCCCAACCACTCGACCCGGACCTCGTTCAAATCGATTCTACGACTGCGACCATCGGTCACTACCGGCATCGATAGGACAGTTCGTCGTGGGAACCAACTGACGATCCAGAGAATGGCACCGCGGCTGAAACCGCCGCTGAATACAGGCAGTGCCAGGCGTTAAAGGTTGATGGCCTGCTGCCGGCGACGGACAGAACGCCTGCCGCGTGTCCCACTTGCTGCCGTCAGCGACGCAAACGAAAGGGGCCACATGGGCCCCCTTCGCATTCGGCGTCCAGCAGTCGATCCGCCAGCCGTTACTCCACCGTCACGCTCTTGGCCAGGTTGCGCGGCTTGTCCACGTCGGTGCCGCGTGCCAGTGCGGTGTGGTAGGCCAGCAGCTGCACCGGAATGGTGTGCACGATCGGGCTGAGCACGCCGGCATGGCGCGGCGTACGGATCACGTGCACGCCTTCGGACTCGTTGAAGTTGCTGTCCTGATCGGCGAACACGAACAGCTCGCCGCCACGGGCGCGCACTTCCTGCATGTTCGACTTCACCTTCTCCAGCAGGCTGTCGTTGGGGGCGATCACCACCACCGGCATGTCCTCGTCCACCAGCGCCAGCGGGCCATGCTTCAGCTCGCCGGCCGGGTAGGCCTCGGCGTGGATATAGGAGATTTCCTTGAGCTTGAGCGAGCCTTCCAGCGCGATCGGGTAATGCAGGCCACGGCCCAGGAACAGCGCGCTGCTCTTGCGCGCGAAGCGCTCGGCCCAGGCCGCGATCTGCGGTTCCATGTTCAGTGCGTGCTGCACGCTGCCCGGCAGGAAGCGCAGCTGCTCCAGGTAGTCCGCTTCCTGCGCTGCATCGATGCGGCCATGCAGCTTGCCCAGCACCACGGTCAGCTGGAACAGTGCGGCCAGCTGGGTGGTGAAGGCCTTGGTCGAGGCCACGCCGATCTCGGCGCCGGCGCGGGTGTAGCAGACCAGTTCGCTGGCGCGCGGAATCGCGCTTTCCGGCACGTTGCAGATCGACAGCGTGTGCTTGTGGCCGAGCGACTTGGCGTACTTCAGCGCTTCCATCGTATCCAGCGTTTCGCCGGACTGGGAAATGGTGACGATCAGGTGCTTCGGGTTCGCGTACGCCGCACGGTAGCGGTACTCGCTGGCGATTTCCACGCTGCACGGCAGGCCGGAAATCGCTTCGATCCAGTAGCGTGCGGTCAGGCCGGAGTAGTAGCTGGTGCCGCAGGCGATGATCTGCACGCCTTCGATGCCCGACAGCACGGCTTCGGCATTCTTGCCGAACAGTTCAGCCGGGAAGCCACCGGCATCGATCGCGGCCTCGATGGTGTCGCCCAGCGCGCGCGGCTGCTCGTGGATTTCCTTCTGCATGAAGTGGCGGTACGGGCCCAGCTCCAGCGAGGCCAGCGACACATCCGACAGGTGCACATCGCGTTCGATCGGCTGGTCATGCTCATCGAAGATGCGCACGCCGTCGCGCCGGATCTCGGCGGTGTCACCCTCTTCCAGGAAGATCACCTTGCGGGTGGCCGAAATCACCGCCGAGACGTCGGAGGCGACGAAGTTCTCGCCTTCGCCCAGGCCGATCAGCAGCGGGCAGCCCATGCGTGCGCAGACGAAGCGCTCCGGCTCGGCGCGGCTGACCACGGCCAGTGCGTAGGCGCCGGTCAGCTCCTTCACCGTGCGCTGCAATGCCACCAGCAGGTCGTCGCCGCTCTTCAGGTGATGATGGATCAGGTGCGCGATCACTTCGGTATCGGTCTGCGATTCGAAGGTGTAGCCCATCGCGCGCAGCTTCTCGCGCTGCTCTTCGTGGTTTTCGATGATGCCGTTGTGTACCAGCGCCACGCCCTGGCTGATGTGCGGATGCGCGTTGGCCTCGGTCACGCCGCCGTGGGTGGCCCAGCGGGTGTGGCCGATGCCGAGCACCGCATTGAAGCCCTCGGCCTCGGCCGCGGTGGCCATTTCCGACACGCGGCCGGTACGACGCACGCGGCGTACCTCCGGTCGCTCGGCACCGTCGATCACGGCGATGCCCGAGGAATCGTAACCACGGTACTCAAGTCGCTTCAGTCCTTCGATCAGCACCGGCACCACATCGCGATCAGCGATCGCACCTACGATTCCACACATGTCACGCGTTTCCTTGAAGACGATCGCCGCATTCTAGCCTGCGTGTCCGGCTTCCCCCTCCTGTCCGCTTAATGAAAGTGTCCGGAAAGGTGTCCGCGGACACCCGGACACTGCAGGGGCAATCACAAGCCATTGAATGGAAAGGATTTAAAGTTGGCACGCTACCTGCTTGGTACTGGCTACCACCGTCAGGCATGCACCCGATGATCCGCGACACTTCCGCACAGGACCAGATCGTTTCCTCCGCCCCGGCCGGCCCTTCCCGCGCGGCCTGGCACCGCTACCGCTGGCCGGCGCTGGGTGCCATTGCGCTGCTGGCGGGCATCGGCTGGGCGGTGCATGCCTGGTCCAATGCCAGCCGCTCCTTCGACAGCAGCCGCGTCCGCATTGCCGAAGTGAAGCGTGGCGACCTGGTCCGTGACATTGCCGCCGACGGCCGGGTGATCGCCGCCAACAGCCCGATCCTGTACGCCATCTCGGCCGGTACCGTGGACCTGAAGGTGGTCGCCGGTGACGTGGTCAAGAAGGGCCAGGAGCTGGCGATCATCGACAGCCCGGAACTGCGCAGCAAGCTGGCCCAGGAACAGGCCACCCTGGCCGGCCTGGAGGCCGAGGCCAGCCGTGCGGCACTGGATGCCACCCTGGCCCGCGCCAAGTCGCGCAAGGAAACCGACCAGGCCACCATCGAACGGCAGGCCGCCGACCGCGACCTGCAGCGCTACCAGCGCGGCTACGACGGCGGTGCGGTGCCGCAGATCGACCTGGCCAAGGCCAAGGACTCGCTGAAGAAGGCCGACATCACCCTGTCCAACGCCACCACCGATGCGCGCCTGCAGAGCCAGGGCGCCGACCTGGACGCGCGCAACAAGCGCCTGCTGGCCGATCGCCAGAAGGCCGTGGTGGCCGAAGTGCAGCGCCAGGTGGACGCATTGACCCTGCGCGCGCCGTTCGACGGCCAGGTCGGCCAGGTCCAGGCCATCCAGTCCACCAACCTGGCGGCCAACGCGCCGGTGCTGGGCGTGGTCGACCTGTCCAAGTTCGAGGTCGAGATCAAGGTGCCGGAGAGCTTCGCCCGCGACCTGGCGATCGGCATGCCGGCGCAGCTGACCGGCGGCAACGGCCAGCCGTTCCCGGGCGAGATCAGCGCGGTGTCGCCGGAAGTGGTCAATGGCGAGGTCAACGCCCGCGTGCGCTTCGCCAGTGCGCAGCCGGAAGGCCTGCGCCAGAGCCAGCGGATGTCGGTGCGCGTGCTGCTCGATACCCGCAAGAACGTGCTCAAGGTCGAGCGCGGCCCGTTCGTCGAACAGGGCAACGGCATCGCCTACGTGATGGATGGCCGCACCGCGGTGCGCCGTCCGGTGGAACTGGGCGTCAGCAGCCTGGGCGAAGTGGAAATCAAGTCGGGCGTGCAGCCGGGCGACCGCATCGTGGTCTCCGGCAGCGACCTGTTCAAGGACGCCGAACGCGTCTCCGTCAACTGATACCTGATACCTGATACCTGAATCCTGGAGAGAGGACACCCCATGTACATGCTCGATATGCGTTCGGTCGCCAAGGTCTTCCGCACCGAACAGGTGGAAACCCACGCGCTGCGCTCGCTGGAACTGCAGGTCAAGGAAGGCGAGTTCGTCGCCGTCACCGGTCCGTCCGGCTCCGGCAAGACCACCTTCCTCAACATTGCCGGCCTGCTGGAGACCTTCACCAGCGGCACCTACATGCTCGACGGCCAGGACGTGAGCACGCTCGGCGATGATGCGCGCAGCCGCCTGCGCAACCAGAAGATCGGCTTCATCTTCCAGGGCTTCAACCTGATCCCGGACCTGAACCTGTTCGACAACGTCGATGTGCCGCTGCGCTACCGGAAGATGAGCGCCAACGAACGCCGTGAGCGCATCGAGAAGGCGCTGACCCAGGTCGGCCTCGGCTCGCGCATGAAGCACTACCCCAACGAACTGTCCGGCGGCCAGCAGCAGCGCGCGGCGATCGCACGCGCCCTGGCCGGAAGCCCGCGCCTGCTGCTGGCCGACGAACCGACCGGCAACCTCGACACGCAGATGGCGCGTGGCGTGATGGAACTGCTGGAAGAGATCAATGCCGCCGGTACCACCATCGTGATGGTCACCCACGATCCGGAACTGGCGGCGCGCGCGCAGCGCAACGTCCACATCGTCGACGGCCAGGTGACCGACCTGGTGCGCGAGCCGGTGCTGGCCACGCCGCGCCACATTGTCGCGGTCAACGAGTGAGGGCACGACCATGTTCGCCTACTACGCCCGATTGGCGGTACGCAGCTTCCGCCGCAACAAGATACTGACCGCACTGATGGTGGTCGCCATCGCGCTGGGCATCGGCGCCTCGATGACCACCCTGACCGTGTTCCACGTGCTGTCCGGCGATCCGATCCCCGACAAGAGCGACCGCCTGTTCTATGCGCAGATTGATCCGGGTGGCCGCGGTGGCTATGTCCCGGGCGAGGAGCCGCAGACCCAGCTGACCCGCTTCGACGGCGAGGCCCTGCTGCGCGAAGCCAAGGCCGAACGGCAGGCGCTGATGACCGCCGGCGACGGCACCATCGAACCGACCAGCGGCACGCTCAAGCCCTTCACCATCGATACCCGCTGGACCTCGGCCGACTTCTTCCCGATGTTCAACGTGCCGATGCAGTACGGCCGTCCGTGGTCCCGCGCCGACGATGATGCGCGTGCCCGCGTGGTGGTGATCTCCAAGACCCTCAATGAAAAGCTGTTCCAGGGCGCCAACAGCGTCGGCCGTGACATCCGCATGGAAGGCCAGTCCTACCGCATCGTCGGCGTGATGAAGGAGTGGAGCCCGGAGCCGCACTTCTACGACCTGACCACCGGCAGCTACGGCACCAACGAAGAGCTGCTGCTGCCGATCACCACCTCGTTCGAGCTGAACCTGGGCAGCAACGGCAACATGAACTGCTTCGGCGAGAATCCCGACGACAACAGCCACTCGCTCAACGCTCCGTGTGCGTGGTTGCAGTACTGGGCGGAAATGGATCCGGCCAAGGCCGACGATTATCGCCGCTACCTGGAAAACTACTCCCGCCAGCAGCTCGAAGCCGGCCGCTTCCAGCGCCCGCCGAACGTGCGCCTGCGCAATGTGATGGAGTGGCTGGACTTCAATGGCGCGGTGCCCAACGACGTGCGCCTGCAGCTGTGGCTGGCACTGGGCTTCCTCGGCGTCTGCCTGGTCAACACGGTCGGCCTGCTGCTGGCCAAGTTCCTGCGCCGCAGTGGTGAGATTGGCGTGCGCCGTGCTCTGGGTGCCAGCCGTGGGCAGATCTTCCTGCAGTGCCTGGTCGAAGCCGGTGCGGTCGGCGTGGTCGGCGGCGTGCTCGGCATCGGCCTGGCCCTGCTCGGCCTGTACGCCGTGCGCCAGCAACCGGTGACCTACGCCCAGCTGGCCCACCTGGACGGCAGCATGCTGCTGCTGGCCCTCGGCCTGACCCTGTTCGCCAGCCTCGCCGCCGGCTTCCTGCCCGCCTGGCGCGCGATGCAGGTCACCCCGGCCATCCAGCTCAAGTCGCAGTAAGCACGAGAACGAGGACTCCCATGGACATCCGCCCCATCCTCAGCACCCTGCGCCGGCACAAGACTGCTGCCGCCCTGATCGTGCTGGAAGTCGCACTGACCTGCGCCATCGTCTGCAACGCGCTGTTCCTGGTCAGCCAGCGCATCGAGAAGATCAGCATGCCCAGCGGCATCGCCGAGAACGAGCTGGTGATGCTGCGTGTCAGCGGCATCGGCAAGCAGACCGACGCCATGGCCCGCACCCGCGAGGACCTGGCTTCGCTGCGTGCCATTCCCGGTGTCACCAGCGCCACCATCATCAACCAGGTTCCGTTCCGCAACGGCTCGTCCAGCAGCAGCATCCAGCGCGAACCGGAGCAGGAACGCCCCACCACCACCGCCTCGATGTACACCCTGTCCGAAGGCGGGCTGGGCACGATGGGCATCCACCTGATCGCCGGGCGCGACTTCCTGCCCAGTGAGTACATGGACGTCAAGGAAGCGAGCAAGGGCAGCGCCAAGGACCAGGCCATGCCGGTGATCCTCACCCAGGCCACCGCCGCCAAGATGGAGCCGAACGGCAGTGCACTCGGCAAGACCTACTACATGGGCAAGCAGCCGCTGCACGTGGTCGGCATCGTCGATGTGCTCAGCACGCCCAATGGCTGGGACGACAACTGGACCAAGTCGATGCTGCTGCCGCTGCGCCGCACCTTCGACGACGGCGGCACCTACATCCTGCGCACCGATCCGGCACGCCGCGACGAAGTGCTCAACGCCGCGGCCGCTGCACTGGAACGCAACGACCCCAACCGGTTGATGCGTGACAAGCGGACCTATGAGGACCAGCGCCAGGACTACTTCAAGAACGACCGCGCGATGGTCGGCCTGCTCATCACCGTCAGCGTCTCGCTGCTGGTGGTGACCGCGCTGGGCATCATCGGCCTGGCCAGCTTCTGGGTGCAGCAGCGCAGCAAGCAGATCGGCATCCGCCGCGCACTCGGCGCCACCCGCGGGCAGATCCTGCGCTACTTCCAGACCGAGAACTTCCTGCTGGCCACGCTGGGCATCGTGCTGGGCATGCTGGCCGCGTATGCGATCAACCTCGCACTGATGAACATGTACGAGTTGCCGCGCATGCCGCTGTTCTACCTGCCGCTGGGTGCGCTGCTGCTGTGGCTGCTGGGCCAGATCGCCGTGTTCGGGCCGGCCCGGCGTGCAGCGGCGGTACCGCCAGCGGTCGCCACCCGGGGCGCGTGAGATGCGTGCCCGATGGGTGCTGTTGATGCTGCTGCTGCCACTGCCGGTGCTGGCCGGCGGTGGCAGCTCGCAGACACTGGAGTGGCGCCAGGATGATGCACGGCTGGCGCTGCGCTCGACCGAGGGCCAGGTGCATGTGGATGCGGCCAGCCCGGAAGCCCGCTTCGGCGTGCGCAGCGGCGACCGCATCCTGCGCGTGGACGACACCGCGGTGCGCCGGGTGGAGCATCTTGCCAGTGCCCTGCGCCACTCCACCGGCGCCACCGCCTATCTGTTGCTGCGCCGCGACAGGCGCGAACTGACGGTCCCGGTGGATGCGGCGGCCTGGCGCCTGGCGCTGCTCGCACCGCCACCGCTGGCACCGCCGCCTCCGCCGCCACGGCGCTGAGCCCCGCCCCACCCTGCGGCCACGGGTTTGGCTATGCTTGATGGGTGGCGCCCGGCTCTCCCGGTGCGTGGACACGAACGGCTCCAACGGCGCCGCCCATCCCTTTCTGCAGAACCGCTTGATGCCTGCGATCCTGATCATCGACGACAACGCCAGCGTGGGTACCGCGCTGGACGTGCTGTTCTCCCTGCACGACATCGACACGCTGCAGGCGCAGAGCCCGGCCGAAGGGCTGGCGCTGCTCGAGTCGCAGCCGGTTGACCTGGTGATCCAGGACATGAACTTCAGCGAGGACACCACCTCCGGCGAGGAAGGCGAGGTCCTGTTCGCGCAGATCCGCGCGCGCCATCCGGACCTGCCGGTGATCCTGCTGACCGCCTGGACCCACCTGAGCAGCGCGGTGGACCTGGTCAAGGCCGGCGCGGCCGATTACCTGGCCAAGCCATGGGACGACCGCAAGCTGATGACCACGGTCAACAACCTGCTGGAGCTTTCCGAGGCACGCCGCGAACTGGACCGCCGTCGCAGCCGCGAACTGCGCCAGCGCAATGCACTGGAAGAGAAGTACACGCTGTGCGGCGCGGTCTTCGCCGACCCCGCCAGCGAGCGTGTCATCGCCCTCGCCTGCCAGGTCGCCCGCTCGGAACTGCCGGTGCTGATCACCGGCCCGAACGGTGCCGGCAAGGAAAAGATCGCGCAGATCATCCAGGCCAATTCGCTGGTGTCCAAGGGCCCGTTCATCACGGTCAACTGCGGTGCGCTGCCGTCGGAACTGATCGAAGCCGAACTGTTCGGTGCCGAGGCGGGCGCCTATACCGGTGCCAACAAGGCACGCGAAGGCAAGTTCGAAGCCGCCGACGGCGGCACCCTGTTCCTGGATGAGATCGGCAACCTGTCGCTGGGTGGGCAGATGAAACTGCTGCGCGTGCTGGAGACCGGCCGCTTCGAGCGCCTGGGCTCCAACCGCGAGCGCCAGGTCAAGGTGCGCGTGGTCAGCGCGACCAATGCCGACCTGCCGGCCATGATCCGCGACGGCAGCTTCCGCGAAGACCTCTACTACCGCCTCAATACGGTGGAACTGGTGCTGCCGCCGCTGGCCGAACGTGCCGGCGACATCGTGCCGCTGGCCGAGCGCTTCCTGGCTGCGGGCAAGCCGCTGTCCAGTGCGGCGGCCGCCGCCCTGCAGCGGCACCCCTGGCCCGGCAACGTGCGCGAACTGCGCAACGTGATCCAGCGTGCCGAACTGCTGGCCAGCGGCCCCCGTATCGAAGTGGCCGATCTCAACCTGCCGCGTGCAGCACCGGCGCCGCGGCCGGCACCGAGTGCCGGTAATGATCCCGACCGCGCGCGCATCGAGGACGTGCTGGCACGCAACCACGGTGTCATCGCCCAGGCCGCGGCCGAGCTTGGCCTGAGCCGCCAGGCGCTGTACCGGCGCATGGACCGCCACGGCATTCCACGCGAATGAAGCGGCGCTCGTTCACCTTCCGCCTGTTCCTGCGCCTGCTGCCGGTGCTGGCGCTGGCCGCGGCGTTGCCGTGGCTGCTGGCGTACTGGATGAATCATGGCTGGGTGGTCACGGCCGCCTCGGCGCTGATCCTGCTGTCACTGATGTGGTGGACGCTGCGCCGCGCGACCGCACCGGTACGCTCGCTGATGCGTGCGCTGTCCGGCACCACCAGCAGCTACCGCGATGGCGAGTACAACTTCGGCGTGCACTGGCCCGGCAACGATGAGCTGGGCGACCTGGTGCAGGCGCATCGTGAGCTGGGCGACGTACTGCGTGCGCAGCGCCAGGGCCTGGTGCAGCGCGAGCTGCTGCTGGACACCATGGTGCAGAACACGCCGGTGGCGATGCTGCTGATCGCTTCCGGTGGCGACGGCATTCCGCGCGTGGTGTTTTCCAACCTGGCCGCGCGCAAGCTGCTGCACGGTGGCTGGAAGCTGGAAGGGCAGCGCCTGGAGGACGTGCTGGAGCAGGTGCCGGTCGAACTGCGCGACGCGATCGCGCGTGGCGGCGACAGCCTGTTCGCGGTGCATGCCGAGGGCGAGGACGGCGATGAGGACGACGAGCAGGTCTACCATCTCTCGCGCCGTGCCTTCCAGCTCAACGGCCGCCCGCACGACCTGCTGCTGGTGCGCCTGCTGACCGCCGAACTGCGCCGCCAGGAAGTGCAGACCTGGAAGAAGGTGATCCGGGTGATCAGCCACGAGCTCAACAACTCGCTGGCGCCGATCGCCTCGCTGGCCCACTCCGGTGGCGTGCTGGTGCAGCGCGAGCGCTTCGACCGCCTGCCGGAAATCTTCACCACCATCGAAGACCGTGCACGCCACCTGGAAGGCTTCATCCGCGGCTATGCGCGCTTCGCCAAGCTGCCACAGCCGCAGCTGCAGACCGTGCACTGGGCACCGTTCCTGTCCAGCCTGCGCCAGCAGATCCCGTTCGGCATGGACCGCGAACCGGACGAGGAACTGAGCAGCCGGATCGACATCGCGCAGTTCGGGCAGGCGCTGCTGAACCTGCTGAAGAATGCCCACGAAGCCTGTGCCGAGGCCGACCCGCCCAATGATGACGTGCAGGTGCAGCTGACGCGGTTGCCACAATGGCTGCGCCTGGATGTACTGGACCGCGGCAAGGGCATGAACGAACAGGTTCTGCAGAATGCGCTGATGCCGTTCTATTCGACCAAGCGCAATGGCACCGGCCTGGGACTGGCGCTGACCCGCGAGATCGTGGAGGCGCACGGCGGCCGGGTGTCGCTGCAGAACCGGGGTGACGGCGGCTTGTGCGTGTCGATCCTGCTGCCGGCAGGCTGAGCCGAGCGACGCATTCCAAGGGAGCTGCCGACCGTGGTCGGCCTATCCACGCATGGCGTGGATCTACTGGAAGGGATGGTGTGGATCTACTGGAAGGGATGGTGTGGATCTACTGGAAGGGATGGCGTGGATCTACCGGAAGCACGCACCGCCAGCGGCGGGCTACAGCCTCCGCCGCATCGCCACCCGCAGCTGCATCGGAAACCCCAGCGCGGCCTCCTCGGCCATCACCGCCTGCACCCCCGCTTCCCATTGCGCCTGCGGCACGCCGACGAAGCCTTCGCTGGCGTAGAAGGGCGCATTCCACGGCACGTCGGACAAAGTGGTCAGTACCGCCGAGCGGTAACCCGCGCCGCGCGCCTGTGCCAGGGCGTGGCGCAGCAGGGTACGGCCATGGCCACGCCTTGCATGCATCGGGTCCACGTCCATCTGCTGCACATGGAACTCCTCGCCCAGGGTGCCACCCAGCAGGTAACCGGCAATGCCGCCCGCGGCGGCATCCACCACCCACAGCTGCCCGCGCTGCAGGCCAGCCTGCAGCGTCGGCAGGTCCAGGCCATGGCCGGCAAACACCGGATAGGCCTCATGTCCCTTCAGCAGTTCGCCGGCGCGCTGTTCGATCGCCGGCAGCACACCGAGCTCGTCGGCGCGCGCGAGGCGCGGCTCAGGATTTCTTGACCGGGCGCTTCCAGCCATCGATGGTTTCCTGTCGTGCGCGTGCGAGTGTCAGCTTGCCGTCCGGCGCGTTGCGGGTGATGACCGAGCCGGCGGCAATGGTCGCGCCTTCGCCGATGCTCACCGGCGCCACCAGCGAACTGTTGGAGCCGATGAAGGCGTTGTCTCCGATGGTGGTGGTCGACTTGTTCACGCCATCGTAGTTGCAGGTGATGGTGCCGGCGCCAACGTTGACCCGGCTGCCGATCACCGCGTCGCCCAGGTAGGTCAGGTGGTTGGCCTTGCTGCCGACGCCGAGGGTGACCTTCTTGGTCTCGACGAAGTTGCCGACGTGCACGCCGTCGGCCAGCACCGTGCCGGGACGCAGCCGTGCGAACGGCCCGACCTGCGCTGCGCCCTCGGTGACCACGCCTTCCAGGTCGCAGTGCGCACGCACTTCGGTGCCCGGGCCGAGCGTGACATCCTTCAGGCGGTTGAACGGGCCCACGGTCACGCCGTCACCAAGCACGATGGTGCCCTCAAGAACGACATCGACATCGATCAGCACATCGCTGCCCACGGTGACGCTGCCACGGATGTCCAGCCGCGCCGGATCACGCACGCGCGCACCCTGTGCGCACAGCGCGCGCACCGCGCGGCGCTGCCAGGCACGTTCCAGCTGCGACAGCTGCCAGGGGTCGTTTGCACCCTCGGCTTCCTGCGCGTCGGCCACCAGTGCCATCTCGGCCGGCGTGTATTCGCCGGCGGCGAAGGCGAAGACATCGGTCAGGTAATACTCGCCCTGCGCATTGCTGTTGGACAGCTGCGACAGCCAGCGCCGCAGCGCGGTCGATTCGGCCGCGATGATGCCGGTATTGATGGTGCGCACGCGCAGCTGGTCGTCAGCGGCGTCCTTCTGCTCGACGATCGCGCCGACCTTGCCTTCGGCGTCGCGCAGCACGCGCCCGTACCCGCTCGGGTCCTCGACATCGGCCACCAGCACGGCCAGCCGCCCCGGCTGCGCCAGCAGGTCGCGCAGCGTCTGCGCGCGGATCAGCGGCACATCGCCGTACAGCACCAGCACCTGCGCGGCATCGGGAACCTGCGGCATCGCCTGGGCCACCGCATGGCCGGTGCCGAGCTGCTGCGCCTGTTCAGCCCACTGCAGATCGGGCTGGCCGGCAAAGTACTGCCGCACCGCTTCGCCACCATGACCGTAGACCACATGGATCGCCGCCGGCGCCAGTTCGCGCGCGGCATCGATCACGTGCGCCAGCATCGGCTGGCCGGCGATCGGCTGCAGCACTTTCGGCAGCACCGACTTCATGCGCTTGCCGGCGCCAGCGGCGAGGATGATGACGTGCAGGGGTTGGGTCATGGCAACGGCAGTCCGTGGTTCGTTACCGATGATTCTAGAGCGTAGGCCGTTAACATGGGCATCCCTCTTCCTTCACCCTGCCCATGAGCCTCGTCCGCCAGGGAAGCGCCTATCTCGTCATCGGGCTCGTGCAGCTGCTGGTCGACTGGCTGGTGTTCGTGGCCGCCACCGCGTTGGGAATGCCGGTGGCGCCGGCCAACGTCAGCGGGCGCCTGGCCGGCATGCTGCTGGGTTTCTGGCTCAACGGCCGCTACACCTTCGCCGAGGCCGGCACCCACAAGCTGGGCTGGAAGCGCTTCGCACGCTTCCTGGGGCTGTGGCTGCTGATGACCGCCGCGAGCACGCTGCTGGTGAGCCTGGTCGACCATGCGCTGGGCCTGCAGTACACCTGGCTGGCCAAGCCGCTGGTGGAAGCCGGGCTGGCCTGCGTGTCGTTCCTGCTGATGCGCTACGTGGTGTACCGCTGAGGCGGCGCCAGGACCGCGCGCAAACAAAAACGCCGGCACAGGGCCGGCGTTCTCGTGGGTATCGCGTGGACCTCAGTGCTTGAGGGTCTTGCGCAGGCGCTCCAGCGCCTGCAGCTGGACGACGGCTTCGGCCAGCTTCTGCTGGGCTTCAGCCACTTCCATCGCTTCACCGCGGTTGGCCAGGATGCGCTCGGCTTCTTCCTTGGCCTTGCGGACCGAGGCTTCGTCGATGTCCTGCGCGCGGATCGCGGTGTCGGCCAGCACGGTCACCACCTGCGGCTGCACTTCCAGGATGCCGCCGGAAATGGCGAAATCCAGCTGCTCGCCGTTCGGCGTGGTCACCACCACCTTGCCCGGCTTCAGGCGGGTGATCAGCGGCGCGTGCTTGGGCGCGATGCCCAGTTCGCCCAGCTCACCGGTGGCCACGACCAGGGTCGCTTCGCCACGGAAGATTTCCTGCTCGGCGCTGACGATGTCGCAACGGATCGTGCTCATGCAAATCTCTTCGCTGTTCGCGGCGGCGCAATGCCACCGTGGGAGTCCACCGGCGCGGGCAGGTGCCCGGCGCCGGCGTCAGGTCGGGCAGGATCGCTCCCGCCCGTCCCGGATCAGGCCTTCTCGGCCATCTTCTTGGCCTTCTCGACCGCTTCTTCGATGCCGCCGACCATATAGAACGCCTGCTCCGGCAGGTGGTCGTACTCGCCATCGACGATGGCCTTGAAGCCACGGATGGTGTCCTTCAGCGGCACGTACTTGCCCGGCGAGCCGGTGAACACTTCGGCCACGTGGAACGGCTGGCTGAAGAAGCGCTCGATCTTACGGGCGCGCGACACGGCCTGCTTGTCCTCTTCGGACAGTTCGTCCATGCCCAGGATCGCGATGATGTCCTTCAGTTCCTTGTACTTCTGCAGGGTCTGCTGGACGCGCTGGGCGGTGTCGTAGTGTTCGTGGCCGATGACCAGCGGGTCCATCTGGCGGCTGGTGGAGTCCAGCGGATCGACGGCCGGGTAGATACCCAGCGAGGCGATCGAACGCGACAGGGTGACGGTCGAGTCCAGGTGGGCGAAGGTGGTCGCCGGCGACGGGTCGGTCAGGTCGTCCGCGGGAACGTAGACGGCCTGGATCGAGGTGATCGAACCATTCTTGGTCGAGGTGATGCGCTCCTGCAGGACGCCCATTTCCTCGGCCAGGGTCGGCTGGTAACCCACGGCGGACGGCATGCGGCCCAGCAGTGCCGACACTTCGGTACCGGCCAGGGTGTAGCGGTAGATGTTGTCGACGAACAGCAGAACGTCCTTGCCCTTGCCGTTCTCGTCCTTCTCGTCGCGGAAGTACTCGGCCATGGTCAGGCCGGTCAGGGCGACGCGCAGACGGTTGCCCGGCGGCTCGTTCATCTGGCCGTACACCATCGCCACCTTGTCGAGGACGTTGGAGTCCTTCATTTCGTGGTAGAAGTCGTTGCCCTCACGGGTACGCTCACCCACGCCGGCGAACACGGACAGACCGCTGTGCGCCTTGGCGATGTTGTTGATCAGTTCCATCATGTTGACGGTCTTGCCGACGCCGGCGCCGCCGAACAGGCCGACCTTGCCGCCCTTGGCGAACGGGCACATCAGGTCGATGACCTTGATGCCGGTTTCCAGCAGCTCGGTGGCCGGGGACTGGTCTTCGTACGACGGGGCCGCACGGTGGATTTCCCAGCTGTCGCTGGCGGCGACCGGACCGGCTTCGTCGATCGGACGGCCCAGCACGTCCATGATGCGGCCCAGGGTGCCGGCGCCGACCGGCACCGAGATGCCACGGTCGGTGTTGGTGGCGATCAGGTTGCGCTTCAGGCCATCGGTGGAACCGAGGGCGATGGTGCGCACCACGCCGTCGCCCAGCTGCTGCTGGACTTCAAGGGTGATTTCGGTGTTGTCGACCTTCAGTGCGTCGTACACCTTCGGCACCGACTCACGCGGGAATTCGACGTCGACGACCGCGCCGATGATCTGAACGATCTTGCCCTGACTCATTGCTGCATCCTCTAAATGTGTGCTTTGAACGAACGCGGTCAGACTGCTGCCGCGCCGCCGACGATTTCGGAGATTTCCTGGGTGATCGCTGCCTGGCGCGCCTTGTTGTAGACGAGCTGCAGGGTGCCGATCAGCTTGTTGGCGTTGTCGCTCGCCGCCTTCATCGCAACCATGCGTGCTGCATGCTCGGAGGCGACGTTTTCCAGCAGTGCCTGGTACACCAGCGATTCGATGTAACGCGTCATCACGTGCTCGAGCACGGTCGCGGCATCGGGTTCGTACAGGTAATCCCAGTCGTGGTGAGCGACCTGCTTCTCAGCCGGCGGCAGCGGCAGCAGCTGATCGAAGCTGGCCTTCTGCGTCATGGTGTTCACGAAGCGGTTGTAGACCAGGTACACGCGGTCGACCTTGCCTTCGGTGAAGGCGTCGAGCATGACCTTGATCACACCGATCAGCGATTCCAGCTTCGGCACGTCGCCGATGTGGGTCACGCTGCCGACCATGTTGACCTTGACGCGGCGGAAGAAGGTCGATGCCTTCTGGCCGATGGTCACCAGGTCCACTTCCGCACCCTTGTCCTGCCATGCCTTGGCTTCGCCCAGCATCTTGCGGAACAGGTTGTTGTTCAGGCCGCCGGCCAGGCCGCGATCGGAGGAGATCACGATGAAACCGACCCGCTTGACCTGCTCGCGCTCGACCAGGAACGGATGCTGGTAATCGGTACTGGCCTGGGCCAGGTGGCCGATCACCTGCTTCATCGCCTGCGCGTACGGACGCGAGGTCTTCATCCGATCCTGCGCCTTGCGGATCTTGGAGGCCGAGACCATCTCCAGGGCGCGCGTCACCTTGCGGGTGTTCTGCACGCTCTTGATCTTGGTTTTGATTTCGCGTCCGCTTGCCATCTCTTGTTTCCCGTGGCGCGGGGCTGGTGCCCCGCGTTGTTCAACCGTTTGATCATCTGGTCCAGCGGAGCAGGGCTCCGCTCTACAGGACCGCGATTACCAGCTGCCGGTGGTCTTGAACTCGGCGATGCCCTTCTTGAAGGCACCTTCGATGTCGTTGTCCCAGCCGCCGGTGGCGTTGACCTTGCTGATCAGCTCGCCCTGGGTGTTGGCGAAGTGGGCATGCAGGCCTTCTTCGAACGCCAGCAGCTTGTTGACCGGCACGTCGTCGAGGTAACCCTCGTTGACGGCGTAGATCGACAGCGCCTGGTTGGCGATCGACATCGGCGCGTACTGCTTCTGCTTCATCAGCTCGGTGACGCGCTGGCCACGCTCCAGCTGCTTGCGGGTCGCTTCGTCCAGGTCCGAGGCGAACTGCGCGAACGCAGCCAGCTCGCGGTACTGGGCCAGCGAGATGCGGATGCCGCCCGACAGCTTCTTGATGATCTTGGTCTGGGCCGAGCCACCGACGCGCGACACCGAGATACCGGCGTTCACGGCCGGGCGGATGCCGGCGTTGAACAGGTCGGTTTCCAGGAAGATCTGGCCGTCGGTGATCGAGATCACGTTGGTCGGAACGAAGGCGGACACGTCGCCGGCCTGGGTTTCGATGATCGGCAGCGCGGTCAGCGAACCGGTCTTGCCGGTGACCTTGCCTTCGGTGAACTTCTCGACGTATTCCTCGGACACGCGGGCAGCGCGTTCCAGCAGGCGCGAGTGCAGGTAGAACACGTCACCCGGGTAGGCTTCACGGCCCGGCGGGCGCTTCAGCAGCAGCGAGATCTGGCGGTAGGCAACGGCCTGCTTGGACAGATCGTCGTACACGATCAGCGCGTCTTCGCCGCGGTCCATGAAGTACTCACCCATGGTGCAGCCCGAGTAGGCGCTGATGTACTGCATGGCAGCCGATTCGGAAGCGGTCGCGGCAACCACGATGGTGTGGGCCAGCGCGCCGTTCTCTTCCAGCTTGCGCACGATGTTGGCGATGGTCGAAGCCTTCTGGCCGATCGCAACGTACACGCACTTGATGCCGGTGCCCTTCTGGTTGATCACCGCATCGATCGCCATCGCGGTCTTGCCGGTCTGGCGGTCACCGATGATCAGCTCGCGCTGGCCACGGCCGATCGGGATCATCGAGTCGACCGACTTGTAACCGGTCTGCACCGGCTGGTCGACCGACTTGCGCCAGATCACGCCCGGAGCAACGCGCTCCACCGGAGCGGTCAGGTCGGTGCCCAGCGGGCCCTTGCCGTCGATCGGCTCGCCCAGCGCGTTGACAACGCGGCCCAGCAGTTCCGGACCGACCGGCACTTCCAGGATGCGGCCGGTGGTCTTGGCGACGTCGCCTTCGCGCAGGTGCTCGTAGTCACCCAGGACCACGGCGCCGACCGAGTCGCGCTCCAGGTTCAGGGCCAGGGCGAAGGTGTTGTTCGGCAGTTCGATCATTTCGCCCTGCATCACGTCGGCCAGACCGAAGATGCGCACGATGCCGTCGGACACGCTGGTCACGGTGCCTTCGTTGCGCGATTCCGCGGCCAGCTTGACCTTCTCGATGCGGTTCTTGATCAGTTCGCTGATTTCGGAGGGGTTGAGCGTGGTTGCCATCGTCAAGTCCTAGTGCCGGCAGCGGGGCCGGACGTTAAATGAATTCAGTTAGCGAGCGCGGTCTGCAGACGGGCCAGCTTGCCCTTCAGCGAACCATCGATGACCACGTCGCCGGCGTCGATCACGGCGCCGCCGATCAGCGAGGCATCGACCGCGGTGGTCACTTCGACCTCGCGGTTGAAGCGCTTGCGCAGCGCGACCTTGATCGCGTCCAGTTCACCGGCCGACAGTTCGGCGGCCGAGGTCACCGTGGCCTTGACCACATGCTCGGCTTCGGCGCGCAGGGCGTCGAACATGCCGGAGATCTCCGGCAGCAGCGGCAGACGATGCGAGTCGGCCAGGATGGCCAGGAAGCGCGAGTAGGTCTCGCCGTGGGTCACCGGCGCCAGCAGGGCGACGGCGTCGTCACGGCCCAGCTCCGGGTTGGCGAGCAGGGCCGCCACGCGCGGATCTGCGGCGACGTGGGCGGAGAACGCCAGGGCGTCCGACCACGGCGCGAACGCGCCTTCGTCGCGCGCGGTCGCGAACGCGGCGCGGGCGTACGGGCGGGCAAGCGTGAGGGCCTGGCTCATCCTTAGATCTCCGAGGCCAGCTCGTCGAGCAGCGCCTTGTGGGCGTTGGCGTCGATTTCGCGCTTGAGCAGCTTTTCGGCACCGGTCACGGCCAGCGCGGACACCTGCTTGCGCAGATCTTCACGGGCACGGTTGGCGGCGGCGTCGATTTCAGCCTGGGCCAGTTCCTTCTGACGGGTGGCTTCGGTGATCGCTTCGTTACGGGCAGCATCGACGATCTGGTTGGCACGCGCGTGGGCCTGATCGATGATCTCGTTGGCCTTGGTGCGGGCTTCCTTCAGCGCTTCGTTGACCTTCTCCTGCGCCTGGGCCAGATCTTTCTGGCTGCGGTCGGCAGCAGCGAGGCCTTCAGCAATCTTCTGCTGGCGCTCTTCGATCGCGTTCATCAGCGGCGGCCAGATCTTGGTCGCGATGATCCAGATCAGACCAGCGAAGGCCAGCGCCTGCGCAAGAAGGGTGAAATTGATATTCATGGTTAGCTCGATCGCTGGTTTCGGGGTGGACGCGCCGCCGTAGCGGCGCATCCGGCCTTCATCCGAAACCGGGTGCATCAGCACCCGGTCGTCTCAAACCGCTGTATCAGCCGGCCAGAGCCTTGGTGACGGCGCCAGCAAAGGCAGCCGACAGCGGGTTGGCGAAGGCCAGCAGCAGGCCAACGGCGACCGAGATGATGAACGCGGCGTCGATCAGGCCGGCGGTGATGAACATGCGGACCTGCAGGACCGGGATCAGTTCCGGCTGGCGAGCGGCCGACTCCAGGAACTTACCAGCCATGATGGCCAGACCCAGACCGGCGCCCAGCGCGGCCAGGCCGATCATGATGCCGACGGCAAGGGCGGTGGAGCTCTGAATCTGCGCGAAGTTGGTCAGGACGGCGAAGTACATGGTTATCTCCAGGAACTTAAGTTGCTAAGGGTGATGAAACGGATGAAGGTTGAAACGCGTTGAAGCTTGAAACTCAGTGAGCGTCTTCCGACAGGCTCAGGTACACGATCGACAGCATCATGAAGATGAAGGCCTGCAGCGGGATCACCAGCAGGTGGAACAGCATCCAGCCAAGGCCGAACGCACCACCGGCAATGGCACCGAAGAAACCGGCACCACCCAGCACCCAGATCAGCAGGAACACGATTTCGCCGCCGAACATGTTGCCGAACAGTCGCATCGCCAGCGAGATCGGCTTGCTCAGCCACTCGACGATGTTGAGGATCAGGTTGAACGGCATCATCCACTTGCCGAACGGCGCCGTCAGGAATTCCTTGATGAAGCCGAGCAGGCCCTTGGACTTCAGCGCGAAGAACAGCATCAGGAAGAACACGCTGATGGCCATGCCCAGGGTGGCATTGACGTCGGCGGTCGGCACCGGCTTCCAGTAGTGGATGCCCGCCCATTCCAGCGGCTTGGCGATGAAGTCGGCCGGGATCATCTTGATCAGGTTCATCATCAGGATCCAGAAGAAGATCGTGATGGCGATCGGCGTGACCAGCTTGCTCTTGCCGTGATAGGTGTCCTTGGCCTGGCGGTCGACGAACTCCAGGCAGATCTCGACGAAGGCCTGCCACTTGCCCGGCACGCCGGCGGTGGCCTTGCGGGTACCCAGCCAGAACGCGACAACGATCACCAGGCCCATCAGGACCGCGGTGAGGAAGGTATCGACGTGGATATGCCAGAACATACCCTCACCCTTGCCGACCGGCGCGGTCAGGTTGTGCAGGTGATGCTGGATGTAGCTGGTAGGGGTTAGAGCCTCGCCCGCCATGTGTCCGGAACCTTCAGTTAATTGAATTCTGTCAACGCCTGGCCATGGCCAGGACCTGGAACATCAAGCCGACGGCGATACCGGCCAACAGCGCCAGTGCAGGCAGCTTGAAGACCAGGAACCCCACCAGCAGGACGCCGAATACCACCACCCACTTGGCCACGATCGCAATGATCAGGCGAGCCATCGCCGATCCTGCGGCCAGTGCCCCGCCACCCAGTGCCATCCGCGCTGCAACCCAGCCACCGGCCGAAATGGCCACACCGGACGCCAGCGCGCCGAGGGCATATTTCGGACCTACCAGCAGGAAGGCCAGGGCCAGGACAGCCACTGCGGCCAGCGGGTAGACCGCGGCGCGCAGCATCAGTCGCCGACCCGCATCAACGGAGTTCAGCACAGGACGTCCCGCGTGGTTGCAAGTGGAGGGCTGAGGCGGCTACAGCAGGGGGGCCTCATCGAGCCGCCAAATTATAGCAATGGGACAATTTGCGAGACAACCGCTCCCTGTTCATCCCGGGAAGCCGCAAGTTGCGGTAACGGTTACATTTTTGCGTGCCACCCGGGGGACAATGACGTCCGCATGATGCTGCAGCGCAATATTGAACTTTGGTCGCAGGCCGCGGAACTTTCGCCGCACGGCCGGGTCCGATCCTGTGACCTGCCTGCAGCAACCTCGTCGACGCTCCGCCCCGCAGGTCCCACGATGGCCCCGAAGCCCGGCTCCGGGGCCATCTTTTTGCAGCGTGTCGACAGCGCTGAACCGTGCACACCCCGTGGACCATACGTTCACGGATGGTGGACGGCCCTGTCCGGCACAGTGGATTTCATTCTGATGAACCACTGCAAGGACTCTTCGATGCGCTCCGTACCCACCCTGCTCGCCCTCTCCCTGCTCGCCGCCGGCGCCTCGTTCGCCAATGCCGCCCACGCCGCCGAAGGCGATGACCGCTTCGCCCTGCGCCTGGGTGCAATGAACATCGACTCGGACAATACGATCCGCGGCAAGACCAACGTGGCCGGGCAGGACATCGGCTTCTCCGAGGACTTCAAGCTGGGGGGCAAGGAGTGGGAACCGCGCATCGACGGCATGTTCCGCATCAGCAACCGCCAGCGCCTGCTGTTCAACTACTTCAAGTACGACAAGGACCGCCGCGAGACCCTCGGCCAGGACATCTCCTTCGGTGACGTCAACGTGCCGTCCGGCAGCTTCGTCAAGGGCGAGCTGAAGTACCAGGTGGCCAGCCTGGTCTATGACTACTCGGTGGTAGATACCGATACCTTCGATCTCGGCCTGCAGATCGGCGCCGAGTACGCCAAGGTGAGCAGCAAGGCCTATGCCGACCTGGGCACGGTGTATGAAGGCCAGTTCCTCAACGAGAAGACCGACGGCGTGGCGCCGGTGGTCGGTGCACGGCTGAGCTTCACCCCGTCGGAGAAGTGGATGATCACCGTGCAGGGCCAGTACCTCAACACCCGCTGGGGCAGCTTCGACGACTACAAGGGTGACCTGAGCCGCGCCAACGCCATCGTCGACTACCGCTTCACCAGGAACTTCGGCGTGTTCGCCGGCTACGACTGGTTCAAGCTCGACGCGGACAAGAAGGGCAGCGATGGCACCATCGGCCTGAAGCAGGAATTCAAGGGTCCGGTCGCCGGCGTCAGCTTCGTGTTCTGATCCCCCGCCCCTTCCACGGCACTCTCTCTCCTGGCGCGGCCTCCGGTACATCGGGGCCGCGCTTTTTTGTTTCCGCGTCGCGCGCTTCGGCTCACGCCGGCGTCCAGGCGACACGGGCTGGCAGCGCGGCGCCAGCACCCGCGCGCGGCCCCTCAAAGCAGAAAACCCCGGCCAGGGCCGGGGTTTTCTACTCGAAGAAGGCGCGGACGCCTTACTTCTTCTTCGGCATGTACAGGTCGGTGATCGTGCCGTCGTAGATTTCCGACGCCATCGCCACCGACTCGCTCAGCGTCGGGTGGGCGTGGATGGTGTGGCCGATGTCTTCGGCCTCGGCGCCCATCTCGATCGCCAGGCCGATCTCGGCCAGCAGGTCACCGGCATGCACGCCGACGATCGCACCACCGATGATGCGGTGGGTCTCTTCGTCGAAGATCAGCTTGGTGAAGCCCTCGGTACGCCCGATGCCGATCGCACGGCCGCTGGCTGCCCACGGGAACTTGGCCACGCCGACCTTCAGGCCCTTGGCCTTGGCTTCGGTCTCGGTCACGCCGACCCAGGCGATTTCCGGGTTGGTGTAGGCCACCGACGGAATCACCCGTGCCACCCACTCCTTCTTGTGCCCGGCGGCCACTTCGGCGGCCAGCTTGCCCTCATGCGTGGCCTTGTGCGCCAGCATCGGGTTGCCGACGATGTCGCCGATGGCAAAGATGTGCGGCACGTTGGTACGCATCTGGCGATCGACCGGAATGAAGCCACGCTCGGTGACCTGCACGCCGGCCTTCTCGGCATCGATCTTCTTGCCGTTCGGCGAACGACCCACCGCCACCAGCACGCGATCGAAGGTGCCCTGCGCCAGTGCCGGCGACTGCCCTTCCTCGGCCGCGTCGAAGGTCACGGTGATGCCCTTGGCGTCGGCGGTGACACCCGAGGCCTTGGTCTTCAGGTGCACTTCGATGCCCTGCTTCTTCAGGCGGTCGGCCAGCGGCTTGACCAGGTCCTTGTCGGCGCCCGGCATCAGCTGGTCCATGAACTCGACCACGGTGACCTTGCTGCCCAGTGCGCTGTACACGGTGGCCATTTCCAGGCCGATGATGCCGCCACCGACGACCAGCAGCGAGCCCGGCACTTCGGCCAGCTCCAGCGCATCGGTGGAATCCATCACGCGCTTGTCGTCCCACGGGAAGTTCGGCAGCTTCACCGCCTGCGAACCGGCCGCGATGATGCACTTCTGGAAGCGCAGCAGCTGGGTGCTGCCATCGGCGGCGGTGATCTCCAGCTCGTTGGCCGAGAGGAACCTGCCGACGCCCTGCACATTGCGGACCTTGCGCTGCTTGGCCATGCCGGCCAGGCCCTTGGTCAGCTGGTTGACGACCTTTTCCTTGTACTCGCGCAGCTTGTCCAGGGTGATGGTCGGCTTGCCGAACTCGACGCCGAAGTCACCGGCATGGGCCACTTCGTCGATCACCGCGGCGGCATGCAGCAGCGCCTTGGACGGAATGCAGCCGACGTTGAGGCAGACGCCGCCGAGGCTGGCGTAGCGCTCGACCAGCACCGTGTCCAGGCCGACGTCGGCGGCGCGGAAGGCCGCGGTGTAGCCGCCCGGGCCCGAGCCCAGCACGACCATTTCGCATTCGATGTCGGCCGGCTTGCCGCTGGACAGCGCCGGCTTCGGCGCAGCCGGTTCGGCCGGGGCACGGTGCGACGGCGTCACCGGCGGCTTGCTGGCCGGGGCGGCTGCCACCGGGGCCGGCGCAGCGGCCTTGGCCGGGGCCTCGGCGGCACCCTCGGTTTCCAGCACCACGACCACGGCGCCTTCGGAAAGGCTGTCGCCGAGCTTGACCTTCAGTTCCTTGACCACGCCGGCGGCCGAGGACGGCACTTCCAGGGTGGCCTTGTCCGACTCCAGGGTCACCAGACCCTGATCCTTCTTCACCGTGTCGCCGACGGCGACCAACACTTCGATCACCGGCACATCGCTGTAATCGCCGATGTCGGGAACCTTGACTTCAATCGTGGCCATGGTGGGTTTTCCTCGTGCCCGGCCGGCGCCGCCGGCGGGCTGTCACTGCGTTTCGTCAGGCGGCCGCGCCAGGGGCAGCGGCCGCACGGTGGGGGCGAAGCGGGTGCCTTACAGCAGCACGCGGCGCATGTCGGCCAGTACCTGCGACAGGTACGTGGTGAAGCGTGCGGCCAGCGCGCCATCGATGACGCGGTGGTCGTAGCTCAGCGACAGCGGCAGCATCAGCTTCGGCGCGAATTCCTTGCCGTTCCAGACCGGCTGGATGGACGACTTGGAGACGCCGAGGATGGCCACTTCCGGTGCGTTGACGATCGGAGTGAACGCGGTGCCGCCGATGCCGCCCAGCGAGCTGATCGAGAAGCAACCGCCGCTCATGTCGGCCGGGCCGAGCTTGCCGTCACGCGCCTTCTTGGCCAGTTCGCCGGTTTCCTGCGCGATCTGCACCACGCCCTTCTTGTCCACGTCGCGGATGACCGGCACGACCAGGCCGTTCGGCGTATCGGCAGCGAAGCCGATGTGGAAGTACTTCTTCAGGGTCAGGTTTTCACCGCTGGCATCGAGCGACGCGTTGAATTCCGGGAACTTCTTCAGCGCCGCGGCACTGGCCTTGATCAGGAAGGCGAGCATGGTCAGCTTGATGCCGGCCTTCTCGTTCTCCTTGTTCAGCGCCACGCGCAGGCCTTCCAGGTCGGTGATGTCGGCCTGCTCGAACTGGGTGACGTGCGGGATCATCGCCCAGTTGCGGGCGAGGTTGGCGCCGGAGATCTTCTTGATGCGCGACAGCGGCTGCACTTCGGTCTCGCCGAACTTGCTGAAATCGACCTTCGGCCACGGCAGCAGGTTCAGGCCGCCACCGGCGGCGACAGCGCCACCGCCTGTGGCCGGCACGCCACCGCTGAGCGCGGCCTTGACGAACTTCTGCACGTCGGCCTTGGTGATGCGGCCGCCCTTCTCGGTACCGTTGATCTGCAGCAGGTCCACGCCCAGTTCACGGGCGAACACGCGCACCGCCGGGGTGGCGTACGGCACCTTGGCCGGCAGCACGCCATCGGCGTTGAACTGCACCGGCGGGCTGGCCGGGCTACCGGCCGACGGCGCGGCAGCCACCGGAGCAGCGGCGGCAACCGGGGCCGCCTGCACGGGCTGCGCTGCAGCCGCCGGGGCCGGGGCAGCGGCCTTGGCCGGTGCCGGGGCCGGCGCGGCAGCGCCTTCGGCCTCGATGATGGCGACCACGTTGCCCTGCGACAGGTTGTCACCCACCTTGACCTTGATCTCCTTGACCACACCGGCCACCGAAGACGGCACTTCCATGGTGGCCTTGTCGCTTTCCAGCGTGACCAGGCCCTGGTCCTTCTTGACCGTGTCGCCGACCGCAACCAGCACTTCGATGACCGGAATGCCGGCGTAATCGCCGATATCCGGCACCAGGGCTTCAACCGCGCCACCGCTGGTGGCCGGGGCTGCTGCGGCCGCGGCCGGCGCGCTCTGGGTGGCGGCCGCCGGAGCAGCGGCCTTGGCCGGTGCCGGTGCGGCGGCCGGCTTGGCGGCTTCGGCTTCACCTTCGGCCACTTCGATCAGAGCCACGACCTTGCCTTCGGACAGGCTGTCGCCAACCTTGACCTTCAGTTCCTTGACCACGCCGGCCACCGAGGACGGCACTTCCATGGTCGCCTTGTCGCTTTCCAGCGTCACCAGGCCCTGGTCCTTCCTGACCGTGTCGCCGACGGCGACAAGCACCTCGATTACCGGGATATCGCTGTAGTCACCGATATCGGGGACAAGTGCTTCCTTGATTTCGGCCATGGGGATAACTCCGGCAATCTGGTGTAGGGAAACGTCTATTGTGCGGCCAGCGGGGGCCAGCGCCAACCGTTACAGGTGTTTTCAGTACGCACGCAGCCGGGACACGCTGTTGCCCATGGGTTGCGGCCGCGACCAGTCGGTAGCGTATTGTCCGGACCATGTCCGCTTCATGTCGCCAGTGCGTCGGCCACCGGCTGCCAGGCCAGACGCAGGCGCGGCAACGACCACGCGGCATTGGCCGGGCTGGTGGAGGGCAGCGCAAGCAGCCGTGGCGGGGCCTCCAGGCGTGGCAGTACCCAGCGCTGGAAGGCCTGCATCGACGCACTGCCATTGCAGCCGATCAGCTCCAGCTCAGGAAGCGAGGCGATCAGTGCCGGCAGCGCATTGGGCACTTCCGTGCCACGCACGATGTCGGCGTCCAGGCTGCCACGCCGTTCGCATTGGCCGATCACATCCCACAGGCCCACACCCGCTTCCTGCAGGGCCTGCAGCCTGCGCGCATACGGCAATTCCAGCTCAAACCCGCAGATATCCGCCAGCAGCGGCCAGAATCGATTGCGTGGATGGGCGTAGTAACGCTGCTCCTGCAACGACGCCACGCCCGGCATCGAGCCCAGCAACAGCACCCGGCACTCCACGTTCACCTGCGCTTGCAGGCCGATGCACATCGTCGCCGTGCTCACATCTTCTCCAACTGAATGAATGTTGGCGATTGCCGAAAAGCCCATGAATACAGGCTTTTCGAGCTGATCGCTGAACAAGGAAAACCTTTTTTTAACGCGCGTCGGATTCGATTCATGTTGGGGCGACTACGGTGTGCTCGCCCCGCAACCGGGGGCCCAAAACAAGAAACATTAGGAGATACCCCCATGCGCTCCATCCGTATCCTGAGTCTCGCCCTGCTGACCTCCGCCGCGTTCGCGCCGGCCGCTTTCGCCCAGGACAGCAGCACCACCGATACCGCTTCGGGCAAGCATTTTGCCGTGGTTGGCGGCATCTCGCTGCTGCAGCCGAAGAATGATCCGATCGACGGCATCAAGAAGACCGATGGTGGCCCGGCGCCGACCGTCAGCTTCAGCTACTACGTCAACGACAACTGGGCCGTTGAACTGTGGGGCGCCGCCGACAAGTTCGACAACAAGTTCAAGGGCCCCAACAACGCCCGCGTTGGCTCGGTCGAGCAGCAGCCGGTCGCGCTGAGCGGCCAGTACCACTTCGGTCAGGCTGACAACGTGTTCCGTCCGTTCGTGGGCGTCGGTTACTACCAGTCGAGCTTCAGCAGCGAGAAGCTGGCCGACGGCAGCAGCTCCGACATCCGCCTGAAGGATGCCAAGGGCGTGATCGGCACCGTCGGTGTGGACATGAACATCAACTCCACCTGGTTCGCCCGTGCTGACGCCCGCTACATGCGCGCCCGCCCGGACGTGAAGGTTGGTGGCGAGAAGATCGGCGAAGCCAAGATGGATCCGTGGACCGTCGGCTTCGGCATCGGCGCCCGCTTCTGATCCACGCAGCACCGCTTCATTGATGTACCGCGACGGGCCCTTCGGGGCCCGTCGTCGTTTCCGTCACCCGCTGTCTGTAGAGTCGAGCCGTGCTCGACTGTTTGGAACGTGAGTCGAGTATGGCTCGACTCTAGATACAGACCGGATGCGGAGGCACGATGCACGAAATCGACCTGCTGGTGATCGGAGGCGGCATCAACGGTGCCGGCATCGCCCGTGATGCCGCGGGCCGCGGCCTGCGCGTCCTGCTGTGCGAACAGCATGACCTGGCCGCGCATACGTCCAGTGCCAGCAGCAAGCTGATCCACGGTGGCCTGCGCTATCTGGAACAGGGTGAGTTCGGCCTGGTGCGCAAAGCGCTGGGCGAGCGCGAAGTGGTGCGGCGGCAGGCACCCCACCTGGTCCATCCGTTGCGCTTCGTGCTGCCCTGGGAACCGCATCTGCGCCCACGCTGGATGCTGCGCATCGGCCTGTGGCTGTATGACCACCTCGGCCGGCGCAGCCCGGCCTTCGCCGCCTCGCGCCGGCTGGACCTGCACGCCGACGTGCTCGGCCGCTGGCTCTTGCCGGGCCTGCGGCAGGCGTTCAGTTACGCCGATGCACAGGTCGATGATGCGCGGCTGGTCCTGCTCAACGCACTGGATGCCGCCCAGCGCGGCGCGCAGGTGCAGGTACGCTGCCGCTGCACCGGGCTGCACCCCGCGCAGGGCCGCTGGCAGGCTGCATTGGAAACCGCCGATGGCCGGCAGCACAGCGTGACCGCGCGTGCCGTCGCCAATGCCGCTGGCCCTTGGGCCGGCGGCCTGCTGGAACGGATGCAGGCGCGCAGCGGTGGCCCGGCCCTGCGCCTGGTGCAGGGCAGCCACATCGTGCTGCGCCGGCCCTGGCCCGATGACAGTGCCTGCCTGCTGCAGCAGCCCGACGGCCGGGTGGTGTTCCTGCTACCGTTCGCCCACGATCACCTGCTGGTCGGCACCACCGACACCGACTACCGCGGCGACCCGGCGCGCTGCAGCGTGCTGCCTTCCGAGATCACCTACCTGTGCGAGGCCGCCAATCGTTACCTGCGTGAGCCCATCCGTGCAGGTGAGGTGGTCTGGCAGTTCGCCGGCGTACGCCCACTGCTGGCCGATCCGGACCCGCATGCGGCGAAGCTGAGCCGCGACTACCGGCTGCAGCTGCAGTCCGACCCGGCCCCGGCGCTGCATGTGCTCGGCGGCAAGCTGACCACGTACCGGGTGCTGGCCGAGGAAGCGCTGGAGCTGCTGCGCCCCGCCCTGCCCGGCATGGGACCGGCCTGGACGGCAACAGGCGACCCGCTGCCGGGCAGCGACTGGGGCGACGCCGCACAGGCACACGCACGCCTGCTGGCGCAGGCGCCCTGGTTGCCGGCCGACATCGCGCGGCGCTGGGCGGGGGCCTACGGCAGCCGCAGTGCGACGCTGTTGCAGGGCGTGCAGGGCCCGGACGATCTGGGCGAGGCGTTCGGTGCCGGCCTGCATGCGCGCGAGGTGACCTTCCTGCGCGACCACGAATGGGCACGCAGCGCGGAGGACGTGCTGTGGCGCAGGAGCAAGCTGGGGTTGCAGCTGGACCAGGCACAGATCGCGCGGCTGCGGGCATGGATGGAGCACCCCAGCCTGTAGCGCCGAGCCACGCCCGGCTGCGTTGTGCAGAAACAGCCGAGCATGGCGCGGCGCTACAGAGAGAAAGGTAAGTTACCCTGACCGCCCTACCGGAGATGCTGCATGACGCCCCGCTACGTGCTGGCCATCGACCAGGGCACCACCAGTTCGCGCGCGATCCTGTTCGACCGTGCCGGCGACATCGTCGGCAGCGCACAGCGCGAGTTCGCGCAGATCTTTCCGCAGCCGGGCTGGGTCGAGCATGACCCGCGCGAGATCCTCACCAGCGTCTATGCGACCTTGACCGAAGTGCTCAGCCGCGGCCAGATCGACCCACGCCATATCGCCGCGGTGGGCATCACCAACCAGCGCGAAACCACCGTGGTCTGGGATCGCGCCACCGGCCAGCCGATCCACAACGCCATCGTCTGGCAGTCGCGGCAGAGCCACGCCCTCTGTGAGCGGTTGAAGTCCGAGGGGCATGAAGCCCTGGTCCGCGAACGCACCGGCCTGCTGATCGACGCTTACTTCTCCGCGACCAAGGTGCGCTGGATCCTGGACCACGTGGAGGGTGCACAACAACGCGCCGAGCGGGGTGAACTGCTGTTCGGCACCATCGACAGCTGGCTGGTGTGGAACCTCAGCGGCGGCCAGGCACACGTGACCGACTACAGCAACGCCGCACGCACCCTGCTGTTCAACATCCATACGCTGGACTGGGATGATGACCTGCTGGCGCTGCTGGACATCCCGCGCGCGATGCTGCCGCAGGTGCGTGACTCCAGTTCGGTGTACGCGCATACCCGGCCGCAGTTCTTCTTCGATCATCCGATCCCGATCGCCGGCATCGCCGGTGACCAGCAGGCCGCGCTGTTCGGCCAGGCCTGCTTCCAGCCGGGCATGGTCAAGAACACCTATGGCACCGGCTGCTTCATGCTGATGCACACCGGCACGCAGGCGGTGCGTTCGCGCAACGGCCTGCTGACCACCATCGCCTGGGGCCTGGACGGGCGCGTGGAGTACGCGCTGGAGGGCTCGATCTTCATTGCCGGCTCGGTGGTGCAGTGGCTGCGCGACGGCCTGCGCATGATCGAGCGCGCCAGTGACAGCCAGGCGCTGGCGGCGCAGGTACCCGACAGTGGCGGCGCCTACCTGGTGCCGGCGTTCGTCGGCCTCGGCGCCCCCTATTGGCGCAGCGATGTACGCGGTGCGATGTTCGGCCTGACCCGTGGTACGCGCAAGGCGCACTTCGTGCGCGCGGCATTGGAGGCGATGGCCTACCAGACCCGCGACGTGCTTGATGCGATGCAGTCCGATGCCGGCATCGCACTGACCGAGCTGCGTGCCGATGGCGGTGCCATCGGCAACGACTTCCTGGCCGGCTTCCAGGCCGACATCCTCGGCGTACCGCTGCTGCGGCCCCGCTTGACCGAGACCACCGCGCTGGGCGCGGCCTACCTGGCCGGCCTGGCGGTGGGATTCTGGTCCAGCCGCGAGCAGATTGCCGCGCAATGGGGGCTGGACCGGCGCTTCGTGCCGCAGATGGACGTGGCCCGGCGCGAAAAGCTGTACGCAGGCTGGCAGCAGGCGGTCGCCGCGACCCTCGCCTTCCACGTCGATTGAAGGCCGTGCCGGCCGCTGGCCGGCTGCCGCGCAGCCGGGCATGCGCCCGGCGCTAACGGAAAGACGTTGCCGGCCAGCGGCCGGCGCTACGGTACGGTCAGAATGCCGGCAGCACCGCACCCTTGTACTTGGTCTCGATGAAGGCCTTCACCTGCGGGCTGGTCAGCGCCTTGGCCAGCTTCTGCACGCGGGCATCGTCCTTGTTGTCCGGGCGTGCGACCAGGAAGTTCACGTACGGCGAATCCTTGCTCTCGATCGCCAGCGCGTCCTTGGTCGGGTTGAGGCCGGCATCCAGCGCGTAGTTGGTGTTGATCAGGGCCAGGTCGACCTGGTCCAGCACGCGCGGCAGCATCGCCGAGTCCAGCTCGCGGAACTTCAGGTTCTTCGGGTTGGCGACGATGTCGCGCTGGGTCGACAGCGCATTGGCCGGATCCTTCAGCTCGATCACCCCGGCCTTGTGCAGCAGGATCAGCGCACGGCTGTTGTTGCTCGGGTCGTTCGGGATCACCACGTCGGCGCCCTCACGCAGCTCGGCCAGCGACTTGATCTTGCGCGAGTACGCACCGAACGGCTCGATGTGCACGCCGATCACCTTCACCAGGTCGGTCTTGCGGTCACGGTTGTAGGCATCCAGGTAGGGCTCGGTCTGGAAGTAGTTGGCATCCACCTGCTTCTGCACCAGCTGGTCGTTGGGCTGCACGTAGTCGTTGAACACGCGCACGTCCAGGTCCACGCCTTCCTGCTTGAGGATCGGCTTGACCACTTCGAGGATCTCGGCGTGCGGCACGGCCGTGGCGGCCACCACCAGCTTCTGCGAGGGCTCGCCGGACTTGCCGCAGGCGGTCAGGGCCAGCGCAGCGGCAAGCAGGGGCAGCAACAGGGTCTTCTTCATGGGCGGAAGGGTTCTCGGGGGAGTGTCAGGAATTGTCGTAGTTGCTGAGCGCGAGCTCGAGCAGCGCCTTGGCCTGCTCGCGCAGCATCACCGGCTCGATGATCTCGGCATCCGAGCCATAGTGCAGCACGTCCATCAGCAGCTCGCGCGAGACGCTGTACGGCACCTTCAGCTCATAGCGGCCATCGGCCAGGAAGCGGCCCTGCTGCTTGGAGTGCCAGTGCTCGTCGGCCACCCAGCGCGCGGCCTTGGCGCTGAACAGGATGGTCGCCCAGCCCTTCGGCGCGCCGGAGAAGATGCCATAGCTGGCGCCCAGCTGCTCGTCGAGCTCGCTGTCGGCAACATCGCGCGCGGTGCTGTCGATCACCCGCGCCTTGTGGATGCGGTCCACGGCGAAACTGCGCAGGGCCTCGCGGTCATGGTCCCAGGCATCCAGGTACCAGTTGTCGCGGTAGTGGGTCAGGCGCTGCGGCGACACCGTACGCCGGGTCGGCTCGTCGGTGGAGCGGGCGCGGTACTCGAATGCCAGCTGGCGGCGCTCCAGCACGGCCGAGGCCACGCTGCGGAAGCTGCCTTCATCGAACTTGCGGCCGCGGTGCGGGATCACCCGGACGCGGTCGACCGGCCAGCTGGAGACGCCGGCCTGGGCCGCCAGCAGGCTTTCGATGCGCTGCTGCAGCGGCGCCAGCACCGAGGACAGCACGCCGCCGCCGGTCCGCGCCAGCAGATGCTGCGAGGCCAGCAGGGCGTGCAGCTCCTCCGAGCTCAACCACAGGCCGGGCAGCTCGAAGCGGTCGCTCTCGTCGGCCTGGTAGCGGAAGCCCGCCTCGCCGTCACCCTCGATCGGCGCCATCAGCGCGTCGCGCAGGAAGGCCAGGTCGCGGTAGACGGTGGCACGGGAACAACCGAGCTTGTCCTGCAGGGTCGCCACCGTCACCGGATAGCGTGCGGACTTGAGCAGACGATGCAGGGCGGTGATGCGTTCGTATCGGTCCATGCCCCCGATTATGTCCGAGTCGCGGGTCTTGTGTGGGACGTTTGGGCTATCGTGGTCGCCCCCACCCCCACTGGAATGCCCGATGCGCCGGTTGCCTGCCCTGTCCCTGCTGGCCTGCCTGCTGCTGGCCGCCTGCGATCGCGCGCCCCTGCCGGCCAGCACCGAAGCGCCGGTACCGGCCGCCGATCCGGCACAGGCGGTGCTGGGCGCCAGCCAGCGCTTCGCCGCGCTGCGCAGCTTCCATGCCGAGCTGGAGGTGCTGGGTGCGCCGCAACCGGTGCGCAGTTCCCTGGACTTCGTCGCCCCCGACCGGTTCCGGGTACAGACCCCGGCCGGGCCGCAGACGATCATCGGCGACACCATGTTCCTGCAGGCCGACGGTGCGGTCCGCCAGGTACCGACCCCGCCGGGCCTGCTCGAACAGTGGCGCAACCCGCTGCCGGCCGATGCCCTGCCCGCCGGGCTGCAGGCCGAGGATCTGGGCAGCCAGCCCCTGGACGGGGTCGAGACCCGTCACTACCGCCTGCGCGGCGCCCAGGCCGGCGAACGCCTGGAGTACTGGGTGGATGCGCAGGGACTGCCGCGGCAGATCGTGCGCAGCGGCAGCAGCAACGGCCGCAGTTTCCAGCTGCGCCTGCGCTATTCGCGCTTCAATGACCCGGCAGTGCGCGTCGATCTGCCCTGAATAGGCGATCGCGGCAACGTTCGCTGAAGCGAACATTGAATCGATTCGGACGGTCGTCACGCTTCCAGTATCATCACCGGCTGTTAACCGCTTCGGAGAAGCCTCGATGTCCCTGCGCGTGTCCCTGCTGATCCCCCTGCTGCTGTGCGCGCCACTGGCGTACGCGCAGGATGCCTCCGAACTGGCGGCGATGTCCTCGCCGTGGAGCGGCAGTGGCGGCGAGCTCGGCTTCGCCTCGGCCCGCGGCAACAGCAGCACCGAGAGCTTCAACGGCCGCCTGCGCCTGCGTTACACCGATGGCGATTGGGTGCACAGCATGGACCTGTTCGGCCTGCGTTCCAGCTCCAAGGTGAGCGAGACCAACGCCGACGGCAGCACCACCCGCCGCAACAACACCACCGCCAACCGCTACACCGGCAGCGCCGGCAGCGCGTTGCAGCTGGGCGAGCACCGCCAGCTGACCGCGACGGTGCGTACCGAGCGCGACGACTTCGCCACCTACGACCGCCAGAGCTCGTTCGGTCTGGGTTACGGCACCCGCCTGTGGAACACCGAGCGCTTCTCCTTCGACGCGCAGATCGGCCCCGGTGTGCGCCGCACCCACAGCACCGAAGACGACCGCACCCGCACCGGCATGATCGGCCGCGGCCTGTTCGACCTGAAGTATTCGCTGACCGACAACACCGACCTGGTCAACACCCTGCTGGTGGAATCGGGTTCGTACAACACCTTCGGCCAGAACGACTTCGGCGTTTCGGTGAGCATGAACGAGCACCTGGCGCTGAAGGCCGGCTGGCAGGCGCGTTACAACAGTGACGTGGCCGAGGACAAGCGCAAGACCGATACGCTGACCACGATGAACGTGGTCTACAAGTTCAAATAAGCAGAACGGGCGCCCAGGCGCCCGTTCTCCTTTCTGTAGAGCCGGCCGCTGGCCGGCAAGCCCGGCAAGCCCGGCAATGCTCAGACGTTCAACAGCTCGCCGGCGCCATCATCCAGCAACTGCCTGGCCACGCGCTGGCCCAGCGCGTCCGGGTCACTGGCCGGGCCCACCGCCTCGGCGCGCACCGCGCGGCCATCACTGGCACTGCCGACCAGGCCCTGCAGGTGCAGGTCGTCCCCCTGCCACTGCGCGATGGCCGCCACCGGCACGTGGCAGCTGCCATGCAGCGCACGGTTCATTGCCCGCTCGGCTTCCACGCAGGCCCGGGTGGCCGCGTCATCCAGCGCGGCGAACAGCGCCATCAGGCGCGTATTGCCACCATCGCATTCCACCGCCACTGCCCCCTGCGCCGGTGCCGGCAGCCACTGCGGCGGCTGCAGGCGCGCGACGATGCGCGCTCCCAGGCCCAACCGCTCGAGCCCGGCCACGGCCAGCACGATGGCGTCGTAGCCGCCGTTGTCGAGCTTGGCCAGCCGGGTATTGACGTTGCCGCGCAGGTCCAGCAGTTCCAGGTCCGGGCGCAGCGCGCGCAGCTGGGCCTGTCGTCGCAGCGACGACGTACCGACCCGCGCCCCGATCGGCAGCGCGTTCAACGAGGCATACAGGTTGGAAACGAAGCCGTCGGCGGGATCATGCCGGGTCAGCATCGCCGGCAGCGCGAACGGCGCATCCAGTTCCATCGGCACGTCCTTCAGCGAGTGCACCGCGCAGTCGGCCTCACCGCGCAGCATCGCCAGCTCCAGCTCCTTCAGGAACAGGCCCTTGCCGCCGATCGCGGCAAGCGAGCGATCCAGCACCTCGTCGCCGCGGGTACTCATCGGCACCAGTTCCACATGCAGGCCGGGGTAGGCCTGGCGCAGGCGGTCGGCGACGTGTTCGCTCTGCCAGAGGGCGAGCGGGCTCTTGCGGGTGGCGATGCGGACGGTTTCCATCCAGTCATTATCGCGCCTATCGGCGGCATACGGCCAACGGCGGAGCCCCTCGTGGCTGGTGCGTCGGCTGGATCTATCGCGCTTGGCCGGGCGGGGTGGGTTCGCGGGGGACGCCGTGAATCCGTCCGTGGAGGCTTGGCCGCGGCATCCATGCTGCGGACACCCCCGCGAACCCACCCCGCCCGTCCTCTGACAGTTTCCGTGCGCGCCAGCCACGGAAGATCAAAAGAAAAAAGCAGAAGCAAAGGCAACAGCCGATGACTTCCGGGGTCAGATCCCTTTTCCGCAGGAAAAGGGATCTGCCCCCCCTTTCCCCACCCGATAACACCAACGCCTTTGCTGCCCGATGCAGTGGAGAACGAGAGGGTTGGGCCGGGGTGGGGTGGTGGGACCGTTGGCGCCATGGATGGCGCCATCGAGCCCCCATGGATGGGTTTACGGCGTGTCCCGCCATCCCACCCCGGCCAGACCCAGCACGTAACAACAACGAGCCGACCAACCTGCTGTTGCTGTTGCTGTTGATCTTGATCTGTAAGCAGTCGCGGCCGCAGGCCGCGCGGAACCTCACAGATGCCGCAGTTCCTGCTTCAGCGTCGCCACGCAGCGGCGGCTGACCTCCAGCGGTTGCTTGCCATGCCGCAGCACCGCCTGCACCTGCCCACCCGAGCCACGGCGCAGCTCCACCAGTTCGTGGCGTGCCACCAGGCAGTTGCGGTGGATGCGGATGAAGCGGCTGGCGAACTCCTCCTCCAGCGACTTCAACGATTCCTCGATCAGGTCCTCGCCGCGCGCGTGGTGCACCACCACGTACTTCTCCTCGGCCTGCAGGTAGTGGATGTCATCCAGCGGAATCAGGCGCAGGCTGCCGCGCAGGCGCGCGCACAGCATGCTGCGGGCCTGCTGCCCGCCGCTGTCCTGCGGCTGGCCGTCACGGCCGGCCAGGAAAGTGCGCGCCCGTGCGATCGCCGCCGCCAGGCGCTCGGCACGCACCGGCTTCATCAGGTAGTCGATTGCCGCCGCCTCGAAGGCCGACAGTGCATGCGCGTCGTAGGCGGTGCAGAACACCACCGCCGGCCGCGGTTCGAAGCTGGCCAGATGGCGGGCTGCCTCCAGGCCGTCCAGCCCGGGCATCGCGATATCCAGCAGGACCAGGTCCGGCTGCAGCTCCGCGCAGGCGTGCAGGGCCTGCTCGCCGTTGCCGGCCTCGGCCACCACGTGCACGCCCTCCTGCGCCGCCAGCAGGCTGCGCAGGCGTTCGCGCGCCAGCGGTTCGTCATCGGCGATGACTACCCTCACGATCATTCCCTCACTGGATCGGCACTGTCACCTGGCAGGCATAGTAGCCCTCGCTCCAGCCAGCCGTCATCCGCGCGGCGCTGCCGAAGCGCCAGGCCAACCGATGGCCGATGCTGTGCTGGGCATGGCCGGCGCCCCGCGCCAAGGCCAGGCCAGGGGCCTGCGGATCCGGCGCGGGATTGCGCACGCGGATCTGCAGTTCCTGGCCTTCGCGCAGCACCTGCAGCTCGATGGTGCCGCCTTCCGGCAGGCGCGAGATGCCATGCAGCACGGCATTTTCCACCAACGGCTGCAGCACCAGCCTCGGCAATGGCAGGTCCCACGGCAGCGGCTCGTCACGCTGCCAGCGTACCTGCAGGCGCTCACCCAGGCGCAGCGATTCGATCGACAGATAACGCTCTGCCAGCTCGCATTCGTCGCGCAGGGTGGAATCGCCCTCGCCTGCCCCCAGCGCGGCACGGAACAGATCGGACAGGTCCAGCACCGCGCGCTCGGCCACGGCCGGGTCGCGATGCAGCAGGCTGGCGATCAGGTTCATGCTGTTGAACAGGAAATGCGGACGGATCCGCGCCTGCAGCGCATCGGCCTGCGCGCGCGCGTTGGCCTGCACCTGCGCGGCCCAGCGATCACTCACGTAGAAATAGCGCAGGGCCAATGCGGTGATCAGCGCGGTGGTTGACGCACTGCCGAGGGTGAAACGCCAGAAACTGATGCCGCTGGCGAAGTTGTCTCCCAGCACGGCGTACAACGCATGCACGATGCCGGCGCAGACTACGGCGATGAGGCTGGCCAGTGCGATCGCCGCGGCCGCACCCAGCACCTGCGGCAGCCTCGACAGTGCCTGCCGCAGCAGGCACAGGCTGGCGGTGACGGCCAGCGCCAGCCACAACGCGAAGCCGCTGGCCGACAGCAGTTCACCGAAGGTCCAGTGGCGGCTGCCATCCGGGGCCAGCGCCAGCACCACCACCACCAGCTCGGCCAGGCCGAGCATCGCCGCCAGCCGCGGCAGGCGGCACAGTTCCGGCATCCACGGCGGCGTGCTGGCCGGCGGCATGGCTCAGGCAGCGCCCAGCCGTTCCTGCAACCAGTCAGCCAGCGCCTGGATCTCCTCGGCGCAGACCTGGTGGGCCATCGGGTAGCTGTGCCATTCCACCTGCAGGCCGAGTGCCGCCAGCGCCTCCGCGCTGTGAGCGGCCACTGCCTGCGGGATCACCGGATCACTGCTGCCATGCGCCATGAACACCGGCACCTGCACCGCGCCTTCAACCCGCTTGGCAGCTTCGGCTTCAGGCAGATAGGTGGACAGCGCGATCAGGCCCGCCAGCGGCGCGGTGCGCGACAGCGCAGCCGTGAGGATGATGGCGCCGCCCTGCGAGAAGCCCGCCAGGAAGATCTGCTGCGGCGCGATGCCGCGCTCGATCTCGCGGGCGATCAGCGCGTCCAGCTGCAGCACCGATTCCTGTACGCCGGCCATGTCGGCACGCGAACGGAAGTCCATGCCGACGATGTCGTACCAGCCACGCATCGGCACGCCGTTGTTGATCGTGATCGGCCGCACCGGCGCGTGCGGGAACACGAAGCGCAGTGCCGGCCAGTGCGGGCGCACCAGTTCCGGCACGATCGGCGCGAAGTCGTGGCCGTCGGCGCCGAGGCCATGCAGCCAGATCACCGACCACTGCGGCGAGGCGCCGGTCTCCTGTTCCACCGTTTGCAGCATGATGCGGCTCCTTCAAGTTCGAGCCGCATTATGCCGCTGGCGCGGGGCGATCAGTACAGCGGCGGTTGCTCGGCCGCTTCCCTTCGCAGCTGCGCGGCGCGTACCAGCACCGGCGGCGGGATGTTCTCCTCGGGGATGTCGAGCAGGCCGAGGCGGTGCAGGAAGGCACCCGGGCCACGCGAGGAGGTCAGCGCCACCACCGGCACCGCCAGCACCATGCCGATCACCACCGGCGCCATCCAGGCCGCCAGCGACGGCGATACCGCCCAGGCCAGCAGGCCCATGAAGGCACCGAACACACCCAGGCCACCGTAGCCGCGGATCAATGCCAGCCAGGAGATGCCGCCGTCGTCGCGCTGCTGTGCATCCCAGCCCGAGTCACGCCCGGACAACACTTCGGCCACGCCGCGCGACTGCACGTACATCACCACCGGTGCCATCAGCGCGGCCAGCACGGTCTCCACCAGCATCGAAACGAAGGCGCGGATCGCGCCACCGCAACCACGGCGGTCAACCGGATCCAGCAGCATGGCCAGGTAGCCGAGTACCTTGGGCAGCAGCAGCACCGCCATGGTGGCGGCGAACAGGCGCACCACCTGCTCCTCGTCCTGGGCGCGCCAGTACACGCTGGGGGACAGGTGCAGCAGGGCGTTGAAGTCGATGCCGCCCTGGAACAGCGGAATGGCGATGCCGATCAGCATCAGCATCGCCCACATCGGCGCAGTGAAGTAGTGGCCGATGCCGATCAGCATGTGCGTGCGGCTGATCCAGTGCAGACCGCGGCTGCCGACCACCTTGCCGTGCTGCAGGTTGCCCTGGCACCAGCGGCGGTCGCGCACCAGCAGGTCGGTGAGGGTCGGCGGGCCTTCCTCGTAGCTGCCACCGAGGTACGGCACCATGTGCGCGGCCCAGCCGCCCCGGCGCATCAGCGCCGCTTCGACGAAATCGTGGCTGAGCACGTGGCCACCGAATGGCTTGCGACCCGGCAGCGCCGGCAGGCCGGCGTGATCGGCAAACGCACGGGTGCGGATGATCGCGTTGTGGCCCCAGTAGTTGCTCTCGGCGCCGTGCCACCAGGCTACGCCGCGGGCGATCACCGGCCCGTACACGCGGCCACCGAACTGCTGCATGCGCGCGAACAGGGTGCGGCCACCGATCACCGAGGGCAGCGTCTGGATCAGGCCGACATCGGCGTTGTGTTCCATGCCGGCGACCAGGCGCACGATGCTGTCGCCGGTCATCAGGCTGTCGGCGTCCAGGATCAGCATCTGCGGATAGGCACCGCCGAAGCGGCGCACCCAGTCGGCGATGTTGCCGGCCTTGCGCCCGGTGTTGTCGCCACGACGACGGTAGAACAGCCGCGCCTGGCCATCCGGCACGCGCTCGCGCAGCTCGGCGAAGACCTGCTCCTCGGCGTGCGCGATGTCCTCGCGGCGGGTATCGCTGAGCACGAAGAAGTCGAAGCGATCCAGCTGGCCGGTGGCCGCCACCGATTCGTAGATCGCCTGCAGGCCAGCCAGCAGGCGGCGCGGGTCTTCGTTGTAGGTCGGCATCAGCAGCGCGGTGCGGCTGTGCACGGTCGGCAGCGGCTTGTCCGGGTCGATGCCGAGGCGGTAGCCACGATCGAACACGGCGGTCAGGAAGCCGGCCAGGGCGCTGGCGAAGGACAGCGCGATCCAGGCGAACAGGCCGACGAACAGCACCAGCAGGCAGGCCTCGAGCACGCTGATGCCATTGGCCGACAGCACCCGCCACATCATCCGGGTGGCGATGGCGGTCATGCCCAGCGTGCCGCCAAAGATGTACAGCCGGCGCAGGCCGATCAGGCGCGGCGAGGTACGGTGCCGGCGGACCTTCAGCTGACCCTGGCGCAGGGTCTGCTCGGGCATCTGCAGTGGCGATTCGTCAGGCAGCAGCGTCCAGCCGGCGTCGAGCCGGGGCGCTTCCGCTTCCGCGTGGATGGTTTGCCCCCCCATCAGCGCCTACTCCCCACGGTCGGCACGGCCGGCCGTCCCGGCCGGGCTGCATGCACGAAGGTTCCCGGCGCGCCTTCCCGGCGCCCGCACTTGTCCTGGCTGTGCCGGCCCTTGGCCGCACAGTCGATGTCTGTCACTACCGGAACCCACACGATCTCCAACGGGGCGGAATCGAAAATGCGGCCCAGTCTAGGGTGCCGGATGTAAGCCGGGTGCGAAGGTCTACGCCGGGATTTGTCCCCATTCAGCAAACAGCAGGCGACGACCCGCCGGCAATCGGGATGTCACCACATCTCGACAGGTACTGGATCGTAACAAACGCGAACAGTTATCATTCCATTAACCAGGCAGGTCGCCGTCTCCCGGACGGCCCAGACCCACCCAGCTGCGCCGGTCCGCACCGCGCGCCGACGACCCACGGAAGGGGGGCTGCCTGCTGTCTGCCTGCGCCTGCTGCTTCCAACGGGTCCCTCCTCCCTTCATGGAAGCCGTCATGTCCCTGCCGTCCCGTTCCGTTTCCGCGCGCCTGCCGCGCACCCGCCTGGCCACTGCCCTGGCCACCGCCTGCCTGCTCGCCCTGCCCGGCCTGGCCGCCGCCGAGGCCAGTGCCGACGCCTCCACCAAGGATCTGGACACCGTGGTGGTCACCGCCTCGGGCAACCAGCAATGGATCAAGGACGCGCCGGCCAGCATCAGCGTGATCAGCCGCGAGGACATCGAGCGCCAGCCGGTGCACGACCTGGCCACCCTGCTCAGCCGCGTCCCCGGCGTCACCGGCGGCCTCAGCGCTGCCGGTGAGCAGTCCAAGATCAAGCTGCGCGGCATGCCGTCCAACTACACGCTGGTGCTGGTGGACGGCAAGCGCATGGGCAGTTCGGCCTCGACCAACTACCGGCCCGATCTCGGCCGCCAGGACCTCAACTGGATCGCACCGGACCAGATCGAGCGCATCGAAGTGGTGCGCGGGCCGATGTCCTCGCTGTATGGCTCGGACGCCATGGGCGGGGTGATCAACATCATCACCCGGCGCATCGGTGATGAATGGAACGGCAGCGCCACCCACAGCTACACCCGCCCCGGCGACAGCAAGCGCGGCGACACCCAGCAGATCGGTGCGACGTTCTCCGGCCCGCTCGGCGAGCGCTTCGGCCTGCGCATCGGCGCCAACAGCACGCGCCGCGATTCGGACCGCTCCAACGGCGGCGTCTATGGCAACGCCTATGCCGGCGAGAAGGACCGCAATGTCGACGCACTGCTGCAGTGGAAGCTCAGCGACGCGCAGGAGCTGTCGCTGGAAGCCGGCCACGGCGTGCAGCAGGCCTTCATCGATGCCTCGCTGGAAAAGCAGGACGAAGCTGCCTGGGGTGCCAGCGAACTCAAGCGCAGCTCGCTCGCGCTCAACCACGATGGCAAGTGGCGCTTCGGCAACTCCAAGCTCAGCGCGTACTGGACCGAGTACAAGAACGACATCGGCGCCACCGGCCGCTCCGAGGCCACCGATACGATCATCGAAGGCAGCCTGACCACCCCGTTCACCCTTGGCGTCGAGCACCAGTTCGCGGTGGGCGGCCAATGGAAGCGCCAGGAACTGACCAACACCGACATCATCGGCCAGGCCCCGATCGACTATGCCGGCAATGCGGTCAACGGCTCCACGCTGCAGGTCGATACCTGGGCGCTGTTCGTCGAGGACGAACTGAAGCTGCACCGTACCCTGGCGCTGACCGTCGGTGCGCGCCTGGACCACCATGAAAAGTTCGGCAGCCACGTCAGCCCCCGTGCCTACCTGGTCTGGCATCCGGCCGAACAATGGACGATCCGCGGTGGCGTCTCCAAGGGCTTCCGCGCGCCCAGCCTGACCGAGAACTCGCCCAGCGCGGCCACCCAGTCCGGCGGCCGCGGCTGCACCTCGCTGATCCCGCTGGGCTACACCCGCGGCGGCTGCTACATGGCCGGCAACCCGGACCTGGATCCGGAGACCAGCACCAACCGCGAGATCGGCATCAGCTTCGACAACGAGCGGATCGACACCGGCCTGACCTACTTCCATACCGACTTCAGGAACAAGATCGAGTACGCGCCGCTGGGCCGGTTCAACGGCATCTGGTGGACGCGCATGAGCAACGTGCAGCGCGCACGCACCAGCGGCATGGAAGGCAACTTCAACGTCCGTTTCGGCGAGCACTGGCGCTGGCGCACCTCGGCGACCTGGATGAAGGAAGCCAAGAACCTGACCACCGGCCGCAACCTGATCGATACGCCGGAATTCTCCGGCTACTCGTCGCTGGACTGGACCCCCGGCACGGCATTCTCCAGCAGCCTGTCGGCGCAGTACACCGGCAAGCAGACCGGTACCGCCACGACCTTCCTCAAGGCCTACACCCTGTATGACCTGACCGCTGCGTGGAACGTCAACGAGGTCCTGACCCTGCGCGGCGGCGTCAGCAACCTGGCCGACAAGAAGCTGTATGCCGAAGGCTCCACCGACTACTTCGTGGCCGGGCGCAGCTACTTCATGAGCATGACCGCGCGCTTCTGAGCCGCGGCGCGCGCCGCGATCGCGCTGGCGACAGGCCAGCGCGATCGGCGGTGTTGCGGGTTACTCGCTTTCCAGCGCGGCCGGTGCCGCGTTCCGCGTGGCGGCCGTGCGCGCACGGTCCATCGCCACCGCCAGTTGCTGGCGTGCGAGCAGTTGTTGTGCCTGCACCACTTCAGGTGTCGGCAGGAGCACCGGTCCCGGTGCGTTTTCCGGTGTAGCAGGTGTGGTCATGCAACCTCCATGGACATCCCGCCACCGCACGGATTCAGCTGGGGCGGCAGCGGAACTGCGCACCCTATCCTAAAAACAAGGCGGATGGGTGACGGTGCGGCGCCCGGCCGCAGCTCCACACCGCCCTCGGCGTCACATTTTTGACGCTTGGGACTGGCCCCCTGAACCGTCCGGCCGATACCATGTAACCGTTTTCCCACAAGGACGTATCCGCCCATGAATGCCATCGATCTCTCCCGCTTCAGCCCGAAGTGGCAGTTCCGCTTCACCTTCTTCCAGCAGCACGGCGCTCCCAAGGAGCCCGGGTTCAAGCAGGCCTGGAAGGCGCTGTCCTTCGGCGATCGCCTGAAGGTCAACATCAACTTCTTCGCCTTCTTCTTCGGCTTCATCTACCTGCTGATCCTGGGCATGTGGCGCAAGGCCCTGGTAGTAGTCGGCATCACCTTCGCACTGGCCATCGTCACCCTGTTCCTGCCGGACGTAGTGGCGCGCGCAGTGCTCATCGCCCTGAACTTCCTGGTCGCCTCCAGCACCAACTACAGCTATTACCTGGAACAGGTGAAGGGCAAGGCCAGCTGGAACCCCTTCGAAGGCATGTTCTGAACCCTCCGCGCTGCCGGGCCTGACCCGGCACGGTCGTGGCCCGCAATGACAACGCCCGGCCTTGGCCGGGCGTTGTCATCTGCGCAGGTGCAGGCTCAGGCAGCGCGGCGTGCCACGGCCTGCGGCCCGGCCTGCAGGCGGAAGCGCGAAACCGCCACCGCCAGCTGTTCGGCCTGCTCTTCCATTGCCCGCGCAGCGGCACTGGCCTCTTCGACCAGCGCGGCGTTCTGCTGGGTGGTTTCGTCCATCTGCACCACGGTCTGGTTGACCTGCTCGATGCCGGCCGACTGCTCGCGCGATGCCGCCGAGATCTCGGCCATGATTTCATTGACCCGGCCCACCTGGCCGACGATCTCCTGCATGGTGCGGCCGGCGCCGTGCACCAGCTGGGCACCGGCACCCACCTGTGCCACCGAGGCGTCGATCAGCTCCTTGATTTCCTTGGCCGCACCGGCCGAGCGCTGTGCCAGCGCGCGCACTTCGCTGGCGACCACGGCGAAGCCGCGGCCCTGCTCGCCGGCACGGGCCGCCTCGACCGCGGCGTTCAGCGCCAGGATGTTGGTCTGGAAGGCAATGCCGTCGATCACCGAAATGATCTCGGCAATGCGCTGCGAGGACGCTTCAATCTGCTCCATGGTCTGCACCACCTGGCTGACCACCTGCCCGCCTTCGCTGGCGACGCCGGCGGCAGAGCCGGCCAGGGTATTGGCCTGCAGCGCGTGGTCGGCGTTCTGGCGCACGGTGGAGGTCAGTTCCTCCATCGACGCCGCGGTCTCTTCCAGGTTCGCGGCCTGCTGTTCGGTGCGACGCGAGAGATCGCTGTTGCCGGCAGCGATCTCGCCGGCGGCCAGGCGGATGCTGGCCGCCGACTGCTGGATCTGGCCGACGATCGACGTCAGCTGCTGCACCGTGCTGTTGGCATCGTCGCGCATCACCGCGAACACGCCGTGGAAGTCGCCCTGCATGCGCAGGCTGAGGTCGCCAGCGGCAATCGCGCGCAGCAGCGTCGACAGCTCGGCCAGGTTGTGGTCGCTGACCTGCATCATGGTGTTGAGCGTCTCCACCATGCGGCGGAAGTCGTGGTCGAAGTGCAGCGCATCGCCACGCACGGCGAAATCACCGGCAGCCGCGGCGGCGGCCAGCTGCTGGATCTGCTCGTTGATCGCGCCCAGGTTGTTCTTGGTGGTGGCCATCGCGGCGGTGAACACCGCCTTCTCGCCCGGCAGCGCTTCCATGTCCACGCTGAGGTCGCCCACGGCATAGCGCTGCATCACCTCCACCAGGCGCTGGGTGACGGCATTGCTGGAGGCCACCAGCTGGTTGCTGTCGGCCACCATGCGGCCGTACTCGCCCGGGAACGCGGCCGCATCCATGCGGTAGCTGAGCTCGCCGGCATCATGCCGGCGCGCCATCTCGGCCTGTGCGGCCATCACCGCCTGCAGCTGTCCGCGCATGCCCTGCATCGCCTCCAGCAGGCGACCCACTTCATCATTGCTGCGCGCCGGCAGGGTGCTGTCCAGCTTGCCGGCGGCGACGTCACCGGCCACCCGCACCGCTTCGGCCAGCGGGCGGATCGCCAACCGCCGCAGCAGCACATACACGCCGGCACTGAGGGTCAGCGCGGCCACCACGCCGACCAGCAGGGTCAGCCACAGCAGCTGGCGCGCTTCGGCAACGATCACCGCATGCGGCATCACCACGCCCAGCGCGAAGCGCTGCGGGGCATCGCCCACGCGCAACGGCACGTACACGCGCACATTGCCGGCGGCATCCGGGGTGAAGGCCTCGAAGCGGCGGTCCGCAGCGATATCGGCCAGCATGCTGCGGGTCAGCGCGTCGCTGCGCGGCTTGCCGATTTCGGCGGGATTGGCCGACGCCAGCACCACGCCCTTGGGCGAGAGCAGCTCGACGCGGCCGGCCCCCATCGGCTTCAGCGTGGCCAGGTGCTTCTGCAGGGCTGCCAGCGAGAAGTCGACGGTGAACACGCCCAGGAACCTGCCGTTCTCGATGATCGGCGTGCTCAGCGTGCTCATCAGCACCTGCTGGCCACCAATGTCATAGGCGTAGGGTTCGCTGACCTTGGGCAGCTTGTCGCGGCTGGGCACCATGTACCAGTCACCGGACCCGTTGGCGGTCTCGGTGTAGTCGGTCATCGGCGACTGCTGCGGCTTGCCGTCCTGCCAGGCCCAGTAGCTCATGTAGCGGCCGGTGGCGTCGTGCGCCTCGGTGTTGACGAACGCAGCGTCCTTGCCGTCGAACGCGTCGGCCTCCCACATGGTGCTCTTGCCCAGCCATTCCGGATGGGTGCGCAGCTGTTCGCCGAGCACTGCCGCCAGGCTGGCGCGATCCGGCACGTCGCCACGGGCGCGCTGGGCAAGCACCGCTTCGACCATTGCATCGTTGCTGGCGAAAGCGGTGCCCAGATCCGCCGCGACCTGGCGCGCCTCGGCATTGGCTTCGCTGGTCATGGTCTGGCGCGAAGCATTGATCAGGCTGGCGCTGGCCTGGCGGTAGATCAGGAACGCGGTCAGGCCGAAGCACAGGAGCGCGATCACGGCGGTGCCCAGCATCAGCTTGTGGGCGATGCTGCCCGGACGGCGGGCAGCGGCGGAACGGGAAGAAGGCATGGGAGGGTCCGCAAGGCAGTTCAGGACGACCGGCACCGCGAGGGCACCGCGCAGGCGCGCGATCCGTCGCGCAGGCCACCGGCGGCCGGGTCGCGCCCGGCGCTGGAAGCGCACCGGGTTAGCGGCCGCCCGCCAGCGAGGTTGAGGCGACCCGTCTACACATTCCTGAACACGCTCAGGGTCGAGTCAGCCACCCAGCCCGGCCGCGCCCTATTCGGCCACGCGGTCCTTGATCCATTCCGCCCGCGGCAGCACTTCGATGCTGCCCGCGGCGTACTGCTGCAGCACGTCGTCCGGACCGAAGCGCGGCTGCCATCCCAGCTCGCTGCGCAGGCGGGCGCTGTCGTAGACACGGTCGACGCTCAGCGGAAGCGGCCAACCGCGGCGCTCGAACTCGGCCAGCAGCTGCGGCACGCGCCGGGCCAGCACGTGGCGTGGCTGCGTGGCCAGTTCCAGGCAGTCCTCGCGCCGGAACGGCGTCGGCGCACAGGCGATGTAGCGAGCGAACGCCGCACCCGCGTCAAGCAGCAGCGCGGCATGCGCGCTGGCCACATCCCGCGCATCGATGCCACGGTGCAGGCGGAACATCGCCATGCGCTCGGGCGGCTCCGGGAAGCAGCGGCCCATGCGCAGCACGCGCACGCTGAACTCGGCTGTCGCTGCCGCTTCAGCCAGGGCCTCGGCCTGCAGCTTGGTGCGGTGATAGACCGTACGCGGCAAGGGTTCGGTGTCCTCGTCGATCCAGCGGCAACCGCCGGCCACCACCGCGTGGCCGTACAGCGCGGTGGTGCTGGTCAGCACAAAGCGCCGCGCGCCGGCCTCGCGCGCTGCCTGCAGCAGCTGTGCGGTGGCCTCCACGTTGATCTGCTGGAACACCGCATCCGGCACCAGGCCAACATGCGGGGCGTGCAGGGCGGCGGTATGGATCACCGCATCGACGCCGCGCATGGCGCGCTCCACGGCCTGGCGATCGGTGACATCGGCAATGATGCGCGTGGTGGCAAACGGGCTGCGGTCCAGCCCCACCACTTCATGGGCAGCCGCCAACGCACCGAAGATCGCGCGCCCGATCCGCCCGGAACTGCCGGTCAACAGAATCTTCATTGAGTCCATTCACTCGAAGCGCCCGGGAACTACCGGGATGCCTCGATTCTAGGCATGCCGCCGCGCATCTGCGATAGCGCCTCCCGGCAAATGTGCATTCATCGCGACGACTTCATCGCGGCCAGCAGTTGCCGTGCGATGAACAACGGATCGTCGCCGCCCGGTGTATCAGGCATGACACCGGTCCGCTCCCAGTTGCCGCCGGTGCGCAGGTTGATCGGCTGCCGGTCCGGGATGCTGATCTGATAGCCATCGGGCAGCAGCACAGGATCATCGAACAGGTGCGCGGCGCCGCCGCTGCGGCTGCCGACGATACGCGCACGGCCGAGCGACTGCAGCGAGTAGGCCACGTACTCGGCCGCCGAACCGGTGCGGCGGTCGATCAGCACCACCAGCGGCTGCAGGTACAGCGGCAGGCTCGGCGGCGGCAGCGCCACCGGGGTACGCCGTCCGCGCTGCTGCAGTGCCTGGACCTCGGTGATGGCGGGTTCCAGCAGCGTGCGTACCAGCAGATCCGCACTGCCATCGTCGCCGCCGCCGTTCTGGCGCAGGTCCAGTACCAGCCCATCGGTATCGGCCAGCAGGCTGAACGCTGCCGCCAGCTTTGGCCGGGCCAGGTCGAGCGGATAGAAGGTGCTCAACCGCAGGTAGCCGATGTTGCCCTCCAGCACCCGCACCTCACGCACGCCCGCCGCCGTGCCGCGGGCATCCGCGCGCCAGGCCATCAGCCAATCGTCCTGGCCGGCGCTGGCATCGACCCGTTCCACATGGAAATGGCCATCGAATACATCCAGGTCCTGGTTCAGGCGCGCGCTGAACGCCTTCGGGTCCGCGCAGCTGTCCGCGTAGCGCTGCTGGCGCGACCAGCCGCGCAGCGTTTCGGCAATGCGGGCGCCTTCGGTCACGTCCAGGTACTGCGCCTGTATCGCCGTGGCGGCGGCCTGCAGCACGGCGTCCTGAGCCGGGCAGGACGCCGCCAGCAGCCCGCCCAGCATCCACGCAGCCAGCATGAGCGTCCCCCTTCATTGAAGATATGTAAGGGCTTATATATCATCACGCACATGGATCTCCAACACGCCACCCTGGGAACCCTGCTGCGCGCCCTGCTCGACCAGCTCGACCCGGCGGTCGAGCTGGCCTACCGGGACCTTCAGCTGGATTATCGGCCACGCTACACCCCGGTGCTGCGCACGCTGATGGCGCGGGGGCCGTGCCGCATCAAGGATCTGGCCCACGCCTGCGGGCTCAGCCATTCGGCGCTCAGCCAGACGGTGGCGGCGATGGTGCGCGACGGCTGGCTGCATGCCGCCACCGGCGAAGACAGCCGCGAGCGCATCCTGCAGCTGAGCCCGCGAGCGTTGCAGGCCCTGCCGGCGCTGCAGGCGCAGTGGCAAGCCACCGCGCGCGCCGCGCGCAGCCTGGATGCCGACCTCGGGCAGCCGCTGCAACAGGTCCTGCGCCAGGCATTGCAGGCGCTTGAGCAGCGCACGTTCGCGCAGCGCCTGCAGGACGCGTCGGCAGCGCAGCACGACCGCGACTGATCCGCTTGCGCGTGCGCAAACGCCGGCTTCCGCTGCATCTGCTGCAGGCGCAGGCCAACACCGATTCAAGCGGTTGATTCATTCAATTGCGTGATCGAGCCTGCGCGCTCCTTCCCCTTGGAGCCTTCCCATGCGCACACCCCCTGCCCCGCTCAGCCTGGCCGAGCGCGACCGCCGCTGGGCGGTGGCCCGCGACATCATGGCCAGCGAGCGGCTCGATGCACTGGTCGTGCACGGCGACCGCGAAGCGGCGGCGCCGGCGGGCTTCTCGCCCGACTGCTACTTCACCAATGACCGCCCCGGCTCGATCGTGGTGTTCGTCGGTGATGCCATCCCGCGTGTATTCACCTTTGCCTCGCTGATGATCGCCGACCACCTGCAGGCCGGCCTGCGCGGCGACCTGCAATGGATCGCGCCGGAGCAGCTGTGGGTAGGCAAATCAGGCCAGGAGGTCGGCCGCTGGCTGCAGCGGTGCGGCCTGCACGCGGCACGCATCGGCGTGCTGGGGCTGGAACCCTACCCGCCGTTCTACTTCGATGGCGCACTGCCCGCGCGCACCCTGCAGGGCATGCAGGCCGCCGTGCCTGCGGCGGAATTCATACCGGTCTACCGCGCCTTCTTCCAGCGTGCCTCGGTAAAGAGCCGGGAAGAGCAGGCGCTGATCGCGCATGCGGCGTGGATCGGTGAATCGATGAGCGAGGCACTGCGCGCCACTGCCCGTCCGGGCGTGTCCGAGGCCGAGCTGATCGCCACGGTGACCGCCACCTGTTTCTCGCTGGGCGGCTACACCGCCGAAGTACTGCTCGGCTCGGGCCCGGAGTACGTGGGCTGGGGGCCGCCGGCGTGGCAGTACCGCGCACAGCCGCCGCGCATCCTGCGCGAAGGCGATCTGGTCCTTTCGGAGATCTTCGCGCTGTATGGGCTGATGGAAACCCAGCACCAGGCGGCCGTTGCGATCGGCGAGGTGCACGATGACATCCACCGCGCCGCCGCCGTGGCACGGGCCAGCTACGAGGCGGGCCTGTCCGCCCTGCGCGTGGGCAATACCTTCGGCGATGTCGTCGACGCGATGGAGGCGCCGCTGCTGGAAGCGGGTGGCTGGCACGTGCACCCGCTGGTGCACAGCCTGAACCCGTATGGCCCGGTCGGCTTCGGTCGTGCGCCCGGCATCGAGGCATTGCCGGAAGCCGCGCGCTATGCCCACATCGCGCCGTTGCCGACGGTGGGGCGCGAGCTGCCGCTGCAGGCGGGCATGTGCTTCGCCTTCGAGCCCAACTGTGCGTTCGGCCGGCACATGGCCAACATCGGCGGAACCGTCATCGTCGGCGAACAGGCGGGTGATGCGCTCAATGAAAACTCAACCTGGCTGATGCAGGCCGATGCCTGAGTCCATCGCCCATCTGCAGACACCGGCGCGGTAGCGCGCCGCCGAGACACGCAGCGCACAGACCCGGGCGCGGTTGCTGCAGGCCGGGCTGCAGTTGTTCAGCGCACTCGGCGTGGACGGCGTGCGCACCCGCCAGCTGGTGGACATCGCCGGCTGCAGCCAGTCAGCCATTCCCTATCACTTCGGCGGCAAGCGGGAGCTGTATGCCGCGGTACTGGAGCGTGGCGCGCAGGCCATCGCCGATCGGCTGCCGTTGCCGGCGACACCTCCCAACGATGTGCAGCAGGCCGCGCGGCAGCTGCAGCAGTTGATGCGCGCATTCGTCATCGCACTGCTGTCGGTACCGGACGCAGGACCGCGCACGCTGCTGCTGGCACGCGAGCAGATCCAGCCGACGGCCGCGTTCGGCACCACCCATCGCGTGTTGTTCGAACCGCTGCATGACGCGCTGGCGCGCTGCGTGGCCTGCCTGCGCGGCGCCGACGCCGGCTCCGCCAGCGTCGAGACGCTGCTGCGCACCCACGCCCTGCTCGGCCAGGCGATCGTCTTCGCGGTCTCCCACGGTGCACTGCGGGCACGGCTGGGCGAAGACGCCGCCGCGGCGGATGCAGAGACCATCGCCGCGGTCGTCAGTGGCATGGCGCTGGCCGCGGCGGCGGCGGCGCCCGCCTGAATGGCCGTGCGGTCAGGCCTGTGCGCAGGCCACGTGAAGACTGCGGCACGGATGGCGACCTGGACTTAGCGCGCAATGCCCAAGCATGGGCGTTGTCGTTGATGACGACCACGTCCATACAGCAGGAGACCGCACATGCCTGACCAGACTCCCCAGCGCTCCACCCGGGGCTTCGCCTCAATGGACGAGGACAAACAGCGCGCGATCGCCGCCAAGGGCGGGCGCGCCGCGCATGCATCCGGCAACGCCCATGAGTTCAGCCCTGCCGAGGCACGCATCGCAGGTCGCAAGGGCGGCGAAGCGATCAGCCGCAATCGCCAGCACATGGCGGCGATTGGCCGCGAAGGCGGCCATGCACGCCACGCCAATGCGCGGCAGCAGCAGGCACAGCAGAACGAGGGTAGCGCGGAACAGCACAGCGTAGAGCCGCGGCAACGCCAGCAGGGATGAAGGCAGCGCGGTCAGGCCGCAAGGCGCTGCCGATGCAGGCCCACGGCCGCGAGCAGCGCCAGCGCACCGGCCGCCGCCATGGCCCAGCCGAAGCCGCTGGCCATCGCGCTGCGGTACCAGGCCAGCACCTGCGGCGCGAGCTCTGCCGAGGCCGGTTGCAGGATCACCCCGCGCGCCTGTGCGGCCAGTCCCGGTTGCCCCGCCGCGTGCGCGGATGCGGCGAACTGCTGCACCGCGCGCAGGCTCATCAGGCTGCCCAGCAATGCGATTCCCACGCTCATGCCCGCCTGGCGCAGGGCATTCATGGTGGCCGATGCAATGCCAGCACGCTCAGCCGGTACGCTGGCCATGACCGCCATGCCGGTCGCCGGCACCGCCAGGCCCATTCCGATACCGAGCAGCATCAGCAGCACGCTGCTGTATCCGCGCACGGTGGCCGGCTCGAACGTGGCCATCGCGCACAGCGCAACGCCCGCCAGCACGTAGCCCGACACCAGCGCCACGTGCAGCCCCACGCGCACGACCAGGCGACCGAACAGCAACGAGACCGCACCCATCAACACGAACTGCGGAACCAGCTGTGACCCCGCCCGTGCAGCGCCGTACCCCTGCGCCTGCTGGAAGAACAACGACAGGAAGAACAGGCTCGCGTAAGCGGTGAATCCAAGTACGAACGAGGCCAGGTTGAGCATGCCGAAGCGGCGGTCTACAAACAGGTCCAAGGGCAGCAGTGGGCGTGCCACGCGCTGTTCGACGATGCCGAACAGGACCATCCCGGCGCCGGCAATGCCCAGCGCCAGCAGGGTCACCGGCGCCCGCAGGCCGTGTTCGCCGATCGCGATGAGGGCATAGCTGAGCGCGCCCAGTGCGACGATGCTGAGCACCTGCCCGGCCGGGTCCAGGGCTGCATGCTGCGGATGCCGCCGCTCGGGAATGCCCCAGGCGCCGAGCGCCAGCGCGAGCATGCCCAGCGGCAGGTTGATCAGGAAGATGCTGGGCCAACCCACGCGCTGCACCAGCACCCCCCCCAGCAGTGGGCCGAGTACCAGCGCCAGCGCACTGAACGCCGACCAGCCACCGATCACGCGTGCACGTTGATGCGGCTCGGGAAACGCGTGGCTGAGAATCGGCATCGCGCTGGGAATCAGCAGCGCACCGGCAACGCCCTGCACCGCCCGCCCTGCGACCAGGGTCCACAGGTTGCCGGCGCAGGCACACAGCAGCGACCCCAGGGTGAAGGTGGCCACGCTGAGCAGCCACATCCGCCGATGGCCGTAGCGATCACCGAGCGGACCGGCTGACAGCATCAACGCCGACAGTGCGATCGCATAGGCATTGATCACCCACTGCAGCCCGGCCATGTCGGTCCGCAGCGCCTGCTGCAGGGTCGGCAGCGCCACGTTGACGATGCTGATGTCCAGCGAGGCGAGAAAGGTGCCGAGGTAGGCCGCCAGCACCAGGGCCGGCCGTTGGAAGCGCTGCATGCAGGGATCCCGGGGGAGGATGTGGGCGCATCGTAGCCACTGACTGACCGTCGGTCAATGACTGGCGGTCAGTCAATGCCTGAGGCCCGCTAGAATGGCGCTCGTCGCACCCGGACCTTGCCCACCATGCAGACCCCAGCTGTCGCCAGGCCTCGCACCAAGCCTGCGGAAACCCGCCAGGAAGAACTGATGGATGCAGCGCAGGCGCTGTTCCTGGCGCAGGGCGTGGAAGCCACCACCATCAGCGACATCGTCGCTGCGGCCGACGTCGCCAAGGGCACCTTCTATACCTATTTCGCCTCGCGCAGCGAGATCCTGCAGGCACTGGCGCAGCGCTACACCCGGCGCTTCATGCAGGACGTCGACCGCGCCGTGCAGCAGCAGCCCGGCAATGATGGCGTGGCACGCCTGCGCGCGTGGATCCGCGCCAACATCGAGCTCTACGTGCAGTCGCACGCCCTGCACGATGTGGTCTATGCCAACCATCACCACCAGCAACGCGGCAATGCCGAGCGCAATGCGATCCAGCAGCAGCTGCTGGACATTCTCGAGGCCGGCATCAGCACCGGTCAGTGGCAGCTGCCGGCTCCGCAGGTCACCGCCTCGCTGATCTATGCCGGCGTGCACGGTGCCACCGACGACCTGATCGCCTCGCCCGCGCAGGACGCCGATGCCTTCATTGCCGCCGTGGTGGATGCTTGCCTGCGCATGGTCGGCGTGCAGGTTGCGCCGGTGGGCAACGGCAAACGCCGCTGAGCTCCAGGCCGCCGCTCAGGCATGGGCGAGGATGTTCAACAGCCGTCCGAACGGATCGCGCACGAAGAAGCGGCGCACGCCCCACGGCTCGTCGGTCGGGCCGTACTCCAACGCGATGCCGGCCGCACGCATGCGCTCCAGCACCTGCTGCAGGTCGTCCACTTCAATCGACAGGTCCGGCACGGCGGTGCCTGAGCCTCCCTCGCTGGCGAAGCTGACCTGCGCCAGCGCAGTGCCCTGCCCGCCGTGGGTCACGATCCAACCATGGTCCATCACCACCGGCATGCCCAGCAGGTCTGCATAGAAGGCCGCAGCCCGCTGCGGATCCGGCGTGGCAATGTTGGCAACAACGCGCTTGACGGCCATGGCAGTGCTTCTCTCCCGAACACCCGTCGAGACTACCGCATCGTCGTTCGCAGCAATGCCTCAACAGAAGAGCCCCGTCGATGACGGGGCTCCTGGATCACGCGCAGCTCACTCAGCGCGACTCACCCCCCCATGCACAGGTCGACCACGCAGGTGTTGTAGGCCTGCTGGCATTCGCCTGCATCGGCACCGCTGGCCAGGCACATCTGGTAGGCCCGCCAGCACGGCTTGTCGCAGGGCTCGACCGGTCCTGCCACCGCCACCGAGCCGGTGCATGCCAATGCAAACAGCGCCCCTGCGATCACTTTCCTGATTACGCGCATCACCATCACTCCTTGATAAGCCTGGTGAGCCCAGGCCGGCTCACGGTAGCGGGGCGACCGGGAGACGGAGTGAACGCAGCTGTCACCAACGCTTAACCTGTTCACAAAATTTCCTTCACACCACTGGGGGTGATCCGCCTGCTGCGGGGTTAACGGCCTTTGATGTCCGTCACTCAAGGAAGTTGCCCGATGAATCACCCGCTGTACGGCCGTTCGTCCCATTCCCGCTCCCGCTCGCCGCTGCACAACCGCTTGGCGTTGGCAGTCACCTGTTCAGTGCTGCTCGCCACTGCGCTGCCGGCCATGGCCAGCGAACCCGTCGACACCTGGCAACAGCAGCGCCGGCTGCAGGCGGCCTGGGCACAGCCCAGCGTGGTCGTGTCCAGCGCGGCGCCGGCCAGCACGGCTGCGGCGAACGAGCCCGGCCTGCTTGGTCGGCCGGGCGATGCGGCCAGCTGGCGCAGCGATGAATTCAATGCAGACTGGGGCCTGGGTGCGATGGGCGCCGACTACGCCTATGCACGCGGGCTGACCGGCCAGGGGGTCCGCCTGGCGTTGTTCGACACCGGTTCCGCATTGGCCCACCCCGAATTTGCCGGCCGCAATACCTCCAGCATCACCATCGGCCCCGCCTGTGCATCACCCGGCACCGTCGGTGGAAGCGGTGCCTGCAGCCAGACCCAGGGCGATCAGCCGGGCTACCAGTACACCGATTTCGACAGTGGAATCCGCGCATCCGAAGTGACCCGCCTGATCGGGCTGGGCGTGGACAACGGCTTCAGCTACGCCGACCACGGCACCCACGTGCTGGGCACTATCGGCGCCAACCGCAACGGAACCGGCATGCATGGCGTTGCCTTCGGTGCCGACCTCACTGCAGCGCGCGTGTTCGGCGACGCCTACTACACCTGGCGGCTGGACCCGGACAACTATTACCGTCGCAAGCTGGTCGAACGCACCGATCCTGACGACGCCGCCACGCTCGACATGTACGCACAGCTGCAGGCACAGGGCGTGCGTGCCATCAATCACAGCTGGGGCATCTCGACCCGCAACATGACGGTCGCCGCACTCGATGCGCAGTACGCGGCAATCGGTGATGGCTACGGCGTGTACGGAAGCATCTACGAAGACCGTGCCGGCGCGCCCGCCTCGCAGCTGATCCAGGTCTGGTCGGCCGGCAACGGCAGCGGCGCCGTCGCCGGCATCACCGCCGCATTGCCACGCTGGAAGCCGGAGATCGAACCGTACTGGCTGGCCGTGGCCAATGTCCGTCAACCCGATCGCGCCGCCGGCGAGACCGACTACGTGATCGACGACAGTTCCAGCATCTGTGGCGCAGCCGCCAACTGGTGCATCTCGGCGCCTGGCACCGACATCGCCAGCACCATCATCTCCGGCCAGATCCTGGGACGGCTGGAAAAGACCCCCGATCACGTGCGACTGCTGATCGACAGCGAGACACCCGAGTACGGTTACGGCCTCAAGACTGGCACGTCGATGGCGGCGCCGCACATCACCGGCGCGCTCGGCCTGTTGATCGAGCGCTTCCCCTACCTCGACAACGCGCAGGTGCGCGATGTGCTGCTGACCACCGCGCGCGACCTTGGTGCCGCCGGCATCGACCCGGTCTACGGCTGGGGCATGGTCGACCTGCGCAAGGCGATCGAAGGGTATGGATCGCTGCGGGTGGACACCCGCGTGGTGATGAACCAGAAGGCCGGTGGCCTGAAGGTGTGGCAGGGCGATGCCTGGGATGACTGGACCAATGACATCGGCGGCCCCGGCAAGCTGACCAAGGCCGGCATCGGCTGGCTGCGGCTGAGCGGCAACAACAGCTTCAACGGCGCCGTGCTGCACGAAGGCACGCTGGAGTTGAACGGCGCCAATGCGCTCAGCTCGGCGGTCGAGGTGCAGGGTGGGCAGTTCCTGCTCAACGGCAGCCTGGTCACCACCGCACTGACCACCACCGGCGGCACAAGCACCGTCAGCGCCACCGGCGTGCTGAAGGACAGCAACCTGAGCGTCATCGGCGGCGTGCTGTCCTTCAACGGCACGCAGACCGGCGGCACCACCACGGTCGGCGCCAACGGCCTGCTGAAGGGTGTTGGTACGCTGGGCAGCACCCGCGTCGACGGCACCATCGCACCCGGCAACTCGATCGGCACGCTGACCATCAACGGCAACTATGTGCAGGGCGCAACCGGCGTCTATGCCGCCGAACTCGCGCCGGGCGGTCGCAGTGACCAGCTGCACGTCACCGGTACCGCCACCCTTGGCGGCACCCTGCTCGCACTGCCGGAGCCGGGCACCTACTACCTCGGCGAGCAGTTCAACTTCATCCGCGCCGACGGTGGCATCAGCGGCCAGTTCGCCAAGGCCGACTTCAGTGCGTTCTCGCCGTTCCTGCAGTTCAGCCTTGCCTACACCACCAATGGCACCCGCATCGACGTGGCCCGCGGTGCCACGCTGGCCAGTGCGGCCAGCACGCCGAACCAGCGCGCGGTGGCCACCGCCGCCGACGCGCTGGCGATCGACCAGGGCCTGCCCAAGCCGCTGACCCAGCTGTTCCCGCAGCAGGTTGGCGCCGTGCTCGACGGCCTCGGTGGCGAGCTGCATGCGGCCACCGCGCTGGCCCTGGTCGAGGGCAGCCGCGCACTGCGCGATGCTGCCCTGTCGCGGCGTGCCGGCAGCGCCGCACCGGGTACCGGGGCAGGCGATGCCAGCGGTGCATGGGTGCAGGCGCTCGGTGGCAACAACAGGCTGGATGGAAATGCCAATACCGCGCGCACCGAGGCCAACAGCAACGGCATGCTGCTCGGCTTCGACCGCGAGTTCTCCGGCTGGCAGGTCGGCGTGCTGGCCGGCGCCGGTCGCACCGATGTGAAGCAGCAGGAACGCCGCGCCAAGTCCAAGATCGACAACACCCACTTCGGCGCCTATGCCAGCCACAGCTGGGGTGGCTTCGGCCTGCGCGGTGGCGTCGCGTGGAGCAGGCACAAGGTGAGCAGCACCCGCGACGTCGTCTTTGCCGGCTTCACTGACAGCCTCAGCGCGCGCTACAACGCGCACACCCGCCAAGCCTTCATCGAAGCGGGCTACCGCTTTGGTGGCGTGGAAGCCAGCATCGAACCCTACCTGCAGGTGGCACGGGTGGACGTCGATGTGAAGCAGATCAACGAGCGCGGCGGCGCCGCTGCCCTGCACGGCAGGGTGGACGATACCGGCACCACGCTCGCCACCGCCGGCGTGCGCTTCGACAAGGGCCTGAAGGCGGCCTTCCAGCAGGACAGCTGGCTGCACCTGCGGGGTGGCCTGGGCTATCGGCGCGCCTCGGGCGACCGCAACCAGGTGGCCAACCTGGCCTTCGCCGGCGGCACCACGTCGTTCGCCGTGGAAGGTGCCCCCATCGCCGACAACGCCGTGGTGGCCGAGCTGGGCCTGTCGGCCTGGTTGACCCCGCGGCAGCAGCTGGAGCTGGGCTACAGCGGCCAGTTCGGCAGCGAGAGCCGTGACCACGGCGCCAACGCGCGCTGGTCGATCCGCTTCTAGGCCCGTGTTCGCTTGACGGTTTGGGGCGGCCCGATGGCCGCCCCTTTTTTATGGCCACCGGACCCGCCTGTGCGCTGCACCTGCGGGCGAATCAGGACAGCGGCAGCATCTCGATGCGCCGGCATGGCGTCTCCTTCACCTGTTCGATCAGCCGCCGTACCACCGGTGAGGTTTCGGCCCGCCGGTAGTGCACCGCAATGGTCGAGACGATGGTGGGGCCGGCCAGTGGCAGGTAGATCATGCCGGGCAACACCAGGGTGCGTTGCAGCACGGAAGGCACGATCGCCACCGAGCCCACGCCCACCGAGACCTCGGCCAGCACCGCTGCAAGGTGACCGGGCTGGGAGCGGATGCGCGGGATGAAGCCACCCCGCCGCCCGACCTCCATCGCACCCGCAGGCTGCTCCGGCATGACGAAGCCTTCCCTCGCCAGCGAGGCCGGTTGCACCGGAGCCCGCCGATGCGCGAGCGGATGGGTCTCCGGCAGCGCGACGCAGAACTGGTCCTCGACCAGGGTGTGTTCGCCGAAGCTGTCGGGCACGTCCATCGGCGGGCGGCAGAACACCACGTCCACCCGCCCCTCCTGCAGCAGTTGCGGCAGCACGCCCATCGGCCACTCGCTCACCTGCAGGTCCACCCCTGGATAGCGGCTGCGGAACCGGCTGAGCTGATCCTGCAACGCGCCCGCGTACAGCGCCGAACCGACGTAGCCGATCTCGATCTTGCCGATCTCGCCGCGGCCCGCGCGTCGGCCCACGGTTTCGGCCTGCGCGAAGCGGCGCAGCACATCGCGTGACTCCGCCAGGAACACCTCGCCGGCGGAGGTGAGCAGCACTTCGCGGCGCCCGCGATCGAACAGGCGGGTTCCGAGCCGGCGCTCGATGTCCTGGATCTGCACGCTCAAGGTAGGCGTGGCGATGCCGAGGCGCAGCGCCGCGCGACCGAAGTGCAGCTCCTCGGCCAGGGTGACGAAGTACTCCAGGTGACGGCGTTCCATGGGCGGTGATTCGTTAGGTTCAACCTAACGTAACCAGAAAACACCGAGAATGAAACAAACACCGATCGTTGCTGCAATGCCCGTCATTCCCCTGCCTGCGAGTGACCGGTGCCGCCCTCCCCCCTTCCTTCCCACGCGCGGCGCCGATGGCCCGACGCGATCCTGCTGGTGGCCTCGCTGGGCTGCACGATGACCGTGCTGGAGACCAATGCCGTCGCGGTGGCACTGCCTGGCATCGCGCGTGACCTGCACGCCGGCTTCGCGGATGTCGAATGGGTGGTCAGTGCCTACATCCTGTCCTTCACCTCGCTGCTGCTTCCGGCCGGTGCCGTCGCCGACCGCTACGGCCGCCGCCGCGTGCTGTTGATCGGCATCGCCCTGTTCGCACTCACCTCCCTGCTGTGCGCGCTGGCACCGGGCGCCGCCCTGCTCTACCTGGCAAGAGCGCTGCAGGGCGTCGGCGCGGCGTTCCTGCTGGCACCTTCGCTGTCGATCATCGGGCACACCTATCACCAGGGCATCGCCAAGGACACCGCATGGGCGTTCTGGGGCACTGCCATGGGCGTGATGATGGTGCTGTCACCGCTGATCGGCGGCCTGCTGTCCGCGCTCTGGGGGTGGCGCGCGGTGTTCATCGCGATACTGCCGTTCCTCGCCCTGCTCGGCTACGGCACGCTGCGCTGGATACCCGAGTCGTCCGACAGCGTGGTCCGCCCGCTCGATCCGCCCGGCATCGTCACCTTCAGTGCGGCCATCTTCGGCATCGTGTTGTTCCTGGTGGAAGGACTCGCGCTGGGATGGTCGTCGGCGCCGGCGCTGACCGGGCTGGGCCTGGCCGCCGTCATGGCTGCAGCCTTCGTCGTTGTTGAACGCACCCGGCCACATCCGATGGTCGACCTCGGGCTGCTGGCCAATCCGCGTTTCGTCGGTGCGCTCATTGCCATGGTCGGCTACTCGGTCAGTGCGCAGGTGATGGCCTCGATGCTGCCGCAGTACCTGCAGAACGGCATCGGGCTCAGCGTGCTGGCTGCGGGCGCCGGCATGCTGCCGTTCGCCGCGGCGATGCTGCTGTTTCCCGGTGTCGGCCGCCGCCTGGGTCGCCGCCTGAGCAGCCCGGCGGTGCTTGCGATCGGGCTGTCGGTCACGGCCGCAGGCAATGCCGTCGCCGGGCTCGCCGCGTGGTGCCAGCTGCCGTGGCTGGCGCTGGCCGCGATGGTGGTGATCGGCGCCGGTGGCGGCCTGCTCAATGGCGAGACGTCAAAGGCCATCATCGGTACCGCCCCCCGCGAGCGTGCCGGCATGGCCTCCGGCATCAGCGCGACCACCCGCTTCGTCGGCATCCTGCTCGGATTCACCGCGCTGTCCAGCGCGTTGAGCCTGGGTATCCGCAGATCGCTGTCCGCTGCGGTTCCCCCGCATGACGTGTTGCCGATGGCCGATGCGATCGCCGCCGGCACCTATGCCGATGCCCACGCCGCCACGTTCGCGCGGGTGATCTACAGCCATGGATTCGCCAGCGCGCTGTGGACCTCGGCCTGCGCCGCGCTGCTGGCCAGCCTGGCGGTGATGCTGCTGGGCCGCACCCGCCCCGCCGCCACCGCCGCCGTCCTCCCGCATCACCCGGAATCCCAGACATGCGATTGAACCGCGCCCTGAACCTGCTCCTGCTCACCCTGCTGGCGACACCCAGCTGGGCGACACCCGCCGCTGCGCCCACGCCGTTGCCACGCGGGGAACTGCTCAACCAGATCGACAGGGGCATGGCCCATGCCGTGGCCTGGGAGTACGCCTTCAACGCCATCGCCTCCTGCGATGTCGCGCGGATCGATCGCACCCTGCGCGACCAGCATCGCAGTCATCCGGTGCAGGTGCAGCCGCTGCTGGATGCCGGCTACACCACGACCTACCGCAGCGCCGAACCCGATCCGGCCCTGCAGGACCGGCTGAGCGCATTGCGGGATGCCGAGATCGCCTGCATGGGCGCGGCGGACGGCCGCAGCCATGCCCGTGTGATCGACAGCGCGTCCTCGCTGCTGGCCTACATCGCCGGGCAACCGCTGTAGCAGCAGCGTTGATGCCCAGCCGCATGCACCACAACAGGGTGTCGCCACGCCGCACGCGTACCCACGATTTCCGCTGCCGCTATCGCCTTGCCTGCGCCACGCTGGCCATCCTGGCCGGGCTGCTGCTGGCCCGCGCCGCTGACGTCCAGATCGTCCACCGCGCCTTCTACCTGCACCAGGCAGAAGCGCGGATGCTGCGCCACCATCCGTTGCGTGCGCATCGCGGCACCCTGTATGACCGCCAGGGTGTCGTCGTTGCAGGATCGGCACCGGTGGCCTCGCTGTGGATCGATCCCAAGGCCTTCTTCGATGCCTCCGGGTCGGTCGAGCAGCTCGCGTCGGCCCTGGACACCGACGCGACGCAGCTGGCCGGGCTGCTGGCGCGCAACCGGCAGCGACGCTTCGTCTACCTGCCCGGCTTCCGCCGTGGCGATCCGGCCCGCATCGAAGCCCTGCACGCCCGGGCCCCGGCCGGGGTCCATGTGCAGCAGGAATTCAAGCGGTTCTATCCACAGTCGGACATGTTCGCGCAGATCGTCGGCGTCACCGATATCGAAGGCCACGGCGTTGAAGGGCTGGAACGCCTGTTCGACGTGCGCCTGGCAGGGCGGGCCGGCTACCGGGACGTGATCATTGATCGCAAGGGCCGCCCGGTGGAGCTGCGCGACCGTGGCCGCCCCGCACAGGCCGGCGAGGACATCAGGCTGTCACTGGACAGCCGCATGCAGCACGCCCTGCATGCCGGGCTCGGAGCCGCGGTGCAACGCCATGGCGCTGCCGCCGCCAGCATCGTGGTGCTGGAAGTCGGCAGCGGCCAGATCCTGGCAATGGCCAACTGGCCCAGCTACAACAACAATCTGCCCGGCGCCGGCGCTGCCGACGCGCACCGCAACCGCGCGGTCACCGATGTGTTCGAGCCGGGCAGCACGGTGAAGCCATTCACCGTGGCCGCAGCGCTCGCGGCGGGCGTGATCAGCGCGGGCAGCACCTTCGATACGCATCCGGGCTGGATCCGCAATGGGCGCTTCACTACCCGCGACTACCGCGATCTGGGCGTGCTGGATACCACCCAGGTCCTGAAGAAGAGTTCCAACGTCGGCATCTCGCTGATATCCAGGCGCCTGAGCCGGGAACAGCTGCACGCGATGCTGGCCGCGCTGGGCGCCGGACAGGCCAGCGGCAGCGGATTTCCCGGCGAGCGCGATGGCGTACTGGCCGACCCCGCCGCCTGGAGTGGTACCAGCAAGCAGACCCTGGCCTACGGCTATGGCCTGTCGATGACCACGCTGCAGCTGGCCAATGCCTACGCGACCCTGGCCAACGATGGCTTGCGCGTACAGCCCACGTTCGAACGCGATCGCGCAACCCCGGTGATGCGTGCGATGCCTGCAGATGTCGCGCGGCAGGTGATGGCGATGCTGGCCACCACCAGCGAAGCAGGCGGCACCGCCACCCGTGCCCGCATCACCGGCTACACCCTCGCCGGGAAAACGGGGACTGCACGCAAGGCGGTGGCGGGCGGCTATGCGCGCCGCTACATGTCACTGTTCGCGGGACTGGTACCGGCGCAGCATCCACGCTATGCGATTGCCGTGGTGGTGGATGATCCCGACGGCCGCCGGGGCGGCTACGGCGGCGGCGCCGTTGCCGCCCCGATCTTCAGCGAACTGGTCGGGCGCATGCTGCACCTGCAGGAGATCCCACCGGATGCGCCGCCTTGAGCCCTGGACGCGTCCGCAAAGATGGCCGGAGCAGCACGCTGCTCCGGCCGTGGCGGCCCCGGGGAGTGGACCGCCGCTGACCGTCAGGCCGCCTTCATCGCGTGCTTGCGCGCGCGCATGACGTTGTGGCACTCCTGCACGTCCGGCAGCAGCTGGGTCACTTCCTGGCGGACCGCCGGCGGCAGCTCGTTGTCGTTCAGCACATCCTTGAACGCGCCAAGCAGGCGGTCTTCGGATTCTTCGAGTTCGGCCACGTAGCCGTAGTTGGTGTCGCCAAACGCAGCGCGCACCTTGCCGTAGAACTGCTGCATGGAGCCGACCAGCGTGCCGTGTTCGGCCGGCTTGCCGCCGCTGGCAGCGACCGAGCCGCTCAGCGCCGCGACAATGCGGCCCTTGACCCCGGCAATGCGGGTGAACAGCGCCGACAGTTCGGCATCCTTCACCTTGGTCGCAGCTTCTTCATAGAAGGACTTGCCATCGCGGGCGATCTCGATCAGGTCGTTGAGGCGATGTTCGATGGTGGACTGGGTGCTCATGGCGTCGCTCCTGTGTGCTCGAAAGACTGTGGGGAATGGCAGTGCAACTGCAGTGCCTTCGACCCCACTGTGGACAGGCGCGTGTGCCGGTCGGGTGAGCATGAATTGATGCGTATCTCACGATGCGGAACACGTGCTGACACCTTCATCTGCAGTAGTACGGGTGTTCACGCAATGCCAGCACGCAGTGTGCGGGTCACCACGGCGCAACAATGATGATCAGCGTAACCAGCAGCGCAATCGCCAGGATCAGCAGCAGCACATGCCACTGCTTCCAGGTGGGTTTCGGCTTTCCAGGCGTATTCATCGGCGTCGTTCTCCGCAGGCGTAAACAGGTTGCCAGACTGGCGCACAGCCGCCTGCGCGGATGTCGACAGCACGTGCACCAGGCGTGCATGAACAGCGCCACGACCACGCGAAGATAACGCGTCCATAACGCAGTTCACATGTAAACGGGATGTTAGGTTCCTCTCGATTCCGGGTAACGGAATGCAGACCGGTCGTAGCGCCGCGCGCATTGCGACCACACAACGGATTTGGAGAGAGAAAAGATGCTTTACAGAAACACTCTGCTTTCGGCAGGGATCGGCGCCGCATTGGCCGCTGTTTTCTCACCGGCAGCGCATGCACAGGACGAAACCGCAAAGGCTCCCAAGAGCCTGGATCGCATCCAGGTGACCGGATCGGCGATCCGCAGCGTTGATGTGGAAACCCAGCAGCCGGTGCTGGCCATTTCGCGCAAGATGATCGAGCAGCAGGGCTTCACCACCATCGCCGACGTGCTGCAGAACCTGACCTCGGCCGGTGCTCCCACGTTGTCGCGCACCCGCACGCTGTCGTCCGGCGAGGACGTGGGCGGAAGCTACGCCAACATCCGCAACCTGGGCGCCACCCGTACCCTGGTACTGGTCAACGGCAAGCGCCTGGGGGCCAGCACCAGCGGCCTGCAGGACCTGAGCCAGATCCCGATGAGCGCGGTCGAGCGCATCGATGTGCTCAAGGATGGCGCATCGGTGCTCTACGGCTCCGATGCCATTGCCGGCGTCATCAACATCATCACCCGCAAGAGCGTGGAAGGCCTGGAGCTGTCGGTACAGCACGGACAGTTCAGCCAGGGCGATGGCAAGGACAGCACGTTCTCGCTGGTCACCGGCGCGCGCGGCGAACGCGGCGGCTACACCCTGGCCCTGGAATACCAGAAGGCCGATCCGGTGTTCGCGCGCGACCGCTGGTTCTCCAAGCATGGCGGTTCGGGACCCGGTTACCCCCGCGCCGGCTGGAGCGACCTCAGCCAGAACGGTTCCTGGTGTGATCCTGCGCTGTACAACTGCGCCACCGGCAATGCGGTGTTCAAGACACTCAACCGTGGCGGCGATCCGAAGAACCCGAACGACTATCATCCGATCACGCCGCCCGAGTACTCCAACGGCAACGAACAGATGCATGTGCAGACCGGCATCGAGCGCCGATCGCTGTTCCTCAGCTCCGACTATGCGCTGACCGACCAGATCACCTTCACCACCGACATCGGCTACAACGAGCGCATCTCCGACCAGCAGATCGCCGGCTATCCGTACGAATCCATCAAGTTCGGCACGCCGCTGGCCGGCAACAGCGCGTTCAACCCGGTCGGCCACGACATCGCCTTCAACCGCCGCCTGTGGGAGCTTCCGCGCACCACCGAGAGCAAGCTGAAGTCATTGCGCGTGGCGCCCACGCTGTCGGGCTACTTCGAGCTCGCCAGCAAGACCTTCGACTGGGAAGTCGGCGCGCTGTTCAACCGCAACGAAGTCACCAAGACCGGTCGTGGCGACATGAGCCTGATCGCCTCGCGCCAGGCCCTTGGCCAGTCGTTCGTTGATGGCAGCGGCGTGGCGCGCTGCGGCAGCGCCGGTGCGCCGATAGCCGGCTGCCTGGCCTGGAATCCGCTGCTGCCCTATGGCGTGGCAGGCGCCGGCTCGCTTGCCGATCCCGAGCTGCAGCGCTTCCTGTTCCCCACCTTCACCGACACCGGCATCACCAAGACCCGCAGCTACTTCGCCAACATCTCCGGCCCCGTGTTCGAGCTGCCAGCAGGCGACCTGTCGGTGGCGATGGGCTACCAGTACCGCAAGGAAGAGGGACGTTATGTTCCCGATGCCTTCGCCCAGTCCCGCCAGAGCACCGCGCTGGGCGCGCAGACCACCGCAGGCGGCTACAGCCTCAATGAAGTCTTCGCCGAAGTGAACGTGCCGGTGCTGCGCGATCTGCCGTTCGCCAAGGAACTGACCGTCAATGTCGCCGCGCGCTACTCCGACTACAGCAACTTCGGCAGCACCACCAATGCCAAGGCCAGCTTCGCCTGGCGCCCGGTCGAGGAGCTGATGGTGCGTGGCACCTTCGCCGAAGGTTTCCGTGCGCCCAGCATTTCCGATCTGTACGGCGGCCTGGGCACCAGCTTCGAAACCTACGTCGACCCCTGTGGCATCGGCGCCACCAACAGCGTCAATGGCAACGCGGCCTGCAATGCGGCGGGCGTCCCGCGCGGCTACGAGCAGCTGGCCCAGGGCCTGAAGCCCTGCACCAGCTACCCCTGCGCCACCCCGAACGAGTTCACCACCGGCTCCAACCCCAACCTGCGCCCGGAAGAATCCAAGAGCAAGACCGTCGGCGTGGTCTGGAGTCCGCGCTGGGTCAATGGCCTGGACATCAACCTGGACTGGTACAGCTACACGATCACCAACATGATCATCGAGGACAGCGTCGATCGCATCCTCCGCGACTGCTACGTGCTGGGCAACAGCTCGCGCTGTGGCAGCGTCAAGCGTGCCGCCGACGGCCATATCACCAGCATGTTCTACGGTCTGACCAACCTCGGCTCGATGAAGACCGAGGGCTGGGACCTGGGCATCCGCTACCGGCTTCCGGAGTACGCGTTCGGCCGCTTCACCCTTGACCTGCAGAACAGCTACGTCTCCAGGTACGACGAGGAGAAGCAGAACTCGGCCGGTGACACCATCATGGATGGCCGCATCGGGCGCCCCGGCGTGTTCCGCCTCCGCTCCAACCTGGGCGTCAACTGGCAGCTGGGCAACCTCTCGGCGCAGTACACGGTGCGCTACTACTCGGGGATGATGGAGAACTGCATGCCGGCCCGTCCGTGCAGCCTGCCGGACCGCATCGCCAATGGTGAACCCGATGCCGTGCGCAAGGTCGGTTCGAACGCCTTCCATGACATCCAGGTCAGCTACAGGCTGCCGTGGGATGGCACCGTGGCAGTAGGCTCGAACAATGTCTTCGACCACCGCGGCCCGATCATGTTCTCCAAGCCGGAGAGCTCCTTCCCCTACTACGGCGGCTTCGATATCGGCCGCACCGTGTACGTGAAGTACTCGCAGCGCTTCTGACCACAGCGTCCGTGCACGTGGCCGGCGGAAGGGGAGTCCGCCGGCCACGCCGCACACTGCCTCCACCCAATCTCCACGGTTCTTCGACCCAATCTCCAACATCCCCGGCAACACTGGCGCAACGGCAACAGGCGGAACAGCAGAGCGAGGATCGCCCGGGCGGCGTCCACATCGCCCGGCCTCTCCGGATTCACCACGGAATGCGATGGACCGGCCGCCCGCGCCCATGGGGCGGGAGCGCGACCGGCCCAAGGGAAGCAAGCGATGACAACGGCAGTACACAGTGGCTTGACCGATCTGGTCATGGACGCGCAGCGCTACCTGCGCCGGGTCCTTCCTGGCCTGGCCTCGGTGGTCGGCCCGGTAGGCGCGGCGCGCTTCATTCCGCAGACCATGGCCTCGCGCTACCACATCGCCGAGCTGACCCTCTACGGCGAAACGCCGGCCGTGCTCGCGGTGGCGCGGGTACCTGGTGAATCCAGCAGCCGCGTCATCCAGGACGTGAAAGTGCTGCGCTCGGCGGCCAAGGCCCTGGTGCTGTATGTCTCACCCTACCTGACCCCCACGCAGCGTCGTTTCCTGGTCGAGAACCACATCGACTTCGTGGTGCCGCACAACCAGTTGTACGCGCCCAGCCTGGCGATCGAATTCCGCGATGCGCCCGACCATGAGAAGAAAGCCATCTCATTGCTGCCGTCGGCGCAGGCCGTGCTGATCCATGTGCTGCTGTCCGGCCAGACACGCTGGTGGTCACCGCGTGAGATCAGCAGTGTTGCCGGATACACCTCGATGACCGCGTCGCGACTTTCCACCGAACTGGTCGGCCGTGGACTGGTGGAGCGCTCCACCGGCGGGCGCGAACGGTTCCTGAGACTCGCCGGCAGCCGCGAGGACGTCTGGGCCAGGGCACGGCCCTTCCTGCGCTCGCCGGTACTGAAGGAAATGGACGTGTGCTGGGAACAGACCGCCGAAGTGCTCGCCCTGCATGGCCAATCGGCGCCGCTGGCCGGGCCGCAGGCACTGCATGCGACCGACCCGGCAGGCCTCGACATCACCCGCGCCCTGTACATCGACAGCTGGCGCAAGCTGGGGGCATTGCCTGCTTCCGGTCCTGGCTGTGCCCGCAGCGGAAAGCTGCAGATCTGGCCCTACCCGCCGGCGTTCACCGGCACCGCTGACCGCGTCGACCCGTTGTCGCTGTACCTGAGCCTGCAGGGTCGGCACGGCCACGACATGGACACGCTGGAGCGGGAGCTCGAACAGTTGCTGCGCTGTGCACCGTGCAGCGCGTGAGCACGCCGCGGGCCACCGCAGCAACCTCATGCCACCCCGGGTTCTGCCACCGCGGCCGCGCGCTTGGCCGCGTACTCGGCGAACACCACGCCGGAGACCGCAAGCACGCCGCCGCCCAGCACCCAGCCGCTGAGCGACTCGCCGAGCAGCACAACGGCCAGCGCGGCGGTCACGATCGGCACCAGGTTGAAGAAGCCGGAGACACGCGCCGCACCCAGCCGTGAAAGGCCGGTCATCCAGGTCAGCGGCGCCAGGATCGACGCGCATACCGCGGCGAAGCCGATGCAGCCGACCGCGGTCAGGTTGTGCACGCCGGTACCGACCAGCAGCTGCACCGGCAACAGGATCAAGGATGCGGCCGCCGCCTGCAGGAACAGCGATTCCAGTACCGGCAGCGGGATCTTCCAGCGCTGCATCAGCACGTTGTAGGCGGCAAAGGCCAATGCACCGATCAGCATGATCGCATCCCCGCGGTTCAGGCCCTGCGCGGCCAGCCGCGCCAGGTCCCCCTGCGAGACCACCGCCACCACGCCGACGGTGGAGACCGCCGCACCGGCAATGGACGTGGCCCGCACCGGATGACCCATGAACACGCGCGACAGTGCCAGTGCGATCAGCGGAATCAGCGCCTGGATCACCCCCATGTTGGTTGCCGAGGTGAAGTGCGCCGCGTAGTAGGCCAGGCACTGGTACATCACCCCGCCCAGGCACCCCAGCACCAGGAAGCGCCCCAGGTTGGCACGCACGATCGGCAGGTTGCCACGCAGCCGCGGCAATGCGAACGGCAGCAGCAGGATGGCCGCAACCAGCCAGCGGAAGAAACCGATGTCGATGGGACCGACCGAGCCCGAGGCGAGCTTGGTGACGATGGTGTTCGCGCCCCACAGCAGGCAGGCGAGGATCGGGAAGAGGTAGTTCACATGCAGGGGTGTACGTAGGGGAACGGCCAGCGTACGCTTGGCGCATATCATGGACATCCCGAAAATGCGCCACTCCGACCCCGGGTTGCGGCAACCGATGGAGCCCATTCCCACCTTCCGCCAGCTGCCCGGCCCGATCTACTTCCGGCAGGGTGCGATGGAACCCACCGACTGGGGAACGCACAGCCATCCGTGGGGACAGTTCAACTTCGTCGCGCAGGGCGTGATGGAGATGCGGATCGACGGCGAGTGGATGGTATCTCCGCCCCACTACGCGATCTGGATTCCGCCGGGGATGCCGCACTATTCGCGCAACCGCTCGCAGCTGGCCTATCGTTCGGCCTACCTGTCTCCGGCCCTGTCACGCCGGCTGCCCGATCGCTGCCGGGCGCTGGAAGTCAGCCCGCTGCTGCGCGAGCTGCTGCACGAGCTGGCCCGGCAGGGCGTGACCGATCCGCAGACGGCGGCCCAGCGGCGCATGGCCGCTGTGGTGATCGACCAGATCACCCACGCCGCAGTGCTGCCCAGCTTCCTGCCGATCGCCAGCAGTGATGCCCTGAAACAGGTGATGGCGTACATCGAGAAGCAGCTGTCCGCAGCCGAGTCGGTCGCCGAGATCGCGCAGCGGCATCACATGAGCGTACGCAAGCTGGAACGCTTGGCACGCAGCGAACTGGGCATGTCACTCGGTGACTGGCGCGGCCGGGTGAAGTTCGTGCGTGCCACCGAAGCCCTGTGCACGCGCCGGCCGATCAGCCGGATCGCCGAGGACCTGGGCTATTCCGGAGTCAGTGCCTTTGCCGAGATGTTCAAGCGCCACGCGCACTGCACGCCGGACCAGTACCGGAAACTGCATCGGGCCGGATGAAGGCCGTCCTCGGCCGTGTCGATTTCCGGCCCGCCCGTTCGTCGGAACAGGAAAGGCGGGCCCTTCAGCCCGCAGGAGCAAGCCGATGTCTCCCATCCTCACCGCCTTCGCCCGCTCTCCCGACCGTGGCCAGGGCCTGGCGCGCGACATGCGCGTGCGTTGGGCACTGGAGGAGCTGGGCGTGTCCTATGACGTGCAGCTGCTTTCCTTCGCCGAGATGAAGCAGCCCGCGCACCTGGCACGGAATCCGTTCGGACAGATTCCGACCTGGCAGGACAGCGGCAAGACCCTGTTCGAATCCGGCGCGATCGTGCTGCACCTGGCCGAACAGCAGGCCGGCCTGCTGCCCCGCGAGCCGGATGCACGCATGCGCGCGATCATGTGGATATTCGCCGCGCTCAATACGGTCGAGCCGCCGATCGTCGAACGCTCGATGGCCTGGGTGCTGGAACGCGAGCAGCCCTGGTATGCGCAGCGGTTGCCGATGCTGGACGAACGCGTGCATGCCCGGCTTGCACCGTTGTCGGCATGGCTGGGCAAGGCGCCCTGGCTGGACGGCGAATTCAGCGCAGGCGACCTGATGATGGTCTCGGTGCTGCTGCGCCTGCGCAGCAGCGGCTTCCTCGATGAGTACCCAGCGCTGGCCACCTACGTGAACCGCGCAACGCAGCGCCCCGCATACCAGCGCGCGTTCGCCGCGCAGCGGGCGGTGTTCCAGCGCGGGTAGTTCTGCGGGTGCGTGACGGCGCGCTCAGCGCGGCGCGCGCCGGCTGGCGGCCTGCACCAGCATCAGCTGCGCCACCAGGATCAGCATCGCGCAGCCCGACAGCAGCCACGGGTCGATGTACCACCGTTCGTTGAAACTGAAGCTGCCGGCGGAAATACGCTTCCACCCGTTGAAGTGCTGCATCGCCGCCACCACGAACGCAAAGCCGCCGGTGGTGTAAGCCAGCCAGGGCACGATCAGCCCGCCCGGCCGCGCCAACAGCAGCAGCACCCCCAACACGCCGATGACCGTGCGTTGCACGCGACAGTAGGGGCAGACATAGGCCAGTCCGCTCCATTCCACCGACCAGGCCAGCAGGCTCACCAGGACCGCTGCCGCGGCAGCGGTGTAGCGGACCCTCGGGGTGATCGTCAGGTCGCGATCATGTGCCATCCCGCGCTCCTTCGTTCAAAGACCCGGGCAGGGTAGCAGCGCGGCCCCTTCAATCCTTCTTGAACACCGTGCGCTGCCCGATTGGACTGCCCTTGCGCGCGGTCGGCCGGGCAAGGCCGGGGATCAGGAAATCGGTCACCTTGTAGCCCTTCTGCACCTTGGCCGCCAACCAGCGCGGCATGCGCCCGCGGCCGGACCAGGTCAGCCGTTTGTACTCCGGATCACGGTACTTGGCCGCCACCTTGCCGGTCCTGCGTCGCGCCGGTTTTCGGCTGGGCACGTCCTCCGCGCGGGCGTCCGCGCCGAACAGCTCCTCGAGGCTGTAACCGGCTTCAGCGGCTGCAGCCTTCAGCATCCGCCGCACCGCACTGGCCGGACGGCGGGTGGAAATGAGCTGTTTCCGCTGTTCAGCGGCAACCACCAAGGCGCCCAGCTCCCGAAGGCTGAGCGATTCAATATCGATCGTCATGCGCGAAAGGTCTACCGCACCGCGACTGCTGTCAAGGCACCCGCAGCCGGGCGTGCACACGGGCTTCACCGGCGCTGGGCTCCGATCGCCCTCGCCGGCCCTTCCCGAGGACATCGACGTGAGCAACGCATCGCCTTCGCTTGCCTACCTGATTGCGCGCATCCTGCTGATGGCCCTGTTCCTGGTCTCCGGCCTGGGCAAGCTCGCCGATCCCGCCGCCACCCAGGGCTACATGGAAGCGATGGGCGTGCCCGGCATCCTGCTGTGGCCGACCATCGCCTTCGAGATCGGCAGCGGACTGTGCATCCTGCTCGGCCTGCAGACCCGCATGGTGTCGATCGTGCTGGCCGCTTTCAGCCTGGTCACCGCCGTCATCTTCCACCACAACATTGGCGACCCCACCCAGCAGATCATGTTCCTGAAGAACCTCGGGCTGGCCGGCGGCTTCCTGTTGCTGGCCTGCACCGGGGCCGGGCGCTACAGCGTTGATGGCAGGCGCCGGCAGCCCTGAGGCCCGCCACGGCGCGTCTAGAAGGGAAGATCATCGGGAAACTCGACCGCAGGTGGCCAGCGCGAGGCGCCTGCATGCGCGTACGCCGAGGCCCTGAGCCGGTCGGCACTGCGCTGCCGGCGGGCACGGGCGCGCCAGTCGCCGCTGCGGTCCTGTTCCAGGCGGGCGGCCTGCCGCAGCAGTTCCGTCGCCCGCGTCGTGTCCGGTTTCAGGCCAAGGTCCATTCTGTCCATGCCGACAGCATGGCAGGCGGGCGTCGCTGATCCTGCGACCGGCCAGCGGCGCGTGATCAATCCACCGGATCGACCCCCGTACTGCGTTCGACCACCGGCATCGGCTCGAAGCTGTAGAGCGCGCCGAACTCCATGCCATAGGCCACCTCCGGCGACGCAGGGATGATCATCTGCGCCGCGGCGGAGCCCTCCAGGCGGTAGTGCAGATGGACCACGGCGGGGCTCTCTTCGCTGCGGGTGAGCAGGACCAGGCGTGCTTGGAATTTCATCGTTGATATCTCCAGAAATGAATCGGCCGCCCTGCGGGCGGCCTGGGAAGGGAGGTGTGCGGGCGCCCCGGCTCAATAGCCGGTAACGTCCAGGACCGCCAGCGTGGCGCGGTTGGAGGTGACCACGGATCTACCTGGGGGAATGGTTCCGAAGTAGGGTCCATAGGTACGCCGGCGTGATTGGGTCATCGCGAAGTCGACCGTACCGCCGTTCACCGATCCCCCCGCAACGCTGTAGTCCTCGTGCTGCAGGTACTCACTGGGATCTCCCCAACGCTGGAAGCTCACGCGTGACACGTAAGCCGGCACCATCGCGAGAATCGCCCACGCGCGTGATCCGTCCAGCCCGATCGCGCCGGTCCATTCCGGCAGGCTGTTGCCCACACGCAGTACCGAGGTGCGCGCAGCCTTCTTGCCTGCATCGAACATCAGCTGCCCCGCATCGTTCCAGATCTTCAGCCCGAAGTTGCTGGCAGCGCCTTGGGGCTGCGCATACACCCACCATTGCACGCTGGCACCGGGTGGTCCAAACAGGAAGTAGCCTGCGCTATAGCCATCGACGGCGCCGAAGTACTGGACGCCGACGATCGACGTGGAGCGGACCGCCACTGCACCTCCATGATTACCGATGTAGGCCATGCCGTCCGACCCGATCGTCGAGGTCCCCTGTGCGAGAACACAGAGCGTCGGCGCGAAATCATCGATCAGGATCGTGCCGTAGTCATTGAGAATCTTGATTCCGGTTGCCATGTCAGCGTGCCCATATCTCGACGACCCCGGAGTAGCGCACCATTGCTGGAACTGCGGAAGCATCCCAGCTGACGGTGCTGGCCCCGACGTTGATGGTAAACCACGGTGCGTAGTAGCCCAGCGCAACAGCGACAAGGTCGGTGTCTTCCGGTTGCCGCGCAAAGCCAACCGTGCCGTACTGCGCCGAGGTATAGGCCACGCGTGCGATCACCCGGAACAGGCGCCCCTGCGGGTTGTAGCCCAGGCTGCCGTCTTCGTTGAATACCTTGATTCCCTCGGCCATCAGATGTTGATCCCCATCGCCACGCGCAGGCGTCCGTTGCCGTCGTAGACACGCCAGTTGCCGTCGCTGTACTCGGTGCGCATGCCACCGTTGCCGGGGTTGGAAACCCGGAACCGGTCCGCCACCACGTCGAAGGCACTGACCTGGCCGTTGGACGACAGCTCGATACCCCCTACCCGCCCATCGGCGCGGACGTTGACGGCCCAGCGCGACGATGCCTCCTCGCCCCCCGCCGACCAGGCCGGCGGTGTGTTCGCGCCATCGTTAACCCTGGCGAACATCGGGCGGAAGAACCAGAAGTACGGGTCCGACTCGCCCGTCCCCGTCACCCCGAATTCGAACCGCATGTATGCCGCATTGGCCGGTGCCTTTGCGATCACGTACGGGCGGGGAAGATCGGACAGAAGGGGAACCGTCCCGATGCCGAAGGGCCCCATCCATTCGGTGGCGGCATTGCCGATGCGGTTGTTGGCCTTGTCATACCAGATGATGTTGACGACCGCCTTGCAGCGATGGGTGTTGATGTATGCGGAGGCGCAGTAGGTGGTGCCGGCCACCACTGGAACGACGTACTCGGTCTGCATCCAGGACGTGGCGCCAACAGCCCAGGCACCACGGCCGCGCACGGCACCAATGCCATAGACGCCCAGAGGGCGCCAGGAATCATCGCCGGTGGGGTTTCCGAGTGCACTCCATCCGTCGTTGCCGGCCCAGAACCAGCCACTGGGATTCCACATCGGGAAGGTCGAATTCATCAGCAGGTTGCCGCCCGCGCCACCATTGGCCACCCGCACTTCCATCGACTGCACCACACTGGCGTCCGCCTTGCCACCCACCTGCGCCTGCAGCCCATTGATCTGCTGGGCCTGCGCGGTCTGCGCCTGGCCTTGCTGGGTCACCTGGGTCTTCAACTGATTGAAGCCGGTGGCCGAGACATTGCCGACCTGGGTCTTGAGGTTGACCAGATCCTGCGCCGTGGCATCGAGCTTGTTGCCCTGTTGGCTGACCGTGGTGGTCAATCCGGCAGTCGCGGCGGCATTGGCAAGGATTCCCGCTGCGGCCTCCTGCCCGCTGGGCGACCATGCGGTCGCAACCTTGCCTTCCTGGAACTTTGCGTTGTCGATCTCGATCGCAGCGCCCTGCGGCGTTGGCACCGTAAGGCGGCCGACATACACGCGCGCGGCGACCGCAGTGGGAGCCGTGGTACGGGCGGGCAGCAGCAAGCGCTGCCAGGTACCGTCCATGGCCGCCGGCGGCAACGCCGTGGTCGCAACGGTCGCATTGCTCGCATCGCGCCATTGGATGATGATCTGCGCCGTACAGCCTGCACTGCCACGCACGTGACTGGACAGCACGTAGTCCGTGGCCGGCTTGATCTTCACCAGATCCTGCACGTTGCCGCCATTGGTATAGGTCAGGCCAAACCACTGGTTTTTCGCGGTAGTCGTTGCTTCCAGGCGCAGTGCCCGGCCACCTCCACTCAAGGGAGAAGGCACATAGGACGCCGAGACCGAGGGGCCGTTGCCTTCCAGGTTCCAGCCTGTCGGTGCGACACGGTCGGAAGCACTCAGTTCGAAGCTGCTGTTGGGCAGCAGGTTGTCACCGCCCACGCTGCCGATGGATGAACCCAGGTCCACCAACTGCTGTGCCTGCGCCTCGATCTTTCCTTCGGCCGAGCCGACCCGCGTTGTAAGCCCCTGCACGGCGGTTGCAGCCGCATCTGCGGCCTGTTGCGCCGCATAGGCCTCGGTCACATCGGTGACCACGATATCGTCCAGGCGGAACCGCGAGCCAACAACGCGCTGGCTCTTCGGATCCGTCGCATGTCCCGGCAGACTGATGAACAGGCGGGCCTGCGCTGCGGACGCGTTGGTGGTCACATAGCCGCTGACTTTCGTCCAGGACGTCTTCGAGACGCCCTTGATTCCCCAGTTGAGGGTGGTCCAGACCAGGCCGGCACCTCCCCCACCCGCCTGCGACGTCTGCACGCCAATCCTCAGATAGCTGCTGTTGTCGGCAGGGATGTCCACGCTGTCGTTGGTCAGCGCCACGAACGCCTCCACGTACAGGCGACGGACACCGGCAAGTGGAACGAACTCGGACACCGGATAGCAGTCGGCGTTGAGATCCGGACGGGTGTCCGAGCCGACCAGGATGTCCAGCCCGCGATTGCCGTTGCGGCGGCCCGTGCCATTCACCGTGAACGTGGTGCCGTAGCCGGCGGAAATCAGCTGGCCATCCTGGAACTGCTCGAACGAGCCGGACGGGAACATGCCTGCGCCACCGGCCAGGCTCGCCTTCATTTCAGCCTGCAGCCTGGTGACGTTGCTCGATGCGGCATCGATCTTTCCCTCAGCCGTGGTCACCCGACCGGTGAGTCCGGTGATCGCCGTGGTATTGACGGCGTTGCCACTCTCCACCCCACCCACTCGGTTGGTCAGCGCGGTGATCGATTGCGACTGCGACTCGATCTTTCCTTCCGCGTTGGTGACGCGCGTGCTCAGTCCCTGCTGGCCATCGGCCAGCGCCAGCACCTCGGTCACCTCTTCCAGGCTGGCATCGTCGATCCACAGGCTGCCGGCGGTATTGTCGCTGCAGAACTGCAGCAGCAGGCCGGTGATGCTGGAGTTGAGCGCGACTTCGTAGACGCCCTCGAGATAGGTCCAGGCCGTCTTGTTCTGCTGGAAGAACGTGGCTCCGCCGATCAGTGCATCCGTCTGCGTCGACAGCCGCATCTTGCCGTTGCCGGCCGTACCGTTGTAATCCGCGCTGGTGCGGTACCAGCAGCTGTAGCGGTACTTCCGGCCCGGCGTCACCGCCGTCGGCTGCTTGCCGTTGGCGTGTGCGAAGCGCACGCCGCTGCCGCCGTCCACGCGCAGGCAGCGGCCGCCGCCGCGCCCTTCCGTCGCGGGCGTGCTCACGGCAGTGCCGCTGTAGCTCCAGCCCACATCCGCGCCATGTTCCCAGCTGCCGTTCAACACCAGGTTGGAACCCTGCGCAACCAGCGCCGGCAACTGCGACTTGACCTGCTGAAGATTGCTGGCGGCCGCCTCGTCGGCGGCCACCCGTGCCTGCTGCTCGGCGGTCACGCTGGCCTGCGTGGCAACCTGCCCGCTGCCGGCCGGCATCCGCACTTCCATCGCGCTGATCCGGCTGACCTGGGCACTGTCGGCGGCCACCCGTGCCGTGCGTTCATCCGCAATGAAGCCCTGCGCCACCTGTGACAGGTCACTGCCGGTGTAGCTGCCACGCAGCTGCACGGCCAGGGTGTTGCGCTGGCTGGCTTCGGCGGCATCGCCGGCGGTGCGTGCCTGGCTTTCCTGCTGTACCAGGGCCACGCTCGCGCCCGGCGTCGGCCGGCCGATGGCCACCCAATCGAGCAGGAAACCATCGCTGGCGGTCTGCGCAACGCCCAGCTGCAGGCGGATCGCATCGACCACACCGGGCCACCAGGCGACGTCCTGTACGTCCAGCGTGGCAACGCCGTTGCTGTCCCACTTCGGTTCGGCGATCGCGACGCTCTTCTGCGCATTCCAGGTGCGGTCACTGGCCGAGATCCACTGCAGCTTGCCGGCCCATGCCGGCGCGCCCATGCGCTTCACCCGCAGCTTCAGGAAGCGGTAGGCGCTGCCGTCCACGGCCAGCGCCGCCGGCGACTGCACCCACGGCGAGGCCGAGGCGTTGGCGGGGCGCAGCCAGCCGTCCACCAGCGTGGGAACGCCGTTGCCGGTCCATCCATCGAGGGTCTTGTCGAAGTACCAGATCGTCGCGCTGTCGAACTGGGTACCGCTGCCGGCGGCGACCTCGGACAACGCCCGGGACAGCGACTCGACATCATTCTTCCGGGTCGTCTGCTCCTGGCTGATGGCTGCTTCGCGTGCCAGCTTCTCGTTCAACAGTCCGGCAACACGTGCTGCACTTTCGGTTGCGATCGACTGCAGGGCCGCCGCATCCGCCTGGGCGCGTGCAGCGACCTCGTCGGCCAATGCCTTGGCCGCGTGCGACAGGCCCTCGGCGCGTGCGGCGGCTTCGGCCAGGTCAGCGTCCATGCGGTCGCTGATCTCCTTGGCCAGGTTCCGTCCCTGCTCGCCCAGCCCGCTTTCGATACCGCCGATCACCTGCCCGAGGTTGGCCTGCAGATTGCGGCGTACCACCCGCATCTCCTGCGACAGGACGCCGCTGGTGTTGCGCGAGCGGCAGGCGAACGTCCATTGCCCGGACTCGGGCATCACGGCCTCGAAAGGCGCGGTATGGAATCCGGACTGGCCGACCGGAATCATCGCGTCCCAGTCCGGAGCCGCCACCTGGCCCGCCACATGGCGGATTTCCACGCCGGCGAAATCGGGCGAGCGCATGGTGCCTTCCAGCCAGCCCCAGGTGTACAGGCGCACGCCACCGCTGCGCTCCTCGACATCGAACAGGTCAACCAGCACCGGTGCCAGGCCGGCCCCCGTGGTGGTGTAGGTGCCCTGCACAGCGGTGCCCGCCATGCCATCGGGCGAGTACGGCCGCGCCACCACGGTGTAGCGCCCCGGACCCGGGATCCGCCAGGTCGCGGTGCGCGTCGTGGTCTGTGCCACATCCTGCAGTTCACCCTCGGCACCGGCCGCACGCACAACCACGTTACCAACCGGGCCACTGATGTCGAAGGTGGCGGTCAACTCGGTGAACACGGTATCGCCCTGGGTCACCTGGTGCTCGGTCACGCGCAGGTTGCTGGCCACCGGCCGCGTCTGCAGCGAGGAGCCATTGGCCGGCGGCACGTAGTGGCCGGTGAGGACGTAGTTCCAGAACTCCGGGCCTTCCGGCACAACGCGCACCGCTGCACCCTTGAGGCCATCCTCGGGCTCGATGCTGGTCACGCGCACCCGGTAGCCGGGCGTCTGCTTGAAGTCATAGACCCAGATCGTGTCGTGCGCCGGGTTGCCGGCATGGCTGCCCGGCAGCTCCGCGTCTGCCGGCCACGGCTCGGCCAGCGTCAGTACCCGGCTGTCGCCGCTGAAGGCCTTGACCTTCAGCACGCGGTACACGCGCTCGCCGGGAATCCGCAGGCCAATGAACGAACTGCTGCCACTCTGGCCCGGCACCGGCTCGTCCAGGGTGAGGGTCACCTCGGCGCCGACACGCTCGACCGCCGCGATGCGGCCACCGAATCCCCACTGCGTCATGTCGTGCTGGAGGGCCAGCACCGACAGGCGCTGGTAACTGAGGTGCTCGATATCGGTGCTGTAGGCGATGTCCTTGTACTGGTACAGCGACTGCGCCAGGTGCCAGCGCGCCAGGCGTGCCGCGTGCTGCTCCGAGGTCACGCCCTCACCGCTGACCTGCGCCGGGTTGAGCATGGTCTCGACACCCGGCGCCGGCACACGCAGGGTCTTGGCCTGCCAGTCAGCCGGGTCGATGTAGCTGTACTCGATGCCGTCCGCTGCACTGACCAGGCTGTAGTCGACCTGGAACTGGCCCTTCTTGATCGTGGCCATGTTGACCACGCCGGAAAGCGGCTGCTCCTGCGCCGCCCAGATGACACCCAGGCGGCCACCGGCCCAGGTGATCTCACCGAAGCCTGCGCGTGCGATCGACGACAGGATGTCACTGTGGCTGCGGGTTTCCTTGACGTAGTGGTCATAGGTGTAGCCGTTGGCCGCGCAGTGCAGGGAGAACGCCTTCCACGACTCCAGGTCGATCTGGTTGTCGCTCAGTGTCATGCCACCCAGCAGGCGGCCGCCACGGCGGATGCCACGCGCGTAAGCCAGGCACTGCGCGCCCGGATTGCTCGACTCGCGTACCACCCACTCCGAGCCATTCCACTCGGGAATCGGATCGGCGGCGGCGATGCCGCGGATCTCATCGGGCGCCCCATTGAGCTGGCCGGTGGCCTTGATCCGCAGCCCGGTGCGGGCGATCCCGGTGTAGTCAGCACGGTCCTGCTGCACGCTGGTCAGCGTGGTCCACTGGAAATCGTTCTTCTGGGTGTTCTTGCCCTCGTAGTCGGCCAGGCCGACCTTGCGCACCCGCACCTCGTACTGGCCGAGCGCGACGTCGCGCGCGATGGTCGCCCGGCGTGCGTCGAAGCGGTCCGAGCGATAGGTCTCGCTGGCCAGTGCCTTCCAGTCGCTGGTGCCGACTGCGCGGTACTGCACCTCGATGCGTTCGCTGACCGGATAGGACTTTCCGCTGGTGCCGGTTCCGCCCAGCACGTACTCCAGGCTGACCTGCACCCGCAGCGTGTCCAGGCTGGTGGTGCGCTGGAACCAGCCGTGATCCTTGGGCAGCTCGGCGCCATCGACGGAGTCCGCGTTGCTGTACAGCGGGATCGACTGCTCGGGCATCTGGCTGTAGCCGGCATGGAAGACCTGCACGCCTTCATAGTTGGCCAGCGGCGTATCCGCGTTGTGCAACGCCTCGACCCGCCCCACGTTGACGCCCGCGCACAACACCATGCCCAGGTACTGGTCATTGCCTTCATACCAGGAATACGGCGTGCTGAGCAGGTCCGGGGCGATGCGGATACGGCCGAACAGCAGCGGCAAGGGCTCATACGGCCGCATCTGGTTGCGCGCACCGCTGATCGAATAGACCGACTCGGCCTGGCGGTTGTCCGGCTTAGGTGGCTTCGGCATCAACACCTTGTTGATCAGCATGCTGCCGGCCATGAACAGGCCTGCGCCGATCGCGCCGGCAGCACCGGCCGATACGCTGAAGGTCGACGCAATCCAGGCAGCGCCCGCGCCAAGCGTGAAGTACGACAGCACTGCAATCGCAATGATCGCCAGCGCCGCCTTGCCGACGCCGCCGCGCACCTCGATGACCTGGCCATGCTTGGGACGCACCTTGTGCCACAGATGGCGCTCGACCGGCAGGCCACCAATGGTCACCTCCCAACGCTGGCCATCCAGTTCCGGCACGTTGCGCATCAGCAGCGCATACAGGCTCTCGCCGGCTCGCAGCTCCCACGCGACATTGCGCTGGCCGTCCACCAGCAGCGGGTGCGGGGTGATGATCAGCCGGCCAGGCTCGATCAACGGTTGTTCCATCAGGCCCATGTGTAGTACCCCTCGATTCTCAGCCCGAACCCGGGCAGGTCACGGACCCGGTGCAGCACGCTGCAACCGTTCCGCTCATTGCTGTGAAGAACCCAGCCCTCGTGGGCCAGGAAAAAGAAAACCCCGGCATGGCCGGGGCGTTTGTGCGGTGCTTCCGTCATCAGCACCAGGTCGCCGTCGCGCGGGCAGTCGGTGCGGCTGCACAACGGCATGGACAGGCTGCCCAGCGCCGCCTGCCCCTCCACGCCGCGCGGGCGCCGCCCGGGCATCTGCAGGCTGCGCCCGAACAGCTCGCGCTGCACCAGCACCACCAGGTCGGCGCAATCCATGCGCACCTCGTCATAGGCGATGCCCACGAACCGTTCCACCTTCCCGCGCATGTCCATCAGAACAGGCCCGGGGAGATGAACGGGTTGTAGCGCAGCCGCACCGCCTGCTGCCGCATGATGGCGTCGTAGCCGCACTGCGCGGTTGCCGTGCGCGGATTCACCGACACCTGGGTCATCGGAAGCTGGTAGGTCCGCTCGATGGCATCGGGGTCGGCGCGGTCGGCAACCTTCAGCACCGCCATCACCACATCGTCGGGCTGGAGCTTCTCCAGGTCTTCGGTGATGCCGCGGCCGACGTTGTCCAGGGTCAGCACCGCGCGTGCGGTCTGCCCACTGACGTCATCCGGCAGCTTGAAGCCGAACGGTACGCCGATGTAGTTGATGCCGTTGCTGGTCCAGTTGCGGGTGTCGTTGACGATCCGCAACGTCTCGGAAAAGGATGGCGCCGAAACCTCCAGGAACAGCAGGATGCCGTCGTGGTCGGTAACGCGCTGCCGGCGTTCAGTAAAGGTGGTCATGATCTGCCCATGCAAAGCGCCCCGCGCGTGGCGGGGCATGTCGTTGAGAAGGAGGACGCAGCGGCACTCAGGCGGCCGAGTCCGGGCTCCGCACGTACTCGATCACCAGATCGCGCTTGGCGAAGCGGAACTGCGTGTTCAACGGCTGCAGGCGCCCGATGCTTCCGCCCTGGAAGCGCGCACGGATCAGCTCACCCGTGCGCGGATGCTCCATCGAGAACCAGCCGATGCGGCGGATCTCGTTGAAGTACCAGGCCTCGAAGTCGGCCACGGCCTGCGCCGAACGGAACTGCACCGAAGCGATGATGGTCTGCAGCACGTCGGTGTTGAGCAGCCGCTGCTTGGGCACACCGCGCTCCATCTCGGTACGCTCCACTGCAGGATCGAATTCTTCGGCGTAGTCAGCGAAGCGTACTTCCGCGTAGGTTGGCCAGCTGCTCATCCGACCACCTCGCTCCAGCCGTAGCGGCGACGACCGACGTTGCCCAGCTGCCCACCGTCAAGGCTCTCACCGACGATGTCGATGACCAGCTTGCGGAGCGTGTTTCCATCACCCATGTCCTGTGTCTCCTCGCGCGCCTTGACCTGGCCGCTACCGTAGTTGTTGATCTCGACCGCGATGCCCGTGGACGTACCGCCCAGCGACAACGGCGAGGCGACCTGCCCGACCGTGGCGCTGCCGCCGCCGCTGCTGTGCAGGGAGCGGCGCAGCGCATGGAAGGCCGACGGCCCGCCGAGCGCACGCATGTCATCCTGGTTGAGGACACCTTCGCCCTTGTGCACGATGCCCGCAGGCTCGAAGCGGCCACCGGGCCCGGTATAGCCGCCCTTGTCGAACTTCATGAACCCCCTGAGCAGCGTGAACAGGGTTCCGGTGTTCTCACCGTTGGCGCCCATCGCCCCCATCATTCCGCTGATGGCCTGCTTGGCGGCAATCCGCGTGAGGTCGGCAATGATAGATTCGGCCAGCTTGCCGAAATCCATCTTGCCGGTGGTGACGAAGCTGACCAGGGCGTCTTCCATGCCCTGGAACGCCTTCGTGAAGGCCTGGTTGCTGAGTTCGGCGACATTGGCCGCCTGCTCGGCGTACTCGCGGAACGCCTTGCCTGCACCCGTCGCCCAACTGCCCAGCGCCTCACTGCGACTGGCCTGGTAGGCCTTCTCGGCGGCGAGATCAGCATCGCGCTTCTTCTCAAGTTCGCCGAACTGCAGCCAGTAGCTGGCCATGTCGGACTGCCCGAACACATTGCGTTCGTTCAGCGCCTTGGTCTGGCTGCTGAAGTCATCCTCGATGCGTTGGCGGCGCTGCCGCTTGTCCACTTCCCCGGCGGTATGACCCAGCGCGAACAGGTCGGCGCTGTTGCTGGCGTCGCGTGCCTTCGATGACTCGTCCAATTGCATCTGCAGCTGCTGCAGATCCTTGGCGCCCTTGCGCTGCGCCTCCATCGCCGCCAGCTGGCGGCCGCCGGCCACCGCACTGTCCAGCATCAGCAGGATGCTGCGCTGTTCTTCGTCGGAGAGCTTGCTCTTGGCCTGGCGCAACTCTTCCAGCGTATTCACCTGCAGCTTCTGCACGGCGGTCATGTCATCGCTGACCAGCATCTGCTGCTTGTCGAGATCGATCTGGCGCTTGATCCGATCAAGGAGGGTCGCATACGCGTCCGCCGGCTTGCCTGCACCACCGGATGCTGCGGGTGCCTGCCTTGCGCTGGCCTGGCGCTGCGCGTTCCAGGCCTTCTCCGCCGCGATGTCCTCGCGGATGAACTTGGCACGCGCCTGGAAGTCAGCCAGCTCTTCAGGCTTGAGCCGCGCGAATGCTTCCTCGTAGCTGGACGCGCCGGTGGCGGCCTTGTAGCCCTTGGCCTGCTCGGCGAGCCAGGCCTGATAGTCTCCCTTCTCGCGCCGGAGCCGGGCAACCTGCCGCTTCCACACCTCATCCTGACCTGCGGAGCTGATCGCAGCAATCGCGATGGTCGCGGAGAGGCCACGGCGTTCCACATCGGACAGGCCTGCCAGCAGCTTGCTGAAATCGACGTCGTTGGCCTTGATCGATGCAGCACGCATCTTCTCGAACAACTCCGGATCCATCGAGGTGCGGAGTTGTGCTTCAAGCTTGACGAAGGCCTCACGCGCTGGCGCGGCCTCGTCGGCGAAGTTCTTCAACCTGTCCTTGGCATCCTGCAGCAGGTTGCCGTAGTGGACCAGGTCGGGGCCACCACCGGCTCCGATCTCCGCCTTCGACCGCGCGCTGGCCACCTTGCTTTCATAGCCGGCGATTTCCGACTTCAGCTGGGAAATCTTGGCATCCGCCGCGCGCACATCGACACCGAACCGGTTCCAGTCCTGCGCCGCCGTTCCCAGGGACTTGGAGCCATCCATGCGGCCCAGCTGATCGGTGGTGTCCTGGATCTCCACCCGCAGCGTCGCCATCGAGCGCACCTGCGCATCGAACTCCTTGCGCGCCTGTTCGGCCTTGCGCTGCGCGTCCGCATACGCAACCCCCAGCGCGCCGATCGCCATCGCCGCAGCCCCCCAGGGACCGCCGGCCAGCGCGAGCAGCCCACTGCCTGCGCCGCGCAAGCCATCCATGGCCATGCCACCCACGGACGCAGCCGACGATGCAGCCGACTCCCGGCCACGAGCAAGACCGAGGTTGTGGGTGGCGACTGCGGCGGCTTCCTGCGCGAGGATCAGCCGCCCCTTGGCGGCCGTGGCCGCGGCGTCGGCACGTACGCCGGATGCGGTCGCCGCGTTGTACTCGGCCTGCGCGCGGGCCAGGTTGCGCTGCGCGATCGCGGCCGCGACCTGCGCTTCCTGCTGGGCACGCAGGTTCGACGACAGGGTGGCTGCACCCTGCTGGTGCTCCAGCGTGCGCTGCGCAGCCTCCTGCGCGGATGCAGCCACCTGCAGTTGCCCGCGGGCGGTATCCTGCGCGGCAGCCGCCTGCGCTTTCCAGGTGGTGGTCAGGCGGATCGACTCGCGCGCCTGGTTGACCTGTTCGGCGGCTTCCCGTGCGCGTTCCCGCGCCAGCCCGGCCATCTCCGCGGCCTGGCTGGCGGCGGTAGACCGCTCGGAGATCGGCGCCGAGACAGCACCATAGGCTTTGCCGGCACCCACACCGAGTATGCGGCCGGCGAGTGCTCCTACGGCCAGCTGTGCCGCGCCGGCCACGCCTTCCAGGTTGTCGGCCATGAACCGTGCAGAGGCGATCGCGGCGTCACTGAACAGCCCGTCGCTGACCTTGACCTTGAAGTTGAACCACGCCGTGGACAGGCGATTGAGCTCTGCGTCCAGCGTCGCGGCGGCATCTTCGGCGCCGGCCCCGGTCGCGGTCAGCGCCTGGATCATTGCGGGCAGGTACTGGCGGGTGCCGAGATCGCCATCGCGAAGCATCGTGTCGAAGGATTTTCCGGCCAGCGCCGTTCCTTCGTTCATCTGTGCCACCGCCTGCATGAAGCGCGGCATGACGCCCGGAATCACCTCGCCCAGCTGCTTGCGCAGCGCGTCCGCCTGGAACGTGCCGCTGCTGAATGATGCACCCAGCGCGTCGGTCGCGCGCCCGACCTGGTCACTGCTGAGGTTCATCGCCGTGGCCGAGCGCGACAACTGCAGGAACAGCGCCTGCTGATCCTCCATTGCGACACCGTTGGCGGTAGCCGCGGCGGACAGGCGGGTGAAGTTGCGGCTGGCCTCTTCCAGGTTGAGGCCCAGGCTCTTCGAGGTCTGCGCGATGAAACCGTAGGCCTTGTCGGCCGCCTGCGCGGAGCCGGTTGCGCCGCGCAGGCCCTGGTGGATCTGCTGGATCGAGCGCTGTGCTTCGATCAGCGAGGTGACACCGGTCTTGACTGAGTCGAACCCCGGGAATCCCACCGCCGTCTTGTTGAAGTTGGAAATCGATGCTGCGGTTTGTGACGCTTCCTTGCGGATCAGCGCCAGCTGCTGGGAGCTGACACGACCGGACAGCGCCATCTCGGCGCGGAATGCGGCCGTGTTCGCCCGCAGCGTCACGTCAATCTGGGTGACGGTTGAGCTCACGGAGTTCTCCAGAAAATGATGAGGCCACCGTTACCGGTGGCCGTGTCGGTTGCTTGAATGGACCTGCCACGCGTCCCGTCGCATCGCCCGCCGCAACGGCGGGCGATACTCCCGCCCATGAAGGGCGATCGGCGTGGTTCAGTCCTTGGCGTTCCTTGCCGACGCGCGCAGGAACAGTTCGCTGATCTGCTGCGACCTGGCCTGGGTATCGTCGACGTGGGCAATCGCCGGTTTGACGATGAGGAAATCCTGCAGCGTCGTCTTGTTGCCATGCACGCGGGCCAGCACATCGGTGAGCTGCGCGAGCATTTCCTGCAGCGGCTGGTCCAAGGGTTCCAGCCGGGCGAACGCGTACATCTCCGTCAGCTGGCGGGAACTCATTCCCGCCAGCATCTGGTCCGGATGCGCGTAGCCAAGTCGCCACGCGATCCGGAACTGCAGCCGGCGCTCAGGCCGGCACGTCAGTTTTTTTCCGCATCCTCGACCGCGGCGTCGCCCAGCGCGTTGAGCTTCTGCGCTGCGCGGAACACGCGGTCCAGGGCCGCCGCCGACTTTGCACCCAGCTGGGCCACATCCTTGTCGGTGAACAGCCGCTCGCCCTGCTCGTCGACCAGGCACAGTGCGACGAAACGGGCACGGAAGTCCTCGGTCCGGGTCTTCTCGCCGCCATAGGTGTCCTGCTCCCACTTGTCGCGGTCGCTGGCAGACATGGTCGAGATGCGGACAACGCCGCCCCATTCCTTCACTTCGAGATCTTCCGCCTTGCGGTCAACCGCCGACAGGATCTGGTTCTTGTTGAGCAGGGTCATGGCTTACGGACCGGTCGGCAGGGTGACGAGCGCGAAGTCGCGCGGCAGCAGGTCGGCGGTGAAGGTCAGCACCGCGTTGGTGCCGGGGGTGACGTTGAAACCTGCCACCTTGCCGACGAACGTCGCCGCATCACCGGTCGGCAGGACCATCAGGAAGTGCAGGTCCTCGTCCGACTTGGCATCGCGCAGGATCTCCTGGCCGGCCGACTTGCCCACCGGCCAGCGGTGGCCTGCAACCTGCACGGTCTGACCACCGGCCAGGCCGGCGATGTTCTCGACCTGCCTGGACTTCAGGTTGGTCGCATCCAGGGTGTTGGACTGGCCCGGGCCGAACGGGAAGCCGGTCAGGCCATCCACTTCGGTGTAGCCGGCCGGATCGTTCGGGGTGGTCGGCGCGGTGCCGATCTTGACGTAAAGCGCAGAGTTCTGTGCCGAGATTGCTTCGTTATTGGCCATGTTGGGCTCCTTTGATGAAAAAAAATGCCGCACGGTGCGGCAACGGGTACTCCGACCCGGGCCAGTGCTGGCCCGGGTCGTACGACGGAGCTGGTGGGGGAATCCCGGTCCAGCCCTTGGTCATTCGGGATAGCCGCATCCACGCCCGGGGAACGGACGTGATGCGGTGGTTCGACGCCGGCGTCTGCTCAGCGTTCGATCGTCTCGGCCTGCAGGGCGCGAAGGGACTGCAGCTGCCGGTTGCAGTGCTCAAGGCTGACGATGTTGGCGTTGTATGCCGCCACCACCTGCTGCACGCTGCGGTCCGCAGGCCGGGCAATGGGGCAGTCCTGCGTCAGTGCCGCAGGCAGGTCCATCGGCTTTTCAACCGGCACGCGCACCAGGATCGGCGCTGCGGGCCGCGACAGGCGGGTGCAACCGCCCACGCCCCACGCACACAGCAGGGCCGCCGCGATCACAACAAGGGAATGGCATCGCATAGCGCCTGCTCCAGTTGCTGCCGGCATGCGGCCTGCTGTCGTGCCTGCTGCAGCGTGGCGGTCGCTGCCGCTGCGCGCTTTCGATCCGCCGATGCAGCGGCCTGCACCCGGCGGGCCTGTTCCTGTGCCAGCGTCTTCTGCCGCGCGGCCTCGTCAATGGCATCGCGGGTCCGTGCGTCGACCTCGGCCAGCACCCCTGTGCAGGCGTTTGCGGCCCGCAGGTTCTCCGCGGCCGTAGCCTCGGCCTCGGCGCGCGCCTTTTCGATCCTGGCAACCTGCGCCAGGCTGCGCGCGGCCTGCTGCTGCACGCCCTGCTGGCACCCGGCCACGAACACGCCGGCAAACAGCGCGGCCACCATCAACATCCTGACCATCTGTGGGTAGCCCATGGTCATTGCTCGGCGAGGCACTGCGCGTGCCGGCCCAGCTGCCGCTGCCAGACGCCCCAGCATCGCGTGTTGGGTGCGCCGTTGATACGCGTGGCACAGTCGTAGCCCGCCGCCCTGCGATACAGCAGCAGCGCATCGCAGGCCGGGCGATACCGGCCCGCCAGCAGTTCGCGCCGCATCGTCGATCGCTGCCAGGTGCCGATGCCGTACTGGCCAGTGAAATCGAGGTACAGATCGTACTCACCCTGGGTCAGCCTCACGCCGGGCAGCGACGCCGCGAAGCGCTTCTCCTCTTCGCGATGCAGGTTGCGGGCCAGTTCTGCTGCGCGCTGGCGCGTGATCGGTGCATCGCCCATCCGCACCGGCGTTCCATCCTCATAGCGGGTGGAGCCGTGGCCGATGGTCGGCACGTCGCCCACGGTCGGGATCACCGGCTGCGCCGAGAAGCCTTCGTGGCTGATCCAGCCCGCGAATGCCACCGCGCTCAGGGTCAGCCCCGCCACGGCCACGCGCAGCGGGCGGATGCCTGTACTAGTGGCCATCGCTGAACTCCTTCATGCGCGCGCGGTGCTCGTCCATCTCGCGCTGATCCTTGCGGCGGCTGAAGTACCACTGCATCAGCAGGCCCACGACCACGCCGGCCACGCCTGCAATCGCAGCGATGTCGTTGGCCGAGAGTCCGCCGATGAAGGCGGTGCCTCCGCCCACCACGGTCGCGGTCTTTCCTGCTGCTGCAAGCGTGGCGTCGCTGTGTGCGTTCACGGGTCCCTCTGCTGGGAAGATGCGGACGCTGCATGAACGCCCACGAAAAAGGCCCCGCCATTGCTGGCGGGGCCTGACTGATGATTGCTCCGGGATCACCCGGTGGCGTGCGCCGGATTCCGGCACAGCGCGGTGGTTCGGGCCTCAGGTCGCTTGCAACCTTGCCCACGGTAGAAAGAATGCATGAGCGGTGGTTCCCGATGCAACTGCGGTAATGTTGCTTACCGCATCCGCATCGCTGCGGTAATCCTGGCAGCGAGCGCGGTAATGTTCGTGCCGACGGCGCTCACTGGCGTGCGAACAGGCGGATGCGGAACTCTTCCCGGCCCTCTTCCACGGCCTGGTTCAGCACCGCGGTCGCGAGGCGGTGGACCTGCAGGTAATCTCCCTTTCTCATCTTCGCCGCCTTCGCAGCAACCTGCGCCGAGCGCTTGTGCTCCGGCCACACCAGATCGTTGACCGCGTCCTGCAGCACCAGGCGCATGCGCCAGCGATCGGCCGGTTCGTCCATGCGCAGCGGCTGCCCTGGCCCTACCTGCCGGCACGCCCGGAGCAGCCGGCGCACCGCACTGCGTCCCAACTGCAGCAGGGTGTCTCCTTCTCCCCGCATTGCCACCGCCATCGCGGCCTGCCGGGCCACGGGATTGCGCATCAGACCCACCGCGCCGGCCACGTCGGCGGGGGTGAGTGTCGGCGCGTTGCTGCGCCCCGCATCGGGAACGCGATAGTTCCCGCCCACCAGCATCCGTGCCAGCAGCTCCAATGGATCACGATCGGCGCCGCGGCCACCGTGCGTTGCCGCAGCGTTCACGGCTCCGCCAGGGGCAGCCGCGGGCTGTACGCGATCGGGCGCTGCTGGCGGATGCCGCTGCCATTCCAGCATGGCCTGCTGTACCGCGTTGGGGCCGGTGAACAGTCCGCCGCGCGCGCCACAGCCCTGGCAGACGACCTGCGCGCTGCTGCTGGCGGCGCGGCCGGGCCGCAGCCGCGTGCGGACATTGCCACTGCCGCAATGGGCGCAGTTGGACGGTTCGATGATGATGGATGTATGCATGGATGCAGGACCCTCCTGGTCGGTGTTCAGTTCTGTCGGCGTCGGCGACGCCAGTGCATGTGCCGGCGTCATCGCGATGCGCTCCCGGACAGGTTCCACATCCGCACGGCGCGCTGGCGGAAGCCCTCGAATTCGCTGCGGGCGCGTTGCTGCGCGGCCTGATGGTCGCGTTCCAGCTGGTCGAGCAGGCAGTCGAGTTCAGCGCCAAGCAGTGCAAGCAGGTCCGGCAGCGGCACGCCGCCCGGCATCGCCGGCGGTGCAGCGAGCGCGGTCGCCGGGGCCGCTGGCAAGGACGGCGCCGGAGCGTTGGCAGGCGGTACCGGTGCGGCGCTGATGCGACCCGCGTCGGTCACGTTCCAGGTCGCCACGGCGCGTCCGTCGCGGCCGCTGGCCCGGTTCTCGCCCCGGCACACCAGGCCTTCGCCGTCCATTTCGCGCAGCAGGCCGGCGGTGGCGGCGGCCGTCATCAACATCGCTTCGCGCGGCGCGCTGGCCTCCAGTGCCGCGTTCCCGGCCAGCTCCAGTACTTCGCCGGCAGTGCACTCACCGTGGATGCCGAGGCAGAACAGCACCAGCTGCCGCTGGTAACTCCGAATGTCAGCGGGCGTCATGGTCGCCTCCGAATCCGAGATCGGCGGCGGCGCGCGCCATCGCCGCGCGCGCCGCACCACGATCCCGCACCTGCAGCGGTGCGCGTCGCGGCGGCGGCAGTGGGTCGCGCAGCTCCGGCAGTGCGCCGCCCTCCATCACGTGCTTCACCGCACGATCGTAGGCGTCCATCAGCAACTGCCGCTGCGCGTAGGCGCCCGTCGCGCTGTTGTAGGCATGCCGGTCGAGCAGCGAACCGACCAGCAGCGCGAACGCGCTTTGAAGGCGGTAGGGGCGGAGCTCGGCCTCGACTTCGGCCAGGCCGGGAATGCCCAGGCACAGTGCGCGGAAGCGTCCCGGATTGGGCGGCCATTCCAGCGCCGAGCGCAGGCATGCCGCCAGGCCGGCGGCGATCTGCTTTGGATGGATGCCGGTCAGCACCTGACGCCAGATCTCCCCTGCGGCGGAGAGCTGACCGTCATGGGCGAGCGGTGCAGCACCGTTCTCACGCACCCACTTGCCGGGGAACATGCCGGCCATCTGCTGCCAGATTTCCCACAGGTAGGTAACGGTACGTGGGTCCGGTTCAGTTGCTGGGAAGGTACTCCGCCTCGATGACGTCAAGGCGTCGTGCGCCCGCGTCGCCACCGGCGATGCGCTGTTGGTAGTGCTTTCGTTGTTCGGCGACGTAGTCGGCAGAACCTGGGCGAGACGGTGCATGGTGGCCTCCGGTGGTGTTGATGTGCGGGCTGCTTGCGCGCCCGGCATGGCGATGGCGTGCGGCCTGGATGGCCCAGGCGAACGGGTTGCGGATGGGGGGCGATCGCGAGACCGCCTCAATGGCGATGTCACGCAGCGTTTCAGCGGTCACGCCTTCGGCAAGGGCGGCACGCAGCCCGGCGTGACCCGGACCGATGCCGGTGCATCCGGCTCGGCGCATCAGTTCGCAGGCCCGCACGGCTTCCGTCACGGCCTCGGGATGCCGCAGGGCATGCCGTGATGCTGCTGGAGCAACACTGGGATCTGGTACATGGATAGCCGTGTTCACAGCGGCAGATGCACGTGACGGATCAGCGTCCGTCACGCGTGACAGCGCGTGCTGTGTCACCTCCTCCGCGCCGGTGACGTGGGTGACATGCAGGGCCTTCAGCTCAGCCATGCTGGCCATGCCGTTGGGGGTGATACCGGCCTTGCGCAGGTCATCGAACAACAGCGTGCGCCGCGCGCGGGTACGGGCCTGGCGCTCCGCCTCGTTGTTCTTCCTCACCCCACGACGCTCGCCGCCGCCCGCCATGCGCCCCTGCGCCTTGCCGATCTCGGCATCGACACGCGGGTTGTGCCGCAGCCCATCATCGGCAACCGGAAAGTAGCGCTCGGCCACCTTGCGCACTGCACTGCGGTCGGCCGTGGTGACTGCACCTGCGATGACGTACAACTCGGTCAGCGCTTCCGGCAGCGGCGATTCCTCGGCGTAGTAGGCCAGCATCAGGCGCAGGTAGGCGCCATGGTCGGCCAATGACAGCCGGCTGGTGTCACGCAGATAGTCGCCGGGGTAGAGCTCGAAGTAGTTCATGGCTGCGGATCGCTCGACGCACGTGGGGGATACCGGGTGACCCTGGGAAGGACGTTGGCAATCAAGCGCAGGCCATACCCCATGTGCACCCATCGGCCGCTTCTGCCCGCTCCCGGGCCAGGCCCGGCAAGGCGCCGGTGGCGTCTTTCTTTGTCGTAAATGACCTCTTCATCGCCGCCACAGTGTAAGCTCGCTTTCAAATAGCGTGCAAGCACGCTTTCTTTCCCGCCGAATAAGCTTGCTAACATGACCACTGCTCTCGCTACGCGCCTCAGGCGCGCCCGTACCGAATGCGGCATCAACGAACCGGCCGATGCGGCACGGCGTGCCGGCATCACCGCCTCGGCGCTGTATCAGCTGGAAGATGGCAAGACCAAGTCGCTCAGCGGAGAGACCGCGGTGAAGCTGGCCCGCGTCTATCGTCCCTTCCGCGTGGAATGGTTGATTGCCGGTGACCTGCCGGAGCGCTGGGACGACACCCAGGGTGTGGGGATATCAACCAGTGAGACGCCACCCGGCTATGTTCGCCTTCGCGTTATGGAAGGCGAAGCATCAGGGGGGTTTGGCGCCATGAATCAGGATTTCCCGGATGTGCTGCGGGAATTGGATATCGCAGAGTGGCAGGTGCGGCAGCAGCTGGGCTTCGTTCCAGAAGGTGATCGCGTCCGCCTGGTCACCGTCCGTGGCGACTCCATGTACCCGGACATCAAGAACGGCGACGTGGTGTTCGTGGACGTCGCCAAGGACTATTTCGACGGCGACGGGCTCTACCTGATCAACCTGCACGGATTGACCTACGTGAAGCGGCTGCAGCTGCTACGCGATGGGCTGCATGTGATCAGCACCAACCGCAAGTACCTCAGCGAAGTGGTGTCGCCGCAGGAGGCCGACCAGCTGCACGTCGGCGGCAAGATCCTCGGGCTGGCGCTGCTGCGCAGCGCGCAGGAAGTCTGATTCCGGCAGACACGGCGTGGGCGGGCACGATGAAAGCGGATTAAGCAAGCCTGCTTGCATTGACCAAGTAAGCATGCTTTCATTGAGGGGTAGCCGCCACGGCGGCAAATGGAGACCCATGATGCCCTTGTCCACCCCCTTCCCAGGCGATATCCGCACCGAACCGCACGGCGCCCTGATCGGCAGCCAACGCCTGCCGCTGAGTCCCACCGAGTCGAAGCTGCTGCAACTGATCATCGCCGCCGGCGCCACGCCACTCAGCCGCAGCCGCATCGAGAAGCAGCTGTATGGCTCCGATGGGCGTCGATCGAACAGCATCGAGGTCGCCATCTGCCGCCTGCGCGGCAAGCTGGCGCCGCACCACTACAGCATCCATGCAACGCGCGGCCAGGGTTATACGATCTCGCGCAGTGCCACTTCATGAGGTGGCCTGGCACGGCGCACGCAGCGCCGGCTCAAGCCGATGCGGTGGCGCCCGGCCTTCGCTGCCTGGGCGGTGGCCTGGATGCCATTCTTTCCAGCGTGGTCGTACCGTCTGCCGAGGATCGCCTGCAGCGCTATGCCGCTGCCCGGCTGTCCCGACCCTGCCCCTGGCATGCGCTGCGCGCCCTGCTCGGGCGTTCGCGCCAGCATGCGATCAAGGCCAGGCTGCCTGTCGGATATGAAGCATGGCAACGGCAGATGCCCGCACACTGGCCGCGTACGCGACTGGCTGATGTCCCGTCCTTCCCCCTGTCAGGCGATTACCGCTGAGGGCGCGAACGTACTGCCGCTTCGCGTCGCCAGGTCATACACCACCAAGGCCTCGTCTTCATTGCCAGCGCTGCACACCAGTGCACCGTCCTGGCCCCAGGCTGCCGACTGGCCCGACATCTCAAACCCATCGGCGTGACCCACGCCATTGGACACGATCACCACCATCGCATGTTCCCGCGCAACCGTCGCGTAGTGAGGGTAAGCCCGCTGCATGCCAAGCGAGTGTTTCGCCACGCTGGCAACGTACACCGTCGCCCCGGCCTGCTTCGCCGCCAGCACCGTTTCCCTCTGAAGCGACTCGAAGCAGATGGCTGGAACGAGGGTGTCTGCCCCGAGCGTCAGCGGCAGGATCCTGGTTCCCGGTGTGAAGTAGGGACGCTCGTCAGCGTGAAGCATCTGCTTGCTGTAAACCGCCCGCGCCTGACGGTTTCGGAAAATGAACATGCCGATCTCCGGCCCTTGAACGCCACGGTACGGCGCGCCGACGGCAATCAGCATCCGGTGACGATCGCTGAGCGCCTGCAACACATCCCACCGGGCATCCGCTTCCGTCATGGCCAGCTGCTCCGCCATGCGGGGCTCATAGGCGGTCAGTGACATTTCTGGGAAGAACACGGCGGCACTGCCGCGAGAGGCGGCCCGCTCGATCAATCGCACATGCCGTTCGATGTTGCCCTCGATATCACCGGGCGCTGATCGGATCTGGGCGGCGGCAATCTTCATTGTGGTCCTCTCGAATCAGATGCAGGCAATCGTTGATGGGTTGTAGCCGCGGATATCCATGAACAACAGTGCCGATAGCGACTGCACCGCGCAAGCCGATGACGCGCTGATTCCGCTCGTGAAGCTGGAGGATTCATGCAGCGTCTCAAAGACCGGATGACGATTCGGGTGGCGCCCCTCAAGCCAGGCAAGCGTGTGGGAAGTCGCCGCCAAACTGTCAGACTCACTGGCGGCCGCATCTCGCGGCCCTACATCAGGGAATTGGCAATGTTAAGGAAGCTTGTACTCGCCGCATCGGTTGCGACTTCGGTCGTGTCAGCTGCGCAAGCGCAGAATGCAGAGAATGCGTGGATCACCGTCATGGAAGATCATTTCGATGACCCTAGCCTCAGCTACTGGGTTCCGTGGGCAGGGGATGTGACCGACAAGTCTGGGAAAGTGTCGTACACCTACAAGCCTGGAAATGCATTTGTGGCCCAGGGTGATGCTGTCTTGCGCGGTGACGTCCAGGACACCTTCCCGTTCTATCAGACAGGTGGCATCTACTACCCCAGGTACTTCACCTATGGCCGCTACTCTGCCCGCGTGAAGATGACCAACACGCCAGGCGTCATTCCCGCATTCTGGCTGGTGTCATACGGGCCTGCATGCGGTGAGATCGATATCTTTGAGGCCACCGGGCTGCAGAAGTCCGACCCCCGCACGATCAATGTGCAACATTACTGGTTTACGAACCCTACCGATTGCTCCACCGCTGTGGCGGATGCCGCGCTTTCAGCCTATACCAAGCTGGGATCTGTCGACTATTCCAGCAACTATCATGTGTTCTCTGCAGAATGGAGCCCCGTCCACATCGCATACTTTGTGGACGGAGTAGAGTTCTATCGAACAACGCTGAATATTCCGAGCGTCCCAATGCTCGTGAATCTGAATACCAATCTTGCGCCTCCGACGACAACACCTGGAGGCATCAACAATCGGATGACATCCAACACCGTTCTTCCTGCAGATTTTCATGTCGACTGGGTCAAGGTGGAACAGTTGGCACCGCGAACATGCCCCGCCCGTGGCGATCATGCAGGAAGTCTCCGCCGCGCCAATGGCAGCTGCGCCGCGGTGCGCTCGGTGGATTACAACGGCGATGGTGGCGGCGATGTCATCCTGTACAACCCCTCTTCTGGCAGCGCTTCGGTAGCAACCGGACAACTGGCCCCCCATGCGGGCCTGGTGGTCCATTCGCTGACGGATGCCCCCTCGGCGCCATGGGCAACCTCGGCCAAACTGGTCAGTGGCGACTTCGACGCCGATGGGTTCTCTGATCTGCTGGTTCACGGCAGCGACGGCAGCGTGCGACTCCAGTACGGGCGGCCCGATGCCCGGTTCAGCGAGCATCTTCCATCACGCACTGCGTGGAATGTGGGCAGTCGATTGATGGCCGGGGATTTCAACGGTGATGGACGCAGCGACGTACTCATCCTGCAGGACAGCGGTGCTCTGGAAATCCGCTACGGAGGCAGTGATCGCGGGTTGCGCTTCGCACCACAATCGCAACGACAGGTCGCTCTGGGCAGCCGCCCACATGTGGGCGACTTCAATGGCGACGGCCTTGATGACCTGTTGCTGTATGGGCCCAATGGTGAGGTTGACCTGTTCTACGGACAGACCACCGATGGACTGCGTGCGGAACCCGGCCAGCATGATCAGTGGCGGGCGGGCCATACGCTGAAGATCGCTGACTTCAACGGCGATGGATACAGCGATGTACTGATCTATGCAGCCGACGGAGCCACTGAGATCCGCTATGGGCAGATGAACGGCGGTTTGCGCTTTGCACCGAGCACGGCCGATCTCTGGTCCACCGGGCACACGCTGTTGACCGGTGATTTCAATGGCGACGGCAGAGACGACGTCCTGATCTACGCGACGAACGGACACTCGGAGATCCGCTACGGCCAGGCCAGTGACGGTCTTCGGTTCTCCGCGCAGAGCGTCTCCAACTGGAGCCCTGGGCATCACCTGCTGACCAACGACTTCGATGGCGACGGGCGCACCGACGTACTCATCCAGTCGGCGAATGATGATGTGGAAATCCGATACGGGCAGGCAGCCGATGGCTTGCTGTTCTCACCGGCTTCCACAACCCGCTACAACCCTGGCTGGCGCTTGCACACCGGGATCCGCTGAACCAGGCGCCCCGGTTGCGAGGAATCGCGATCGGGGCCTTTGCCCATGGATATAGCGGCGGGAACTGGTGCCATGCAGGAATGACCTTCGCCCATGCCAGGGCTTCCGGGTTACAGCTCGGTCAGAACCACGCCCCTGAGACGGCCAGCACATGCTTCCTGCAAAGCAGTGGTCGCACTTTCGATTCCCTTGAAGGTCGCCGATGGCAGATTGATGCGCCCGTCTCGCTGCCAGATCTTCAGATCACGCAGCCAGGACTCAAATGCATCGGGTGAATGATCTGCGCTGAATCCGCGCAATGTCATGCCCTTGAAGATGATGTGAAAGCTGTCCAATGTAACCGGAGCCTGCAAAGAGGCCTTTTCCGCGTTCAACTCGGCTGTCAACGCACCGAGCAGAACGCCACGGGCACCGTCCCTCGCCAACTTGACGGCCGCCGCAAGCTGTTCGCCGCCGACCATGTCTACGATGACATCGATGCCTTCGGGCGCGGCTTTCGCAAGTTGCTCCATCATCGGCCCGCCGTCGCGGGTGACGACGGCATCGTAGCCCAGTTCGTCCTGCATCCAGCGGGCCTTGCTGAAACTACTGGTGCTGCCAATCACGCGTGCCGCGCCAAGGAGTCGAGCGATCTGCCCCGCCATCGAGCCGATCGCGCCCGCTCCGCTGGAAACGAACACGGTGTCACCGTCCTTCACCTGAACACCCCGGGTCAGCGCGGCATACGCCGTCCAGCCATGACCAAGATAAGCAACTGGATCAGGTTCGGTGCAGTCGATGAGCCTGCAGTCCTGTTCGCGGACGACGGCATATTCCCGCCAACCGAACGGATGCATGACAAGGCTGCCAACAGGGATGGCGCAGGCCGGTCCGGCTTGGACCACTTCCCCGATGGCGCCATCAGCCAGAGTATCGCCGGGGTTGAGAGGCGGGAACGGAATTCCCTCAGCAGCCGTTGCATCCTCCTGAGCCATCAGTCGTGTCGAGATGGAGACACGGAACCAACGATTGCGGACCACGACTTCATGCGATCCTGGCGCAGAAATCGCAGTTTCCAGGACGGTGAAGTCCTCGGGATGAATTTCTCCTCGCACATGACGGACGAGTTTGACTTCGCGGTTCTTCGATGGACGTGCAGACATTACGGGCGCTCCGAAAAATAGCCGCGCTCCTTTCTGGCAGAATGCAAGATGTGAGCGAATGCTCATATTATTGACAGAGGTCGCACATGCCTACTCGCATTTCCCCTGGGCACCGCGCAATGCGGAAAGACCCCAAACAGCGACGTTCGCAGAGCACGGTCGAGAGTATCGTCGAGGCAGGCGCTCGCGTTCTGGCCCAAAGGGGCTGGGCAAAATTCACGACCAACGAGGTGGCACGTACTGCCGGAGTCAGCATCGGATCGCTGTATCAGTACTTCCCAAACAACCTGGCGATTGCGGAGGCTGTTCGGAAACGGCATCTCGATGAAGTCCTGCGCGTGCTCCCTGACATTGATAGCCAGGAGGAGATGATTCCGCTCGAACAAATTGTTGTCCGATTGATTGACGGGGTCATCGCGCTTCACGCGAAGAACCAGAATCTGCATCGCGTTCTTATGGATGAAGTTCCCCTCGCACCCAGAGAGTTCTATGAGAATTTTGAGCGCGAATATCACGCTCGCTACGAAGCTCTCATCCGGGCAGCCGCCCCGTTGGACGACGCGAGGTCGGACCATTCACTTCCCGCTCGCATCCTCGCGGATGCGTTGGAGGGCATCGTCCATTCCGCCTCTCGCCGGAATGATCTGATGTCGCCTGTCGTGAAAGCAGAAGTGAAAAGGATGATGATGTCTTATCTCTTGGCACGAAACTGCTCTTGACCAGGCGATTCACTGCTGCATGGCGCCCCTGCGAAGACGCTTGGCGGTGCAGTGCGCCCCTTTTTCATTTGGGGCTCGTTTAGAGGTCACTTGAAGATCCATGACAGGGTGCGTGGCCACTCGGGCGCGTAAGGCCAAGGCCACATGGAGTGAAACCCGGCACTCCGCTCTGCCGCAAGGCTCTGCCGCCTGCCCCCTGCGTCCTTCCTGATGCAGATTCCGGGCCAATCCTGGTGGCAATCAGCACCGACGACAGCAGGAAGAGATATCTGTAGGAAAAATGGTCACCGAACGGTCACCGGGCCGCGCCGGCTTGACGATGAAGGCAGCCCAGATGATGCCAAGTGGCTGATTCGATGGTGGGCCCACCAGGAGTCACAAACCACTCCAGATCGACTGCCGGACAATGACTTTAACGTAAGCACCCTCATTAGTTACCGTCAAAGTTACCGCCAGAGGTCCACAGCTTCGACGTGGCGCTGATAACTGGGCAGGATTCAATCAGGCGTTCGCACGTCGGAGTTCCCCAGCAGGACGCCTACTAATGCACACAGCGCGCTCAGCCCCCACAGCCAAAGCGCCCCCACAGTGGCAAAAACCCCAAGAACGACGAGCGACACAAGCACGATGGTCATGGGATCAATGTAGCAGCACGGCGATGATCGTGGCGGCGTGTGGCGCCTGCGCCCCTGAGCCACCACGTTGGGGCCCCGCCCTCTATCGCAGGCATACCCTTTACCTACGCCCAAGGTCGGCATACAGCGCCGCTACCGCGCCCTCACAACCCATCCAACACCTGCAAGGCACCCACAGGAAGGCTCAACCGGTTTTCCTTGCCTGATCCAGGCATGCAGGCAGCTCTAGGCCATTCGCAAGAACGAGGAGTTCCACACCCACGCGCTTCGTCTGCGCCGAGTAGTTCAACTCCTTTCGATATGTCCGAAGCGAGCTGTAAAGCTGGGCGATCTCGGGCGCGTCGTCATACGTGAGCATCCATGGACGGCGAAGCTTCTTCACTGCGCGGGAAAGCTCCGCATGATCGTCATGGTTATAGAAGCTGCAGTACAGCTCAGGACCACGCTTGTAATAGGGAGGATCGATGTTTATCAAACATCTTTTGGTTACCAACTTATGGATGCTTTGCAGGAAGACCTTCGCATCCAGTTTTGTGAGACGGATCTGATCCTTGTACATCGCAATGCGCCGAATCTTATTGATCAGATCAGGCTTATTGAATCTGCAATCAAGAAGGTAGTTGCCATCTTGCCTAACACCGCCAATCACACCAGCCTTCAAGATCCCTGAGCGATTGGTCCGGTTCAAGAAGAACGTCGAAAACCCGAGATCAACAATTCGGGTCCTGGACTGCGACTGCACAAGCCGCTGACGCTGCCACTCTTCAATAGTTACCGGCGTATTCTCGATACGTTCGCACAGTTCGTCCGTATGACGAAGCACGGATGCCCAAAAGGAGTAAACGGAAGCATCAATGTCATTGATCACCACTTCCGAAACATAGTTCTCCAAGAGCAGCTTCCAAGCGATTCCTGCACCACCTGCGAACGGCTCGACGTAAGCGCCATAGAAGAGATCATTCTCTCGCATGAGGTCGATAACGAAATCAGAAAGCTGCGTCTTTCCGCCAGGATAGCGCAGTGGAGAGTCGGTTACTGGCATGGTTCAGCCCGCCTTACTGGACGCGAAACTATACGCTCTCGCTACAGACTTGGCCATGATCAGGGGCTTCGGTCGAGCAGAAGTCTGATGCAAGGCGCAAGCTCCTCCCATCGGGCCTTCAGACTTGAAGCAGTGGGCAGAAGCGTTAGATGTACTGACGCCCCGAGCGTCTCAGGCGATGTCGGCTCGTCGATCTTAGTCGCCATTACACGAAATGGCTTCAATTGCTTCTCAGTAATCCCTTCAGAACGAAGCTTGTCGCATGCTGCCGAAATCACCTGGTGGAGCTTCTTTCCATTTGTGCCAATGCCATTCGCTTTGGCATAACCGTACGCAGCTTTTTCCACGAACGCGCGGAACAAATAGCCGCCAGCGAATGGGAATACGTCCGGATCTATTGAGCTCAATTCACGAAAGACCCTCAGAAGAACAGTGTCCTTCGACTTGAGCTTGAAGTCCGACGGGACGATGTATGGACGGCGATCAGGGTGGCGAGAATTGCGCTCGACCTTCTTCTTTCCAGGTGGGGATGCGATGGCGACAGCCGGCTCAACCCGCTCTGAAGGCGCAATACCCTTCTTCACCAGAGCCTTTGCATACTTTTCCCGGTCTGGACTCTTTGTACGAGAGTGAGCTTCGCCTGAAAGGGCATCCTTGAGGAAGTGACCCACCACCTTGTCGAATGCAGCTTGCTCAACGTCGATTACAAGGTCGCGGTTGTTCACAAGCCCCATGGTTGAGCGCATCACCGGGTTGGATAGGTACCGCGTGACCGTTGTGAGTGCCAGTCCGGCGCGTTCTTCGGGCGTGATCACCCCCTCCTTCTGGGCGTAGTCCAGCAAGGCCAATGCTTGCGTATTTGGGTTAACCGCTACCGATCCTTGCGCGTTAAAGCGAGCCTTCTCCGGAGACTTCCAAGTGCGCGTGCCGACTCCATCCAACTCGCCTTCGTGGCGAAGCGATAGCCAATAGCGGGCGGCTTGGCGGTCGGCAAAGACCACAACTTCAAGCGTCGCAGGTACCGACTGTCCACTTGCGTTAAACGCCTCGAATTGCCGCTTGCTTGTTGGGGTGGGCGCGCGACGTGGATCACGCAACAGCTTCAGCGCGCAGAGGCGCCGATTCCCCTCTACAACGGTGTACTTCCCCTTTGCACTGGGGTGAGCAACTACCGCCATACGCTCCAGGGGACTGGTGCCGTGCTTGGCGATGCTCCCCGCAAGTTTGGCTACACGCTCGTGCGAGACCAAGCGGGCAATGATCTCCGGCTCAGCATCGATTGGGTCATGGCGCGGGTTGTCATTGTCCAGAAAGACATCCGCTAGGTTAACCACCTTGTACTTGACTTCCCGCATCAGACTGCCTCCTTTGCACGGCCAGATCCTTTGGACACCACGCGGCTAGACCGAGCGGGCGCCCTCCTGAATGCGGAGACTACACCAACCTTGGCGCGCGCACTCGTCTCCCCGCCACGCCTGCGCACTTCATAGGGTGCTTTTTCTGCGCTACCTGCACACGGGCCAGTGGCAGGCCCAGCAAGGCTATTGGGGGCACTGAGGGGTCGTGCGGCCACCTGCGAATCCCTGCACCAAAGGGGGTGATTGGTGAGGAGTTGAGGCGTCGGATGGATGCGAGACGTGAAGGCGCCAAAGAATGGAGGCAAGAGGCCATCCAATAGCGTCCAAGAAGAAAGCACCACTACTTACAGTGTTTCAGAAAAGCTATGAAATGGGGTTGTGGAACACTTTTTTGGTTACAGCCCCTGTCCGGGCACTGTCGCTCCTCCCCCGCTGCCGCTTCTCCTGTCTCCCAACGGTCTTGCCGGTATCACTGCTGCCTTGCCGCCTGCCATTTCCTGCTTGAGAATTCTGACTCACTGTTTTTGCTGGTTACATTGGTACGCTGGTTACAGCGCGATTGCAACTCATATATATCAATAACTTACGCATGATTGAAGTGCGTACCAGTCGTTGAGCAATGCTGGTTGCACTGGTTACATCCATCGCCGTAGAAGCCCATGACCTGCGGGTGCGGCCCAGGCATCGCACTGACGGAATGACGTGACGAGCCGTTCCCCCGGCACAGCGTCACTACAGCTGCACCCATTACGAATTGCTCCCTCGAAACGCAAGTAGGCCGCCCCTGGGCGGCCTACTTGGTCAGCTCGGATCGGCGCCAGCTCACCTGGCAAGCCGTCAGGGTGCTACAGGCACCAGGTCAAACGGGGCGAACGTAATGACCTCCTCGCCGAGCCACTCGTTGACCATGGCCATGCGCGATTGCAGGGGTGCCAGTTCCATCGACGCCCAAACCGTGGCCGCATCCCGAATCGAACCGAATCCCCCCGCATTTTGGGGGACGATACCCAGCAGCTGCGGGGGGATACGCAGCGCGGCCAGAATGTCATCACGGGTCACGCGCTTGATTCCGGTGAACTCATCCTTTGCGGCCACTTCGCTGATCGGGATCAGCTGCAATCCGTCCTTCTTGCCGTTGGGCGAGTGCACGAACAGGTTGCGGAAATTGCCCGGCCCACGCGAGTCTCGCAGGGCCTCACGCAGCGCATCCACGTCCATGCCCTCCGGCTGCGGGTCGGTCATGTAGAGGATGAACCCAGCGTGCGAGCCGTTGGTGTAGTACCTGCGGCGGAACAACGTGGCCGATTCGTTGAGCAGCGCCGACTGAACCACGGCCAGCCACTCCGGCAACCCGTAGATTTCCTGATCAGGATCGGCCTCGCGCAGCTGGTGCACAGAGCCAGGTGCAAATTCATGCTCGGCCCGTCCGGCTCGCACCTGAAAGAACTCACCGGGTTGCACACCACGACGCATGTATTGCGCCATCAGCGGGTGCAGCTGCAATAGCCGCCCGGAGTGCGTTGTTTCCCGCCCTAGGTAGGCCATGCCGAACACCAGGTAATCCAAAGCCAACTGCGAGAACGCGGTGCGGTCCAGCAGTCGATGTGGCACGAAGGTACGCACCAGCATGTTGCGCTTGAAAATCAAGCCACTGTGCAGGAACGGATTGGAGCGCGTGGTGCGCGACAGACCACTGAGGGTGATCGGCGGTTCGTAGTAGCGCCCTTTACGCCAGCATTCCAGATAATCGAACAACCCGCGCGAGTCCAGCACGGGCATTGGATCGCCAAAGGAAAAGGTCGTGACTGCCCCCGCAGTGCTCGCACCAGGCGCGGGCACAACCTCTCCGATAGCGGCATCGGCATGCAAATCAGTCACGCCGCGCCTCTGCATTGAGTTCGGCGCGCCGCCGGATACGGGCGGCAACACTGCCCGCCAGCTGCATATCCACCTCGCTCATATCCATCGCCGGAAATGCCAAGCGCTCCGCAACCTGCTCAGTCACCGTGGCATCGTCAAGGCGCTGGCGCGCCGCATTGCCGAGGCGACCGAAGAACTTGCTGGCCAATTCGTCAGCATTCGCCGACTGCCGCCAGTTCACGCCCGCATTTTCCGCCTTCGAGAACAGCGCGAAGGCCACCGCCAGGCTGTCGCCAAGGTTCACGAGCAACTCCTCATAGGCCTGACTGGCAGCCTCGCTGATGACACCGTTCGCCGTGCTTAGACAACGGTCCGCCACCTCGGCCAATTCCAGCTCCAGGCGCGGTAGCTCGGCCGAAATCTCACCCTCCATTGCCTCATATTCCTCAGCCAATGAGAGCGCCGAGCGCTCATTCGCGCGAAGCTTCTGAATATCACGGGTCAGCGTGCCATCGCTCTGGCGCAGTTTGGTCCCCCACTGCTGACGAGCAGCGGCGGCATCACCCTGTGCAGCCTGTTTGGCGCGCTGCATCGTATCGACCTTGGCCACCAGTGCGCGCTTGCGCTGCACTTCACTGGCCAACTGCTGTGCCAGCTCGTTCAGCCGCTGCCTGTTCTCCGATACCGGCGCAGCCTCGCTCCCTTCGCCGAATTGAATGGCCGGTTCGGAAGTAGTGGTGTTGATGCTCTGGTTGTCGCTCATGTTGAATCTCCATTGAAAAGATCTGGCGGGGGTAGGCTCACCCGACAATGTGTCGGAGAGCTGTATGAAAGACAGCGCCGCTCACAGGCCGCTGTCGTGAACCTTGCGGGGGTCGAAGACGAAGACGCGGATGGCGCCCAAGCCTGGGACACGTACGGTTTGGGAGGGCCTGCCGTCAGCGCTGCGCTTAAGCCATCCGGCCTCAGCCAGCGTGCGTGCGGCCAAGCGCACATCGAAGCCCGCACATAGCTCCCGTCTGAACGATTCCTGCAGCACCAGGTATTCCGTCAATCCAACTTCATCGAAGCGCCGGAAACCTACGCGATCGCGCACCGGCACAGTGCCTTCAGGGCTGCGCAGCGGCTCAAGACGGCTTTCGCCGTGGGCCTCAAAGAACGCACGCACGCGCGAGAGCAGTTCGTCGGTGTCGGCGCTGCCGGAACCGCCCCGACGTTGCAGCCAAGCCTGAAAGCACGCGGCGACACCGCGTGTGGCCTCACCCTTTGGCCAGCCGGTGATGCGGTGGCGACAGCTGCTGGCCAATTCCCCGGCAAAGGCGACAACAGCAAAGCGCTCGGCCACCCGGCGCACCTCGCCCGAGGCATCTTCGGGTACGTAGGTGGCCAGGAACCGGTCGGCGGATTCGCGCAACTGGGCGGTCAGCGTCGGGCTGTCCTGCTGGGTCAGGTAACCCATCCACAGCGGCCAAGGTGCGCCGTAGGTTCGCGCGGCGGCGTCCTTGAGCAGAGCCGACAGCGCCGCGCCGTCGCTGGCATCGTGCAGACGCTCAAACACGCCGTGCCCGCCCTCGGCCTCAGCGGGTACGTCGGCCAAGCGCACGGACTGGCCCGCCCGTGCCTGCTTGCCCGCCTCGGCCATGTGCTGGGCCAACCCGACCTCGCCGGCCGACAGGATCAGCACCCGCCAGCGTGCCGCCGCACGGGCCTCACCGGCCCGGTTGGCGCGGCTCTTGCCGTTGCCGTTGGCCAGCAGGTAGGCGGCATCACCGGCCTGCTTGGGATCGATCTGCGCCAGTTCATCCAGAATCAGCGTTGCATCGTTATGCAGCACGGCCACGCCTTCCAGGCCGTTGGCCGTACTGCGCCACTCGCGGGCATAGTCCGGGGGACCGACCACGCTGGCCGCCACGCGCAGCGCCGTGCTCTTGCCGCTACTGCTGCCGCCGACCAGGTGGAAGCCACCGCCCGTAGCGCCGGTGAAGTGCAGCAAGGGCCCTGCGAACATCGCCGACACCGCCAGCACCAGCCGCGAGTTGTCTTGGCAGCGTCGGGCCACGTCACGTCGCCAATCGTCTACCGTGCCAACCGCCGCATAGTGGTGCTGCAATCCCCCGCTGTGCTGATAGACCAGCCGCTCCGCGCCATTTCCGTAGCTTTCGCCATTGGGCAGCACATAGCGGCCCTCATGCCAGCCCGGCACGGCCACGTTGCGGGCGCGCGTGTCGATGCGTTCCTGAATGATGTAGGCCAGCAGACGCTGCATAGTGTTGCGGTGGGCCGACATTTCCACGCCACCAGCGGCGAGCTGACGCACGAACTCGCGTGGATCGCCCACCAGCATTTCCGCAGGTGCCGCCCACTGGTGGGGATGGCCATCGGCATCGGTCCAGGTCAGCAACCGCCCCCATTCCTCGCTCTGGCTGTTGCGGGTCTTGGCCTCGACCTTCAACGGCGAGCAGACGAACACCGGCTCGGCAGGCTCACCGTCCTCGGTGACACCGACGTAGTACACGCCGGTCTCGTTGAGCTGGTAGTGGGCTCGCGCCGCACCGCCACTGGCACTGCCACTGGTGCAGTCAGCGGCGTCCTTGTTGCTCTTGGTCTTGCCCTTGGCGCCCTTGCGCACGGCGCGCTGAATCGAGCCGCGTACGGCGCCGGTACCGGCGTCCTTGGCGGCATCATTGAAATCGACAGAGGTGACGTTGCTCATGCACGGGGCTCCGGTGCCGCGCCGGCGCACTGCGCCTTCGGGATAAAGAGAGGGATCATCAGGAAGTAGCCTCATGGCGTGGCCGCGGCGGCATGGCCACGACCCCGCCCACGGCATCGGCGGCGCGCTGGGCGTTGGCTACGCCCGGATTGATGCCCAGCCGCGCGGCGGTGGCCGCATCGTCATCGGCGCACACCACGATCACCGCCGAGGGGAACTTGGCGCGCAGGGCGCAGGCCACCGGCTCCAGGTTTCCGGCATCGAAGGCCACAGCAGTGGGGTGGCCCGTGGCCTCATGGATACTGGCGGCAGTGGCATAGCCTTCGGCGATGCACACCACGTCGCTGACCGTACGGCCCACGGCGTAGTACAGCCCGCGTTTACGGCCACCGGCCAGGAAGCGCTTGCTGCCATCGGCGGCGATGGTTTGCAGGCTCCACAGCCGCCCTTGTGCATCACGCAAGGGCACCAGCAGCAGGCCCTCCAGCTGTCGTAGGCCGTGCACGCCCACGCCCTTAGCCACTAGGTAGGGATGATCCGGGGCAGCGGCGCTGGCGCGCTGCCAGCGCTCACGCGCCTGCTGCCGGGCCACCGCGTGGCGCTGGGCGCGTTCGGCCTGCTGCTGCCGTTGTGCGCGCACCACGGCCTCGCGCAGCATCGCGCGGTCGGCCTCGCTGAGCGCCTCGCTTCCAACTTCGCACCAGGACTCATTGAGCCCGGTCTTCCAGTTGCCGTAGGCACCGGCCTGCGGCGGGCCTGCGTGCAGCACATACCAACCACTGCGCTGGCCGCTACCATCGCCCTCGGCGCGTATGCGTCGCAGACGGCCATCGGCCACCGACACATCCAGCATCAGCCCCGCTGCGCGCAGGGTGGCAAGGAATCCCTCAGGCCGCGTCATCGTCGGCCTCCAGCTGGCTGCTGTGCCGGGCGCTGGCCACCACGGCGGCCAGGTCCTCATGCACGTAGGCGGCGCTGAACGCTACAGCGCCAAAGGGCACCGCCATGCGCTCATCGACGCTGGCCAGCAGCAGTGCAGCCGAGCGTGCACGCTCCACGCGATTGAAGCTGTCCTCGCTGATCCAGTAGCCATACGGCATGGTTGCAGCGCCGGGCGCGCGCTCTTGTGGCGGCTCGACAGCAGCCTGCTCGGCTTGCAGGTCTTCCAGCTGCAAGGCCATGCCTCGATCGAACTGTTCCTGCGACTGCGCAGGCACGAACAACGACAGGCGCACGCGCACCCGCGCTGCGACAGTGGCCAGCTCCAGACAATCACGCTCCAGCGGCCACAGCAGACGCTCGCGCAGGCGGTCTTCCAAGGGGTGGCCTTCCAGCGCCTCATCCAATTCACCATTGAGGAGGGCAAGACGCCGCGAGGCCTTGTTGTGCAGCCGCTCGATACGGCGAGCCACCTCGACAATATGGCCGGTCCGCTCGGCATCGAACCAGGTATCGGTGATGGTGGCGCTGAGCACCCCATCGGCCACACCCGGCACGCCGGACACACTCACGGTATCGAGGCTCATGCAGCCACCTCCGCATCACGGACCATGGCCAACAGCTGACCTACGGACAGGGATTCCAGTGCACCAGGGCAGCACTCAAGTGCGCCTACCAGCTGCGACAGCGCGGCCATCGGCATCGTATGGATGCGCTGCAACTGGCGCGCGGCGCTGAACAGGTCATGCGTGGCCGCATCGTCATTGACGGCGACCATGTTCAGGGAGAGAGCGTTCATCGCGCAGCCCCCTGCACGGTTGCCGCAATGGCCTGCTGCACCTCGCCCAGCGTCAGCGCATCAGGCGCTTTGCCGGTGGCCTCCAAGCGCGCAGTCAGCGTCAGCCAGCGGCAATGGTCCCAATCAAGGGTGTCGGCGATTTCGCCGAGGTGGTGAGCAATACGGGCGGCAAAGCGCGACGGCGCGGCCAGGGTGTCATGAGACATGGCAGGGTCCTCAGGTAAGTTGAGGTCCACCACCGCGCTGCTAAACGAGGTGACGGACGGTACGCGGTTAGCAGACCGGCCTGAGGACCGGCAGACCTTTCGGTCTCCGCGCACCGCCCGCCATAGAACTGGCAAGCAATCGCCCGCGACGACACAGCAGGCAATAAAAAAGCGCCGTGCATCGGTCGATGGGCGCTGGTGCGCCTCAGGGTTCGGGCTGCTAAACCCGGTCGCCGATTGTGCGGCGACGGGGCAATGCTGCATCGGATGAGCCGGTGCTGTCAACACGCGCGTCATCGCCGCGTGCTGCGCTTGGCGCGCGGTGCTTCAGTGGCGTTCTCACTGAGCGCGCGGCGTTCTGCCGAATCGCTGAGGGGCAGGCAAATCTCGGCGCTCGGGCAGACGCTTGGCACATGCGTGCGCACGATCTCGGTGTAGGCCGAGAACGTGTGACCGCACAGCGCATTGCGGCACTGGAGCACGGATTCGCGCAGCAGTTTGGAATGCAGCACGCTGGTGCGCACGATGGCAGGCGTATCGCAATGCGGGCAGCGCAGGAAGGCTCTTGAACTGGTCATCGCAATGCCTCAGCAGTCAGTGGTGGAACGGCTACCCGCGACACCACGCGAGAGTGCAATGCGGCCGCCTTGCGCAGTCCGGCTCTGGGAGAAATTCAGCGCGAGATTCGGCTGTGCCACAGCCGTTCGCAGATGCTCAGCCAGGAACTTGGCTTCTGCCGGGCTCAGGGTGAACTTCTGATCGGAGATGGTCAGGACGATGGTGTCTTTCATGGCTGCGCTCGCAGGTGGGTATCGGGAATGTGGGTGGCAATCCACGCGTCCACGTCCGACTCCAACCAGACAGTTACGCGCGGGGAAAGGGGGATCGATGCGGGGAACCGGCCGCGCTTCATCAGCCAGTACAGGTGCGAGCGGGAAATGCCGGTGCGACTGAGCACTTCGGGCTTGCGCAGGAAGCGTTCACCGCGTGCGGCGTCAGGCCGGGAATGATCGGCAGGCTGACCAGGTGCGGTCGCCTGAGGGGCTGGGGAACCAAGCATGTGAAAGGTCGCGGGGCTGACGTTTCGTCAACCGCCGCCCTGTGTTGTGGGCTTGGTTAGAAGGCTAGAGACAGCTGCCGCTCAACTCACGCAGCTCGATGTGTAGGGAAAATTTTTACAGTATTTTGTAAAATTACACATGACGAATCCCCCTTGACGGCGCAACCTTGCTCCGTTCCAGCCAACTGGCGGGAGCTGACAAGCGAGCGCAGCAGTCAGGCCGCTCGACTGGTTGCGCAGGACAAACGGACGCGCCTGGCAATCTGCTGATCCAGGCCAGTAGCGCAAAATGTGCGACGAGCGAACTATCGACTACTGGCGGGTTGGGTCTGGTCATCGGCCGTCATGGCGACCGCTCGGCGACCTTCAAAGCAACCCGCTGGCCGGAAAGAGGCTGCGGCAGAGCCATTCAATCGGCGCGCGCCATCGACCCGCATGTGTCCAATACGGATCGATAGGGCGCCGATGTAACCAGCGTAACCAGCTGTAACCAGTGAATACGGCGCTCCGACAATGGACGCAACCGAATGATTTACAAGACATTTCGCAGCGGTGTAACCAGTGGTACCGCTGTAACCAGAAAAAACAGTAAGTCAGAAATGAAAGAGGGAAGAACGGGAGGTCAGCGGGAGGTCCTCAGGCCGTCCAGATAGTCCGCCCAAGCCTGCATCATTTTCGCCCGTTCGACCAAGTGAGCCGTACGGTTGTATGCACGTCCGTTTGGATCACGCACGGCGTGTGCCAGCTGGTGCTCGATGTAGTCCGGGCGGAAACCCAGCACCTCATCCAGCACAGTTCGTGCCATCGCGCGGAAGCCATGCCCGGTCATCGTGTCGGAGTCGTAGCCAAGGCGACGTAGCGCTGCGTTGATCGTGTTCTCGCTAATCGGGCGCCCCTTGCCACGCACACTGGGGAACACGAACTCTTTCCGTCCAGTCAGCGGGTGCACAGACCTAAGAATCGCCACAGACTGCGAAGCCAATGGAACAACGTGCGATTGGCCGGTCTTGCTTGCCGTGAACCGCCATTCGCCATTGTCCAGGTCGATGTCCGACCACTGTGCACGACGAAGCTCACCAGGGCGAACGAATACCAGCGGCGCTAGGCACAGAGCCGCCATGACAATCGGTGATCCTTGATAGCCATGTATTGAGCGCAGCAGTTCTGCGATCTGCTTGGGCTCAGTCATGCTGGCGAAGTGACGACCTTCGGGCGAAGTGAGCGCTCCTTTCAGATCCTCTGCCACGTTCCTGTCTGCACGTCCTGTCGCTATCGCGTATCGAAGAACCTGGCTGACCAGCATCCGCGCCCGATGTGCAGTTTCGACAGCGCCCCGCCCTTCGATCTTGCGTAGCGTCTCCAACAGTTCACGCGCTGTGATCGCTGCAATGGGTCGTTGCCCGATGTACGGCGTCAGATCTTTTTCGATCAAGCGCGTCTCTCGTTTCACCGACCCGGCAGACAGCTTCTTGGCTCTCATCGCCAAGTGCTCGCGCGCCAGCGCCTCAAATGTGTTGGTGGCCAGTTCCAAGCTGGCCACTTTCTGCGCCTTGCGCTGCTCGCCCGGATCAACACCTTCGGCCAACAGCTTTCGCGCAGCAGCATGGCGCTCGCGCACAGACGCCAGGCTCACCTCTGGATAGGTGCCAAGCGACAGCGTGTTGCGCTTGCCGGTCACAGGACGCCGATAGTCCCAGCGCCACCATCTGGCGCCATCAGGTTTCAGCAGCAGGTACAGGCCTCCACCGTCTCGCAGCTTCTGCACGGCAGCGGTGGGCTTGGTCCTGCGAATGGCGGTATCGGTCAATGACATGGTGGCGGTAACTGGTTTGGCGGTAACAGGTGTAGAGCAGGTGGAGGTTACCGCCAAAGATACCGCCAGAGAAGTCTGGATTCTGCTGGATCACTTAGGACGCAATCAGACGCAAAAAAGGCCGAAACCCCTGTTTTTTCAGGATATTTCAGCCTTCATAGGACGACATAGGATCATCAATTGGTGGGCCCACCAGGATTCGAACCTGGAACCAAGGGATTATGAGTCCCCTGCTCTAACCGTTGAGCTATAGGCCCGGCGCAGCATCACAGTGTAGTGGAGCCGGCGCTCAACCGGCTAGCACCCGCCGCAGGCAGCGCGCGCGAACGCTGTCAGCCACCACAGCGGATTCACCCGAAGCGCGCGCCCATCTGCCGCACCCGCTCGGCATTTGCCTGCGCCAGCGCGCGCATGGCGGGCGATTGGATCCGGTCATCAACCGCCACGCGTTGCCAGAAGGTTTCGGCGACCGGTGCCGCCCAGCGCAGATGCTGCAGGTCGCCGCTACCCAGCAGCTCGATCGGCGCCAGCGGTTCATCCGCACGCAGTACGCCCAGCTTGGAGGGCACCAGCGACATCGGCAGCATGTCGTAGACCGGCGCCAACGGCAGCGGTCCGCGATCAATGAAGTGGAAGCCGATATTGCCGTGGTGCATGTCGCTGTTGCCGATCAGCCGCCCGAACGCGTGGCGCCGGCCCATTGCCTGCACGGTATCGGCGGTCAGCCAGCCTTGCGCCTGCAACGCGGCGCCTGCCACGTGCCACGCCGAGCCGACGTCGCCAACGAAGGCCGACGACAGCGACATCAGCGAGACCAGGCCGCGCCGCCCCAGCACAGTGGGCGTGCGGTCGAAGCGCTCGACTTCCAGGAAGGTGTGCGTGGCCGACTGCAGCAGTTCGCTGTACGCCGCTGCCTCGCCCGCCTCGCGCAGGGTTCCAAGCGCCAGGTGTTCGCAGACCAGCAGGTCGCTCCAGCGCTGGGCGGCGGCACCGCCATCCGGCTGGGCGAACTTGACCAGCACCGCACGGCGCGCCCCCCTGGCCTCGACGGTGGCGGTGAACTTGGGTTGCTCGCCCCCTGGCGAGGAGCCCACGTCTTCTCCGTCCAGCGCGGCGCGTGCACGTTCGGGGTACTGGCGAAGGCGGTCGTCGACCGCGACCCGGTCAGGCGGCGCCTGCAGCTCTGCCAGCGCTGCGTCCGCCGCGCCGCTACCGAGCAGCAGATCGCCCGCCTCGGTGCCACCGGCACTCACCAGCGCCGTCAGTACATCGTCCAGCTGCCAGCCCTTGAGGTCCTTCGGCAGGCCCAGCGCCTGCGCGCGGCCGTGCGCGAAGCTGCGGCCAAGGAAGCCCTGCGGACGCAGGTCGTCCAGGTACCAGGGCAGGTCCGGAAAGAAAGCGGCAACGTCGCCGTCAGGGGCGCGCCGCAGGTTCGGGCGGTCACGCCGGGTATCCACGTGGAAGCAGCCGCCGGCCAGTGCGATCACCCGCCCCAGCTCCTCCAGCGTCGCGTCTTCGCGCAGCCGGTACAGCGGCCATTCGCTGCCGGCGCGGGTCGTCTGCCGCAGCGCATAGGCGGTCGCGCGGGTGCTGCCCATGCGCACCACCTGCGGGCCACTGGCCGCCACCAGCCGGCTGAGCGCCATCCGGTCCACGCCCAGGCGCTCGGCCAACACCGCGGCAGGTAGCGGCTGGCCGGGGACCAGCTGGGCGATCAGATCCTGGACCTGTGGGCGTTGCGCGCGTGCCATGTGCATTACGTAATACGAAGTGTGTTACGTAATTAGCATCAAAAAATCGAGACTGCAAGCACCGGCTTGCGCATATACGCTTGAAAATACTGGATATATTTAACCCAGCCACGACCCAGGCGCGGACATTGGTTACATTAAATGTTACGTAATTATCATGATCAGCCGAGCATGGGCTCGGCGCTACAGGGGCGTGGCAGGCAAAGAAAAACCCCGCACCAGGCGGGGTTTTTCTCGACGCATCAGCACGTACCGGAGATCAATCGATATCCAGGAAGCTGCGCAGCTGTTCCGAACGGCTCGGGTGACGCAGCTTGCGCAGGGCCTTCGCTTCGATCTGGCGGATGCGCTCGCGGGTCACGTCGAACTGCTTGCCGACCTCTTCCAGCGTGTGGTCGGTATTCATGTCGATGCCGAAGCGCATGCGCAGCACCTTGGCTTCCCTCGGGGTGAGGCCGGCCAGCACGTCGCGCACGGTTTCAGACAGATTGATGTTGGTGGTGTTCTCGATCGGGGACTCCACGTTGGTGTCCTCGATGAAGTCGCCCAGATGGGAATCCTCGTCGTCGCCGATCGGGGTTTCCATCGAGATCGGCTCCTTGGCGATCTTCATCACCTTGCGGATCTTGTCTTCCGGCATGTCCATTTCCTTGGCCAGCTCCTCCGGCGTGGCCTCGCGGCCGTACTGCTGGAGCATCTGGCGGGAAATGCGGTTCAACTTGTTGATCGTCTCGATCATGTGCACCGGAATACGGATGGTGCGCGCCTGGTCGGCGATCGAGCGGGTGATCGCCTGGCGGATCCACCAGGTGGCGTAGGTCGAGAACTTGTAACCGCGGCGGTACTCGAACTTGTCCACGGCCTTCATCAGGCCGATGTTGCCTTCCTGGATCAGGTCGAGGAACTGCAGGCCGCGGTTGGTGTACTTCTTGGCGATCGAGATCACCAGGCGCAGGTTGGCCTCGACCATTTCCTTCTTGGCCTTGCGCGCCTTGGCTTCACCGTAGGCCATGGCACGGCTGATTTCCTTCAGCTCTTCCAGGTCCAGCTGGGTCAGCTTCTCGATGTCGATCGTCGCCTGCTGTTCGGCAATGATCTGGTCCTTCACTTCGCGCAGGGCCGACGACCACTTCTGCTTGCGCTTCAGTGCGTCTTCCACCCATTCCAGGTTGGTCTGGTTGCCTTCCCAGGAACGGATGAAGTCCTTGCGCGGCATGCGGGCGGTGACCGTGGCCAGGTTCAGCACGCGACGCTCATGGGCCTTGATCTCGGCCATGGTGTCGCGCAGCTGCTTGGTCAGCACGTCGGTCAGCGGCAGCGGCAGCTTCAGGGTGACGAACACCGCCGACATCTCTTCGCGCAGGCGCGGCAGGTTCTTCTTGTCGCCCTTGGTCGCGGCCTTCTTGAAGGCGTTGAAGGCATCGCTCAGCGCCTGCATGCGTGCAGCGACTTCTTCCGGATCGGGACCGGTCGGTGCGGCTTCTTCCTCGCCACCCTCGACATCATCGTCCTCGTCCTCGTCGCCTTCAGCGTCGGCGTCGCCGCTGTCATCGGCAGCCGCCGCCGGCGGCGCCGGCTCTTCGTCGGCCAGGTCGTTGAAGCCGACGATCACTTCGGCCAGGCGCTTCTTGCCTTCCTTGTGGGCTTCGTAATCGGTCAGCAGCGACTCGACCGAGACCGGGAACTGGCCCAGCGCGGCCTGGACCTGCGAAAGGCCTTCCTCGATGCGCTTGGCAATGGCGATTTCGCCTTCGCGGGTCAGCAGCTCGACGGTACCCATTTCGCGCATGTACATGCGCACCGGGTCGGTGGTGCGGCCACCTTCGGTGTCGAGCGCGCTCAGCGCGGCGGCGGCTTCTTCGGCCGCGGTGTCATCGACTTCGCGGTTACCGGTGTTGCCGTCGTTGAGAAGCAGGGTTTCCACATCCGGCGCAACTTCATGGACATCGATGCCCATGCCGTTGATCATGCCGATGATGTCTTCGATCTGTTCCGGGTCGACCATGTCGTCCGGCAGATGGTCATTGACTTCGGCGTAGGTCAGGTAGCCCTGTTCCAGGCCCTTGCTGATCAGTTGCTTGATTTCGGATTGGGCAGGACGTTCGTTGGCCATGTAGTGCTCGCGCCACCGGCTGGGTAGGAAATAGGGAACGTAGCATTATACCAGCCCGGGGCCCCGCCTGCCGGGCGGTGGTCCCGCAGGCTCAGGGCCTGAGAAGGAAGGTCACAGGACCGTCATTGACCAGGCTGACGACCATATGGGCACCAAATCGGCCCGTTTCCACCCCTGGCGCGTGATTTTCACGGCAGATCCGGACAAAACGATTGAACCCGCGTTCAGCCTCGTCCGGCGGCGCGGCGCTGGTGAAGCTCGGGCGCATGCCCGAGCGGGTATCGGCCGCCAGGGTGAACTGGCTGACCAGCAGCAGCCCGCCCGCGGTGTCGCGCAGCGACCGGTTCATCTTCCCGGCCTCGTCGGCGAACACCCGGTAGCCCAGCAGGCGCTCGGCCATCCGCCGCAGTTGCGGTTCGGTGTCGCCCGGTTCCATCCCGACCAGGGCCAGCAGCCCGGGGCCGATCTGCCCCACCACTTCGTCGTCGACATGCACGGCGGCCTGGCTGACACGTTGGATCAGGACGAGCATCGTGGGCTTCCAATCAACAGGGCCGGCCACGATAGCAGCGCCCTTGGCTAAACTGGCGCCGATGAATCCGCAACGCAAAGCCCGGCTGGTCTACCGCGCCACCACCCTGTTCGCCCGCCTGCCCTGGCCCCTGCTGCGGGGCTTCGCGCGTGCCCTGGCGTGGGCATGGATCAGTCTCAATGCCCGTGAGAGCCGCGTCACCCGGCGCAACCTGGAACTGGCCTACCCCGAGCTGGAGGGCGCCGCACGCGACCGCCTGCACCGTGACCTGCTGCGCTCCACCGCACTGCAGGCCATCGAGACCCTGCGCCTGTGGAGCCAGGCACCGGCCGACAACCTGCGCCTGCACCTGAAGGAGCGCCACGGCGAGGCGCTGTACGACGCTGCCCTGGCCAGCGGCAAGGGTGTGATCGTGGCCGCCCCGCACTTCGGCAACTGGGAACTGCTGAACCAGTGGCTGGCCTCGCGCGGGCAGATCGCCATCGTCTACAAGCCACCGGAGGACGAAGCCAGCGATGCCTTCCTGCAGCTGGTACGGGGCGGCCAGAACGTACAGCAGGTGCGCGCCGAAGGCCCGGCGGTGCGCCAGCTGTTCAAGGTGCTCAAGGACGGCGGCGCCACCGGCATCCTGCCCGACCAGCAGCCCAAGGCCGGCGACGGCGTGTTCGTGCCGTTCTTCGGCGTGCAGGCGCTGACCATGACCCTGGTCAACCGGCTGGCCGAGCGCACCGGTGCCACCGTTCTGTATGGCTGGTGCGAGCGCATCGGCCCGGACATGGAGTTCGCCCTGCACATCGAGCCGACCGACCCGGCCGTGGCCGACCCCGACCCGCAGGTGGCCGCCACCGCGCTCAATGCCGGCATCGAGCGCATCGCCCGCCGCGACCCGGCGCAGTACCAGTGGACCTACAAGCGCTATACGCTGCGACCACCGGGCAGTGGCGAGGAAGACCCCTACGCCACCGAGGAACACCCGCACTGACGCCCGCCGGGTCCCTGCGACCGGCGGCCGCACCACGTTGAATACGACGCCGGCGCCCCCATAGAGACTGCGATGTCCGCCTCCCCCGGTCCTGCCATGCCTGCTGCTTCTTCCCTGTTCGGCGATCCGGCCGCGATCCGCTGCGAGCGCGCGGTTGCCGAACTGCGCGCCGGTCGCCCGGTCCTGCTCCACGACGGCCAGGGCCAGCGCCTGGCGGTGATCGCGCTGGACAGCGCCACCGCCAGCAGCTTCGCGGCCTTCGCCAGCGCTGCGCGCGAGCACCACTACCTGTTCCTGACCGCCACCCGCGCCCGCGTACTCGGTGTAGAGGCGCCGGCGGGCGCGCGCCTGCCGTTGGCCGGTGTCGCCTTCGATGCCCTGCCCTCGCTCGGCTACCTGCGCGAGCCGGGCCCGATGCCGGACGGCTGGAGCGCCGGTGACGCCTTCGATGCCGGCGCGGTGGAACTGGCCCGCCTTGGCCTGCTGCTGCCGGCAATGGTGGCGGTGCGCCTGGAAGCGGATGACCGCACGTTCGAAGGCGCCGCCGAAGTGGCCCTGTGCGACCTCGCCGAAGGTGCCGCACACGCCGCCCACGACTACGAACTGGTGGCGCGTTCGCCGGTGCCGCTGCGCGACGTCGGCATGACCACCTTCGCGGTGTTCCGGGGGGGCGTCGCCCAGCGTGACCAGGTCGCGATCATCGTCGGCGAACCCGACCTGTCGGCGGTGGTACCGGTACGCGTGCACTCCTCGTGCCTGACCGGCGATCTGTTCGGTTCACTCAAGTGCGACTGCGGTGACCAGCTGCGGCGTGGACTGCGCAAGCTCAAGGAACTGGGCGGCGGCGTGCTGCTGTACCTGGACCAGGAAGGACGCGGCACCGGCATCGCGGCCAAGATGCGCGCCTACGGTTACCAGCACGACGGCCTGGACACCATCGATGCCGATGCGCAGCTCGGCTTCGGTGCGGACGAGCGCCGCTACGGCAGCGCGGTGGCGATGCTGCGCGGCCTGGGCATCACCCGCGTGGCCCTGCTCAGCAACAACCCGACCAAGGCGCAGCGCCTGCGCAACGCCGGCATCGAGGTGCTGGACTGCATTCCGGTCACCGGCGAGATCACCGCCGAGAACGAGCACTACCTGCGCACCAAGGCCGATCGCGCGGGCCACATGCTGGATGTGGACGCACTGATCCAGGCTGCCCAGTAACACGGCCGACCTGCTACCGTCTGCGCGGTGCGGTGGTGACCGCCACCGCCCGCCCTGCTGCCCGACGGAGCCTGCGTGACCGACGCCTCGATTCCTGTACCGCCTGCCGCTGACTGGCAGGCACTCCCGCAACGTGCGGCACGCCTGGCGGCACTGGCCGGCGCCTTCGGCGGCCTGTTCCTGCCCGGCCTGCCGCTGGCGGCGGCCGCGTGGTTCTTCGATCTGCCCGGTGGGCTGTGGACCGCTGCGGCCGGGCTGCTGGCGGGCGTCGCCTTCGGTGCCTGGCTGGGCCGTCGCCGGCTGCTGCGTACCCGCTGGCGGCTGGATGCACAGGGCCTGGGCCTGCGCCGCGACCTGATGTGGCAGCTGGAGACGCGCATTCCGATCTCGCGCGTGCAGCACCTGGACCTGCGCCGGGGCCCGCTGGAGCGCCGCGCCGGCCTCGCCACGCTGATCGTGCACACCGCCGGCACCCGCATGAGTGCGGTCACCATCAGCGGGCTGGATGATGCCGACGCCGAGCGGCTGCGCGACACGCTCTCCCACCAGCTCGACCAGGACGCCGACGCCCTGTGAGCCTGCCTCCGCCCCTGCCCGCATCGCTGCCTGCCGGCGGCGAGGACCATCGCCTGCATCCGTGGTCGTGGCTGTTCGTGCTGCTGATGCAGCTCCGCCACTACTTCCTGCCGCTGGTTGCGCTGCTGGTGTTCGGCCAGCGCGGTGACCGCGATCCGATGTGGGCGCAGCTGATCCCGCTGACGGCGATCGCCGCGCTGGTGCTGGTATCGGTGCTGCAGTACCTGAGCTACCGCTACCGCATCGGCAGCGATGCGATCACCGTGCGCAGCGGCCTGCTCGCGCGCAACCGGCGCGAGATCCCGTTCGCCCGCATCCACAACGTGGAAGTGCGGCAGAACCCGCTGCATCGCCTGTTCGGGGTGGCCGAGCTGCGCCTGGAATCGGCCGGCGGCACGCGCCCGGAAGCCGAGATGCGGGTGCTGAAGCTGGATCAGGCACTGGCCCTGGAACGGCTGGTCCGCCAACGCGGGCAGGCGCCTGCGGCGGCACACGTGACCGCGTCCGGCGCGCCGCTGCCGGATGCCGCCACCGACAGCGAGCAGGTCCTGCTGCGCCTGTCGAGCTGGGACGTGGTGCGCATGGGCCTGCTTTCCAATCGCGGCTGGGCGCTGGCAGTGGCCGCATTCGGCGTGCTGTTCCAGACCGTGCCGCGCCCGGTGATGGACGACGCCCTGCAACGCGGCGGCCGCGAAGCCTTCGGCTATGCCAGCCACCTGCATCCGGGCGTGGCCGGCGCGATCCTGCTGCTGGCCGCGGCGCTGCTGCTGGGCTGGCTGGGGCTGCGCGTGCTGTCGGTGGTGCTGACCCTGCTGCGCTATCACGGCTTCACGCTCAGCGAGCAGGAGCGCCGCCTGACCGTGTCGGCCGGCCTGCTCAGCCGCACCCGCAGCAGCGTGGCACGCCGCCGCATCCAGGCCTGGACGCTGCGCGAAGGCACGCTGCAGCGCTGGTTCGGCCTGCGCCAGCTGCGCATCGACAGTGCCGCCGGCGGGCCTTCGCGCGATGAGGATCGCGCCCTGCGCGAACTGGCGCCGCTGGCCACCCGCACGCACTGCACGCAGCTGGTGCAACACCTGCTGCCACAGCTGCACTGGCCACCGCCGCAGTGGCAGGCGATTCCGCAACGCGGCTGGTGGCGGCTGTGCCTGGGCGCGCTGCTGCTGGTGCCGCTGCTGGCCGCCGCCAGCTATTGGCGCTGGGGGCCGTGGGGGCTGCTCGTGCTGGCCTGGCTACCGATGGCGCTATGGGTCGCGCGGCGGCAGATGGCACGCATGGGCTGGTACCTGGACGGCGACTATGTGGCGGTGCGTGGCGGCTGGTGGAAGCGCTGGTGGCGCTGGGCCGAACTGGACAAGGTGCAGGGCCTGCGCCTGCAGCGCTCGCCGCTGGACAAACTGCTCGGCACCAGCAGCCTGCAGCTGGACACCGCTGGCGCGCACGGTGATGTGGCGCTGACCCTGCACTACCTTCCGCAGGCGCAGGCCCAGCAGGTGATGGAGCAGCTGGCCGCGGCATTGGCACGGCGCAGGCTGCGCTGGTGATGCAGGGTCGGATCGCGGACACGGCACAGGTCGTGCCCGGGCGCTGGCCGGCAACCGCCGACATTTCCGGGATTGCCGGCCAGCGGCCGGCACTACCTTCGAGGGATCTGACCCCGGCTTCCGGCAAGCCGAGCATGGACTCGGCTCTACAGCATGACGGTCAGCGCTGCGAGGGGCCCCAGTAGCCCAGGTCCTTGCGGATCTGCAGGTCGCGCATCCAGCTGCCGAACGGTTTGCGCCGCAGCACGCCCATCCCGCCGGACAGGAATTGCTCGGTGGCCGCGATCACCCGCTCGCTGGACAGGCCATCGCGATAGGGGTGGATGGCATCGGCGTAGCGCACGATCTCGGCGCGCAGCGCGGCATCCGGGTGCAGGGCGCGCTGCAGCATCTGCGGCAGCTGTGCGGGGTCATCGAAGTCGATCATGTGCGGCTTGGGCACGCGGTTGCGGAAGGTCACCACCGGCTTGTGCTGGACGATGAACTCGGAAACGATCGACGAGGTATCCGACACCAGCACATCGGCCGCGCGCTGCGCGGCCATCACCTGCTCCGGCTCGATGAAGCGGGCATTGGCGCCGGCCAGCGCGCGGTATCGTTCGAACAGCTCCGGCGCGCACTTCGGGTGCAGGGTCAGCAGCCAGTAGCGGTCACCGGCAGCGATATCGGCGGCGATCTGCGCATGCAGGTGCGGTGCCGCGCTCAGCCGCTCGGTGAAGGTCGAACCGAACAGGATCACCGGGCGATCACCGGCCGGCGCGCGCAGCGCGGCGCTCTCGCCACCGTCGTCGCGGAACAGCGGGTCCAGCTTCGGCCAGCCGGTCTCGGCCACCGCGAAGTGGCCCTGCTGGTCGGCGATCTGGCGGAACGGGGCGGTGGTGGCCGGCCCCTGCGTGCAGTACAGGTCGAACATGCCGCGCACCCGGAAGTGGCCACGGGCACTGTCGCGCTTCTCCACGTTGAAGCCATGGAACAGCTGCACCTTGGCCCCGGACAGGAAGGTCGGCACCCAGTTGGCGGCGCTGAACACCGCCCGCGGACGCATCGCCAGGGCCTGCTTCAGGCCGATGCCGGGCACCCCCGGCAGGCGGCTGCCGGCCGCGCCGTCTTCGAACCAGGCCGCAACATCCTGCCCGGAAGCGTGCAAGGCCTGCGCCAACGGGGCGAGAATAGGCAGCGCATAGCGCTCCGTCGCAAACAACAGGTACCCGGCCATCATGTCCTCCACGACCGCTCCCATCGAACGGCCTCGCATCTCGGCGTGCATTATCGCGTTCAACGAGGCCGGGCGCATCGGCGACTGCCTGGCCTCGCTGGCCTTCTGCGATGAGATCGTAGTGGTGGACTCCTATTCCACCGATGCCACCCCCGCCATCGCCGAGGCCGCGGGCGCGCGCGTGCTGCAGCGCCCGTTCGAAGGCTTCCGCAGCCAGAAGGCGTTCTGCGTGGAGCAGGCCGGCCACGACTGGGTCCTGTGCCTGGATGCCGACGAACGCATCAGCCCGGAGCTGCGCAGCGCCATCGAACAGGCCCGTGACGGCGGCTTCAGTGGCCATGCCGGCTACCGGTTCGCCCGCCTGTCGGAGTACTTCGGCCGGTTCCTGCGCCACGGCAACGCCTACCCGGACCGGGTGATGCGCCTGTTCGACCGCCGCCAGGGCGGCTGGCGTGGCAAGCGCGAGATCCACGAGGCCGCCAGCGTCGACGGCAGCGTCGGCACCCTGCGCGGCGACCTGATCCACTATCCGTACCGGTCACTGCAGCAGCAGCTGGCCAAGACCGAGAAGTACGCGCGGATGATGGCCGAGCACGAATTCGCACGCGGCAAGCGGGCCACGCTGGGCAAGCTGGTACTGGCTCCGGCCTGGCGGTTCTGGCGCGGCTTCCTGTTCCGCGGAGGCTTCCGCGATGGCTGGCATGGCCTGGTCTACGCCTACGTACGCGCCAACTACGTGCGGCAGAAGACCATCATGCTGTGGATGCTGGGCAACGGCCAGGCGGTGGCCGACCCGCCGCCGCCCGCGGACCGCTGCTGAGCCTGCTGTGTCACACTCACCGCGCGTTGCCTGAAGGTCCCCCATGAACATCCTGTACACCAACTTCCACTACGGCGACGGTGGCGGCCACACCACGTACATCGTTTCCCTGGCGCGTGCCCTGCACGGCCGGCACACGCTGCATGTCGCCGCTCCCGCCGGCAGCCGCCTGCTGCGCACCGTGACCGAAGAAGGTATCGCCACCCCGCTGCCGATGGCCTTCGGCAGCGGCCTGCCGACCCTGCCGCAGCAGCTGGCCGAACAGCGCGCGTTGCGCCGGCTGGTGCGCGACCAGGGCATCGACCTGGTCCACGTCAATGGCGCGCGCGACCACCGCTTCGTGATGCAGGGGCTGCTCGGCATGCGGCGCCCGCCGATCGTCCTGACCAAGCACAACAGCAAGCCGACCAATACCCTGGGCAACGTCTTCCGCGCGCGCTGGGCGACCGACCGGGTGATCGCGGTGTCGGCCCACACCGGGCGCCTGCTGCAGCAGGGGCCGTACCGGCATTGCCCGATCGACGTGGTCCGCAACGGCGTCGACCTGGCCCATTTCGCGCCATTGCCCGCCGAGGCCGGGCATGCGATGCGGCAGCAGTGGACCCAGGACCCGCAGGCGCTGGTGCTGGTCAGCAATGCCGGCAGTGACGACTACAAGGGCTGGATCGACCTGGCGCAGGCGATCGCCCTGCTGCCGGAAACGATCCGCCCGCACGTGCACATGGCGGTGGCCGGGCACCTGCCCAGCGCGCAGCAGCGCGAGCAGGTGCAGGCCCTGGGCGAGGTCGCGGCGCAGGTGCACTTCACCGGCCTGCTGGCCGATACGCGCCCGCTCATCGCGGCCGGCGACGCCGGCTTCGTGCTGTCCCACGACGTCGAGACCATTTCCTTCGCCTGCCGCGAAATGATGGCCAGTGCCCGACCGATGCTGGTCAGCGACTACGCCGGGCTGCCGGAGAACATCGAACAGGGCGTCGATGGCTGGGTGGTGCCGACCCGTGATATCGCCGCCATCGCGGCGCAGGTCCAGGCAATGTATGAACAGCGCGCGGCGCTGCCGGCGATGGGCCTGGCCGCACGCCGCCATGCCGAGGCCGGGTTCGGCCTGCAGACCTTCGCCGAATCGACCCTGGCCAGCTACGAAGCGGCGCTGGCGTCGGCCTGATCCACGCCGCGCGGCTCGGACAGCGCCAGCAGCAGGGCGACCCAGGCGGCATAGAACGAAGCGGTGCGCATGTCACGCAGCATCATCTCGGTGACCCCGAACACGGCGAAGGCGACACAGATGCTGAGCCCCGCCGCGGCATGCAGCCGCGAGCGCTCGTCGCCGCGCCACAGGCGTGGCAGGAAGACCAGCGCCGGCGCCACGTAGACCAGCACCAGGCCCAGCCCGCCCAGCACGCCGTAGGTGGCCAGGAAGTACAGCAGGTCGTTGTGGGTCTCGCCGAAATCACGCGCGACCATCGCCGACACCCGGCCCTGTTCGGCCAGCCGTTCCAGTTCCTGGCGGAAGCGATCGCCGCCACCAACACCGAACACCGGCTGCTCGCGGATCATGTAGCCCGCCGCCGTCCACAACTGCAGGCGGATGCACACCGAGGTATCGGCCAGGTGATCGGCACTGCAGTCGCCGTACTCGCTGACGCCGGCATCGATGCGCTCGCGCAGCGCGCCATCATGGGTGGCGATGACCCCCACCGCCGTCGCCAGCACCAGGCCCAGCAGGATCTTCGCGCGTCCCAGCCGCCGGCCCATCACCAGCAGGCCGATCAACAGGAAGCACGGGATCGCCAGCAGGCCACCACGGGTCTGCGTCCACAGGAAGGCAATCACGCCCAGGATGCCGGTCAACAGCTTCAGCGTGGCCTCGACGCGGGTGAAGCGCGTCACCGGCAGACCCAGCGACAACAGGCTCAGCACGCCGAACAGCAGGGTCAGGTCACCGTAGGTCACCGCATTGAACTGCTGGGTGGCGGGCCGCACGCCGGTTTCCAGCGCCAGCCAGCCGATGATGGCCGCCGCCGACCACACCGCAGGCAATGTTCCCAGCAGCGCACGCGCAAGAATCCTGCGCGGCACCCGCAGCGCGGCAAACAGGATCAGCAGCATCGACAGCAAGCGCGCGGCTTTCTCGACTTCCGATCCCTTCCAGATGCCATGCACGCCCTGGCTGATCAGCACGCCCACCAGCATCACCGCCATGCCGACCCCCATCCACGCGTAGCGGCGGGCGGAGCCGGGCAACAGGGCCGGTGACGCCGAGGGCACCAGCAGCACCACGATCGACAGCAGGATGGCCAGGTAGAAGCCTGCGCTGCCCCCCTCCATGGTGATCATCAACAGCGTCGGCAGCGCACCCAGCACCACGGCGTAGGCGCCGGCCAGGAAGCCCGTCGTGCGGGAGGTAGGCAGGGAAAGCTGGGTCACGTGGTGCGGTCGGCAGATCGGTAGCGGTAGACCGGCACGGTGCCGGGAGCGAGGGTCATTCTAGGCCAGAGCAGGCCGCCGGTTGACCTGCACCGGCCCTGTTTGTCGCTGATTCGTTCAGTCCTCATCCGGCGGCCCCTGCAGCTGGTACTCGCGCTCCAGGTCCGCCGCCGTGGGCGTGCACGCGCCTGCGATCGCCCCCGCGGGGACCAGCCACCAGCGGCGGCGGTTGGAGATACCCGCCATCTGCGCCCGTGAACGGTCGATGCAGTCCTGCATGGCATCGTCGTTCACCAGCAGCCAGCGCCGCGCGGGTACCAGCCGCTGCCAGCGCACCGCCGCCTGCAGCTGTTCATGCCAGCGGTTCTCGAAGCCGAACGTTGCCGCCGGGCGGTCGGCCATCAGCAGGTTCTGCTCCTTCCAGGCCACCAGCCCCAGTTCCGCATCCACTGCGATGCGCGCACCGACCTGGCGCATCAGCCCGCGGGCGGAGCTTGAATCATTCAGCAACGGGTAGCCGACCAGGCCGTACAGCACCCAGGCCACGGTCAACGTCGAGACCAGCGCCAGATGGCTGCGGCGACGCCCGGCCAGCCACAGGCTCACGCCGCCGCAGAGCCCCATCGCCAGGATCGCGCCTGCCAGCGCGTCATTCGCGCCGGGCGCCAGGCCACGCCCGTGGGTCAGGCGCACTTCGAAACCCGGATCACCCAGCAGCGCCAAGCCGCCGGTCAGGGCCAGCCCCGCCGCCAGCAGCGTAACCAGCCCGGCAAGCACCCACTGCACGTCGCGCCGCTTCAGCAGCCCGGGCAACAGCGGCGCCAGCGCCAGGCAGAACATCGGCAACGCCGGCAGGATGTAGACATCGCGCTTGCCCTGCGGAATCGAGAAGAACAGCAGCACCAGCGCGCACCAGGCCAACGGCAGCAGGTAGCGCGCGTCGCGCCGGCGCAACCGCCGGCACCAGGCCGGAATCGCCCACGGCAGCGCCAGGAAGCCCGGAATCCACATCGCGGGCATCACCCCGAGGAAGTACCACCACGGCTGGTGATGGTCCCAGGAATGGGTGTAGCGACGGGCTGTCTGCCGGAACAGGATGTCGTTGATGTAGGCGCGGTATTCGTCCGAGCCGGTGCCCAGCGCGGCCAGCAGCATCGGCGCCAACCACAGCGACAGCGCCAGCACGAACGCCAGCGGTGCCAGCCAGAAGCGGCCATCGCGCGCATGCAGGGACACACGCGGCCAATGCAGGGCCGAGGCGATCGCGGCCGGCACGATCATCAGCAGTGCCAGCATGCCCACGCCCTTGGTGATCACCCCGATGCCGGCAAAGAACCAGCCCAGCCACCACCAGCGCCAGGCCGGGCCCAGCAGCAGATGGCGCAGCAGGCCGTAGTTGGCCAAGGTGATGAACAGCACCAGCAGCGGGTCGATCTGCGCCTTTTTTGCCTGGAAGGTGAACTGCAGCGCGAACAGCAGCGTCCATCCTGCGTACAGCCCCACCTGCCGTGTCCACAGCCGGCGGCCGAGATCGACCACGCACCACAGCGTACCCAGCGCGGCCAGCAGCGAAGGCAGCAGGAAGGCCACCGGCCAGTGGCCGACCACCCCATACAGGGTGGCCTGCCACCACATCAGCATCGGCGGCTTGTCCGAATACAGCTCGGTGCCACGGTGCGGGAACAACCAGTAACCGCTGTCGACCATCTGCCGGGCCACCAGCGCGAAGCGCGGCTCGTCGGACGGCCACGGATCGCGAAGGCCGAGACCGGCCCCCAGCACCAGCAGGGCCATCACCACCAACAACCAGGTCTGGCGCGACGCCTGGGTTTTCAGCATGGGGCTCGGAACGGCAGCGGGAGTCAGGCTGCTTTTATCAGACGCGCGTAGAAGAAACCGTCAGCATCGCTGTCACCCGGCAGCCGTTGGCGTGCCACGCCCTCGCAATCCATGCCGAACGCATCGCCCAGTGGCTGCGCCACCGCATCCGGATGCCACTTCAGGAACGCGCGCACCTGGTCGATGTTCTCGGCACGCAGGATCGAGCAGGTCGCATACAGCAACACGCCGCCCGGGCGCAGCATCGACCAGCAGGCTTCCAGCAGGCGCGCCTGCACACCGACCAGCGCATCGATATCTTCGGCGCGGCGGTGGAACATCACGTCGGGTTGGCGACGGATCACGCCGGTTGCCGAACAGGGCGCGTCCAGCAGGATTGCATCGAACGGGACGCCATCCCACCACGCACCGGGGTCACTGGCATCGGCGGCCAGGGTCTGCGCATTCGCGCCCACGCCGGTCCGGGTGTAGGTATCGCGCGCACGGGCCAGGCGACGGGCATCGATGTCCAGCGCCAGCAGGCGCAGGCTCGGATCACGTTCCAGCAGGTGCGCGGACTTGCCACCGGGCGCCGCGCAGGCGTCCAGCACGCGCGCACCGGCCGCCGGTGCCAACGCATCGGCCGCGCACTGCGCCGACAGGTCCTGGACCGAAATCGCGCCCTCGACGAAGCCGGGCAGCTGGTTCACCGCCACCGGCGCCGCCAGGCGCAGCGCATCGCTGCAGAGCGCACTGGCTTCAGCCGCAATGCCGACCTCGGCCAGCGCCGCCAGCGCCTTGTCGCGGCCACCGTGCTGGCGGTTGGCGCGCAGCCACAGCGGCGCCGGCTGCAGGCTTGCACTGAACACCGCCTCGGCCTGTGCCGGCCAGTCACGCTCGATCGCCTCGGCCAGCCATTCCGGGAAGGCATCACGCGCGGGCTGATCGGGGAAGCCTTCGCGCTGTGCACGGCGCAGGATCGCATTGACCAGGCCCGCCTGGCGCTCGCGGCCCAGCGCACGCGCGGCATCGACCGTGGCCGACAGCGCGGCGTGCGCCGGCAGTTCCAGCACATCGAGCTGGGCGAAGCCGACCATCAGCAGCGTGCGCAGGTCGGCGTCACGCGCCGACAGCGGCTTCTGCATCCACGACTGCAGCGCCGCGTCATAGGTGCTGCGACGGCGCAGGACGGCGAAGCACAGGGCTTCCAGCAGCGCGCGGTCACGGCTGTCGGCCAGCTTCGGCAGCGCCCAGGCCAGTTCCGCCTTCAGCGAACGGCCACGCGTGAACACCTGCGCCAGCACGCGCGCGGCCAGCATGCGCGTGGCTGCGCCCGGCGCCGCCTTGGCGACGGAAAAATCGTTCTGCTTCGACACCGCTTATGCTCCTGCGCGCAGGTCGCGGCGGGCATTGAGGTAGTCGGCCGCGGTGATCGCCTTGCCGCCTTCCCGCTGCAGCACGCGCAGTCGCAACGCACCCTGGCCGCAGGCGATGTCGATGCCGTCGCGGCCGGCGGCCAGCACCGTCCCCGGTGCCTGCCCGTGGTCCACTTCCAGCGCCACCGCGCCGTGGATGCGCACGCGCTCACCGGCCAGCGCCGCCTCGGCGATCGGCCACGGATTGAACGCACGCACGGTACGCGCCAGCGCGCCTGCATCCCGTGCCCAGTCCAGCTTCGCTTCGGCCTTGTCCAGCTTGTGCGCGTAGGTGACCCCCTGCTCCGGCTGCGGCCGCGCGATCGGCTTGAGGCCGGCACGCAGCAGGCCCAGGCCATCGGACAGCACCTGTGCGCCCAGTTCGGCCAGCTTGTCGTGCAGCTGGCCACCGGTATCGGTGGCAGCGATCGGCAGCTCCTGGTGCAGCAGTACCGGGCCGGTATCCAGCCCCGCCTCCATCTGCATCAGGCAGACGCCGGTGGTGGCGTCGCCAGCCTGGATCGCGCGCTGGATCGGTGCCGCGCCGCGCCAGCGCGGCAGCAGCGAGGCATGCACGTTCCAGCAACCGTGGGTCGGGATCGCCAGCACCGCCTTGGGCAGGATCAGGCCGTAGGCCACCACCACCATCAGGTCCGGCTGCAGGTCACGCAGCTGGCGCTGGGCTGCCTCGTCCTTCAGCGATTCGGGCTGGTAGACCGGAATGCCGCGGGCAACCGCTTCAAGCTTGACCGGCGACGGCGCCAGGCCGCGGCCACGCCCGGCCGGGCGGTCGGGCTGGGTGTAGACGGCCACGACCTCATGGTGGCGCGCAGCTGCGCGCAGCGATGACACCGCGAACTCCGGCGTACCGGCAAAGACAATCCTCATGGCTACCCCACTTGCAGGATGGATTCGTGCAGGAAAGAAAACGGCGCCGTCGGCCGGCGCCGTACAGCCCGCGCGTGGTGCGCAGGCACGGGCCACCCGAAGGGCGGCCCGGATGGGCGGTCACGCCACGTGCTTGCGCTGCTTGGCCAGCTTCTTGCGCACCATCTCGCGCTTGAGCGGCGACAGATAGTCGATGAACAGCTTGCCGTCCAGGTGATCCATCTCGTGCTGGATGCAGGTGGCCAGCACTTCGCCGGCTTCCAGCTGCTGCTGCTGGCCATTGCGGTCCAGGTACTTCACGGTGATGGTGTCGGCACGGGTCACGTCGGCAAAGATGCCCGGAACCGACAGGCAGCCTTCCTGGTACACCCGGCCCCCGTCCTTGGCGACGATTTCCGGGTTGATGAACACATGCGGTTCATTCTTTTCTTCGCTGACGTCAATGACCATGAAGCGCTTGTGCACGTCCACCTGGGTGGCGGCCAGGCCGATGCCCGGAGCGTCGTACATGGTCAGGAACATGTTGTCGATCAGTTCCTGGAAGGCCGGCGTGGTGACTTCGGCGGCGTCGATCAACGCGGCCTTGGTACGCAGGCGCGGATCGGGGAACTCGAGGATGGGGAGAAGGGCCATGGCTGTTTCCGGATAGGGGGCCGGCACGCCGGCATACGTCGCAGATTCTAGCTCCAACGCTTGCCTTGCGCCCCGGTTTCTGGACTATAGTGCGCGAACCTGTTGGGGAATCAGGGCTTCACACCTATGTTGCTTCGTTTTCGTACGGTCGTCGCCGCGGCGATGCTGACCGTGGCTGCCTATGCTACCGCCGTGGAAGTGAATGGCGGGCACCCGGACACCTATGTGGTCCGAAAAGGGGATACGTTGTGGGATATCGCCGCACGTTTCCTGCAGAAGCCGTGGCTGTGGCCGGAGATCTGGCAGGCCAATCCGCAGATCGCCAATCCGCACCTGATCTATCCCGGTGACGTGCTCAGCCTGGCCTATCTGGACCGGGTGACCGTGGCGGCGCAGCCCGGCCCGCGCCAGGAGGCCCCGATCGATGCCATTCCGCTGGCCCAGGTCGAGCCGTTCCTGAAGCAGCTGAGCGTGGTCGACAGCATCGACCCGCTGCCGCAGGTGGTCGGGCTGGAAGACAACCGCCTGCGCGTGTCCGGTGGCGACACCGTCTATGTCCGCCTGGCCGGGTCCGAGCTGGGCCAGCGCTGGGCCGTGGTCCGCCCGACCGTGCGCTACGCACAGCCCAAGCCGAGCGAGGACCTGGCCGCCAACGGCGACATCACCCCCGGCAGCGGCAACCTGTGGAAGGCCTACAACGCGCCCAACGCACGCCGCGGCGTGCTGGGGTACGAGCTGGCCCAGCTCGCCACCGGCACCATCACCCGGGTCGCCGACGGCAAGGCCGAAACCTCCACGCTGGTGCTGGACAAGAACCTGGGCGGCCGCGAAGTCCGCGTCGGTGATCGCCTGGTCCCGGTCGAGGCCAGGCCGTACGACCTGCAGTTCGTTCCGCACGTGCCGGCCGCCAGTATCGAGGGCCTCGACGTGCGCGTGCTGGCGGTGACCGACATGTTCAGCGCCGGCGGTCCGCGCGACGTGGTCGCGATCTCGGCCGGCCGCAGCCAGGGCGTGGACAACGGCACCGTGTTCTCGCTATGGCGTCCGGGCCGTCATGTGGCCAACCGCCTGAAGTACCCGTCCTCCTCGCGCATGGACGATGCGCTCGGCGGCAGCGTCGGCCGGGTGGCCCTGCCGGAGGAATACGCCGCGCACGCGATGGTGTTCCGCACCTTCGACAACGTCAGCTATGCCCTGGTGATGCAGGGCGTGAAGCCGGTGCGCGTGGGTTACAGCGCACTGCATCCCGACGCCCGATAGGCAGCACCGACGGCAGGTCGGCCTCCATTGCCCGGGGCCACCTGCGGGAAATCCTGACCGCTACACGCGAAGGCGCCCTAGGGCGCCTTTGTTGTCTGCGTTCAATAGTGGGCCATGGCCAATCACACGGATGAGGCGCTGCTGCGCCTGGTAATGGCGGCAGGCGCGCTGGCACCACGGCGGGCATTGCTGCACAGCGCGGGGACCGCCGAAGCGGCTCTGGCACGGGGCGCGGGCGAATGGCGCGCACACGGCTGCACGGCAGAACAGTGCGCGGCACTGCAACGCCCCGATACCCGGACCCGGGCCGCCGCCCTGCACTGGCTGCAGCAGGACAACCGCGCCCTGCTGGCGTTCACCGACCCGGCCTTCCCGCCCTCCCTGCTGGACACCCCCAACCCACCGCTGGCGCTGTTCGTCGACGGTGATCCCGGCCTGGCCTGGCGCCCCTCGGTAGCGGTGGTCGGCAGCCGCTCGCCGACGCCGGGTGGGCGGGCGCTGGCCGCCCGCTTTGCCAGTGCCTTCGTCGAGGCCGGGCTGGCGGTGACCAGTGGACTGGCCGCCGGCATCGACGCGGCGGCCCACCTGGCCACGCTGGAGGCGGGCGGCTGCACCGTGGCAGTGATCGGTACCGGACCGGACCGGGCCTTTCCGGACAGCCATGCCCGGCTGCAGGCGAAGATCGCGGCCGAGGGCGTGGTGCTCAGTGAATACCTGCCGGGTACGCCGGCGCGCCCCGGCCATTTCCCGGCGCGCAACCGGCTGGTGGCCGGCCTGGCGCTGGCAACGGTGGTGATCGAGGCCGCGCAGCGCTCGGGCGCCCTGATCACCGCGCGCCTGGCCGCCGAGGCCGGCCGCGAGGTGTGTGCCCTGCCCGGCTCGGTGCTCAATCCACGCGCGGCGGGCTGCCATCGGCTGATCCGTGAAGGCGCGGCGCTGGTCGAACGCCCGGAGGACGTCCTGGAACTGCTGGCCCCCGCGCTCCGCCAGCAGCTGCCGGGCTTGCAATCACGGTTGGCCACCCCCACTGAACAGGCACCGCCGGCGTTCCTGCCGGCACGCTGGGCCGACGACCCTGACTACCAGTGCTTGTGGCGGGCGCTGGAGCACAACCCAAGCAGTATGGATTCACTGATCACGCGCTGTGGATTGACGGCGCCCGAGGTGTCCTCCATGCTGCTGGCCATGGAACTGGCGGGAATCGTGGTGTGCGTACACGGCCGCTACTGTCGAACTCCCTAGTTTCTTCACCTCCACAGCGTCGCGCGACGCAGGCCGAGGGGCAATGAAAGAGAGCATCCTGGACGTACTGCTGTACCTGTTTGAACACTATTTCAGCGAAGATGCGGACCTGATCCGTGACCGCGATTCGCTCCAGAACGGCCTGATCCAGGCCGGTTTCAGCCCAACCGAGATCAACAAGGCGTTCGACTGGCTCGACGCCCTGGCCGCGCAGCGGCCGAGCATGTCCCAGGCCCGGGTCGATGGCCCCGTGCGCGTCTACCACGGCCCCGAGCTGGACAAGCTGGATGTGGAGTGCCGCGGCTTCCTGCTGTACCTGGAACAGCACGGCATCCTCGATGCCGACCAGCGCGAGCTGGTCCTGGACCGGGCGATGGCGCTGGACCAGGACGAACTGGACCTGGACGACCTGAAGTGGGTCGTGCTGATGGTGCTGTTCAACCAGCCCGGCTCCGAAGCGGCCTATGCCTGGATGGAGACGCAGATGTTCATGGACGAGCCAGAACCCCTGCACTGACCGTACACTTGGGGGCATAGCGCATTCAGGAGCGTCCCCGTGAGCGAGTGGTTCCATGCAGAAGGCAACCGGCAGCAAGGCCCGCTGCCGGCGGAACAGTTGGTCGAGTTGTTCCGCAACAATCAGATCTCCCTGGACACCCTGGTCTGGCGTGACGGCCTGCCGCAATGGCAGCCGTTGCGCACCGTCGTCGACGAACTCGGCCTGATCGTGCCGGCACTGGATGCCGCCACGCCGCCGCTCGAAGCCGAGCCCGAACCGGAACCGGTGGTACCGCCTCCGCCGCAGCCGCCGGTGCTGCCGCCATCCACGCCCTACACCGCCGCCGCATCGGCCACTGCGCTGCCGCCGAAGAAGAAGCTGTCCGGCTGCGCGCTCACCGCCATCATCGGCGGAGGCCTGCTGCTGGTGCTGGTGCCGATCCTGGCGATCCTGGCCGCGATCGCGTTCCCGGCCTACAACGAATACACCCTGCGCAGCAAAGTCGCCGGTGCGGTGGCGGTGCTGCAGCCGCTGAAGGACCAGGTGCAGCATTTCGCCGATGACGAAGGCCGCTGCCCGGGCGCCAATGACGCCGGCTTCCCGGCACCGGGCGATTTCGCCCACGCCGGCCTGTCGGCGGTGAACATCGGCCGCTTCAACAACGGCCACTGCGGCATCGAAGCCACGCTGGCCGTGCCCGGCAAGAGCATCGACGGCGACCTGCTGTGGCTGGAGTACGACCGCGACAGTGGCCGCTGGGAATGCAGCGGCGAAAGCGACGACAAGTACCTGCCGCCGTCGTGCCGCGGCTGAGCCGCGCACGTACCGGCACTTCCAAGGACGATCCAACAGGGAACATGCAATGACTGAGTGGTACTACGCCGAAGGACAGCAACGCCAGGGCCCGCTGCCGGTCCTGGAGATCCGCCAGCGCTTCCAGCGCGGCCAACTGAACCTGGACACCCTGGTCTGGCGCGAAGGCATGGCGCAGTGGGCGGCGTTGCGCCAGGTGGTCGACGAGCTCGGCCTGCAGACCCTGGCCGACGCCAGCGCGACCACCGCCAGCGGTGGCTTCGACCTGCGCGGCGACTATGCCGCGATCGACAATGGCAGCGCACCGCTGCCCGGCACCGGTGCCCTCAGCAGTTCGCCCTACAGCGCGCCGGCGGCACTGGCCGGCGGCAGCCATGCGCAGCCGGTAATGGGCGGCGAAGTGGTCTACGCGGGCTTCTGGAAGCGCGTGGCGGCCTACATGATCGACTACCTCGTGCTGGTCATTCCCGGCAGCATCATCGGCGCGATCATCGGCGTGGTGCTTGGCGCCAGCATGGGCGCGGTGGGCAGCGGTGAATCGGCCATCGAAGTGGTCGCCCAGCTGTCCAGCGCGCTGATCAACTTCGCCATCGGCCTGACCTACTACACCTGGTTCCATGCCTCCAAGGGCGGCGCCACGCTGGGCAAGATGGCGGTCGGCATCAAGGTCGTGCGTAGCAATGGCGAGCGCCTGACCAAGGGTCGCGCATTCGGTCGCTATTGGGCGATGCTGCTGAGCAGCCTGACGCTCGGCATCGGCTTCCTGATGGCGGCCTTCACCGAGCGCAAGCAGGGCCTGCACGACATGATCTGCGACACCCTGGTGGTCGACCGCTGGGCCTACACCGACCAGCCGCAGCTGCAGCGCCGCGAGCTGGGCACGGTCGCCCTGCTGGTGCTGGTGCTGACCGCGCTGCTGTCGCTGGCGGGCCTGGTGATGCTGGTCTTCGCGGTCGGATTCATCGCCAAGATGGCCTCCTGAACGGCCATCATCACGCCTGGCTGCTTGACAGGGGCTGGCCGGCCGTGATTCCTCTAATAAGGTGAAACCTGAACGCCCGGCACATTACCGGGCGTTCAGTTTATGGATTTGCCCGTGGCCGCTTCACTAATGCGGCCGTTTGCTCCACCCTAGCGGCCCCTTCCCCACGGTTCGCCCCACAGACCTGCTGCCATGCCCAAGCACCTGCTCATCGTCGAATCGCCGGCCAAGGCCAAGACGATCAACAAATACCTCGGCAAGGACTACACCGTCCTGGCCTCGTATGGGCATGTGCGTGACCTGATTCCGAAGGAAGGCGCGGTCGACCCGGACAACGGGTTCGCCATGCACTACGACGTGATCGACAAGAACGAGAAGCACGTCGATGCGATCGCCAAGGCCGCCAAGGGCGCCGACGACATCCTGCTGGCGACCGACCCGGATCGCGAAGGTGAGGCGATCAGCTGGCATATCGCCGAGATCCTGAAGGAACGCGGGCTGGTCAAGGACAAGCCGATGCAGCGCGTAGTGTTCACCGAGATCACCCCGCGCGCCATCAAGGAAGCGATCAGCCAGCCGCGCGCGATTGCCAGCGACCTCGTCGATGCCCAGCAGGCGCGCCGCGCGCTGGACTATCTGGTGGGCTTCAACCTGTCGCCGGTGCTGTGGCGCAAGGTCCAGCGCGGCCTGTCCGCGGGCCGTGTGCAGAGCCCGGCGCTGCGCATGATCGTCGAGCGCGAGGAAGAGATCGAAGCCTTCATCGCCCGCGAGTACTGGTCGATCGCCGCCGAGTGCGCGCACCCGTCGCAGCACTTCAACGCCAAGCTGATCAAGCTGGACGGGCAGAAGTTCGAGCAGTTCACCATCACCGATGGCGACACTGCCGAGGCCGCCCGCCTGCGCATCCAGCAGGCCGCGCAGGGCTCGCTGCACGTCACCGACGTGGCCAGCAAGGAACGCAAGCGCCGACCGGCTCCGCCGTTCACCACCTCCACCCTGCAGCAGGAGGCCTCGCGCAAGCTCGGCTTCACCACCCGCAAGACCATGCAGGTGGCGCAGAAGCTGTATGAAGGCGTGGCGATCGGCGACGAGGGCACCGTCGGCCTGATTTCCTATATGCGTACCGACTCGGTGAACCTGTCGCAGGACGCGCTGGCCGAGATCCGCGACGTGATCGCCCGCGACTACGGCATTGCCTCGCTGCCGGACCAGCCGAACACCTACCAGACCAAGTCGAAGAACGCCCAGGAAGCGCACGAAGCGGTGCGCCCGACCTCGGCCCTGCGCACCCCGGCCCAGGTGGCGCGCTTCCTGACCGACGACGAACGCCGCCTGTACGAACTGATCTGGAAGCGTGCGGTGGCCTGCCAGATGATTCCGGCCACGCTCAATACCGTCAGCGTCGATCTGTCCGCTGGCAGCGAGCATGTGTTCCGCGCCAGCGGCACCACCGTGGTCGTGCCCGGCTTCCTGGCCGTCTACGAGGAAGGCAAGGACAGCAAGAGCGCCGAGGACGAGGATGAAGGCCGCAAGTTGCCGGCGATGAAGCCCGGCGACCGCGTGCCGCTGGAACGCATCCAGGCCGAGCAGCACTTCACCCAGCCGCCGCCGCGCTACACCGAAGCGGCGCTGGTGAAGGCACTGGAAGAGTACGGCATCGGCCGTCCCTCGACCTACGCCTCGATCATCCAGACCCTGCTGTTCCGCAAGTACGTGGAAATGGAAGGCCGCAGCTTCCGCCCGTCCGATGTCGGCCGCGCGGTGTCCAAGTTCCTGTCCAGCCACTTCACCCAGTACGTGGACTACGACTTCACCGCCAAGCTCGAGGACGAGCTCGATGCCGTCTCGCGTGGAGAGGAAGAGTGGATCCCGCTGATGTCGCGCTTCTGGGAACCGTTCAAGGAACTGGTCGAGGACAAGAAGGAATCAGTCGACCGTGCCGAGGCCAGTGGCGCGCGCGAGCTCGGTACCGACCCGAAGACCGGCAAGCCGGTCAGCGTGCGCCTGGGCCGCTTCGGGCCGTACGCGGCCATCGGCAGCACCGCCGAGGACGCCGAGGAGAAGCCCAAGTTCGCCTCGCTGCGGCCGGGCCAGTCGATGCACACCATCACCCTGGAAGACGCGCTGGAACTGTTCCTGATGCCGCGCGCGCTGGGTGAGGACAACGGCGAGCCGGTCAGCGTCGGCATCGGCCGTTTCGGCCCGTTCGCCAAGCGTGGCAGCACCTATGCCTCGCTGAAGAAGGAAGACGACCCTTACACCATCGACCTGGCCCGCGCCGTATTCCTGATCGAAGAAAAGGAAGAGATCGCGCGCAACCGGATCATCAAGGAGTTCGAGGGCAGCGACATCCAGGTGCTGAACGGCCGTTTCGGCCCGTATATCAGCGACGGCAAAATGAACGGCAAGATCCCCAAGGATCGTGAACCGGCATCGCTGACCCTGGCCGAAGTGCAGCAGCTGATGGAAGAAACCGGCAAGCCGGTGCGCAAGGGCTTCGGCGCCAAGAAGGCCGCCGCGAAGAAGGCACCGGCCAAGAAGGCGGCGGTGAAGAAGGAAGCGGCGCCGAAGAAAGCCGCAGCCAAGAAGGCCCCGGCGAAGAAGGCAGCGGCGAAGAAGGCACCTGCCAAGAAAGCAGTCAAGAAGGCGGTCAAGAAGGCCGCGAAGTAGATCCACGCCATGCGTGGATGATCTGCCGGGGTGTGCGGACCAACGGTACGCACCCACCGCTCCACCCGCTGTGCACGCAGTGGGGGGATAATGAAGGCCCACGCCGGGCCGGTCGCCGCCATGAAAGAACTCACCCTGGACTCTGCTGTCACCACGCTCCGCTCCGGCGGCGTGATCGCCTACCCGACCGAAGCGGTCTGGGGCCTGGGCTGCGACCCTTCGCATGAAGCAGCAGTGCACATGGTGCTGCGGCTGAAACAGCGCCCGATCGAGAAGGGCATGATCCTGGTGGCCGCGGAACTGCCGCAGCTGGAGGGCTGGGTGCGCCTGCAGGCGCTGCCCGACGCCCGCCAGCGCGCCGTGCTGGCCAGCTGGCCCGGCGCCAACACCTGGATCCTGCCGGCCGGCCCCCGCGCGCAGCCCTGGGTCACCGGCGAGCACAGCGGCATTGCCGTGCGCATCAGCGCGCACCCGCTGGTGGCCGCGCTGTGCCGCGCCTGGGGCGGCCCGCTGGTCTCCACCAGCGCCAACCTGGCCGGTGAGCCGCCGGCACGCAGCCGCGAAGAGCTGGATCCCCGCCTGCTGCGCCTGCTCGACGGCATCCTCGATGGCCAGACCGGCGGCCTGGCCCAGCCCACCCCGATCCGCGACGCACTCAGCGGCAACGTGCTGCGCTCCTGAGCCCACGATTGCGCTGCCGCGGACAATCCCGCACCCTGCCGCCATGAGCCTGCTGCGTGCCGTCCTGAGCCTGAGCCTGCTGCTGCCGTTGGTGGCATCCGCCGCCGAGCCCGAAGACGTGCGCGTGTACCGCTGCGTCGCCAGCAACGGCGCCGTCGCACTGCAGGACACGCCCTGCAACGGTGGACGCCAGCAAGTGCGCGACCTGCAGCGCCCGCGCGACCCGGCTCCGCGCGTGGTGCGCAGCGATGCCACACCGCCGCCGCCCAGCGACGTACCCGCCCTCCGTGAACGCGAAGTCCGCCACGTCTACATCCAGCCGCCGCAGCCGATGTACGAGTGCGTGAGCGACGACGGCCAGCGCTATACCAGCGACAACAACGAGGGCAATCCACGCTGGGTACCGTTGTGGACCAGTGTCTGGCTGCCGCACCGGCATCACGGCCCGATGCCACCCGGCCCTCGCCCGGCCATCGGCACGCCGGTGGGTGAAGGCGCCGGTTATCGGCCGCCGTCGGTCGGCGTGGGCGTGCAGGTCCCGGCCGGCAACGTGCTGGTCCGCGACAGCTGCACCGCGCTGCCGCCCCAGGACGTCTGCGCGCGGCTGCGCGACCGCCGCTGGGAGCTGGACCGTCGCTACAACAGCGCACTGCAGAGCGAGCGCACCGCCATCAGCAAGGAGCAGCGCGGCATCGACGCGCGCCTGTCGCGTGATTGCCAGCGCTGAGCGCGGCGTGCCGGCGCAGCCTGTACGCTGTGCGCATGAACCGATTGATCTGGCTGGCCCTGGCGTTGCTGCCCGGCGCGGCACTGGCCGAAGAAGGCGTGATCTACCGCTGCACCTCCAGCAGCAGCGACGTCCCTACCCTGCAGCGCACACCCTGCCCATCCGGCAGCACGCAGCAGGTGCTGCGCATGCCCGCCCCATCCGGCGCGGCACCGGCGGCGGTTGAAGCAGCGCCGGCGG
>NZ_CAMFIA010000006.1 GCF_945952405.1 uncultured Stenotrophomonas sp. | reverse complement strand
TGGCCGGCATTACGTGATTTCGGTTGCCGGCCAGCGGCCGGCACTACCGGGGTTGTTGCGAGCCCATCGGCAATTGATGGCGGAGGCGTAATGCTGGCCGTTGGCCGGCATTACGTGATTTCGGTTGCCGGCCAGCGGCCGGCACTACCGGGGTTGCTGCGACCTCATCGGCAATGGATGGTGGACCGGCACTGCCGGATTCGTGGCCATCCCGGCGCGGTACAATGCGCGTGTGCCAAGACATCGCTCCACTTCATTCCCTGGCCCCGATCTGCTGAGCGTCGATCGGGAACACCTGCGCCCGCTGGCCGAGCGCATGCGCCCGCGCACCCTCGACGAGATGGTCGGGCAGAAGCGCCTGCTGGCGCCCGACAGCGCGCTGCGCCGCGCGGTCGAATCCGGCCGCGTGCATTCAATGATCCTGTGGGGCCCGCCGGGGTGCGGCAAGACCACGCTGTCGCTGCTGCTGGCCGAGTACTCGGACGCCGAATTCCGCGCCATCTCGGCCGTGCTGTCTGGTCTGCCGGAGGTGCGCCAGGTGCTGGCCGAGGCCGCCCAGCGCTTCGCCGAGGGCCGCCGTACCGTGCTGTTCGTCGACGAGGTGCATCGCTTCAACAAGGCGCAGCAGGACGCGTTCCTGCCGCACATCGAACGCGGCACCATCCTGTTTGTCGGTGCCACCACCGAGAACCCGTCGTTCGAGTTGAACTCGGCGCTGTTGTCGCGCTGCCGTGTGCACGTGCTGGAAGCGGTCTCGCCGACCGATATTGTCGAAGCGCTGGAGCGCGCCCTCGGCGATCGCGAGCGTGGCCTGGGCGGGGAGGGGATCGAGGTTGCGCCGGAGTTGCTGCTGGAAATCGCCACGGCCGCCGATGGTGACGTGCGTCGTGCGCTGACCCTGCTGGAAATCGCCGCCGAGCTGGCGGGCGGGGAGGGCGGGCGCATCACGCCGCAGACCCTGACCCAGGTGCTGGCCGACCGCACCCGCCGCTTCGACAAGGGTGGCGAACAGTTCTACGACCAGATCTCGGCGCTGCACAAGTCGGTGCGCAGCTCCAATCCCGACGCTGCCCTGTACTGGTTGACCCGCATGCTGGATGGCGGTTGCGATCCGTCCTACCTGGCACGCCGGTTGACCCGCATGGCCATCGAGGACATCGGCCTGGCCGATCCGCGCGCGCAGAGCATGGCGCTGGAGGCCTGGGACATCTACGAGCGGCTGGGCAGCCCGGAAGGCGAGCTCGCCTTTGCCCAGCTGGTGCTGTACCTGGCCAGCACCGCCAAGTCGAATGCCGGCTATGCGGCGTTCAACCAGGCCAAGGCCGATGTGCGAGAGAGTGGCACCGAGGAAGTGCCGCTGCACCTGCGCAACGCGCCGACCAAGCTGATGAAGGAGCTGGGCTACGGCGCCGAGTACCAGTACGACCACGATGCCGAGGGCGGCATTGCGCTGGACCAGACCGGCTTCCCGGATGCGATGGGCGAGCGCGTGTACTACAACCCGGTGCCGCGTGGGCTGGAAATCAAGTTGAAGGAAAAGCTGGATCGCCTGCGCGCCGAACGCGCGTCGGCGCGCGCCGCCAAGGGTCGTTGATCCTGCAGCTGGAAGCCGAGCGATGCTCGGCTGCACATTGTTCCGGGATCCGCGGTTTGGCACACTGCGCGGCTTCTCTTTATCAAGGATCGATGCCGTGCAGGAAATGATTCTGCCGTTGAAGCGTTACGCCCAGTTCGAGGGTCGTGCCAACCGTCGGGAATACTGGATGTTCCAGCTGTTCATCCTGATCATCTCCGCCGTGCTGATGGTGCCGCTCATCACCGCGCTGGTGATCCAGTCCGATGGCCTGGGCATCGCGTCGATCATTCTGTTTACCGTGTTCTGGCTGGCCACCCTGCTGCCGGTCATCGCCGTCACCGTGCGCCGCCTGCATGACTGCAACCAGTCGGGCTGGATGTACCTGCTGGCCTTCATTCCGTTCGGCGGCCTGGTGATCTTCGTGTTCACGCTGCTGCCGGGCACGCCGCAGGAAAACGCCTACGGTCCGGTGCCGACCGGCCCCTGACCCCAGCAGGTCCACGCCACGCGTGGATGCGCGCGCCGATGACGCTCGGCAATGGTCGCGCGCGTGATACACAGTGTGACGTTTGATCGATGTGATAATCATTCGCGTTTGAGGTAGACTGCGGTCCCTTGTGAACCGGCGGCCCTGGGCCGCTCCTGCCGCCGCTGATGAAGCATTTCGTCCTGCCTTCGCGCCGTGGTCCGCTGGCCCGCGGCCTGGCCGCCTTGATGATGGGTCTGCTCCTGGCTACCCCGTACGCACATGCGCAGCAGCGCAATCCGCTGCAGAAGATCGGCCGCACCGTGCTCGATGAGCCGGCTGCCGCCTATCGATTCGAACATTTCGTGGTGGACAGCCCGGACCAGCAGCGGCGCTGGCGGGTCAACCTGGCGATACCGGCCAAGGCCGGGAAGGCGCCGCTGCCGGTGCTGTACGCGCTGGATGGCAATGCGGTGGCCATGGTGCTGGATCAGCCGCTGCTGGCCGAGCTGGCTGCACGCAAGGCGCCGCCGGTACTGGTGCTGATCGGTTATGACAACGACCTGCGCATCGATTCCAAGGCACGCACCCGCGACTACACCGCATGGATCGACCGCGCCGACGATGAGGGCGGTACGACCCAGGCCGTCGGCGGTGGCGCCGCGGCCTTCCTCGATGTCATCGAGCGCCGCATCAAGCCTGAAGTCGAGCGTCGCGCACGCATCGATACGCAGCAGCAATCGCTATGGGGCCACTCGCTGGGCGGGCTGTTCGTGCTCAATGCGCTGTACACCCGTCCGGCCGCGTTCCAGTCCTACCTGGCGGCCAGTCCGTCGCTGTGGTGGAGCCAGGGTGCGGCGCTGGGCGACCCGGAACAGCAGTTCGTGCAGAACGTGCATGGGCAGCCGGCAACGCTGTGGCTGATGCTGGGTGGCGCCGAGCGCGTCGGCGATCGTGGCAAGCGCGACATGAACAATCCGCGCGTGGTCGCCCACCTACGGCGTATCGGCGGTGCCACGCCGGATGCCGCGATGCAGCTGTCCGAGCGGCTGGGCAAGGTGCCCGCACTGAGTGTCCATTACCGCGAGTTCGATGGCCTCGGCCACGGCCCGATGCTGCCGGCCTCGTTCCATGCCGCGCTGCATGAACTGTACGGCGTGACCGATCGCAGCGCCGGTGACGGCGCGCCCAATGCGGGTGACAACAGCGCCGAATGAATCCCTTCGCACGCAACTGCGTGCGACCCCACTACCCAGGCGTGACTGCCGATGTGCAGCGGCCCAGGCAACCGATGAATCCCGCGCCCGCTGGCGCGGCCTACGTGTGCAAGGAGCCTGCCATGTCGTTCCGTCCGTCCTTCCGTCTCACTTCCCTGGCCGCTGGGCTGTTGCTGGCGGTCACCGCCAGCGCGCAGCCGGTGTTCGACCAGCCGGCCAATGCCACGTTCAAGGGTGAGGTTGTCTCACGCGGTGAGAACGTGGTTCCCGGCAGCACGGCCGACGTGATCGGTCGCGGTTTCGTGCCTGGCCAGAAGGTCAGCCTGCTGCGCGGCGACAGCGTGCTTACCACGCAGCCGCTGGTGGTCGATGCCGATGGCAACTTCAAGACCCAGCTGAGCATCCCGGCCGATGCCGTGCCGGGCACCCACCCGGTGGTCGTGCGCGCCAGCCAGCCGGCCGCGGCCACGGTGCTGAAGCTGCGTGTTTCGCCGCAGCTGCCGCTGTCCGGCCAGGCCGGCTTCGCGACCCAGTCCAACCGGCTGGTGCCGGGCTTGTACCAGTCCGCCTACAGTGCTGCCAGCAACGCGGTGTTCGTGACCTCGGCGGTGGGCCGTCCGCCGGTCACCCAGTCGCAGCTGCTGAAGCTGGACCCGAAAACGCTGAAGGTGACCAAGGCGATCACCCCCGCACAGGTGCCGGGCAGCAGCAACGGCGCGGTGTACGCGGTCTACGGCGTGGGCGTGGACGATGCCAACGGCAATGTCTGGGTGACCAATACCCGCCAGAACAGCTTGGCTGTGTACCGCCAGAAGGATCTGTCGCTGGTCCACCAGTTCCCGGTCGATGCGGTGCCGCACGCGCGCGATGTGGTGGTCGATGGCACCCGCGGCAAGGTGTTCGCCTCGGCGACGGGGGAAGATCACCTGTCGGTGTTCGACGCGAAGACCTTCAAGGAACTGCCGGCGGTGACGCTGGAATCCGGCGTGGATGACGGCAAGTTCACCCCGATGAGCCTGGTGCTGGACGAGAAGGGCGGCAAACTGTTCACGGTCAGCATCGGCACGCCGGAGGCCGCGGTGATCGACGTGGCCAGCGGCAAGGTCGACAAGGTCATCGACCTGGGCAATTCGATCAGCGCTTCCGGCGTGGCGTTCGACGCGGCGCGCAATCGCCTGTACGTGGCCTCGCAGGGCACCGACAACCTGCTGATCGTTGATGTGGCGGCCGGCAAGGTGCTGCATGACGTGGCGGTCGGCGCAGGCGCACTGAACGTGGCCTTCGATGATGCGTCCGGCCTGGCCTATGTGAGCAACCGCGGTGCCGGCACCGTCACCGTGGTCAATGGCGACGGCAAGGTGGTCGCCAACCTCGATGGCGGCACGCTGCCCAACCATGTCCGCGCCGACGGCAAGGGCAATGTGTTCGCGGTCAACAAGTCGCGTGGTGCCGAAGATCCGAAGGGTGACCGCATCACCCGGATCACCCCGAAGCAGTAAGCCATCCGGCCGGGCGGCGGCTGCGCTGCCCGGCCAGCAAGGAGAACGTCCATGAACATCGCATCCCGTCTGCGCCTGTGCGCACTTCCCCTGGCTGTTTCGCTGGTGCTGGCCGCCTGCGGCGGTTCGTCGGCGCCTTCGGACCCGGCCAAGCCGGCCGCGGCAGCGTCTGCGCCCGCCGCCGGAACCGCACTGCCGGAAGGCTGGCAGCGCGTGGCCGGTGCCGAGATGCCGGTGGCGCGCGATCAGAAGGCGGCGCTCCCCGCCAAGGTGCACTCCGATGACGGTGCCGACGTCGAGGTGACCGACACCAGCCGCATCATTGCCGGCGGTGACGATGTGATCGCGGTGATCGAAGCGCTTGGCCTGGGCGGGCAGGTATTCGCTGCGCCGACCAACACCACCACCCAGGCGGGGCTGGCGGCACCGCATCAGTTCCTGTTCAACCGCACCACCGGCGTAGAGGGCGTGCTGAGCCTGAAGGGTTCGCTGTTCCTCGGCAACAGCCTGCGCCGCCATACCGAGTTGGCCAAGAAGCTGCGCGAAGTCGGCGAGCCGGCGGTGGTCATCGACGACCTGCAACCGGCACCGGACAAGGTGCGCAAGGTGGCCGCCGCGCTAGGGCTGGCCGAGGCAGGGCAGGCGCTTGCCTCGCAGGTGCAGCGTCAGCTCGATGAGGCTGCAGCGCTTGGCAAGGGCCTGGGTCATGCGCCACGAGTGATTCACGTCTCGGCCACCGGCGCCGGTGGCTCACCGACTGTGGCAGGTGCCGACAGTGCGTCCGCGCAGCTGATCGCGCTGGCCGGCGGCGTCAACATCGGCACCGAAGCGGGAGTGAAGAACTACTCGCAGCTGAGCAATGAAGGTGTGGTGGCCGCCGCTCCCGACGTGATCCTGGTGACCGAGCATGACCTGCAGCTGTTCGGCGGTGCCGAAGGCCTGTGGAAGGCGTATCCGACGCTGAAGCAGACCCCGGCCGGCCTGGCCAACCGGGTCTGGGTGATGCCGGATGTGCAGCTGAAGTACACCAGCGTCGGCTCCGGTGCGGGTGCACTGGCGCTGGCCAAGGCACTGGCGGCGTTGCCGAAGGCATGAGTCCGGCGGATCGGCGCCGCCGTCGCGGGCGGGTGATGTTGATGGTGGCGTTGCTGGCACTGCTGGGGGCGGTGCTGGCGTCGTTTGCGGTGGGGCCGCTGCGGCTGCCGCCCCTGGAGGTGATGCAGGCGCTGGCGGTGAAGCTGGGCCTGCTCGATCCGCAGGCGGTCAGCAGCCGTGACCTGGCGGTGGTCTGGCAGCTGCGCATTCCGCGCGCCCTGCTCGGAGCAATGGTGGGGGCAGCACTGGCGATGGCCGGTGCCAGCCTGCAAGGGCTGTTCGGCAACCCGCTGGCCGATCCGGGCATTGTCGGCGTCAGCCAGGGCGCAGCGCTGGGCGCGGTGGCGGCCATTGTGCTCGGTGCTGCCGGAGCCGCGGGCTGGCTGGTGCCGGTGGCGGCCTTCGCAGGCGGCGCGCTGGCGATCGGCCTGACCTATGCGCTGGCCCGTCCCGGCAAGGGCACCGGCAACGCCACCCTGCTGCTGGTCGGCATCGCGATGGCGGCGTTCTGCTCGGCGCTGATCGGCTTCCTGACCTACATCGCCAGTGAAAGCGAGCTGCAGTCACTGGTGTTCTGGCAGATGGGCTCGCTGGCGCGTGCCAACTGGGCCGACGTGGCGGCCGTGGTGCCGCTGTTCGCGATCGGTGTGCTGGCCCTGCAGCGGCTGGCCACGCCGCTGGACATGCTGGCCCTCGGTGAGCGTCAGGCGCAGCATCTCGGGCTGGACGTGACCCGCACGCGCCGGCGCCTGGTGGCCTTCAGTGCGCTGCTGGTGGGCGCAGCGGTGGCCTTTGCCGGCTCGATCAGCTTCGTTGGCCTGGTGGTGCCACACGTGGCACGGATGCTGGTCGGCCCAGGCCATCGCTGGTTGCTGCCGATGTCCGGCGTGCTTGGCGCGCTGCTGATCGTGGTTGCCGACACGGCCGCACGCACGCTGGATCCGCCGGCGGAGATTCCGCTGGGGCTGTTCTCGGCGGCGCTGGGCGCGCCGTTCTTCCTCTGGCTGGTGCTGCAGCAGCGCCGCAAGGCGGCGTCATGAGCGTGCTGTTGAGGCTTCACGAGGTGGTGGTGCGGCGCCAGCAGCGCGAGATCCTGCATGGCATCTCGTTGGCATTCGAGCCGGGTACGGTGACCGCACTGGTGGGTCCGAATGGCGCGGGCAAGTCCACACTGCTGGCCGTGGCGGCCGGGGATCTGCGTGCCGATGCCGGCGAGGTGAGCCTGCTGGGCAGGCCGCTGGCGGGTTTCAAGGCGGGCCCGCTGGCACGCGAGCGCGCGGTGATGCCGCAGGAGCATGGGGTGCGCTTTGCCTTCAGCGTGGAGGAAGTGGTGGCGATGGGGCGCCTGCCGCATCCGCCGGACCCGGTCGTGGATGATGCGCGCGTGGAAGCCTCGATCGATGCTGCCGAGCTGCAGGCGTTGCGCCTGCGCGAAGTGCAGCAGCTGTCGGGCGGCGAATCAGCCCGGACCACGTTCGCGCGCGTGCTCGCACAGGACACGCCGCTGCTGTTGCTGGACGAGCCGACCGCGGCCCTGGACCTGCGCCACCAGGAGCGCACGCTGCGCAGCGTGCGCGCCTGTGCCGAGGCCGGTGCCTGCGTGATCGTAGTACTCCATGACCTCAACCTGGCCGCCGGCTATGCCGACCGCATCGTGCTGCTGGAGCAGGGCAGGGTGGCCGCCGATGGCACGCCGCTGCAGGTGCTGACTGAAGGCAATCTGCAGCGGGTCTACCAGCAGGATGTGGTGGTGCTGCAGCATCCGCGGCGCGGTGTGCCGTTGGTGGTGGTGACCTGATCACACTAGTCTGTTGGAGGCTCCGCCCAATTGGATGTCTGCAGGGTTGACGTGGCCCCTCGCCAACGGAAGGGCTGCAATGAGAAACACCAGCTGTCCTGGCGCAGATATCGACGTGAACTAGATTTTGGCCCTTTGCATGTGCAGCAGGGGGCGGTCTCGCCCCGCGCGGAGGCGGCGTCGATGCTATCTGGTCACTCCTTGCGCCTCGCTCGTATCGTTGGTGGCGGCGCCTTCCCGGGATGAAGTCGAATCCGGCTGAGCGGGTTTGGGGACAGGGCCGGGAGCCAGGCTTTTGCCGGTTGACTCATCGATCAGGCCGAGCACCTGTAGTGCGTCAGCCACCGGATGGGCTCGGTGCCTATAGTGATACAGGCTTATGGCGGAGGCGCCAGCGCCCACGGCGTAGAGATCACAATAGGTGGCAATATCCGTTACGAGCTCGATGGCGTGCCCGAACTCGGATCGCCATTTTTCCAGCTCTATGTTGAATTTCTCGCTCTGATCGGCCCGATCGGTGGTGAGATTGGCCGAATTTGAGGTAGTCCCTCGTGCTCCTGCTACGGCGGCACGGTCGAGCTTCGACAGTACTTCGGCCTTTCGGGTCATTGAATTGAAGTATGTAGAGGCTGAAGCGTCTTTGCGATACTGCAATTGCCGCGCGATGGACGTCTGCATTGACCGGTCGAGCTCCAGGACCAGAGCGTCCAGGTGTTTCTCAAGATATGCCAGGGCTTCTCGTGCTCGCGCTTCGGCAAGCTGGGTCTGCACAGCTTGCAGCTGACCTGCTGCGCTTTCAGCCTGGTCCGAGGCGTGCCGCGTTTGTTCGTGCATCTCCAGGCGTTGGTGTTCCAGTGCGGCCCGGGTGTCCGCCGCCTCTCTTCGCGTGATTCGAAGCGTCTCCAGAACCATGAGGACGGTGACGATGCCCACCAGCGGATTGAGCAGCCCCCCGAGGAAATCGCCGAACTGTCCCCACGAGTCCGGGTCTCCGAGCGGATGGCTGTGAAACCGGATCAGATAGGCCGCGCCGAGCGCGATGGCGGCCAGGATGATCAGCCAAGGGTAGAGGCGGGGTAGGCGGCCTTTTGCAATGAAGCGCTGCACGCGGTAGCGCAAGGAGTGCTGGGGAAGTAGGAAGGGGTTTGAATCGTCCATGATGTATCGCAAATACGGAGGCATACCGGTAGCGGCGCGGCATCCTCGTTCTTTAGGTCAACAACGGAAAGGTGGGCTTGAGGCCGCGCGTGCCGGTCGTCAAGCACCAGGTAACGTGGAGCAGGTGCGTACCCAAGCGCCGCGCTCCGCGGCAGGGGCGATTGGCGGCCCGGTCCGTATCGCGGCAATCGTTTGCGCAAGACGCAAATGCCGCACCGCCTGATGCCCCACATGGCGCCTTGGGCATAGAGGCATGAGACACTATGCCGGTTTGGCTTTCTTCAATGGACTGATGCAATGATCCGTACCGTTTCGCGTGGCGTGCTGCTGGCTGCCATGGTCGCTTCCGTCTGTGCCGCCAACGCGGCATCGACCTCTTCGGTATCCCTGGTCAAGGCGGCCGACCAGGCCTCGCTGATCGAGAGCCGGCATTCCGACCGGGACGGTGCTGCTGTTGTGCCGGTATCAACCCGTTACTTCGCCAACGAGGAAATGCTGGTCAGCTGGGAAGACCAGCAGGTGCTGATGCTGTGCAGGGAGGCGGTGTACCTGCAGATTCCTGCCGGCAAGGCGGGTAACGTGGCGTTGGCCACCGAGCAGCGGCAGATGATCGCCTACCAGGCAATGCTGTCCGGGATGGGCTCGCTCGCGGCCGTGGCCGAGGCGGCCGGCGACGCGGTGGTGGTGGCCGACGATGGCAGTGAAACCCGACGTGCCGGGGAAAGCCGCTGGGCCTATGGTGTTGAACGGCATGAGGTGACCACCCAGCGCCTGGCCGATGGCGCTTTGCGGGTCCGGGTGCGCAAGACCGAAACCGTGAACAACGCGACGCCGGCGAAGCCGGGCGACATGTTCAGCACTGAGGACGATCAGGCGGCACGACTGGCCGAGCTGGCGCCGGTGGGAAGCTGGACCGAGGTGGTGATTCATGGCGCTCCGCGGCAGCCGCAGGTGGATCCGGCGATGTCACTGAAGGGCTGGATCTCGATGGGGGATGACCGGCCTGCGACGGTGGCCGAGGCCCGCAAGCTGCATGAGTGCAACTGAGGGCATGCAGCGGTCGGAGCCCTTTGCCGTGGGCAAAGGGATCTGACCCCGATCTTTGTCGGCTTCATCGTTCCATCCATGTGTTCAATATTCACTTGCGCGCCAGATTGGCAGGTCTAGAATGCGCCCCATGAACCGGATGCCGCTCCTGAAGTTTTTCACCCTGACCCGCGCAAGCGCGGAACGGGCGTGTCTGCCTGGAGCCCCACGAGGCCGTTGAAGCGGCCATCGCTGGACCTTCGACAGAGCGCCCTCCGGGGCGCTCTTTTCGTTTTTGGTTTGTTTGGTCGACTAACAGTCGACCCTACCCAGTCGACCCTGCCTAACAGTCGACCCTGCCGGTCGACTCTACCCAGCCGGCCCCGCCCGGTACCGCAAGGAGAACGTGCCATGCACCAGATCGCCGAGACCGAACGCTAGCCGCGTGCCCTGTCGCCAACCGGGGTACGCGGCCCCTGGAGTTGGCTTTGCAGGAACACTCATATGAACACCCAAGTTCTTTCCCGCCGTCGCAACCTCGGCATCATTGCCCACATCGACGCCGGCAAGACCACGCTGACCGAACGCCTGCTGTGGAAGAGCGGCGAGATCCACCGCGTCGGCGAAGTGCACGATGGCAACGCGACCACCGACTTCTCGGCGATCGAGCGCGAACGTGGCATCACCATCGGCGCGGCTGCGGTACAGGCGCAATGGGCGCCGCGCGGCCTGCCGCCGCATCGGCTGACCCTGATCGATACGCCGGGCCACATCGACTTCGCCATCGAGGTCGAGCGCTCGCTGCGCGTACTCGATGGCGCGGTGGCCGTGTTCTCGGCCGTGGATGGCGTGCAGCCGCAGTCGGAAACCGTGTGGCGCCAGGCACGCCGGCACCGCGTGCCGCTGATCGCCTTCGTCAACAAGATGGACCGCGTAGGCGCCTCGTTCGAGCGCGTGCTGGAGCAGTTGCAGGACAAGCTGCAGGCGCAGCCATGGGCGCTGGGCGTGCCGCTGGGCAGCGAAAGCGACTTCAGTGGCTGGGTTGATCTGGTTGATGAGCGCGTGCTGCAGTGGCCGGAGGGTGCGGCCGCGGTCATCACCGCGTGGGACGACGCGGCGCGAAGCCAGTGGCAGGGACGACGTGACGCGCTGGTGGCGGCCGTGGCCGACCACGATGAAGCGTTGGCCGATGCCTGGCTGGAAGGGCGCGTGATCGATGCGGAGCTGCTGCGGGCCGCGATCCGGCGTGCGACGCTGGCCGGCGCCGGCGTGCCGGTGTTGGCGGGCGCTGCGTTCAAGGACAAGGGGATCGAAACGCTGCTGGATGCGGTGGTCGATTACCTGCCTTCGCCGCTGGACCGGCCTGCGGTGACCGCGGAAGGCGAGGCGGGTGATGTAGTGCTGGCGCCGGACCCGGACGGTCCGTTGGCAGGGCTGCTGTTCAAGATCACCCATCAGCAGCACGGTGCGCTGAGCTTCGTGCGGCTGTACTCGGGCACCTTGAAGGTTGGAGATGCCGTGGCCAGTTCGCAGCATCCGCAGGGACGGCGCGTCAGCCGCCTGGTCAGGGTGCAGGCGGACCAGACCCACGATATCGAGCAGGCCGTGGCCGGTGACATCGTCGCGGTGCTGGGCTGGAAGGATGCGGTCAGCGGTGAAACGCTGAGTGGCCGTGCGCTGCCGCTGCGCCTGGAAAGCATCCAGGCGCAGGCGCCGGTGCTGGCCTGGCGGCTGGAGCCGGCGCGGGCGGCGGACCTGATCCGCATGGCGCAGGGGCTGGCCAGCCTGGCCCAGGAGGATCCGTCATTCCGCGTCGAGACCGATCGCGACACGGCGGAAACCCTGGTCTGGGGCATGGGCGAGCTGCACCTGGAGGTGATGGTCGAACGCCTGCGCAGCGAATGGAAGGTCGAGGTAGGCGTGGGTGCACCGCGCGTGGCCTATCAGGAGACGCCGATGCGCGCGGTGGCCAGTGTGGTGGGCCGGGTGGTCAAGCAGAGCGGCGGCCAGGGGCAGTTCGCGCACGTGGTGCTGGATGTGGCGCCGCGCGAGGACGACCAGGTCGTGTTCAATGACCGCATCGTCGGCGGCGCGGTGCCACGCGGCTTCATCGCCGCGGTCGAGAAGGGTGTGCGTGCTGCGCTGTCGGAGGGTCCGCAGGGGCATCCGGTGGTCGGCATCGAGATCAGCCTGGTCGATGGCCAGACCCACGCCAAGGACTCGTCGGAGATGGCGTTCCATCGCGCCGGTGCGGAGGCGATCAGGGCGGCCCTGGCCGAGGGCGGTACGCAGCTGCTGGAGCCGGTGATGGCGGTGACGGTGCATTCGCCGTCGGCGTCGGTGGGTGATGTGGTTGGCGACCTCAACCGGCGCCACGGCCGCATCGCCTGCATCGAGGACCAGCAGGGCCGGGCCGAGATCAGCGGCTTTGCGCCGCTGGCGCAGCTGGTGGGCTATACCACTTCGCTGCGCTCGCTCAGCCAGGGCCGGGCCAGCAGCGAGGCGCACCTGCACGGCTACGAGCCGGTACGCGCTGCATGAGGAAGGTGAGGGGAGCCCGTTCGCGGGTTCCCCTTTTTTGTGGGCGTTGATGGGTTCGGTATCCACGCGTGGCGTGGATCTGCTGCAAAGATGGGTTTCGTATCCACGCGTGGCGTGGATCCACCGCGAAGCGGTGTGTGAATATTTGCACTGCATTGCAGCAAAAATGCAGAAAAAGCTGGATTAAAGTGATGCCTCACGATAAATTGCGCACCCCCCGTTGCTCGCCGCCGCCCGCACCCCTCTCATGCGTGATGACAAAGACCCCGGAACCCTGGAGCTGACCCTGCCGCGCAAGCGCGGTCGTCCGCCCAAGTTCGGGTACGCCATGAGCGATGCGCAGCGCGCCGCGCGCTACCGGGCGCGCAGGGCGGGTCAGGCCAATCATGCCGATGTGCGTGCGTGCAGCGACATGGTGCTGCTGGACAAGATCCGCGCGGCGGTCAGTGCCCGTGATACCGAACTGGCCGGGTTCCTGGTCCATGTGTTGTGGCAGCGCTACCCCCTGCAGCTGAAATAGCCCTTCGGTTGGGGTGGCCGTTGTCATCGAGCTTGTTGATAATGCGGGATTCAGGTTGTTCCCGCTGGCGCGCCCGGGATGGCAGGCGCGCATGATCGAACGGTTCCCAAGATGACCACCACCAGCGACACCACCACCGAAGCGGCGCCGAGCAGCGCCCCCCTGTTCTACACCCGTCCGGTGCCGCTGCAGGCCGATGTGCACGCCGATCTGCGCATCCTGCCGGGCAGGCTCGAGTTTGCTGCGGGCAACAACGCCATTCCGCTGGTGCTCGGCGAGTTCTCGCTGGCACTGCACCACTTCCCGATCCTGTTCGCCGGCCCGACCGCGGTGCCGATGGCGGCCGTAGGCGTGTCGGAACAGAACCTGTTCATCAAGGACGGCCTGTGGGAAGACGAGACCTATATCCCGGCCTACCTGCGTCGCCACCCCTTCATCTTCATCGACACCGGCGCGGAAAATGACTTCCTGCTGGGCATCGACGAAGAGAGCCCGCGCGTGGTCAAGGGCGGTGACGAAGGCCAGCCGCTGTTCGTCGATGGCAAGGCCACCGACATGGTGCAGCAGGCACTGGAATTCTGCGGCCAGTTCACCCGTGAGCACGAACAGACCCAGGCCTTCTCCAAGGCCCTGATCGACAACGGCCTGCTGGTCGAGCGCAACGCCACCGTGCGCACCCCGGATGGCCGCGAGTTCAACCTCAACGGCTTCCAGGTCGTTGACGTGGAGAAGTTCGTCGCACTGCCGGAAGCCACCGTGGTCGAATGGCACCGCAGTGGCTGGCTGGCGCTGATCCACCAGCACCTGATGTCGCTGGGTCGCTTCAACGACCTGACCCGTCGCCAGGTCGAGCGCCTGGCCGCCTGATCAGGGTTGACGCATGGCTCCCGCGGTGCGGGGGTCATGCCGTTCCTGCGGCTGTTCCGCATGCGTCGCGCGCCGGTCCATTCCGGCGCGACGGCGCAGTGCGCACCCTTGTGGCAGGCCGCCTGCGTGACGGCCCGTCCGTAGCCGCACGGCACCTGCAGCCTGTTGCAGCATCGGCCTGGATCAGGCCGGTTTTCCCGTGGGCTTCTGCACTACGGGCGCCATCAACAGAGTCAGCAGCATGGCGTCGCCCTGCGTGGCGGCCTCGACTCCGGTCGCCTCCAGTTCGTCGATCAATGCGTTGATGCGCGCAAGCCGCGCGTCGTCGGCACGGAAGGACAGGTGCCTCACTGTGCAGTTGCGTTGCGGCCCTTCAAAGCGGGCGGCCGCGTGGCTGGCCGCCGCTGCAAAGGCGCGCAGGGTGGCGGCGACCGTACTGGTGGCCACGCGGATGAGGCTCTTGCGGCCCGCCGCCGTGCGTACCGCGTCGCGCGACGAAAGCTGTTGCGAAACCACGGCGTAGACCGCCTCTGGCCGGCGGCCGGTGCCGCGGTGTCCGCTGATGCGCACCAGGCCGTTCTTCTGCAGATGGGCCAGGTGGTGGTAGAGCGCGGTCGCGGGGCGCCCGAGGCGCTCGGCGAGTTCGCGCGTGCTCGCCGGGCCGTCCGCATCCAGGCGCTGCAGGATCGCCATCCGGGCGGGCGAGGCCATCGCGGCAAGCTGGGTGGGCGTCAGCGTGAGCGGGGGCGACGGAAGGGGGCTTGCTGCGGATCGGCTCATAATTCAAAATATAGCAACAATTTGAATTAATGGGTGGCCCGACAATGCGCGCAGCACGTTCCTGGATCGCCTTCGGAGGCCTGCTGATCGCGACGATCAGCAGCAGCGGGTTTGCCATTGCGGCGCAGGGCACCCAGTATCCTGCGCCAGGTAAGGTGCCCGCCGCGGTGGACGCTGCAACGCTGCGGCGGATCGACGACGGCGTCGGCCAGGTCATGCAGCGCTTCAATGTGCCAGGGGCCGCCGTGCTCGTCCTCAAGGATGGGCGGCCGCTGCATGCCAAGGCCTACGGCCTGCGGGACGTGGAGGAAGGCCTTGCAGCCGGCACCGGCACACCCTTCGAGATCGGCTCGATCACCAAGCAGTTCACCGCCGCAGCGGTCGTGCGCCTGCAGGAGGCCGGCAAGCTCAAGCTCGATGATCCACTCGCCCGGTATCTGCCGGATGCGCCGCACGCACACCAAGTAACGCTGCGCCAGCTGCTGGGCCATACCAGCGGCCTGCACGATTACTTCGACGGGCCGGAACAGGAGGTCGATGCGTTGGCGACGCAGCCCATTGCCTTCGATCAACTGATCGCCCGCATCGCCGATCGCCCCCTCGACTTCGCCCCAGGCAGCCGCTGGTCATATTCCAACACCGGCTACATCCTGCTCGGCCGGGTCATCGAAGTCGTGTCGGGGGAGCCGTACGCGGACTATGTGCGCCGGCATCTGTTGCAGCCGCTGGGCATGCACCACACCTTCAGCCTCACCGATCGCGAGCGGTTGGATGGCATGGCCGTAGGCTATCGGCATGAGGGCGGTGTCCTGCGCCGTTCGCCGTACTTCCACCCGGACTGGAGCGGCGCTGCCGGCTTCCTGGTCAGTACGCTGGACGATCTTGCGCGTTGGGATCGCGGCCTGGCCGAGGGCCGCGTGGTCAGCAAGGCGGGACTCGCGGAAATGACGACACCGTTGCGGACCGCTGATGGCGACAGCACCGATTATGGGCTTGGGCTGTTCGTCAATTCGGTCTATGGCCAGCGCCGGATCGGCCATACCGGCGGTTCGCAGGGCTTCACCACGGCCGATGAGTACTTCCCGGACCTCGGGTTGCGGATCATTGCCTTCACCAATCTGGGCGACAAGGCGCCGGAAGCCGGGATTACCCTGACCAATGCCGTGTTCAGTGCGCTCCATCCCGACATCGTGGCTGCGTGGAGCCGGCCCGCAGCGGGTGAGGATGCCACGGTGACGGCGCGTGCGCGTGCGTCATTCGAGCAGCTGCAGGCGGGAAGGGGCTATGCGGATTTCAGTGACAGCCTGCGCACGAAACTGGATGCCGGGCTGGGCCAGGGTCTTTCCAGGGCGATCGGTTCCTACGGGACGCCGGCATCGCTGATCTACAAGGGCACCAGCAGCAGCGAGAAAGGCACGATGTTCAACTATGTGGCAACGTTTGGCCCCGGCGTCTTCATGCCCTACCGGGTCCGCATCGACGAGCAGGGCCGGGTGGCCGGATTCGCGCTGGATTGACCGCGGACGACTGCAAGGAGGCTGCCGGCTGCGGGCTACGGCCGCAGCCGGCGCCGCGTCGCTGCGCGCGCTTCCGGTTTCCCGCGGCAGAGCCCGCGCTGCGGGTACTAGGGCTCGCGTACCGACTGCGGCACCCGCCTCAGCCTGGCGGTGTCGTAGCCCATGGCCGCGATACGCTGCACCGCCTGCTGGTAATCGCTGTCCGAGACCTGCGGAGTGCGCGCCATGTACCAGACATAGTCGCGCTTGCTGCGCGCCACGATGGTCTGCCGGTAATCGTCATCCAGCCAGGCGATGATGTACTCGGCCTGGATCGGCCAGATGAACTGCATGCCCCAGACTGCGCCGTTGCCTTGCTTCTCGACCCGGCCGATCGGATGCATCGACTTCTGTGGCGCCTGGAAGCTGCCCTTGCGATAGGTGAATGTGGTCTGGATGCGTCCGTCGGGGCGCAGCGCGTAGCTTTCCACGGCGTCAAAGGCGTCGCGCTCGGGCCATGAAGGAATGTGAGCGATCAAGTACCAGTCGCCCATGAAGCGCGGCACGTCCACCGATGGCGGACGTGGCAGTGGCCGCGTATCGCTGGAACTGCAACCGGCGCCGAACAGGCCTACCGCCAGCAGGGGAAGCAGCGGGAACATGCGCATGGGACACCTCAGTGGGGGCGGAACAGATAATGGGCCACCAGCCATTGCTGGCCGTCGTCGTAGCCGAACAGTTCGGCACAGGCCATCCAGAACATCCGCCAGCGCTGCCACCAGATCTTCGCAGCGGCAGGGCCGTAGGTGGCCACCAGGATCGGCATCACCTCGCTACGGGCGGCATCCTGGTTGGCCAGCCAATGGTCGGCGGTGCGCTGGTAGTGGGTGCCGTCCAGCAGCCAGCGCTGCTCCAGCACCAGGTCGCGCTGGAAATGCAGCAGGGTATCGGCGGCAGGCATCAGGCCGCCGGTGAAGAAGTGGCGGCCCATCCAGTTGTCGCCACCGTTGGTCTCGAACGGGTACATCATGCTGCGATGGGCAAAGATATGCACGAACAGCGCGCCATCGGGCTTCAGCCAGCGTGCGATACCCGCCAGCAGCTGCTGGTAGTTGCGCACATGCTCGAACATCTCCACCGACACGCAGCGGTCGAACTGGTGTGCCGGCAGCTCAAGCGCATTGACGTCGCAGGTCAGTACCTCGATGTTGCCGAGGCCGCGGGCCTGGCATTGCGCCATGATGTGCTGGCGCTGGCTGTGTGAATTGGAAATGGCGGTGATGCGCGCCTGCGGGTAGCGCTCGGCCATCCACAGTGTCAGTGATCCCCAGCCGCAGCCCAGTTCGAGGATCTGCTGGCCGTCGGCCAGGCCGGCACGCCGGGCGTACAGCTCCAGCATGGCCTCTTCGGCCTGGTCCAGTGTTTCGTGTCCACTGGGGTAATAGCAGCTGCTGTACTTCAGGCGCTTGCCCAGGCAAGCCTGGAAGAAGGCCGCGGGGACTTCATAGTGTTGCCGGTTGGCGGCATCCACATGCAACGCCAGCGGACTGTGCGCCAGTTCGGCAATGCGCTGGCGGAAACGCGCCGATTGCGCCTCGATCCCGCCTTCGCTCTCTTCATGCAGGCGCTGCGCACACAGGCGGCGGATGCCCGCCCGCAGCGCGGCATCGGGAACCAGGCCGCGTTCGGCCCAGGCGATCAGGCCGGTTTCGGTTTCTTCGGGCGGATCCAGTGACTGCAGGGCGCTCATGCGGAATGCTCCTTGGAAGGGCGGGGAAACCAGGGGAAGAACATCGGCGTGCTGCGCTGGTAGTTGCGATAGTCCTCGCCGCGGCTGCGCAGGGCCTGCTTCTCGGTGAACGGAATGCCGCTGAGGTAGCGCAGGAACACATACATCAGCAGTGGCCCGGCCCAGGCCAGCCACCACAGCGGGGAGCCCACCGCCAGCAGTACGTAGCTGAACCAGTGCAGCCATTCGAAGAAGTAGTTGGGGTGCCGTGAGTAGCGCCATAGCCCGTTACGGCAGGTGCGGCCCTTGTTGGCGGGGTCTGCGCGGAAGCGGGCCAGCTGGCGATCGGCAAGGGCCTCGCCGCCTACGCTGGCCAGCCACACCGCGACTGCGGCGATCCCCCAGGCTGAGAGCCCCGGGCGCGGGTTTGCCGCGACCGCGACGAAGGGCAGGGCGAACAGGACCACCAGCAGCGCCTGCGCCATGAAGAAGCCAAGGATCTTGCCCTGGTGGCCGTGCCAATGTTCGCGCAGATAGCGATAACGCCCGTCCTCGGCTTCGTGACGGACCCGATGCCAGAGATGCAGGGCAAGCCGGCTGCCCCACAGTCCCCCCAGTACGCCCAAGGCAACGCGTGGCGCCAGCGCGCCTTCGCCGAGTATCGCCAGCAGCAGGGCCGACGCGCCCACGCCTTTGGCCCAGAGCACATCGACTACGCCGATATTGCGGTGGCGGCGCTGCCAGGCCCAGCCCCAGCTCATCACCAGCACTGCGTACAGCAGGACCCAGAACAGAGTGATCATGGCGATGCTCCGGCCAGTGGGGGTTGCGGCGTGGGATGGGTTCCGCGGCGCGCCGCCTGGCACAGCAGGGAAAGGGCGATGCTCCAGCCGATGCCAAGCAGCAGCACGCCCTGCCATGCCGGTGCGTTGAAGCGCACCGCGTCGAAGCCGCGTGCGGCAGACAGGTAGGCCAGCGGTGCGAGCAGCAGGCCGAACAGTGCCGGCAGTGCGGTGTGACGCTGCAGGAAACGCATCGACGTGGTCAGTGTCATCGCGAACGCTGCCCACAGCGCCATGATCCACGGCGGCGGTGCCCAGCCGAGCGGAGCGGCGGCATAGCGCAGCGCGCCGCTGGCTGCCGCGCTGGCATCCACCAGCCAGGCGCAGGCCAGCGCCAGCAGCATCAGGCGCAGGTCCAGCTTGGGCTGCGGCGAGGTGAGCAGCTGGCTACCGACGTAGAGCGCCGCCGCCAGCAGCGCGGGCCATTGCCAGCCACGGCCCGCGCCGGCCACGGCACACAGCCAGACCAGCTGGTTTCCGAGCAGGTTGGCCCAGAACCTGAGCATCTCAGGCACCCGGGTCCGCAGCGACGGCCGGGTGATGCCCGGGGCGGGCCAGCAGGAGATGCGAGACCCCGATCGAGCGCTCCAGGAAGCCACCTTCGCAGTACGCCAGGTAGAACTCCCACAGCCGGCAGAAGCGCGCATCGAAGCCCTGCGCGTGCACTGCCGGGAGCTGGGTGAGGAAACGCTGCCGCCACGCACGCAGCGTCAGTGCATAGGAGTGCCCGAAGTCGTGCTGGCTGATCAGCTGCAGGTCGCTGGCGCGGGTCTTGGCGGCCATGATCGCGTTGATCGATGGGATGAAGCTGCCCGGGAACACGTAGCGCTTGATGTAGTCCACGCTGCGCCGCGCCTGCTCGTAGCGGTGGTCCTCGATGGTGATGGCCTGCAGCAGGGCCACGCCATCCGGCTTCAGCAGGCGCTGCAGCGTGGCCATGTAGGTGTCCAGGTACTCGGCCCCGATCGCTTCGATCATCTCGATCGAAACCAGCTTGTCGTACTGCCCCTGCAGGTCACGGTAATCCTGTGCCAGCAGGGTAACCCGGTCGTGCAGGCCGGCCGCCCGTACCCGCTGCGCGGCCAGCGCATGCTGCTCGGCGGAGATGGTGGTGGTGGTGACATGGCAGCCATAGTGCTGCGCCGCGTGTACGGCGAAGCCTCCCCAGCCGGTGCCGATCTCGACCACGCGGTCACCGGGTTTCAGCTGCAGCTGCTGGCAGATGCGATCCAGCTTGCGGCGCGACGCACTCTCCAGTGACTCTCCCTCGCTCGCGAACAGTGCCGAGGAGTACATGAGGTCGGGGGAGAGGAACAGGGCGAAGAAGTCATTGCCCAGGTCGTAGTGCGCCGCGATGTTGCGCCGGCTGCCTTCGCGGCTGTTGCGGCGCAGGCGGTTCCAGCCCCGCAGCAGCCAGCCACCGAGGCGCGCGGGACCTTGTTCCATGCTGTCGAGCAGGTCGCGGTTGCGCACCAGCAGGCGCACCAGCGCGACCAGATCGGAGCAGTGCCACTCGCCCTGGATGTAGCTTTCGCCGGCACCCACGCTGCCGTGTGCCGCGACCTTGCGATAGAAAGCCGGGTCATCGATGGTGACGGTGACCTGCAGTTCGCGGGCAGCGTCACCCAGGCGGACTTCGCCGAGCGCATCGCGCACGCACAGGCCACCGCCGCGCAACGGGGCCAGCTGGGCGATCAGCCTGCGTCTGAGGAAGGTGTCCAGCGCCCCGGGCTGCGGCAGGGTCACCGAGGGAGTCAATTCGTTCATCGCGGTTTCTCGGCAAGGGAAGGGTGGTCGTGGACCGGATTGCGCTTCAGCCACAGGCGCAGCGCGTGCCAATGAATGGCCGCCACCACCTGGGTGGACATCAACGGATAGCAGGCCAGCACCCGGGCCAGCCCACGGCCGTCCAGAACACGCCGCTGCATGGCCTGGGTCGCATCGAACTGGCGCTGGCCGTTGCGCCAGACCTGCATGTGCACGCGGAGGGCCTCGCCGGGCACGCTGAAGCGCCAGTCGTAGCGGCAATCCATGGGCATGAACGGCGAGACATGGAAGCACTTGTCGAAGGTCCAGCGCAGCGAGGTGCCGTCATGCAGGGCCGTGGCGACAGGCAGTACGTAGGCGTGCCGTTCCTTCCAGGGGGTGTTGGTGATGTCGGCGACGATGCACTCCAGGGTGACGCCATCCTGCTGGTAGCAGTAGTAGAAGCTGACCGGATTGAAGACGTGTCCGGCGAAGCGCAGGTGGGTCAGCAGACGGACCGGCCCCATCGGCCGGTAGCCGAGAGTGGCCGCAGCATGGTCGCGTACCGCATCGGCCAACGACCGCGTGGCGTCACCGAAGTAGTCACTGCGGCGGAACTCGGCCAGGTTGCGGCGGTTGATCGACCACAGCCAGCGGCCGGTGAATACCGTGTCGAGCTCATCCAGGTCGAGCAGCAGCTGCGCGATGCGATAGCGGAACGCATGCGGATGCGGCTGGTGCCGACGGTGCATCACCTGGCCGAAGTAGAGCGCACTGGCGCTCATGCGGCCTCCTCGCCGGTACGCGCCATCCGTGGGTGCGGTGCGCGGGCCTGCAGTGCATCCACCACGCGGCGCGCGCTGCGGATGCCATCTTCATGGAAGCCCCAGCCCCAGTAGGCACCGGCGAACCAGGTGTGGCGGCGGCCTTGCAGCTCGGCCCAGCGTTGCTGGGCGCGCAGCGCGGCGTGATCGTGTACCGGGTGGGCATAACGCAGCGTACGCAGCACCTTGCCGGGATCGATCGCCTCGCTGCGGTTGAGGGTCACCACCACCGGTGTGTCGCCCGGCAGCCCCTGCAGCAGGTTCATGCAGTAGCTCACCGTGCATGGCGCGGCAGGGTCGCGTGGCACATGGGCGTTCCACGCTGCCCATGCCTTGCGGTTGCGCGGCAGCAGGCTGGCGTCGGTGTGCAGCACGACTTCGTTGGCCTGGTAGCGGATGGCCCCCAGCACGTCGCGCTCGTTCGGGTCGGCGTCCTGCAGCAGCGCCAGCGCCTGGTCGCTGTGGCAGGCCAGGATTACTTCATCGAAGTCCTCGATGCCCGTGGCGCTGTGCACGCGGGCGCCCCACGGCGTGCGCTCCACCGACAGCACCGGGCAGCGCAGGCGCTCCCGCACCTGCCAGCGGGCGCGCAGCGCTTCGACATAGCGTGCCGATCCGCCGCGCACCACTCGCCACGGTGCGCGCCCGGTCACCTGCAGCATCTGGTGGTTGGCCATGAACTGGGCCAGGTAGCGGGCCGGGAAGTCCATCACCGTGGCGCTGGGGGACGACCACAGCGCCGAGGCCATTGGCAGCAGATGCTCGTGGATGAAGGCCTCGCCATAGTCCTGGCTGCGCAGGTACTGCCCAAGGGTGGGGCCTTCGTCTTCTGCCAGCAGCCGCGGTGCATCCCGGTAAAAGCGGCGCAGGTCGGCCAGCATCCCCCAGAAGCGCGGAGACACCAGGTTGCGACGCTGGCAGAACAGGCCGTCCAGCGACGTTGCGTTGTACTCCACGCCGCTGCGCTCGCTGTGCATCGAGAAGCTCATCGTGGTGGCCTGGGAAGCCACCCCCAGCTGGTCGAACAGGGCACTCAGCAACGGGTAGTGCAGTGGATTGAAGACGATGAAGCCGGTGTCCACCGCCATAGGCTGGCCATCCACCTCCACGTCATGGGTGTGGGTATGGCCACCCAGGTAATCGTTGGCTTCGAACAGGGTGACATCGTGTTCGCCGTCCAGCCACCAGGCGCTGGCCAGGCCGGCAATGCCTGCGCCGATGATCGCGATGCGCATGTCAGTCCCTCGCCTTGGCCAGCACCCACGCGGGAATGGGCTTGAGCCCCCAGACCAGGCCGAGTGCCGCCATCAGCCGCAAGCCGTACCAGGTCAGGTCCAGCTCCCACCAGCGGAACCCCTGGCGGACAGTGCCGGGGAAGAAGTGGTGGTTGTTGTGCCAGCCCTCGCCGAAGGTCAGCAACGCCAGCCAGAGGTTGTTCCTGCTGTCATCGCGGGTCTCGAAGCGGCGCCCGCCGAAGCGGTGCGCCAGCGAATTGATGGTCACCGTGGCGTGGAACAGCACCACCGTGGAGATGAAGAAGCCCCACACCAGCAGCTGCGGGCCGGTGGTGTGCAGGCCGGGTGCCCAGCGCTGCAGGGCAGCGCCCAGTGCATACAGCGCCGCGGCCAGCAGCACCGGGACCACGGTGTCGAAGCGGTCCAGCCAGCGCAGCTCCGGGAAGCGCGCCAGGTCCGGTACCCGCGACAGGTCGGTGGCGAAGGCTTCGCGGGTCAGGAACCAACCCATGTGGCTGCGCCAGAAGCCACCCTCGCGGGGCGAATGCGGGTCCAGCGGCTGGTCGGCATGGCGATGGTGGTGGCGGTGGTGGGCCGCCCACCACAGTGGGCCACGTTGCACGCTGGAGGCGCCGATCACGGCGAATACGAACTGCACCGGACGCGACGCCTGGAAGGTGCGGTGCGAGAAGTAGCGATGGTAGAACGCGGTGATGGCGAACATGCGCAGCGCGTAGAGCGTGGCGGCAACGATCACGGCGGTCCATGAGGCCCCCACCCAGATCACTGCAAGGCAAGCGACATGCATCAGGGCAAACGGAACCGCGCGCAGCCAGTCGATGCGGCCGGGCGTTCCCGCAGCGCCTTCTGCGGCGCTGCCGGTGTCGACCCAACGGCGCACGGTTCGCAGCAATCGCCAGCGACGGTTTGGGACGGGCGCTGCAGAGGCCATGAGGGTTCCCGACGGAAGTTGTGTATTCCTTTACGCGCGACGATGCACGATGGATGCGCAGGACAGGAGAAAAGTGCTTTCACCCGGGCGTCACGCCGCACGAGGCGACGAGCGGTTGGCGCCACGCCTGCTGCCACTCCGCGGCCGTGCCGCTGCGGGGTGCCGAGCTGAAGCGCACCACCACCTGTGGATAGGTGCCGCGCGCATCGCGGAGATTGCTGGTGCCTTCGAACTGCAGGAGCCGGCGGTCCGCATCGGCATAGACCAGCTGCAGGCGGGGCGCGATGCCGCCATACCAGGTGTCGAGGGTGACCTGGATCTGCTGGGCAGCGGTGCCCTGCCAGCGCACTGGCCCGATCCGGCGAACCTGGACCGGGTAGTAGCGCTGCCGGCCCGGCACCAGGAATGGCAGCGAGAGGCGTTCGCCGCGCATCAGCGCCGGCCAGTGCCGGCGTACCGCGGCGTCAAAGCCGGCGTCGATCACCGCGTCGGCGGGCAGTGCCAGGCGGCGTTGCCGGCGGGCGGAGGCGGCGTCCTCCTTCCAGCTGATCAGTACGCCGGCGGCAGAGACCGCGATGTCCGCCTGCTGGCCGCTGCGCGCATCCTCCAGCGCATACCCGCGCGCCTGCGCAAGCGAGGTTGCCGGCAGATGCTTGCGGGCGAAGGGGCGGCCGTCCGCACACTGGTACAGCACCCAGCGCTCGGCGCCGTCTTCGGCTGCCTGTTGCCAGTGCGCTTCGCGGTAGGCAACGGTGCCTTGCCCGGTGCTGGCAACGCCCTCGAAGTGCAGCCAGGGCGCCGCGCAGGCGGCATGGGGCAGGCACAGCAGCAGCCAGAGGGTTCGCATGATCGTCATCCGCAGGGAGGGCTACGGGCATACGTCAGCGGCGCCCGCCTGGATGCACGCAGCCGCTGCATCCAATCGCCGTCGTCGCGCGTACAGAGGACAGACCTTCACGTGCCCGCCGCGAACGCAGATGTACCCTGACGCCGCCAGCCCCGCCTTCAACTTCGACAGCGCACGCATCGTGTCCAGTTCACAGCAGCCGAGCAGCGAGCCGAAGAACTGGTCCGGTGACATGGACGGGGTGGCGCGGTTGCGTGACCGCGATTGCTTCATGCGCATCTATGACCACTTCATGCCGCGCTTGTGCGTGTACCTGCGTGGCCTTGGCGCGCAGGATGCAGTTGCCGAGGACCTGGCGCAGGAGTGCCTGCTGCGGCTTTGGCTGCGTGCCTGCGAGTACGACCCGGCACAGGGCGCGCTGAGCACGTGGCTGTATCGCATTGCGCGCAACCTGCACATCGACCGGGTGCGGCGCGAGCGGAGCTGGATGCTGGTGCAGGCGGCGGTGGAAGAGGCTGCCACCGCGGACGTGGGGGAGCGCAGCAGCGCCGAACAGTTCGCCGACCAGGCACGATTGCGCCAGCGCATCAACGAGCTTCCGGCGGTGCAGGCGCGGCTGGTGCGCATGTCCTATTTCGAGGCCAAGAGCCACGGTGAGATCGCCCAGGCCCTGGGCATGCCGCTGGGTACGGTCAAGTCACACCTGCGGCGCGCCTTCCTGCAACTGCAGTCGAAGGTGGGAGGTGTACCGTGAATCCGCACCACCACCTGCACGAATCCACGCTGTTGAGCTACGCGGCCGGCGCGCTGCCCGCGCCGCTGAGCATCGTGGCAGGCGCCCACCTGGAGCAGTGCCCGCATTGCCGCCAGCGGCTGCGCGATGCCGAGGCGATCGGTTCGGTGCTGCTGGAACAGACCCAGCCCGCGGCGGTCGAGGCTGACGCTCGGCGGGAAAGCTTGCGGGCGGCGATGCTGGAGCGGCTGGGTACCGAGCCGCCGATCAGCGTGGCAGCGCCGGTGCGTATCGCCCGGCCGGAGCGGCCGGAGTCTGATTCCGATCATCTGCCGCTGTCGCTGCATCCCTACTTTGGCGCGTCGCTCGCTGGCCTGCGCTGGCGCTGGATGGCGCCCGGGGTGCACTGCATCCGCGCCGAACAGATGCCATCGCTGATCATGCTGAAGATCGCTCCGGGCAAGTGCCTGCCCATGCACAGCCATGGCCGCAGCGAACTGACCCAGATCCTGCGCGGCGCATACAACGACGCGCTGGGCCAGTTCGCGCCAGGCGATGTGGCCGATCTGGACGAGGACGTCGAACACCAGCCCGTCACCGCACCCGGCGTGCCCTGCATCTGCGTGTCGGCACTGGATGCGCCGCTGGTGTTCAGTGGCTGGCTGGCGCGGAAGATCCAGCGCTTCGTCAAGCTCTAGCGCGGAGATGGCCATGGCCAGAGGCGGTTCAATGCAGGTGTTGCTGACCGGTGCTGCCGGGTTGGTGGGGCAGGGGGTGGCACTGGCCTGCCAGCGTTCGGAGCGGGTGGCCGGGTTGACCGCGCTGGTCAGGCGCCGTGGCAGCCTCATTGGGGCCGGTAGCGAGCGCGTGGTGCCTGACTTTCTGGATCTGGATGAGCAGCCCGAGCCATTGGCAGGCTTCGATGCCTGCTTCTACTGCGCGGGCGCGCCGCCGTTGGGGACGGCCGAGGCCGAGTACCGCCGGGTCACCCTGGATACCACGCTTGCCGTTGCGCGCGCCTGGGCTGCGGCCAATCCGCAGGGCTGCTTCCTGTATGTGTCAGGTGCCGGCGCCGATGCGCGCAGCCGGCTGATGCCGCTGCGGATCAAGGGCGAAACCGAGCAGGCGCTGCAGTCACTGCCGGTGCGCACGGTAATGCTGCGCCCCGGAGGTGTGCGCCCGGTTGTGGGTACCGGCACGCGCCATGGCCTGCTGAAACCGTTGTACTGGGGTGGGGCGCCGTTGATGGCGCTGGCGGAAGCGATCACGCCCGCGCTGGTGGTCAGCAACCTGGTGCTGGGCCAGGCGATGATTGCGCTGGCCGGCAGGGAGCACCCGCCCGCCACGGTCGAGTGCGCGGACATCCACCGGATCGCAGCAGGGGGGCGCGATCCGGCGGGCTGAACTCAGTGCGCCGCCGTCTCCAACGCGGTGCGTACCGCCTGCGCCAGATCACTGCGGGTGAACGGTTTCGGCAACAGCGCGGCGACCCGACCCTGGCTGCCCACGGCGTCGTGGTCGCGGGGGTAGCCCGAGGTGAACAGGACGGCGACCCCGTGCCAGCGCTCGCGGACTTCGCGGACCAGCTCCCAGCCCGACATGCCCGGCATCACCACGTCGGAGAACAGTAGATCAACCGTGGTATCCGGACGTTCCAGCAGGCGCAGTGCGGACGGACCGTCATGCGCCTCCAGGACGCGGTAGCCCAGGGCGCGCAGCGCGTCGACGGTGTGCGCGCGGACATCGTCATTGTCCTCGGCCACCAGGATGGTCTCCTCACGCGGCGAGTAACCGGCCAGCCCGGTCTGCGGTGCACTGGCCTCGCAGGGCAGGGCCAGGGTGGAACGCGGGAACATCATGGTGATGCTGGTGCCGACACCGGGCACCGAGTCGATCAGTACATGGCCGCCGGACTGCTTGACGAAGCCGTGCACCATCGACAGCCCCAGCCCGGTGCCACGGCCGACCTGCTTGGTGGTGAAGAACGGCTCGAACACCCGCGCCAGCGTCTCTGCATCCATGCCGTGGCCGTTGTCACGGACCCGCAGCATCACATACTCGCCAGGCTGTGCGTCGGGGAACAGCGCGGCGTAGTCGTGGTCGAGGTGGCTGTTGTCGACTTCGATCACCAGCCGCCCGCCATGCGGCATGGCATCGCGCGCATTGACCGCCAGGTTGAGCACGGAGGCCTCGAGCTGGCTGATGTCGATTTCCACGCACCAGATGCCCTCCGCGGCACGAATCTCCAGCTGCACCAGCTCGCCCAATGCGCGCTGCAGCATGTCATGCATGTCCAGCAGGCGGGCATTGAGATCGGCGGCCTGGCTGCGCAGCGGCTGGCGGCGTGCAAAGGCCAGCAGGCGCTGGGTCAGGCTGGCAGCGCGGCCGACGCCCTTGAGGGCGTTGTCGAGTGCGCGGCCGACCATCGCACCCGGTTCACCGGCGCGCTCGCTGAGCAGCATGGCGTGCTCGACGTTGCCGGAGATCACGGTCAGGATGTTGTTGAAATCGTGCGCGATGCCGCCGGTGAGCTGGCCCACGGCCTCGATCTTCTGTGACTGGCGCAGTGCGTGCTCGGCCTGCAGGCGGGCCGTGGTCTCCACCGCCTCCGATACCACGGCGGTCACCACGCCGTCCGCATCCAGCAGCGGGCGGAACGAGAAATCGAAGCTGCGCCGGCCGGTAGGCAATTCGAGTTCCAGTGCATGCAACGAGGCGTGGCCCTGCGCGGCGCTGGCGACGGCCTGGTCAATGGTTGCGCCGACGTCCTCGGTGAGCGCGAACCAGAGCGACTGCCCATAGCGCTGGCCGATCACATCGGGCTTGTCGGCCAGTACGGCGGCCAACGATGCCACATTGGCATCGACCACCTGGCCGGCAGGATCCAGCAGCACCTGGTGCTGGAAGCTGGATTCGAAGATGGCCTGCAGGCGGCGCTTGCTGGCCCGCAGTTCGGCTGTGCGCGCCTGTACCTGCTGCTCAAGCAGCTGGTTGTCCTCGCGCAGGGCCAATTCGGCCTGCTTCAGCACGGAGACGTCGCTGCCCAGGCAGATATAGCCCACCACATCGCCATCGGCACCGCGTTCCGGCACGCAGTCCATCTGCACGAATCGTGATTCGCCGCTGCGATGGACCAGCTCTACCTGGAAACGGGTGCGCTCGCCCTGCAGTACCTGCTGCAGGCTGGGCAGGGCATGCTCGAATGCGGTGATGCCACTGACCTCGCGGGCGGTGCGGCCGAGCAGCTCGGCCAGGCTGACGCCATGCCAGTCCAGGAACGCCTTGTTGGCGAAGCGGTAGCGGTGCGTCCGGTCGAGCTGGGCGATCAGCGCTGGCACCGCATCGGTGACCTGCTGCAGCTGGGCCTGGCTGTCGTTCAGGGCAGCCTGCGCATGGGCAAGCTGGGTGCGTTCACGCGCTTCCTGGCGTGCGCGCCGGATCGCATCCGGCAGTCGCTGCAGTCGCTGCTTGACCACGTAGTCGCGTGCGCCACGGGTCAGTGCCTGCACCGCCAGCTCTTCGGTGAGCGTGCCGGAGACGAAAATGAAGGGCGTGTGCGGAATCCGCTCGCGCGCGAGTGCGAGCGCCGCATCGCCATCGAAGCCCGGCAGGACATGGTCGGCCAGGATGACATCGAAAGCGCGGTTCTCGATCGCTTCGATGAACGCATTGCGTGTCCACAGGCGCTCGGCTTCGAAATCGAGGCCGGCCCGCTGCAGCTGTGCGGTGATCAGCTCCGCATCAAGCGCACTGTCCTCCAGCATGAGGATGCGCAGGCGCTCGCTGCGGCGCGATCCATCATGCATTGTGCTGCCCCGATCCGTTGGGGCGATGCGGCGGTGGCTGGTTGGTGATGCCCCAGAACATGCCCAGGCCCTGGATGGCATCGAAGAATTCCTTGAAATCGACCGGCTTGACCACGAACGCATTGACGCCCAGCTCATAGCTGCGCACCAGGTCCTGTTCTTCACGGGAGGAGGTCAGCATCACCACCGGCGTGCTGCTCAGGTGCGGGTCGCCGCGTACCTGCTCCAGCACCTCCAGGCCGTTCACCTTGGGCAGCTTCAGGTCGAGCAGGACCACCACCGGGCCACCGTGGCGGGCGCCGGCGAACTTGCCTTCGCAGCGCAGGTAGTCCAGCGCTTCGGCGCCGTCGCGTACATGGATGACATCGTTCAGCAACTGGCAGCGCGAGAGCGCGGCCATTGTCAGTTCGGCATCCTTGGGGCTGTCCTCGACGAGGAGGATCGGCCGCAGGTCCCTCATGGGTGTTCTCCGGGTGTAATGGGCAGGGTGAAATGCAGCGTGGCGCCTTTGCCGGGCTCACCCTCGGCCCAGGTCCTGCCGCCATGGCGGCTGACGATGCGGCGTACATTGGCCAGGCCGATGCCTGTGCCTTCGAATTCCTCCACATGGTGGAGGCGCTGGAACACGCCGAACAGTTTGTCGACATAGCGCATGTCGAAGCCGCACCCGTTGTCGCGCACGAAGAAGTGGTCTTCGTCCTCGCTGCGCGCATGGCCGACCTCGATCATCGCGTGTTCGCGTTCGCGGGTGAACTTGACCGCATTGGACAACAGGTTCTGCCAGACCAGGCGCATCATGGTCGGGTCGGCCAGGACCTGGGGCAGCGGCGCCAGTTCCCACTGCACGTCACGACCTGCGTAATCCAGCGCCAGGCTGTCGCGGACGTCCTTGGCCAGTGCTGCCATGTCCAGCCGCACCCGCCCGAGCGTGGAACGCCCCATCTGCGAGAAGCTCAGCAGATCGTCCACCAGGGTGCCGGCTGATTTGGCCGATTCAACGATGGTATCCAGGAAGCGGCGTTCGGTCTCGTTGAGGCGTTCGCCGGCCGAGCTGGCCAGCAGCTCCGAATAGCCGACGATGTGGCGGAACGGCGCGCGCAGGTCATGGCTGACCGAGTAGGAGAACGCTTCGAGTTCCTTGTTGCTGCGCAGCAGCTGCTCGTTCAGCTCGGCCATTTCCTCGGCCTTGCGCAGCACGATGTCGACGATGGCGGTACGCATTTCATGCGCGGCATCACGGTCGGCATCGTTCCAGGGCAGGCTGCGTTGCTGCACCGTTTCCTTCCAGGCCTCGAAGGAGTTGCGTGGAGACAGGGCAACCCCGGCGCTGGCCGTCTTGCGCGGGTCGCCGCCCCAGCGCACGGTGCGCACCACTTCGGGGCGGAACCACATCAGGTAGCTGTCGTGCAGCTGCGAGATGGAAACCGCCAGCAGGCCGCTGGCCAGGTCGCACAGGCGTGCGCCCGGTGCCCACTCGGCGGCCAGGTGGTCGCTGCAGTAGATTTCCTGCCCGGCCTGCTGCTGGGCCAGCCAGTCGGCCAGCGCCAGTACATCGCTGGCGGCCGGGCACTGGCCGACACGCATGCAGTCGCCCTTGTGCACGATGGCGGCGCCAGCCGCACCGGTCAGCGACAACAGGCTGGCCTCGTCGCGGTGCAGCGCCGCCATGAAGTCTTCGTCGCCGGCCATGCGGGCCAGCAGCTTGACCAGCAGCGAGCGGCGGGCTACGCGCTCTTCAATGGCGCGGGCGCGCTCCTTCAGGGCAATCTGCAGCGACAGGATCTGGCCCATGAACTCGCAGGCGGTTCGCACGTGGTAAGGCAGCCGGCGGGGCTGCACCGTGTGGCAGGACACCAGGCCCCAGAGCTGCCCCTCATGCACCAGCGACACCGACATCGATGCACCTGTGCCCATGTTGCGCATGTACTGCAGGTGCACCGGCGAGACACTGCGCAGCACGGCCAGGCTCAGGTCGGTCGCCGGCGCATTGCGATGCGCCTCGCTGCGCAGCAGCGGGGTCGCGGTGTAGTTGTTGTCTGCGATCAGGCGTACCCGGTTGCGCCGATACAGCTCGCGGGCCTGGGCCGGAATGTCCGATTCGGGGAAGCGCAGGTCCAGGTAGGAGGGCAGCAGGCCGTTACCATCCTCGGCGACGACGATGCCGTTCCAGCCGGCGTCGAACTGGTAGACCAGGGTGCGATCGAAGCCGGTGAGCTGGCGCATGTGGGCGGCAGCCAGCCTGCACAGGTCTTCCACGCTGGTGGCGGTCTCGATGCCCGTCATCAATTCGCGGATCGCCGGGTAGAGTTCTTCGAGCGAGCCCGGCTGGCCGGGAACCGGCGCTTCCAGCTCGATCAGCAGGTCGGTGGCAGAGCGGTGCAGCAACAGTTGATGGCGGCCAAGACCGTCCAGGTGCACGGCGCCGACATGGGCGCTGCTGCCGACGGTGGCCTGCTGGAACAATGCCTGGAAGGGCGTCAGCACGCCGCCGAGGACCTCGCTGACATGCTGCTCGAGGGGTTCTCCGAACTGTTGCAGCAGGCCTGGTTGGCTGATGGCGCGCTCGCGTACGCGCAGTGAGTGCGGTTCAACGACCAGAAGCACGCCGTACGGCTGGATGGCTCCGGGGGTGTGAATCGGTTCGCGCGCACAGTGGTGGAGATCAACGTCGTGCGCGGACTCAGCAGAAGGCATCAAAGGCAGGGCTCATGATTCGTGGATGGCTGCAGTGGCTCAGCACGGCAGCCGGTGTCCATGGATGGTGAAGCAAAAGTGTCGGTTCGGATACCACCATGTGCATGTGAAGAACCTCTCATTGAAAACTGAACTCTTCATCTTTCGCGGAAAGTACATCTGCGCTGCACGCCGGCTCCACAGCCATTTGCCTACGGTGGCGTCCTGCCCATCAACCACCACGCCCGTGAACCTGCAGACCCTGCCTCCAGCGCCTTTCCGTATGCTTGCCGACAGCTGCCAGTTCGAACTGCTGGATGTGGACGCGCTGCAGGATCCGTCCAGCGGGCGTCTTCTCCACCTGTATTCGCTGGTGGCGCGCTGCTTGTCCTGCGAAACGGTGTTCAAGGCGCAGGAAGGGCAGGGCCTGGTCAGCCATTGCGCGGTCCGGGTGGTGAGATGTCCGGGCGGCTGCGGGCAACAGGCCTTCAAGCCCGCCCTGCTGCGGGCGTGGCGCCCGCATGCCGCCGCGGCCCAGGCGTGATCGGCTTGCGCCGTGGTCACAGCAGACCGGGATTGGCGCGCCAGACCGCGTAGTTGAGCGCGGCGGCGAATGAAATCCAGGCGAAATAGGGCACCAGCATCATTGCCGCACCGCGGTGGATGCGCGCGAAGGCAGTGAGGGTGGCGCCGACCAGCACGATCAGCACAAGGATATCGGCGAAGGCGGGTCCGCCCAGCTTCCAGCCGAAGAACAGCCAGCTCCACAGTGCATTGGCGGCCAGCTGCAGCAGATAGAGCAGCAATGCCGGTTGTGCTGCACGCCAGCCGCGCTCACGCCACACCCACCAGGCCGCAATGGCCATCATGGCGTAGAGCAGGGACCACACCGGGCCAAACACACTGGCCGGCGGTGCCCAGCCGGGCAGCGCCAGCGTGCTGTAGAAGCGGGCGGCCGAGGTGGAGGCCCAGGCGCCCAATGCGCCTGCGGCGAAGGTGACCGCGATCCATCCCAGAAGTCCCAGCGCCGATGTGCCTCGCTTCATTCGAGCAACTCCCTGATACGTATGCAGTCGCATACGTATGGGCGCGGCAAATGGATGCAATGGCGCCTGGATCAGTCTGAAGAGCCGGCGCTGCCATCGGTCCCGGTCGTGGGCAGCAGCGACGGCCGCTGATCGAACCACTCGCGGGCCTTGGCCAGGTGCCACTGGCGCTGGTCGCCATCAAGCTCGATGGCCGCGCCCAGCAGACCCCAGCGCAGGTACAGGTCGCCGCGCTTGCGCTGCTCAAGCAGATCCAGGCGGGCGCGGAGCGAGAGGCGATCGTTTTCTGCGTGCAGGCCATCGACCAGCAGACGGCCCGGGCGCCAGCGCAACCTGGCCTGTGCGTCCACCTGTCCGGAATCCAGCAGTGACAAGGTCCAGCGTGGGTAATCGGTGCGCTCGGCAAACACCGCCAGCAACGGGCGCGCGTCACTCAAGGCAAGGTCGGCAACAGCATCGATCTGGAAGGGTGGCTTCGCGTCGATCCGGCCACGCGTGAAGGTGGCGCGGCCTTTCCAGGCAGGGGAGCCCTGCGTTGCGGCCACCTGTACGTTGCGCAGCTCGACGGTGCTACCGGACAGATCGAAGTGGCGCTGGTTGAAATCGCCTCGGCGCAGCGTTGCGTTCACCTCCACGTCGCCGCCCATGTCCAGTCCGGCCACCTTCGCGCTGGCGTTGCGTCCCTGCAGGCGTGCCGTGCCGTGACCGACGCGGCCGTCGGTGTCGAGGGTGGCATCGCCGCTCAGGTGGCCGCTGCCCCGCAGCAGCCGCACCTGTGAAGTACCGAGGTAGCGGTTGTACGCAGCCAGGTCCGGAATGCTGGCCTGGCTGAAGCGGACCCGGGCACGCACCCCTTTGCGCAACGCCTGCAGCTGACCATCGCCGCTCAGGTCCACGGCAAGATCCTGGCCGTCGAACAGGCGCACATCGCTGGCGTCGCTGGGGCGCGCAGTGAAGCGGGGCAGCCGGATCGCCAGCTGGGCCTGGCTGGGGTGGCCGGCCTTCAATTCACCATGCGCGCTGGCGGTGCCGGCCAGCTGCACCCCGGCGATTTCGGCCACTGCCTCGGCCGAGGGGATGTCGATCGTGCTGCCTTCGATCAACTCGCCGTTGCGCAGGCGCAGATCGGCCTGCAGCGTGCCGCCTCCGTCCAGCTGCAGCCAGGGCTTGCGGACAAACAGGGCAGGGATCCAGTTGAGCGAGGTGAAGGTCCACTCCCCACGCACGCGGCCGGAGCTGCGTTCCAGCAGTTCGGCCGGCTGCTGGAACGGGATGTCACGGCCACGGACATGCAGGTCGGCATCGATGCCGCTGGCCGAGCCCGGACGGGGCGGCAGCCGCGCCTGCACGCGCATATCGTTGGCGACGTTGAGCTGCAGCGCCAACACGCCACGTGCGGGCGCACCGTCACCCAGGTAGAGCGGCACCTGCCAGAGCGCATGGTCGCCCGGTTGCAGCTGGCCATCGAGCAGGTGCACCGCCACCTGCAGGTGGCCGGGAACGGGGGCACTGGAGATCCTGGGGGTGCGTGCATCGGTATCCATGCGCAGGCCCTGGCTGCGGGCATCAATGTCGAGCTGGCCACGCAGCAGCTTCAGCTTGGCCAGCCCCGGCGCCTGGTCCCGGTAGTGACGTGGATAGCTGAAGCGTGCGGACAGATCCATGTCGCCCAGCAGCTGCACACCGTCATAGCTGGTATCGGCCGCACTGAACGAGAGGGTTGAATCGAACAGCTGCGAAGGGCCTCCGCGCAGCTGCTTGAGAAAGCCGACGGTTCCCTTGCCCTGGCCGATGATCAGCAGCTTGCCCAGCCGTGCGCTGCGGATGCTGTCGCTGTGGATGGCGTCAAAGCGCAGGGTCCAGCCCTGGTCGCCACGCGGTGGCGATGGAACGGCTTCCGCGACGCGGCTGATCTCGGCTGAGACCCCGGTTGCCTGCAGCCATGGCACCCGCACTTCGCGGCGGAACAGGGGCAGTACCGCCAGGCGCGCGCTCGCCCGGTCGGCGCGCAGGACGTAGACGGTATGGTTGACATGGCCGCGCAGGCGAACGTTCCAGGCGACCACATGGCCCGGCAGCAGGGTGAGCGCCGGCCCGGTGGTCATCACGAACTTGTGCGGCTTGCGGTTGGTGACCTGGTCGAACAGCGGTGTGTTGAGGAAGATGTTGCCGGCCAGCAGGTACGCGGCGTACATGATCAGCAACAGGCGCACGGCGAGGCGCGCTGGGCGGGGCCACTGCGAATAGCGCGCGGAGATCAGGGGGCTTCACCTTCTGGACGTAGACTGCAGCGCCACTATTGCGGAGCGATGGGGGGCGCAGCGTGAAAGATCGCGTGCAGGGCGGTTGAAAGTGCCGCATCGGGTTGATTAGGTGGCTGTGCAGATAAGTGCAATGTGTTTTCCCGGGATTATCAATGCAATCCGGCCGGCCTACGCTGTGCCTGTCGGTTCCATCCCATGGAGACAACAAATGAGCAAGCAACAGACTGTCAGTTTCAAGAACCGTAGCTGGGACGTCGCGGCAACCCTGCGCTTCCCGGAAGGCTTCGATCCGTCCGCAAGGTACGCCGCCATCGTCTGCGCGCACCCGATCAGCAGCTGCAAGGAGCAGACCTCGGGTGCCATCTACGGCGAGGCGCTGACCGCCGCCGGGTTCATCACCCTGGCCTTCGACGCCTCCACCCAGGGTGCCAGCGGTGGCGAGCCCCGCTTCATGGAAGATCCGGCCAGCCGCGTGGAGGACTTCCGTTGTGCCATGGATTACCTGATGACGCTGCCCTACATCGATGAAGATCGGGTGGGCGTGCTGGGCGTCTGCGGCGGTGGTGGCTATGCGGTGAGCGCGGCCACCACCGACCATCGCTACAAGGCAGTCGGCACGGTGGTGGCTGCCAACTACGGCCGCCTGATGCGCGAGGGTGACATGTCACCGGACGCTGCGTTGAAGACCCTGCAGGCGCTGGCCAAGCAACGCACCGCCGAAGCACGGGGTGCCGAACCGTTGATCGTGGGTTACATCCCCGGCTCCGAGGCTGAGCGCGAAGCGGCGGGTATCAACGACATCGACATCGTTGAAGCCGTGCAGTACTACTGCACGCCGCGTGGCCAGCAGCCGGGATCGCCGAACAAGCTGCGCTTCACCAGCACCGGCGGTGCGCTGAACTGGGACGCCTTTGCGTTCACCGAGCATCTGTTGATCCAACCCCTGCACATCGTCATCGGCGGCGTACCTGGGGGCTTCGGTTCGTATCGTGATGGCCTCGAACTGTACGCCAAGGCGCGTTCGGCGCAGAAGAGCATCCAGATCGTCGCAGGCGCCAGTCACTACGAACTGTATGACCAGCCCGAGGCGACCGGGCAGGCCCTGCAGCAGCTGATTCCGTTCTACCAGAAGCACCTCGGCGCTTGATCGCCCGGCGACATCCAGAATCGAGCCTACCCCGCCGGCCCATTGCAGGCCGGCGGGTGTCTGCGTTACAGCTGGATCTGCACCGTGGCAGCGCCATCGAAGGCGGTATCGATACCACGCGCACGCCACTTCGCCAGATCCGCCTGGCGGTTGGCCAGGGTCGCCTCCCAGATCGAATAGGCATCCGCACCCAGCATCAGCCGCACCGGCGGATCATTGCTGGCGACAACGTCCAGCATGCGCTGCGCGGCCTTTGCCGGGTCGCCCATCTGCTGCCCGGAGGACGACTCCAGGTAGGTTTCGAACGGCTCCACGACCGGCCGGTAGGCGTCGATGCGGTGTGCGGGGCGCATGTTGACATCGCCGGCGAACTCGGTACGGAACGCGCCCGGCTCCACCAGGGTTACCCGGATGCCGAGCGGCTTTGCTTCAATCGCCAGCGCTTCGCTCCAGCCTTCGATGGCGAACTTGGCCGCACAGTAGGGGCCGGCCGCGTTCATTGCCACGAGCCCGGCGATGCTGCTGACCGTGAGAATATGGCCGGCGCCCTGGCGCCGCATCTGCGGCAGGACCGCCCGGCTCATTTCGGCAGCGGCAAAGAAGTTCAGCTCCATCTGCTCGCGCAGCTGTTGCAGGCTGAACTCCTCGCAGGCACCGACCACGCCGCGGCCGGCCACATTGGCCAGCACGTCGATGCGCCCGAAGCGTTCGATGGCTTCGGCCACGGCACGGCTGCGGCCATCGGCATCATTCACGTCCAGCGCCAACGGCAGCACACGGTCTTCGTGGCCTGCGGCGATCGCGCGCAGGCGGTCCAGCCGCCGCGCGGTGAGGATGGCGCAGTCACCGTGGGCGATGACTGCTTCAGAGAGGGCCTTGCCCAGGCCGGAGGAGGCGCCGGTGATGAACCAGACGCGTGATTTTTGTGTCGTCATTGGAGATTCCTGCGGGATGTGGAATGGCACGCGATCAGATGATGGTCAGTCCACCGTCCACCACCAGCTCGGCACCGATGACATAGGAGGCATCGTCACTGGCCAGGAACAGCGCGGCCTTGGCGATTTCCTCCGAAGTGCCGACGCGGCCGATCGGAATGCCCTTGAGCAGGCGTTCCAGCAGCTGTGGGTCTTCGGTGAAATGGGTCGCCATCGGCGTGTCGATCAGCCCGGGGTAGATGCCATTGACGCGGATGCCACGGCGGGCGAAATCGACGGCGGCGGCCTTGGTCAGGTGCCGGCTGCCGCCCTTGGAGGCGCTGTAGCCGGGGGGTACGTCGGGGAAGACGATGATGCCCGCGGCGGACGAGATATTGATGATTGCGCCGCTGTGCTGCCGCTCCATCTGCGGCGTGACTGCCTTGATGCCATGGAACTGGCTGGTCAGGTTGACGTCGATGACGTGGCTGAAGTCTTCGGCGGTGGCGTTGTCCCAGCGGCCGTCGCGCGGGCCGGGCGTACCGGCGTTGTTGACCAGGATATCGATGCGGCCATGGCGTTCGACCGTGCGCGCGGCGACCTCGGCCCATTGCTCGGGCCGGGTCACGTCAAGGAAGGCCGACGTGGCGCGTTGGCCCTGCGCAGCAAGGTCCTGCACGAGGGCGTCAAGGTTCTGCTTGCGATCGGGGGTGCCGGTGGCGACGACGATGGCGCCTTCGCTGGCGAAGACCCGGGCGATGACCGCGCCCATGCCGGTGCCGCTGCCGGCGCCGGTGATGATCGCGACTTTGTCCTGCAGGCGTTTCATGCGGAATTCCTGTGCGTTGACGGGGGCGGGGCGGTGGTGTGCCGCCGTGTAATCCACGATAGGCCCCGGATTCCGTACGATCCATGCCGTGGCGTCCGCCTGGCTTCTTCGAGCGTACGGAAATGAGCGCAGATCCGTTGTCCGACGTGTTGTCATTGCTGCAGCCGAGCAGCCAGTTCTTTGCCGGTTTCGATGCCGCCGGCGACTGGGCGTTCGACTTCCCGGCGCATGAGGGCATCAAGTTCACGGCGGTCATGCGGGGCGGTTGCTGGGGCAGCGTCCACGGCGAGCCGGAGCCGCTCCATTTCGAAGCAGGGGATTGCTTCCTGCTCAACAGCCGGCGCCGCTTCGTGCTCGCCTCGGATCCTGCAGTGGCCATCCGCAGCGGCGAGCCCATCATCGAAGCGGCGGCGCGGCAGGGCGTTGTCACCCACAACGGAGGCGGCGATGCCTTTCTCATCAGCGGCCGGTTCGCGTTTCCCGGGCGCCACGCCGCGGTGCTGTTCGATGCGCTGCCGCCCTTGATCCACGTGCCGCGGGCGTCCGGGCAGGCGGGCGTGCTGCGCTGGGCGCTGGATCAATGGGCCAGTGAGCTGCGCGCACCGCAGCCGGGGGCAGGGCTGATGTCCACCCATCTGGCCCACCTTATGCTGGTGCAGGTATTGCGCCTGCACCTGGCCACCCCGGGCAGGGTGCCGAAGGGCTGGTTCCTGGCCCTGACCGACAGCCACATCAGCCTGGCGCTGGGCGCGATGCACGCGGCGCCGGCCACGAGCTGGTCGTTGCAGTCTCTGGCGCGCATCGCCGGGGTGTCGCGCACGGTGTTCGCGCAGCGCTTCAAGGCGCTGGTCGGGTATGCCGCGATGGACTACCTGTCACGTTGGCGGATGCTGCTGGCGGCGGACCGGCTGGCCAACAGCGGCGATGCCGTATCCAGTATCGCCTTTGCGGTGGGCTACGAATCGGAAAGCGCGTTCAGCACCGCCTTCAAGCGCATCATGGGGCAGGCGCCCGCTCAGTACCGCAGGCAGGCCGCGACGGCCAGTTGAACGGAATCAGGTCGTGCGCCGAGGCGACTTGGCCGGCGTATGCTTTCCTGTGCCACGCGCGGGCTTCGCTGTGCTGCGCTTCCGGCTGTCGTCCAGGTTGTCGCGCAGTGCCTGCAGCAACAGCGTGAACACCGGCGATGCCAAGCGCCGGTTCGGGTAGTACAGGTGATAACCCTCGTAGGTCTTGCGCCACTCCGACAGCGCCTCGACCAGCTCTCCTGACTCCAGCCGGTCCTGCACATAGTGCAGCGGCAGATAGGTGAGGCCGACGCCCTGCAGGGCGGCATCGCGCATCGCCGAAATGCTGTTGACCACCACCTGGCCTTCGGACTTGACCCGGTGGTCGCGACCTGCACGGGTAAAGGTCCAGGCATAGATTTCACCATGGGTGGGCAGCCGCAGGTTGACGCACTGGTGCTCCACCAGCTGCTGCGGCTGCTGCGGCGCCGGGTGGCGGGCGAAATAGGACGGCGATGCGACCACCACCATCGGGATGGGCGCGCTGATCGGCACGGCAATCATGTCCTTGGCGACCAGGCCGCCACGACGCACGCCCGCGTCGAAGCGGCCGCTGACAATGTCGGTCAGCCCGTAGTCGGTGGTGATTTCCACGCGGATATCCGGGTAGTCGGGCACCAGCCGGGCGATGGCGGGCATCAGCACGGCATGCACCGCGTACTCGTCCGCGGTCAGGCGCAGGGTACCGGCCGGCTTGTCGCGCAGTTCCCCGATGCGGGCCAGCCCGGCTTCCAGTTCGCTCATGGCCGGGCCGATGAGGCCGAGCAGGCGCTCGCCGGCTTCGGTCAGGGCCACGCTGCGGGTGGTACGGGCGAACAGGCGCAGCCCCAGGCGGGTTTCCAGTCCGCGGATGATCTGGCTGAGCGAAGACTGGGTGATGCCCAGCCGGATCGCGGCGCGGGTGAAGCTTGCCTCTTCGGCAACCATCAGGAAGGCCGAGAGATCCTTGAGGTGACTGCCTGCCATTGGGTGACCCTGCTTATAAGTCCATTACGATTTTTGCGGATTATCACCGCGCACTGCCAGCCCTATCGTAGCTGCCATTCCACACAACGTGGACAGCAACCTGTGAGGACGGCAATGAAAGCAGTGCAATTCCCCAATGGCAACATCACCATGGCCGGCCAGCTGCATGTGCCGGAGCACGCCGCATTGTCGGCCCGTCATCCGGCCATCGTGGTCGTGCACCCGGCCGGTGGCGTGAAGGAGCAGACCGCGACGGTGCATGCGGCCGGCCTGGTCCAGCAGGGCTTCGTGGTGTTGACCTTCGATGCCTCCTGCCAGGGCAACAGCACCGGTGCGCCACGCGGCAATGAGAACCCGTATGCGCGCGTGGCCGATGTGAGCGCGGCGATCGACCTGCTGGTCACGCTGCCGTTCGTTGACGCCGATCGGATTGGCGTGCTCGGTATCTGTGCCGGGGGCGGCTATGCGGCACATGCCACGATGAACGATCGCCGCATCCGCGCGGTGGGCACCGTCAGTGCGGTCAACTACGGCCTGATGTTCCGCCAGGGCTGGGAAGGCGGCGCAGATCCGCGGGATTCGCTTGCGCTGCTTGACGCCGCAGCGCAGGCCCGCAGCCGTCAGGCCGAGGGCGGACAACTGCAGTACCAGGATGCGCTGCCAGCCAGTCGCGAAGCGGCCACACACCCGGACTTTGCCGAAGCCTTCGACTATTACCGCACGCCGCGCGGCCAGCATCCAAACGCCAATGGGCTGTTCCCGCTGCAGAACCTGGCCGAACTGGTGGGCTACGACGCCTTCAACAATGCCGAACTGTTCCTCACCCAACCGTTGCTGGCGATCGCCGGCAGTGAGGCGGGCACCCGCTGGATGAGCGAGGAGCTGCACCGTCGCGCGGCCAGCACCGACAAGCATCTGCTGATCCTGGCCGGTGGTACCCACGTGGCGCTGTACGACCAGCCCGAATTCGTGACGCGCGCGGACGCCGCCCTGGGCGACTTCTATCGTCAGGCGCTGGTTGCGCGCTGATCACGCCGATACGGCGCTTCGTTGAACTACTCAAGGATCCTGCAGATGAAGACCCAGGCCTATGCTGCGCTGTCGGCAACCACACCCATGGTGCCGCACACCATCGAACGTCGTGAACTGCGCGACGACGATGTCGCTATCGAAATCCTCTACAGCGGCGTCTGCCATTCGGACCTGCACATGGTCCGCAACGACTGGGGCAGGGCGATCTATCCGGTCGTGCCTGGCCACGAGATCATCGGGCGTGTAGTGGCCACCGGTGCGTCCGCGCATCGCTTCAAGGTAGGCGATGCGGTGGCTGTCGGCACCTTCGTCGACAGCTGCGAGCACTGCGACCAGTGCCACAAGGGCGAACAACACATGTGTCGCGACGTGCTGACCGAGACCTACAACGGCCTCGACCGTGTCACCGGCGAGCCGACCCTTGGTGGCTATGCGCGGCACATCGTGGTGAAAGAGGCCTTCGTTCTGCGCGTCCCGGAAGGGCTCGACCTGTCTCGTGCCGCACCGCTGCTGTGCGCCGGCATCACCACCTATTCGCCGCTGCGTACCTGGAACGTCGGCCCCGGCAGCCGGGTGGCCGTGGTCGGCCTGGGTGGGCTGGGCCACATGGCGGTCAAGCTGGCGATCGGACTGGGCGCACACGTCACCGTCATCAGTCGCTCGCGCGCCAAGCAGGCCGACGCGCTGGCCCTCGGTGCAGAGGCACTGCTGCCGACCGACGATGCGCAGGCGCTGGCGGCTGCGGCCTCCAGCTTCGACCTGATCGTCGACACCGTACCGAGCAAGCACGATATCAATCCGTACATTCCGCTGCTGGATATCGACGGCACGCTGGTGGTGGTCGGGCAGCTGGGTGACCTGCAGGAGCCGTTCACCGTGCCCATGATCATGGGTCGTCGCCGCGTGGCGGGCTCGATGATCGGCGGCATCCGCGAGACCCAGGAAATGCTGGATTTCTGCGCGCGGCAACAGATCCTTCCGGATTGCGAGTTGATCCGCATGGACCAGATCAACGAAGCCTTTGATCGGCTTGAGCGCGCCGACGTGCGCTATCGCTTCGTCATCGACATGTCGACGTTGGCCTGACGGCCTGCGTTGCACTGGACAAGGAGCAGGGCATGCGCACGGCATTGATCATTGGCGGTTCGCTGGCAGGCCTGTCAGCGGCCCTGGCACTGGCCAACGTCGGCGTGGCCTCCACCGTGCTCGAGCGGGCACCGGCGCGCGAGCGCAGCGGTGTGGCCATCCGCGCCGGCGGCACGGCCTTGCGCATGGCATTCACTGCGCAGGCCAGCCAGCGGGTAATGGATGCACTGGGCGGCGATGCCATCGAACAGGCCGTGCTGCCGCATGCGTGGTGGGACGTCTACCGTGCGCTCCGCCAGGCGGCCAGCGTTGAGCCTGGCATTACGCTGGTTGATGGCGAGGCGGTGGCCATCGTTGGTGAACGGGTCGGCGCGGCATGGGCGCGTAGCGCAGAAGGGCGGGAGTGGACCGCCGACCTGCTGATCGGGGCCGATGGCCACCGCAGCGTGGTTCGACGGAGCGTCGCGCCAGGGCAGCCCGAGGCTTCCTACGCAGGCTACCTGGCGTGGCTGGGGCAACTGGACGTGCCCTGCCGGAACGCGCGTGCGCTGCGCGGTGTCGAATTCCATTCGGCCGGTCACGATGTGCTGGCCATCTACCCGCTGCTGGAGGCTGCCCAGGCCAGCCCGCGACGCGTGGGGTGGGCGTGGTTCGAAGCCCGCAGCACACCCTTGTTGCAGGCCCTCGGTGCGGTTGGCGAGGACCGGGTGCGATTCACGCCGACCGCGGAAGCGGTGCCCGAAGACGCCCGCATTGCATTGGCCAACCGTGCACGGGCGCAGTGGCCTGCGCCGTGGGGCAAGGCACTTTCGCGGGCCATCCGGCAGGCAGGCGCGCTGCCGATGCCCATCTCCGAATACGTGCCCGCGCAGGTCGCGCGCGGGCGCCTGGCGCTGGTGGGGGACGCGGCCCATGCGCAGTCGCCGATGACCGGCGCCGGATTTGCCGAGTCCATGCTTGATGCCCTGCACGTGTCGCGGGCGTTGCGCCTCGAACCGGACGTGGTGGACGCCCTGGCGCTCTACCAGCAACGGCGCCTGCCCCACATGCGCGAGCAGGTGCTGCATGGCCAGGTCTTCGGGCGTTCGTTCCGCGACGCCACTTCACCGGGTGCGGCGCGCCGGCGCTGGGCCTGATTTCATTCCGAACCGAGACAGAGACATGTTCAGTCACGTAACCCTTGGCAGCAACGATCTTGTGCGGTCCCGTCGCTTCTACGACGCCGCGCTGGGAGTACTGGGCGCGCGCCCGGCACTCAGCCTCAATTTCAATTCCGAACGCATTCTCTACCAGCACGCCGGTAGCCTGCTGGTGCTGGCCACGCCGTTGAACGGCGAAGCGGCCACCGCCGCCAATGGCGGCACCATCGGCCTGCGCATGGCCAGCCCGGCACAGGTGGACGCCTTCCATGCTGCGGCGCTGGCCAACGGCGGAACCTCCTGCGAGGACCCGCCCGGTGTGCGCGAGACGCCGGCGGGCACGCTGTATCTGGCCTACCTGCGTGACCCGGACGGCAACAAGCTGTGCGCGTTCCATACGCTGGCCGATTCCGCTCCGGCGCACGACACTGCGGAGGCCTCGTCGTGAAGCGCGCTCAGCATCCCCTGGACTCCGGCTTCGACCGGAACAGTACCGCAGCCGATGTGGCGCGGGGCATCGACCTGCGCGGCAAGCGGGCCATCATCACCGGCGGCCACGGCGGCCTGGGCCTGGAAACCACCCGGACCCTGGCCAGCGCCGGCGCTGACGTGCTGGTACTTGCGCGCAACCCGGCGGCGGCCCGTGCGACGCTGGCCGATCTGCCCGGAGTGGAGGTGGACCTGCTTGATCTGGCGGATCAGGCCAGCGTGCGCGCCTGTGCCGGGCGCTTCGTCGGCAGCGGACGCAAGGCCGATATCGTGATCTGCAATGCTGCGGTCATGGCCAATGATGAATCGCGGGTGGGTAACGGTTGGGAGTCGCAGTTCGGTACCAACCACCTGGGCCATTTCGCTTTGGTCAATCTGCTGTGGCCGGCCATTGCGCCCGGTGCACGCATCGTTTCGCTGTCCTCGATGGGACATCACTATTCGCCCATGCGGTGGACGGACGTGCAGTTCGAGGCAGGGTATGACAAGTGGCTGGCCTACGGGCAGTCCAAGACCGCCATCGCGCTGTTCGCGCGGCACCTGGATGTACTCGGTCGCGATGCCGGCGTGCGTTCCTACTCGGTCCATCCGGGCAAGATCCACACGGCGCTGCAGCGCCACATGGCACTGGAAGAAATGCAGGCATTGGGCTGGCTTGATGCAGAAGGCCGGTTGATCGACCCCAGTTTCAAGACGCCGGCGCAAGGTGCGGCGACGACAGTGTGGGCGGCCACATCACCGCTGCTGGACGGCATCGGTGGGGTGTACTGCGAGGACTGCGACGTCGCACGGGAGGAAGACCTTCCCGCGCCGAGCGAAACGGGTGTTCGGCCGTATGCGGTGGACGCCGTGCAGGCAGAACGCCTGTGGTGGCTGTCGGCCGAGCTGACCGGGATCAACGCGTTCGCTGGCGTGACACCAGGCGCGGCGTGATGCCGGCGGTGCGCGCCCCCCTGGCCGAACGACTGCGCCCGGTATCGCTTGCCGGCGTTGTCGGGCAGTCCCATCTGCTGGCGGAGGGGCAGCCGCTGCAGCAGGCATTGGCAGCAGGCCTGCCACGATCGATCATCCTGTGGGGACCGCCGGGGTGTGGCAAGACGAGTATCGCGCACCTGTTACTGGCGGCATCGGGGCATCGCCACCTATCGCTGTCTGCAGCGTCGATGACGCCCTCCGAACTGGGCCGGGCATTGGCGGTGGTCAAGCACCAGGCAGGGCACGGCCACCTGCTGTTCGTCGACGAGGTTCACCGCCTGGATCGTGCTGCGCAGCAGCTGCTGGTAGGTCATCTGCAGGCCAACGATGCCCGTTTGCTTGCTGCCACCACCGAGAATCCGTCGTTCCAGCTGCGTCCGTCACTGCTTGGACGCTGCGACGTTCATGTACTGCAGCCGCTGCAGCCCATCCACATCATCCGGCAGTTGCGGCGTGCGCTGGCAGATCGGAAGCAGGGGCTGGCACATCGCAATCTGAGGATCGACGACGACGTCCTGGTCACCATCGGCGCGCGCGCCGATGGTGACCTGCGCAGGGCACTGAATGCTCTGGAGATCCTGGCGGATCTGGCGCCTGCGGATGGCCGGATCACCCATTCGCTGCTGGAGGACGCGCTGCCCCGCCGGGTGCGCCGCTTCGACAAGCAGGGTGAACTGTTCTACGACCAGATTTCCGCGGCGTTCAAGTCGGTGCGCAGCTCCAATCCCGATGCGGCGCTGTACTGGGTGTGCCGGATGCTGGATGGAGGCTGTGATCCACGATACCTGGCCCGCAACCTGAGCAAGATGGCCATCGAGGATATCGGCCTGTCCGATCCGAGAGCACAGACCAAGGCCCTGGAGGCATGGAAGGTGCTGGAGCGCTTTGGTGGCGAGCTGGGCGCGGCTGCGCTGGCCAACGCCACCCTGTACCTGGGGGCTACCCATAAATCGAATGCCACGGTCATGGCGTGGCTGAACGCGCGCTCGCGCAGCGGGTCAGTTACGGACGCTGGCTGAGTGATTGCGGTCAGGCGCACATGGCCTGCGTGTCGCACGCGGCGCCTAATGACCTCAACACGAGGTTTGCGACCGGTGCGTGGAATCCCAGGCCCGGCGCAGCTGTTTCAACTCGCGCACGATGTGCGCCTCAACAAGGTGAATGTGAGATGCTACTTGGTATCCAGAACAAGCTAGCCGTCGTTACCGGTGCGACCCAGGGCATCGGCTATGCCATCGCCAGTACGTTGCTGACGGAGGGTGCGACGGTGGTGGTGAATGGCCGCAGGAGCGACCAGGTGGACCTGGCTGTGGCGCGGCTGAAGGCCGAGCACGGCGCTGCGGCACCGGTGCAGGGCGTGGTTGCGGACCTGGCCAGTGCGGCGGGCTGCAACGTGCTGCTGGAGCGGGCGCCGGCGTGCGACATCCTGGTCAACAATGCCGCGGTCTTCGAGACCGCCGACTTCTTCGACATTGCCGATGACACCTGGGACACCTACTGGGCGGTGAACATCATGGCAGGCATGCGCCTTGCACGGTCGTACCTGCCGGCCATGGCAGGCAAGGGCTGGGGCAGGGTGGTCTTCATCGGCTCGGAGTGTGGCATCAGCACGCCGCCCGACATGCTGCACTACGCAACCACCAAGACCGCATTGCTGGGCCTCTCGCGTGGCATGGCCAAGCGCATGGCGGGTACCGGCGTGACTGTCAACGCGGTGTTGCCGGGGCCAACCCTGAGCGAGGGCGTCGAGGCGATGCTGCAGGAGGAAATCCGCCGCACCGGCAAGAGCATCGAGGAACAGGGCGCAGCGCTGGTGAAAGCCATGCGGCCGTCGTCGATCACCGAGCGCTTCCAGACTGCGCAGGAGGTGGCCAACCTGGTGGCCTACACCTGCTCCAGCCTCGCATCCGGCACCACCGGCGCCGCACTGCGTGCCGATGGTGGCGTGGCCGACACCCCATTCTGATGTCCCTGGCTGCCGCCGTCAGTCCGCATCCATGTCGGTGCGGAGCTGACGGCGATAGCGGCCCGGCGCAACGTCCATCACCCGGGTAAAGGCTGCGATGAAGGAGAACTCGGAGCTGTAGCCGACGTCTGCGGCGATGCGTGCCAGCGTCTGCTGGGTGCTGCGCAGGCGGGAGGCGGCCAGCAGCATGCGCCAGTTGGTCAGGTACTCGATGGGCGAAACGCCCATCAGCTGCTTGAAGCGGCCGGCGTAGACCGTGCGTGACATGGCCGCGATGCTGGCGAGATCATCCAGCCGCCAGGTGCGGGCCGGCTCGCCATGCATGGCACGGATGCTGTCGGCGATACGCGGGTCGGTCATGGCCTGCATCCAGCCAGGTGGCAGGGCAGGGTGCTCGACGGACAGGAACAGGCGGAGCATCTCCACCAGCATCAGATGGGCGAGGTGCTCAACCACCAGCGCGGCGCCCGGGCGTGGCTGTACAAGTTCCTCGGCAAGGCGGGCCAGGGCGCGGCGCAGCAGGAGGGCCTCGCTGTCGCCATGTGACACCTGCACGATGCCGGGCAAGGGGTCGAGGACGCGCACCGCATCGGTATCGGCGAAACGGAAGCTGCCGCTGACGATCAGATGGTCGCCGCCGCCGTGCAGGGTCTTGCGGCCGGTGGCTTCAAGGTCGAGTAGCGAGGCGGCATCCACCGGCGTGAGTTGAGGGTCACTGCACAGTACATACGAGCCGGCCTTGCTGAGCAGGAAGCAGTCGCCTTCCTGCAGATACTGCGGCCGTTGGCTGCCCTCGGCGGAGATCCAGCACTCGCCGCGCTCGACGTCGCAGAACTTGATGCCCTGCCGGTTGGGAAAACGCAGTGACCAAGGGCCCGCCACATCCAGCGCTGCGGTGCGCGTATGGGTGGGGCGGAGCAGGGTGAGTACTTCAGACAGAGGATCCATGCACCAGAACGGCAACAGAAGGGCCGGGCATAGCGTACCGCGCCAGCCCATGCTCCGGCGCGAGGCGGGCGGACGATTGCACATCAACCACGAACGGTGGCGAATGGTGCAGCCGGTGCTCCGTTCCTAGAATTTCCCGCTGGACGTGCCGGTCGCCGGCCTGCGTCCCGGTCCATCTTTCCACCTCGGCCGCAGGGTGCTTGCCGCCCTGCGCCTTCCGGGCCTTCTACGTGAACCCACTTCCAGAATTACGGTGGCCGGCATGAACGCGGCGGCTACCCTGTTGTTCGCATTGAAGCTCTATGTGGCCTGCATGCTGGCGTTCGTCGCCTCCGTACACCTGGGCCTGGAGCAGAATTACTGGGCCAGCGTGACCTGCGTCGCGTTGGCCAATCCAATCTCGGCCAATGTCCGTTCCAAGGCGCTGTACCGTCTGCTGGGCACTCTCGGTGCCGGCGCGACAGCGCTGGCCATCGGCGGCCTGTTCGGCATCCTCTCGTTCCCGGTGGTGCTGGCCAGTGGTGTGGTTGCCACGCTGGGCTTCACCGTGGCGGCGGCCAACCGCACCCCGCGGGCGTATGCGCTGCAGTTGTTCGCCGTCACGTTGTGCCTGATCGCCGTCGGCAACGTCGAACATCCCGGGCGTCTTTTCGACATCGCGCTGCTGCGTGTCACCGAGATCTGCATCGGCATCGCCGCGATCACCGTGGTGGACGGCCTGGCACCCACCGCACTGGGTCCTTCGGTGAGAGCCCGCCTGCGTCGCTGGTTGCCGGAGGTCAGGCAGTGGCTGGACGATGCGGTCGCCGGCAACGTGGCTTCGGACGTGGCCGTGCAGCATCGACTCAAGGCCGTGGCCGATCTTTCGGCACTCTCGCTGGTGGCCGAGCAGCTGCGTTTCGACAGCACGGTAAGCAATCGCCAGCACCGGCTGCTGTTCGCCCTGCAGCGGCGGCTGGCGCGTCTTGTGCCCCTGATCGGAGCGTTGGAGGCGACGACCGGGGGCGGCTCGCGCCTGCATGTTCCGGCCTGGCGCGAACGCATCGTGGCAACCCGTCAGCGCGACCTGGCGCGTGCGCAGCAGGCATGGGCCGACATCCAGCAGCTGGATGATGCCCTGCAGAAGGGCGACCCGCTGCCGCCGCATCTGGAGCGCAGCCTGGCCAGGAGCCAGCCGTTGCCGCTCGCGCCGGATCATCATCACGCGCTTCGCATCGGTGGGGGCTGCGCCCTGGCGTATGCGCTGATCTGCCTGTTGTGGTGGGCCACCGGCTGGGCACAGGGGCCGAACATGCTGATCATGGGTACCGTGACGCTGGCCTTCTTTGGCATTTTCGATGGTGCCAACCTGGCCGCGATGAAGTTCGGTCGCTTCGCCGCGTTGTCGGTCGCGTTGTCGGTGGTGCTGGGCTACCTGCTTCTCCCCGCAGCCCAGGGCTTCAGCGGATTCGCACTTGCCTGTGCGCTGGTGATCCTGCCATTGGCGGTGTGGAGCATCGAGGAGCCCCTGGCGATCCTGCTGCTGGCACTGACGCTCAGCAATGCAGGTCTGGCCAGTCACTACCAGCCCCAGGATTTTGGCACCTTCCTGGACATGGCGGCGGGAACCCTGGTCGGCATCTTCTTCGGCTTCTTCTGCCTGCTGCTGGTCAAGCGGATGGGCGCTGAAGTGGCCTCCAGACGCTTGCAGGAGGACGGGCGGCAAGACCTGGCGACGCTGGGCTGGACCGCGGACCGCGACGTAGAGCACGCGTTCCTTGAGCGCGATCTCGATCGCATCGGGCAGCTTGGCGCCCGCGCCACTGCTACGAATACGGTGGCGGCAGCACACCTGTTCCGGCAGCTTCGCCTCGGCCACAGCCTGGTGCAACTGCAACGTGCTACCCGCCATGCGGCAGGGATTGAACGCGACGTGCTGGATGCGTTGCTGCGTCGACTCCACCGTGAGCTGGCGGGTGCAGAGTCGCCCGGAATGCTGGGCGATCACCTGGATCGGGTGCTGCGACGCGACTTCCAGCCGGGAAGCCCGCAGGGAGATGCGCTGACCGATGCACTGGTTCACCTGCGCCTGGCCCTGGAGCCGGTGCCGGCACAGAACGGAGCGGCGCCATGATCGGTGAACTCGACCTGGCTGGACTGTTTGTCTCGCCGTTGCTGCCATGCCTGCTGATTGGATTCGTACTGCGCATCGCACTGTCGCGCGTGCTGGATCGGATCGGCGTCTATCGGCTGCTCGGCAACCGTCCACTTTTTGACCTGTCGCTGCTGGTGATGCTGGTCGGCGCGCTCATGGTTCTCTTTCCGCTTGTCTGGCGCACATCGTCATGAAGAATCTGCAACCCCTTCTGCTTGCCGTTGCCCGGCAGGCCCTTACCCTCATGTTCAGTGCCATTGCTGCGTTCGTGGCCTGGCACATCTACAGCTACTACATCCGTGCGCCACAGACCCGCGACGGCAAGATCCGCGCCGATGTCGTGGCTTTGGCCACCGAGGTCTCCGGCCGCGTCTCCGAAGTACATGTGAGAGACAACCAGCAGGTGCAGCGTGGGCAGGTCCTGTTCGTGCTGGACCGTGACCGCCTGGCCAATGCCCTGGAACGGGCGGACGCCGCGGTGGCATTGGCTGCGGAGCGGTCCCGCGCTGCGCGCCGTGAGGCTTCGCGCTACGGTGGACTGGTCGGAGTCGCGTCCGACCAGGACATCGCTGCCCGCCGCACCCTGGCGGAAGAGGCTGCGGCCAGTCATCGGCAGGCCATCGCCGAGCGCGACCTGGCGCGCTTGAATCTTGAAAGCGCAACCGTGCGTTCGCCGGTGAACGGCACCATCAGCAATTTCTCGCTGCGCCCTGGTACCTACGCCAGCGCGGGCCAGCCGCTGGTGAGCGTCGTCGACAGAGAGAGCTATCACGTTGCCGGCTACTTTGAAGAGACCAAGCTGCCACGCATCCGTGTGGGTGCGCCGGTGCTGGTCCATGTAATGGGCGAGACCGCCGCGCTGCATGGCCACGTGGCCGGCCTGGCGCCGGGCATCGATGACCGTGAGCGTGTGACCGCAAATGGCACCCTGCTGGCGAACGTCAATCCGACGTTCACCTGGATCCGGCTGGCCCAACGCATTCCAGTGCGGGTCGAGCTGGATGACATTCCGGAAGGGATGGCGATGATTGCGGGGCGCACCGCCACGGTGACCCTGATCGAAGACGATTCGCGGGAGGGTCCATGATGCGCGCCGTTCCCCGTGGACACGTCGCCCGCAGGCTGCTCCCGGTGTGCATGGCGCTGGCCATCAGCGCGTGCCGTACCCTGGGGCCGGACTACCGGCCCCCGGTGCCGCCGGTGGCAGACCTTGCGCTTCCATCACTCGCAGTCGCACAGGGAACGTCGGCGGCCGTCAGCACCGTGCCGCTGCCAGAACGATGGTGGCGGCTGTACGACGACCCCGCGCTCGATGCCCTTGTGCAGCGCGCCCTTGCCGCCAACACTGATCTGCGGATCGCACAGGCGCGGCTGGAGCAGGCCCGCGCACAGGCGCGGGAGGTCCGCGCCGCAGCGGGTGTGGGTACTGCTGTCAGTGCCGGGGCAGGTGCCGGCCAGGCGTCCAGCCTCGGGCTTGGATCCAGTGCAGGCGTGCATGCCAGTTTCGATGCGGGCATCAGCATCGATTACGATCTTGATCTGGCCGGGCGGGTAAAGCGGCTGCTCGAGGCGCAGGACGCGCAGACCGAGGCCGTCGCTGCGGCGCGGGACCTGGCCACCATCGGCATTGTCAGCGATGTGGTGCGCGCGTACACCGACAGTTGCGCCGCTGGCGCGAGCCAGCAGGTGGTGGCACGTTCCATTCAGCTGCAGGCCTCGGAGCTGGCATTGATCGAGCGTGCGTGGAAGGCCGGGCAGCAGCCAGCCATCAATGTCACCCGCGCCAAGGCGCTGCTTGGGCAGCTGCAGGCGCAGATACCGCCGCTACAGGCCGGCCAGCAATCCGCACTGTCACGACTGGCGCTGCTGCTGGGACAGGCACCCGCGCAACTGGCTGCGCAGTACCAGCACTGCACCTCGATTCCGACCATGGCCGGTGTGGTGCCAGCGGGCGAGGGCGCCGACCTGATCCGACGACGCCCGGACGTACGTGCGGCCGAGCGTCGACTGGCAGCGGCCACGGCACGAATCGGTGTGGAGACGGCGGGCCTGTATCCCAGTGTCCATCTTGGCCTGAGTGCGGGTGCCACATCGCGTCGACTGGACCATCTGTTCGACGATTCCGCACTGCGCTATTCGGTGGGCCCGCTGGTGTCATGGAGCTTCCCGAACCGCTCCGTGGCGCGGGCGAGGATCGATGCCGCCGACGCGGCGTCACGGGCTGAACTCGCCGCCTTCGACGGTACGGTTCTCAAGGCATTGTCGGAAACAGAGGCTGCCGCGGCAGCCTATGCCAAGGCATTGGAAGAGAATGCCGTACTGGTGGATGTACGCGAGGCGGGCCGACTGGCCCATGCGCAACAGCAGCAGATGCTGAAGGCAGGAACCGTATCGGCATTGGACGCGCTGGATGTGGCACGTAGCCTTGCGGCGGCCGAGCAGGCCGTCGCCACCTCCGATGCGACGGTGGCTCGAAGCCGCATCGCCCTGTTCCTGGCGCTGGGAGGAGGGTGGGAGTCGTAAGGAAGGGCCGGAATGCAATCGGGGCCATGGCTGGCCCCGATGCACCGTGTTCTCCTCAGGCAAGACGAACGCGCGGTTGAACGCAGCCGTTCAGGCGTTCGGCCATCCACAGCAGCGTCGCCTTGCGGAAGCCGTGCAGCGCATGCTGGTGGCGGCGATAGACCAGCGCATGGCTGAGATGCGCGAATCGCCCCTTGATCGACGCGCCGCGGAAGAATCCGAAGTCTCCCAGCGTGCCGAAGGCGTTGTAATCGCTGATCGACACGAGTGCACCGAAGTCACGGAAGACGAAATCGGGCAGCGGTCGGCCCTCGAGCCAGGCCGGAAGGTGACGGGCCAGATGCTGCGCCTGCTGGGTGGCCACCTGCGCCGTGGGTGGCAGGGCGCGTGTGGTGCCGGCCAAGGTCAGGCTTGCGGCATCCCCGATTACGAAGACGGTGTCATCCGTTGCGGCCTGGAGGCTGGGGCGCACCCGTACCTGATTTGCATGATTGAGCTCCAGCCCATCCAGCCCCTCTGCAAACGTGATGCCTTTCACCCCAGCCGCCCAGACCATGAGGTCGGCTGGAACCAGGCTGCCATCGGCCTGACGGAAGCCTTCGGCCTCGGTGGCGATCACGGATGCCCCCGTCAGGACCTGGAAACCGATCTGGCGCAACTGGTGCGTGGCCGACGCCGAGATCGCTGGGGTAAACGCCTGCAGGATGCGCGGGCCTCCCTCCAGCAGGGTCAGATCCAGGCGATCACGCAGGGTAGGGTCTGCATAGCTGGAAGCGAGTTCCAGCAACCGACTCAGTTCCGCAGCCAGCTCGACACCGGTGGCACCGCCCCCGACGATGGCCACACGCAGGTGCTCGTCCTGGGCCATGGCACGCATCACCCGTGTTCGAAGTGCATCATTGAAGACTTCGGCCTGGGCCAGACTGTCGATGAAGTGGCAGTGCTCGCGGACACCAGGCGTGCCGAAATCATTGGCATGACTGCCCATGGCGAGGATGAGCACGTCGTAGGGGATTCGATGCGCGGGTACCCGCAACTCTCCGTCGGGTGAGCGCAGGTCGCCGATAAGGACTTCCTGCGATTCGCGGTCCAGGCCGCGCATTTCCCCCGGCTGGTAGGAAAAACCGTGCTCGCTGGCATGTGCCAGCAGTACCACCTGTTGCTGCTGCAGGCTGCGCGTGCCCGCTGCCAGCGTGTGCAGCATGGGCTTCCAGATATGGGTGGGGCTCTTGTCCACCACAGTGACGGCGGCGCGGCCGCTCCGACCCAGCTGTTGGCCGAGCTGGGTGGCGAGCAGCAAGCCGCCGATACCACCGCCGACGATGACGATTCTCTTCTGATCTGACATGGGGTGTGCCTGTTGGCGCAAGGACGAGACCGTCCCGCGCCGGATGGGCTCAGACAATGACGTAGCCGCCATCGACAACGATCTCGGCGCCAGTGACATAGGACGCTTCATCGCTGGCCAGGAACAGCACCACATTGGCGACTTCCTCGGCACGTCCGAAGCGCCCCAACGGGATGCGTGAACGCATGCCATGGTTGGCGCCATCGTTGGCGATCAGGTCCTTGTTCTGTGGCGTATCGATGATGCCCGGGTGCACCGAGTTGACGCGGATGTTGAAGCCGGCGAACTCGGCGGCCGCCCCCTTGGCCAGCAGGCGGTTGGCGCCCTTGGACGGGCAATAGCCAGGATGGATGCCGGTGATGGCCACGAGCCCACAGATGGACGACATGTTCACGATCGAGCCCTTGCCCGCACGCTTCATGTGCGGGCTGACCGCCTTCATGCCGAGGAAATGGCTGTTGAGATTGAGCTGGATGATGGCATTGAAGCCTTCCAGCGTGGCGTTGTCCCAGGTGTCAAAGGGGCCGGGAAGCCCGGCGTTGTTGACCAGCACGTCGATGCGGCCGTGCGCTGCGATGACCTGGCCGACCACGTCGTTCCACTGGTCTTCGCGGGTGACATCCAGGGGCAGGGCCGTGGCCGACAGGCCTTCAGCGCTGAGCTCGGCCGCGATGGTTTGTGCCGCGTCGGCACGGATGTCAGTGATGAAGACGTGGGCGCCCTCGCGCGCGAACAGGCGGGCATCGGCCGCCCCCATGCCGGCGCCCGCGCCGGTGATGATTGCTACCTTGTCCTTCAAACGTGCCATGTGAACGCCTCTGTGCTATGGATGATGGATTGAGAGGCCCTTGCGCTGCGGCTCACTGGCCGGCGCCGGGTTCGGCATCCATTGGGCGCTCTGGCGGCTCTCAATCCCATGTGCGGGCGTCCGCATTACCTGCGGGATTGTTCGCTCCTGGTTTCTGCTAGTGTCCGCCTTGCCCATCACGCCTCTCTGCAGGGAACCGCATGGAAATCCGACCTGCCAGTGCGGACGACTTCGACCCCATGTGGGCGATCTTCAGGGCCGCGCTTGTGACCGGAGACGCGCTGCCCTTTGCCGGCACCTTCCAGGCCGGGACATTCCGTGACCACTGGTTCGGGGTGCAGGGGGCGCATGTTGCGGTGCTGGAAGGCCGGATTGTCGGGATGTACAGGATGGGCGCCAACGTTCCGGACCTGGGTGCGCAAGTGGCGAGTGCCACCTACGTGGTCGATTCCGCCGCGCAAGGACGTGGCATTGGCAGGGCGCTGGTGCAGCACAGCCTGGACCGCGCCAGATCGGAAGGGTTCCTGGCCATGCAGTTCAACTACGTGGTCAGTACCAATGCGCCAGCGGTTGAGCTGTACCGGAAGCTGGGCTTTGCCGTGGTCGGTACGCTACCGGCGGCCTTCCGGCATGCGACGCTGGGATTGGTTGATGTGTATGTGATGCATAGGTTCCTGTAGCCCACGATGCAGCAGGTCTCAGCGCAGGCGGCCCGCGCTGCTTCCACGTACAAAGGCGGTCGCCAGTTGCAGCGCAGCTTCGCTGCCACGATCGCCGCGCAGCGCGTGAACCAGCCGGCCAGGCGTCATGCCCGTCCAGCGCACAAGATCATGGGTGGCGTGCGCCTGATCGGTGTAGCCATGACGTGCAGCAGCGGTGGCAATGCGGGTGGCTTCTGCATCCAGGGTGCGCAGCATCGCCTGCAGCCGGCACACCCGGGCATATTCCTTGGGTGTCATGCCTACGGCGGCCAGGAAGCGGGATTGCAGGGCGCGCAGGGACATGCCAAGGCGTCGTGCCAGCTCGGCGATGCGCAGATCCCCCTCCAGCGCATCCAGCTGAGCAACCGCCTGTTCCATGCGCTCGTCCAGGGCGAAGCCGGCGCAGCGTTCGCGCAGGGCCTGCCAGAGAGGTTCCGCTGTGCCGTTGGCCGCGCTGGCTCGTGCGGCAGCGCTGAACGTTCCGGCGAATGCGGCATCCAGAGCATGCAGATCCGGCGCCTGATCGCGGAGTCCGGGCAGCCGGATACCAGCCACCAGGGCGCTCGCGGCAGGTTGCAGCCGGATACCGATACACAACACCGGGCCCACGGCCTGCAGGCGGATCGGCCCGCGCTGCTGTGCCGCGAAGCAGAACGGCAGATCCGAGCGGATCTGGCCATCTGCGCCGTGCAGCTGCATTGGCACGCCGAGCTCCGCCAGCAACTCGCAGCGTCCATCTGGATAGATGACCTGTATTCCGCTGCCGGGTGCATCGTCCCGCAGCCACCACAGGCATTGGACGTGACGATGCAGGTCGTCGGGGGGCGGGTGCTCGAGATAGTCCATGCGGCATCGGACGCCATCCTGCGTGTTTTTACAAGCGAAGCGGACCGCAGGACGTTAGCCTTCGGCACATCCTCCAGGAGATCAGGACATGCCGGGATCGAGAACGTGGGCGCTGTGCGCGGGGCTGGTGTTGGGTGGAAGTGCGAACACTGCTGCGGCGGCCAGGTTTGACTGGCTGGCCGGGCATTGGTGCGGTGGTAGTGAACAGCGCAGGATTGAAGAGGTCTGGCTGCCCGAAGCCGGCGGCGCGTTGCTTGGCATGTCACGAACGTTGCGCCGCGAGCAGATGGAGTCGTTTGAATACATGCGGCTGGTGCCTGCCGGATCGACGGCCGGCCTCCATGTGCAGCCCAATGGCGTTGCACCGACCCAGTTCGACATTGCCGAAGTGGGTGAGAGGCGGGTGGTGTTCGAGAACACGCAGAATGACTTTCCGCAACACATCGAGTACAGGCAGAGCGGTGTATTGCTGCACGCCAGCATTTCCGGGCCGGGAGATGACGGGAAGATTCTCAGGATTGCATTCCAGTATCGCCGCTGCGGCGAATGAGCATTCCAATGGTTTCTGGCAGGGTGCGTGCTGACGGTTCATTGGGGTCGGGGCGACTCCGCAGGTCAAGTTGTCGCCGACCATCGCCGACCATCGCGCGGGACGCGGCACGGTGCTTGAAGCCGCCGTGAAGCTGGCCAGATCTCCTGCGCAGTGAAGGCCGCGCGGTGTTTCTGCACGAAACCCGGGCAGGCTGATCGCTGCCTCGGCGCGCCGATATGCCCGTCAATTTCCTGGCAGTACCTGGCACGGTATGGCGACGCACCCGGTATGTCGAAGACTGCACACGCACACGCCTGTTCAACCCCGTGAAGTCGCGAAAAGTGACTGATCCTTGCTCCCTCTCAATCAATCAGGAGTGGGGATGGACACCGTTGTGGAGCAACCCTCTACGGGGGAGGGTCAGCAGTTCAGTCACTATCGGATCGGGGGCACGCTGGGCGAGGGGGGCTTCGGACGGGTCTGCCTGGCCTGGGATGAGCGGCTGGCGCGTGAAGTCGCGATCAAGTTCTCGATAGGTGATGAATCCGGTCAACGGGGGCTGCGCTACGAGGCCCAGCGGCTGGCCGCGCAGGCGCACCGTGCCTTCGTAGCGGTCTATGCACTGGAGGAACACGCCGGCCAGCTGGCGATGGTGATGGAGCGCATCCGCGGCATCACCCTGGCGCAGGCGTTGGACCGGACCGGCGCGTTGCCCGCCGAGCGGGTGCTGCGTCTGGGTGCATCGGTGGCCGAAGCCTTGGCCGTGGCCCATCGCCACGGCTGGGCGCACGGTGACCTGAAGCCCTCCAACGTGATGCTCACCGAATGCGGGGACGTGCGTATCCTGGATTTCGGTGCTGCTGCGGCCATCGACCCCGAGCAGACCGTCAGCACGGTGACTGCCCAGAGCGCGGCAGGGACGCTGGCCTACCTGGCCCCCGAACGCCTGCTGGGTGCGCGCGCGGGCGCATCCGGCGACATCTATGCGCTTGGGCTGGTGTTGCACGAGGCGCTGAAGGGCGGCCGTGATTTCGAGGCCGGCGCGGCGTGGGGCGGATTGCATCGGCGCCTGCATGGCGGCGCGGCCGGGCGGCGGCTGCCGCGCGGCACCGATGCCGCGCTGACCGATCTGGTCGAGCGGATGACGCGCCGGCACGCGCAGGACCGTCCGCGCTCCATGTCCGACGTGCATCGGACACTGCTGAAGGCGCAGGAGCAGCGGCACGAGCGTCGCCGAAAGCGTGCGGAGCAGCGTGCGGTGCTGGGCTTGATCGTGTTGTTCGGCCTGCTCGCCGTGTTCATCCAGGCGCGCGACGCGCGCCAGGCAGGGTCAGAGACCGTTGCGGAGGTCGGCGCCGCGATCGATCCGGTGGTCCGCGCGGAACGCCTGTTGGCTGACTTCGACCAGGCCGGCACTGTGGCCGAAGCGGTGGCGCTGCTCGAGCAGCGACTGGCGAGCGACCCGCACGATGCCGGTGCCGCAGCGCTGCTGGCCATCGGGTATTGCTTGCGCTACGCCGGTGATGAGCGCGATGAAGTTTGGTTGAGCCGCGCACGCGCGGCAGCCCAGCACGCCGAGCGTGAGGAACCGCAGCGGGCCATCGTGCAGGCGGCGCGAGGCTGGGTGGAGGAGTACCTGAACAACAAGGCCGACGCAGAAGCCCACTATCTGCGGGCGCGGGTGCTCGATCCGGGTGATCGCCATGCGCTGCTGGGCCTGGCGCGCCTGTACGCGCAGTCGGGCCGCGCACGCCTGGCCCAGCAGGTGCTGGCTGACGCCATGCGGCGGCTCCCGGCCGACCGGAGCTTTGTCGACACCCAGGGGACGCTGCTCTACCAGCAGGGCGACCTGGCCGGTGCCGAGCAGGCGTTCCGCCGCAGCATCCTGCTCAAGCCCAGTGGCGTGCAGGCCTACGTCAGCCTGAGCGGCGTACTGCTGCGTGCGAACCGTCTCGATGAGGCGCTTCATGTGCTGCAGCAGGGCCTTCGACAGGGCAGCAATGGCCGCCTGTACGGCAACCTGGGCACCCTGCTGTACATGCGCGGTGACTACGCTGAGGCTGCCACGGCGTTCGAGCGTGCATTGTCCGATGCGAAGGGCAGCCCCAACGACTACCTGAAATGGGCCAACCTGGGCGATACCCTGCGCTGGTTGCCTGGCCGTGAAGCGCAGGCGCACGCGGCGCACCAGCGCGCCCTGCAGATGGTGGACACGCTGTTGCAGCGCAGCCCGGACAGCGTGACGCTGCAGAGCCGCAGTGCGCTGTACGCCGCCCGGCTGGGACAGGCTTCGCTGGCACGGCAGCGCATCGACGCCGCACTCGCGGGTGGCAATGATAATGCAGACCTGCAGTTTCGAGCAGCGCTGGTGGCCGAACTTGGCGGCCGTCGCGAGGCTGCGTTGGCGCACCTGCGGGATGCTATCGCGCGTGGCTACCCGCCGCATATGATCGCCGGGGAGCCGGATCTTCTGGCTCTTCGCCGGGATCGGCGCTACCACCGCATGCTTACAGGGAAGACAGAATGAGTGTGAACATCACCCCGCCCGTGGCCGATGCCGCGATCATCCGGGTCAGTTTCGATATCGACCAGGTCAGCTCGGACCTGTTGTGGCAGGCCGCCGTTGCAAAGACCCATCGCGATCTCTATTCACCGGTCGGCCGCTATGCCGGTGCCGTGCATTTCCGCGAAGGCGATACGGTCAGCGTGGAGGTCACCGGCTATGGCCGCAGCGGTACGCTGCTGTCGACCAATATCCTCGATGCGATGCTGTACACGGTGCCGCACACCTCGGGCGAACGGTTCTCGGCGCCATCGCCGTTCTCAAGCGTGCGTGCCACCACGCCGATCGAGCAGTGGCAGCCGGCCCGGATCGAGCATGACCGTGAACCCGGCTTCAGTGCGTCGGTGCAGCGTTCACTGACCCCACTGACCGTCGTGCAGGACGACGGCCGCTGGAAGCTGTCATTGATCCTGACCGTGGTGATCGAGCGGCTGACCAAGGCGGGCCCGCAGCAGGAAATCCGCGTGTTCTCGTTCGATCCGGAAGCCGAGGTGGGGTCGGGCACCGAACCGCCGCTCTAAGTCCCTGGCCATGGGCACTACTCAACACGGATGATGTAGTGGACGGCCATGTTGCGTGGGCGTGTCTCATGCGCGCTCACGCGACCGGTGACCGGGTCGGTGGTGTTCTGGGGCTTTGTCGGCAGGTTGCAGGCCTGCGCTGCATTGCCGGAAACCGTACTGCCGATGGGTTCGCTGTAGTCATGCTGATGCGCCTGCAGGGCATCCCACTGCAGCGAGCCGACACCGGCATAGTCCGGGGTGCCGTCCGCGCAACGACGCTGGTCGCGGTCCGGATCCACGCCTGCGCCGCCGTCAACCCCGCGGACGAACATGCCGCGCAGGTCGGGCAGGTTGAAGATGCCGCGTTCGTACTGGCCGCCGTACAGGCAGCCCAGCGCGGCAAACAGGTCCGGGTAGCGTGAGATGCGCATTTCGCGGCCATCGCAGGCCATCCAGCCAAGCGGTTCCAGCAAGGCACGGAGTGGGCCATCCGTGCGGCTCGCGGCAGGCGCGGCAACGGCACTGCCGCCGCTCGACCAGGCCGGATTGGGGGCCTGCGAAACCTGTGCAAGGTCGCCGAGATAGAGGCAGACGCTGCCGATCGGCTGGGCGCTGTTCATGCCTCGTCCTTGAAGTCGGGCAGGGCATCCCCGTCCTGCAGGACGCTGATATCGGTGGCCACCATCAGCTCCCACGCCTCCCGCTCAGGTGGCGCGGCCGGCGTGGCCGAGATCACCTTGAGATCGTCCGCCAGGTCCAGGTAACGCAGCGTTGCAGGTTCGTTGGCCGGGGTTGGCTCCAGTGTTGCCTGGAACGTAGGCACCAGCGCGTCATCACCCAGCCACATCATGCCTGTCGCGAGGAAGTAGAGCAGCGCATTCTCATGGCCCGGCGCTACCGGCAGCAGTACCCGTGCCTGCGCGGCCTGCAGGAACGGGGTCAACCCGGCGTCATCAGGGTCCGGCGCGGGTGCCGCTTCGGGATCATCGATCAGGGTATAGGTCAGCTCCGGCCACTCCAGTGCCTGGTCCAGCCACAGCTGCAGGGCGGGCGCCACCTGCAGGTCAGGCGCATCGGTACCGGTGCGCCGGCGGGACAGGGCAAGCAGCCCGCGCACGCCTGCCCGTTGCAGTTCAAGGCGGATGCTGCGCTGTTGCGCCTGCGCATCGGGGCGGCGCCGGGGCGATGCGCCGGTGGCATCGAAATAGCGGAGCAGCTCGCGCCGCCAGGCCTCGATCAGCCGATCGTAGAGCCGTGATTTCCAGGTCGCGAGCAGCTCCGGCGTGCTGGCCAGGCGTACATCGATGTTCAATCCATAGACCGGCAGCGGCGTTGCGGTCGGTGCAGGGGCGGGCACCTCCTCCGTGCCGACAGGTGCGACCAGGACGATGCTGATGGGCAGCGCACCGGTCTGCCCGGCCAGGGCGATGTCCGGCAGCACGGCTGAGGCCTTCCCCTCGGTGGTGAACCCGGCCATGCCAATGCTGCCTCGTACGTTCCAGCCCGGGCTGGAACTGGCCAGGGCGATGCTCGCCGAGATCGCCTGGTAGCCCGGCGGCAGCGGCAGCTGCTGGCTCAGCAAGGGTGTGCCGCTCTCGAACACCGTACAGGCATGTGCCTCGGGCGCGGGCGGAAGCTCGCTGACCTCCACGCCGTAGCGTGCCGACAGCGCGGCGTAGTAGCAGGGGCTCTGCGGATCCAGCGAAAGATCATTGAACTGGTGCAGGCCCAGCTGGGCTGGCGCCAGCGGCTGCTCCAGCGCCTGCCCATACTGGTCACGGCGAGCGTGCACCAGCCGCTCGCCCGGCCGCGGGACACGGTATTCCAGCATCAGCCGATGGCCGACGGAGACCACCCAGCACCGGTAGCGGGCATTGAGCCAGCGGTAGACGCCACGCTGGTTGTCGGCGCGGCCGCGACGATCGAAGCACTGCGAGACTTCACTGCGGCGGGTGTGCCGATGTCGCTGCAGCCGCTGCTCGCCCAGCTGGGTGGTGACCCGTTGTGCGGCGCGCTGGACGATCCGTCGCGCCAGCGTGGCACTGTCGGCCAGGCTGTCACGGGTGGGCTGGGTGTCCACCGGCATCAGCGTGCAGCTTCCGTCCTGCTGGCACTGGGTGGGCGGACCGTAGGTGGTTGAATAGTCGAGCTTGAACTGTTCGCGCAGCGCGTTGTGGACTTCCGATTCCAGCGTGCTGGCGAGGCCGTCGCGCAGATCCTCACGGGTATCGGCCACGCCTGTCCGAGCGCTGTGCTCGCTGAGCGAGTCAGCGCGCTCATGCCGGGCGCGCACCTTGCGCTCATCGGCCATCACGCTCTCGATATGGCTGATTTCTCCCAGCGCGTAGCCCAGCAGGCGGCGCTTGACCTGTTGCAGCTCACCGATCGCATAGGGCTGGATCGGGATGCTCGATGGCTCTTCGGCCGGGGCGGGCCCGGCGGCGGGCAGCGGGAAGACGGGAGGAGGCAACAGCAGGGTGGCAGCCAGGCCACTGCGCAGACGTTCTGGTGGCCAACGGCCCTCGAAACCGGGTGCGGTATCGCGCGACAGGCGGCCCAGCAGTGTTGCCGCCTGGAGGGTGCGGGTGAGTGCGTCGCGCTGGCGACGGTCATAGCCAAGCACACAGTTCAAGGCGAACACGTTCTGCCAGATCCGATCAAGCATCTGCGCGAATTCGGTCGAGGCCATGACCTGCGTGATCGCCGGCCAGGGTTGACCCCAGAGCTGCACGATCAGATCGATCAACGCTTGGCGGCTTGGCAGCGGAATCGCCGCAGCAGCCAGCGCGAAGCGCTCCAGCGCAATAACGTCCGGCCCCAGCACGGCAATCGTGGGCACGCATTGGCCGGTATAGGGCGCATCGCCCTGCAGGAACATCACCGCCTGCTCGAGCATCTGGCTGCGCGCAGTGTCTCCCGCTGCAAGCAACGCGGCCAGCTGGCAGTACAGGCGCGGGTCGGCGGTCGTGCAGGTGGCGGTGTAGGCGATGAAGTTGTCCTCCTGGGCCCGGGTCGAAGTGCCCGGCCACGCCCGCAGCTGGATATAGGGGAACAGGTCGCCCGCTTCCTCGACCCGCGACTGCACCACTTCGCCCGGCGCCTGTTCCGGCACCGGGGCGGGCGGCACTGCTTCGCCCAGCAGTTGCGGCGGGGCGCTTCCGCCGGGGTAGCGGAGCTGGTCCAGCAGCAGTGCGGCGCGACTGGCATCGAAATGCAGCTGGCCGACGATCATCATGCCCGGCGAGGTTTCACCGCGCGCATCGAACGCCAGTATCGGATCGTTGGATACCAGATGCTTGCGTGCGAGCAGCTGCCCCTGCCAGGACACATCCACATCGCAGGCCAGCGCATCGGCGCTGAAGGTCCAGTTGATGCGCACCGGCCCCTGCTCGAAGACCCCCGCGTTGTCAGTGCCCGGCATCGCCATGCGCGCCCCCTTCGAATGGCCCTGCGATCCGTGCGAGATCGGTAAAGCCGCCGGGATAGCCGGTGTCCACCAGCCATACTCCGATGCTGCCGTCAGCATCGACACGACGCTCGATCCGTCCCCACAGGATCCGGTTGTTGGAATAGGGGTCCACAAGCGAGAACCTCAAGCGTGGGGTGGTGCTGTCCAGAATCCTGCGGGCGATGAGGTTGACCGGGTCCATCGAGGAAATGGCCCGGTCGATCAACAGCAGGGCGACGTCGAACGCACCGTCCACCGGATCACTCCAGTAGATCTCGATACTGGCGTCCGGCGAGGGCGCCCAGATGTTGCTGGGCAAGGGCGGCGAGTCGTCATGGAGGGGAGGCAGCGAAGATGCAGTGGTCATGATGGAACTCCTTGGAGTGGAGCGGGACGGGCCCGGGCCCGTCCCGCGGTAGATCAGGCCTTGGTCAGCGAGTAACCCTTCCACTTCGACCCGGTGACGATCAGCGAATCGCCCTCGAGCACCTCGAGCTGGGTCTGGCTGATTTCCTCCTGCACCAGGCGCTGACCCTTGTAGGTGAACTGGGAAACCACGGCGACGAACATGCTCGCGCGCACATCCTCCATGAACAGGCCGCCCGGCCAGATGACCTGCGGCTCGTAGATCGCGTCCTGGCCGCGCAGGATGGAAGCCTCCACGCCGATGCTGAAGTTGTTGACCACGCGCACTTCATTGAGCACCAGGTCGGTGAAGCTCTGGTTGATCACCGCACCATTGGAGCGGCGGTCCTGCGAGGCAACGCTGTCGATGGTGAACGCGGCGGAGGTTTCAGCGAAGGACGCCGGCTTGGCCGAGGTGTCCAGCTGGTCGGGACGGGAAGCGTCGTTCGAGTAACGCACCTGCAGGCCGAAGTCATCCGGGATCTGGATGACCGAGTTGCCACCCGGCGGCGGTGCGGCAACCTGCCAGGCGATCGTGGCCAGGGTCGGGTTGCTCACCGGCTTCTGGAACACGGCCAGTCGAACGGTTTCGCCGGTTTCGTTGATCAGAGTGATGGTCGACATGAAGGACTTCCTTGAGATTGAGGGTTGATGGGCGAGACGCAGCGTGCGCCTCGATGAGGGACTACACACAAACCGTGCCAACTCCGCCGAACCCACCATGGCAAGGGCTCGCGCCCGCCCGGACAGGCCATGAGCCGGGCGGGCGGGTCGGCTGACATGTCGGCTGACATGCCTGGCATGTCCCTCCGCGGCCCGTGCAGACATCAGGTACGATCCGGCAACGGCCATGGAATGGGGGCAGGGACCGGTGTCGCGACGCACAGCTGACAGGGAAGCCACGTTATCGGCGCCGATCGAGGCGCTGGCGGCACAGGCCACTGCAACGCTCGGATTGACGGTGCTCTGGCATCCGCGTCGGCGTCGTATTGGCGAGCAGGCGGCCTTGTTCCTTGAACGCGGCGCGGCCGAGTTGAACCGGAATGCGCCCGCGTTCTTCGCCGCCGCCAGTGACGTTGGCGAGGCGCTTGAACATCAGGGCGTTTCGAGGCAATCCCTGATCTTCCGTGCAGGCGACGACGGTAGCGTGCTGCTGAGTGCCCCGGCATCGACGATGCGCGTCGAGATCGACGGTGTGCCGATCAGCGAAGACATGCGCGGGACGCCCATTGCATTCGACAGGACGCGGCTTCGCCGCGGGGTGGTACTTCGATTGGGGGGCAGTGTCCTGCTGTGCCTGGGCTATATCGGTATCGGCAGCGCAGGGCAGGGCGGCAGTGCGCTGGTCGGGGTGAGCCCGGCGATGACGCGGGTACGTGCAGCAATCGCCCAGGTCGCGGCCACCGACATGCCGACCCTGATCCTGGGTGAGACCGGCACCGGCAAAGAGCTTGTGGCGCAGGCCATCCATGCCGCCAGTGCGCGTTCGCACCGGATGCTGGTCAGTGTGAACATGGCCGCCTTGAACGAGTCGCTGGCGGCAGCGGATCTGTTCGGCGCGAACAAGGGGGCCTACACCGGGGCACAGGTGGCGCGCGAAGGCTATTTCGCCGAGGCCGACGGCGGCACGTTGTTCCTCGATGAGATTGGCGACACGCCTGCGGCGGTGCAACCGATGCTGCTGCGGGCGCTGGAAACCGGCGAATACCGGCCGCTTGGGAGTGCACGCAACGCGCGCGCCGACGTACGCCTGATAGCGGCCACCGATCGCGATCTCTCCACGCCAGGCTTCAACCAGCCATTGCTGCGTCGCCTTGAAGCCTTCGTGATTGCAATGCCGCCACTGCGCGAGCGTCGCCAGGACATCGGTGTTCTGATCGTGCAGCTGCTGCAACGTTGGCAGGGCAGCGACGCTGCACCGGTGGAGCTGCCTGGCTCGGTGGTGCAGGCGTTGTGCCTGTATGACTGGCCCGGCAACGTCCGCCAGCTGGCGCATGTGCTGCGACGGCTGAGCCTGGCGACACAGGTACAGGAATGGCCGGACATGCAGGCATTGCTGCCGCCTCCCGTGCCCGCGCCCGTTTCCCTGTCCGTGCCTGCGATGGACGCAGGGCCGGCGGCCACTGCGGCGCCGGCCGTGCGCTATCGCTCACCGTCGCGGGTCGGCGAGCACGATGTGATTGCCGCACTGGAAGCACACCAGTGGTGTGTGCGCAAGGCGGCCGAGCATCTCTGCGTCTCGCGTGCTTCCTTCTACGTGCTGCTGGACGCATCGCCGAGCATCCGCCGCGCCGATGACATTCCGCTGGACGAGATACGCCGCGCGGTCGCGCAGGCCCCCGACGATCCGGGCCACTGGGCCTCGCAGCTGCGCACACCGCGCGAATCCCTGCGCCGGCGCGTGCGCCAACTGGGCCTGGCCAAGCGCCTGTAAGCCACGCGGTCGCGGTGCGAACCGGTGTGCGGCAGGCACGCCGATGACTTGGCATGGATCGTGCGTTTATCCCTCGTGACAGCCATCCGGCCTGTCTCAACCCAACGAGGGTCATCCCATGACACGCATCGACTTCGTCGGTCGCGGGCTGCTGTTGTCCGCGATCCTGATACTGACCGCCTGCGGCACAGGCACCATCAAACCCACGCCACCACCAGGGGTGGGCGCTCCCGTCGTCAACGTGGTGGATCCTGGCAATCTGGTCGTGCATACGCTGCCGATCGGTGCTGGAAACTGCCAGATCGCCCAATGCCCTTCGGGCAACCGTCTGGTGGTGATGGACTGCGGCTCCAAGGGGGCCGGCACCCAGGACTGGGACGCGGGCAGGGTAAAGAGCTACGTCGAAACGCTGATCGATGACAAGAGCGAGATCACGGTGAGTGTCAGCCATCCAGACGAGGACCACTACAACTACATCGCCCCCGTGTTTGCCAACATGAAGGTGAAGTCGTTGTACCTGGGCGGGGACTGGAGCCAGTACAACAGCACCTTCCAGGACTGGGTCAAGACGCAGAGGATCAACAGTGCGGCGCAGGTCAACATGTACACGGGGTTCTACGCATCCACCACGCCCGAGCCGGGGTTGAGCTGCTGGAAGCCCGAGCACGGGGGCAGCAGCATGCAGGTGGCCAGCTACATCCTGGGCGTCAACGCGGGCACCACCAAGAATGATGGCAGCATGGTGGTGGCGATGCGCTATGGAGACTTCACCACGACCTTCACCGGCGACATGACCCAGGCGACCGAGAACAAGCTGCAGCTGCCGACCGGTGTCAAGAGTTTCAAGGCCAACCTGCTGACTGGCGCACATCACGGCGCATCCAGCCAGGGCAGCAATTCGGTGGAGTGGGCCAAGGCGACCAGCCCGGATTTCGTGATCTTCAGCGCCGGGCTCCGCTACAGCCACCCGCGCTGCGACGCCGTGGACCGCTACACCACCGTGGGCGCTGCGCTGCCTGAGCACGAGTACTTCTGCGGGAACAGCGGTACGGGCGAGAACCGGAAGACCACAAACAACATCCTGGTGACCGACTCCAATGGATTGATCGTCATCGAAGCCGATGCCCATGGCGCGATGAAGGTGCTGCCGGTGAAGTTCTGATCGACGAAGCGGCGCACTGAACGAGGCGGCTGCCTGCGGGCCGTCGCCTCGGTCGCGTCCGCGTCGAGGTGGTTGAGTAGGGCTACGGTTCGTTCTGGCGGATCAAGTGCAGGGTCATCATCGGGCCGCTGCAACCGGACGGGATGGTGGCGGCAAGGCTCGATCGGGGCAGCTCAGCCGCGTGGCCACCCCCGAAAGAGGCTGCGACCCCGAATTTCAGGACCTGTCCTGATCCCGCGCCCTGAATCCCGACCGGCGTCCCTCCCTCCAGCGCCAGCGAGTAGCCATAAGGCCACGCCGCGAGGTAGGCCGTACCCGTCTGATCAACGAAGTAGACACACCCGTTGATGGGCTTCAACACGCCTCTGAGCAGGCCTGTGGCAAGGACGGCGCTGGCCGCGGGCGAAAGCCTGACCAGCACAACTGGCCGGGTCTCCCGGGCCATTGCCGATACCGCCGCAGGGATGCAGCTGGCAATCAGCGCGAATGATAGAGCGACACGCCTGGCGGATCGAATGCTGGCTGCCATGACCCCTTTCCATATCGATTTCAATCGATGTCAATCAGGGAACACCATTCCTTCCTTGACCTAATGCATTTAGCCGTCAATGGCTTGGACCTCGGCAGGGTGCCACATTATTGTCCTCGACACATTATACAAGTGGGTATTGCCCTAGTAGCTCGCTCTCCCGGCAAGCTACTATGGCAGTGCTCCTATGCATGTGGATGCCGGAAAACCTGCCGCCTTGGATCGCAGGCGGTGGAAGCGCTACATTTGGCGCTCCGCAAGGCTGGATGCCCCGCATGAAGTCCAAATCCCACACTGTCTTGAGCCTGTTCAGCGGAGACCGCCAGTACCGCGTTCCGTTTTTCCAGCGTCGTTACACCTGGAAGCAGGGCGAACAGTGGGATCCACTATGGGAGGACATCCGTTCGAAAGCCCAGCTGAGGCTCGACGGAGTCAAGGGCAGTCCGCACTTCCTGGGTGCGGTCGTCATGGAGCCACATGTGTCTGGCATCGATGAGATGCGGTCGTTTGACGTGATTGATGGCCAGCAGCGCCTTACCACTCTGCAGTACGTACTTGCTGCGCTGGGCGTCGCTCACAACGAGCTGAAGATTCCAGTACCGCCCTCGGCACTGAAGTGCCTTGCCAACACCGGTGATGACGTGCAGTCCGAGCAGGATGCTTACAAGGTCTGGCCGACATTCACCGATCGCGCACATCACCTGAAAACGCTCGGGGCGCGCAGCATGGGCGAGATGTGGAAGGCCTATCCGGCTCACTTCACCCAGCGTGGTACGTTGCTGGTGCATGACGCCAGCAGGCCATTGTCGCTCGGCGCAGTGATGTTCTTCGCCAGCTCATTTCAGGAATGGATGACGTCGGATGGTCGCAATCCTGTTGCAGCAGGCGAAGCAATCGCCTCGGCGATTCTCGAAGATATGCAGCTCGTCTGCCTTACACTGGAATCGTGGGATGACCCCCAGGTGATCTTCGAGACGCTTAACGACCGTGGCGCCAAGCTGACCGCCGTCGACCTCATTCGCAACCTGATCTTCATGCGTGCCGACCAGGATGAAGATGCGGATCCCCACGCGCTCTATTCTGAGCATTGGCTGAGCTTCGAAGGGCCGGAGTGGACGGGCGAAGAACGTCGTGGCCGGCTCAAGAAAACGCGCCTCGAATGGATGATCCGCTCGATGCTCGAGGCGGTAACGGGTCATGAGGTCGACCAGCAGCGGCTCTACAACGACTACAAGGACTTTGTCGGACGCGGAGACGTACCGAAGAGTGCAGAGCAGCAGCTGCTGCTGCTCAAGGAGATCGGAATGCACTACCAGGCGTTGGTCGCGGGTACTGGATCCTCGCCCATCGGTCGTTTCGGACATCGAGCGAGCGCCTATGAGGCCAGCACTGTCTATCCCCTGGCGTTGAAGATTGCCATTTCAGGCCTATCGGCCGACGAACAGCGGTGGATGTACCAGGACCTGCTCTCATACCTGGTGCGTCGCGCGGTCTGCGGTCTTACCACGAAGAACTACAACCTGCTGTTCCTTGGTGCCCTCAAGCACATCTCCGGTGATGATGCGATGTCGCCAGCCCGCTTGCGCGACTATCTCGCCAGCTCGATGAGCGATACAACCCGCTGGCCGCGCGACGACGAATTCCGTGCCGCCCTGGTCTCCGCGCCCCTCTACCATGGCAACCTGGATGCCCCGCGGGTCCGTCAGCTGCTGACCGAAATCGAGGGCGCGCTTCGCCTTGGCCAGAAGACGGAGGAGCCCGATGTACCGAGCCTGACCCATCTGGATATTGACCACATCATGCCGCGCAGTTGGCATACCCACTGGCCGCTCCCCGATGGTCTCTCGGTGACTCCGAAGGAGATGGATACAGCCAGGGCTGCGCAGCGGGACGGGCTCGAACTCTCTGCAACCCAGGATGCCATCCTTGTGCGAGAGGGCCTGGTCAACACCCTGGGGAATCTCACCCTGCTCAACCTCAGCGTGAATCGGTCTGCACAGCACCACAGCTTCCCGTTCAAGCGCGACCAGCTCATCAAGCACACCAATCTGAGTCTTAACATCCACCTTCTTGTGCTGCCCGAATGGGACAATGTGCGCATTCGGGAACGGTCGGAGAAACTTGCCAGCATCGCCTTGCGGCTCTATCCAGGGCCGACAACGAGGAGCGAGGTGTCCTGATTGACGGCCGCGATGCCCATGAGTGGCACGACGACCTTAGCCACTGGCTCCGGCCAGATGGAATCAAATGCCGGGAATGTGGCGATGATGACCTGATGCAGTGCCTTGCCTGGAGCCGGCTGACCGGGCCCGGCATCTGCAGGAGGCGAAGTAAAGGGCATGACAGCGCTTCCCCTCGCCACATTCACCCCGCTGCAGCGAAAATGCATCACCAGGCGCTCTCTGGCATGCGCCATCCACTGCTGCAGGATCGCGAAGATGTCCAACACCCCCCTTGCTGAGTTGCCAGCTGCCGCCGTGGCGAGCGGCTGCGTCGAGGTCCGCGGCGCACGCGAGCACAACCTTCGGAATGTCGATGTCTCCATTCCGCGCAATGCACTGGTGGTGTTCTCCGGGGTGTCGGGCTCGGGCAAGTCATCCCTGGCCTTCGGCACGGTGTTCGCCGAGGCGCAGCGGCGCTATTTCGAATCGGTGGCTCCGTATGCCAGGCGCCTGATCGACCAGGCCGGCGTGCCGGATGTGGATGCCATCGACGGCCTGCCGCCGGCGGTGGCCCTGCAACAGCAGCGCGGCGCCAGCAATGCACGCTCATCGGTGGGCAGCGTGACCACGCTGTCCAGCCTGGTGCGCATGATGTACTCGCGCGCAGGGGCTTACCCGGCCCATCAGCCCATGCTCTACGCCGAGGACTTCTCGGCCAATACGCCGCAGGGCGCCTGCAGCACCTGCCATGGCCTTGGCCACGTCTACGAGGTGACCGAGGCCCTGATGGTTCCGGATCCGTCGCTGAGCATCCGCGAGCGCGCCATCGCCTCCTGGCCGCCGGCATGGCATGGCCAGAACCTGCGCGACATCCTGGTCACGCTGGGCTACGACATCGACGTGCCCTGGAAGAAGCTGCCGAAGAAGGACAGGGAGTGGATCCTGTTCACCGAGGAAACCCCGAGCGTGCCGGTCTATGCAGGATTCACGCCGGCCGAGACCCGTGCCGCCCTCAGGCGGAAGCAGGAGCCCAGCTACATGGGCACGTATACCGGGGCGCGCCGCTACGTGCTGCACACCTTTGCCACGACGCAGAGTGCACTGATGCGCAAGCGCGTTTCCCGCTACATGCAAGGCAAGCTGTGTCCTGCCTGCGACGGAAAGCGCCTGAAACCGGAGGCGCTCTCGGTGACGTTCGCGGGCGTGGACATCGGCGAGTTCATGCGGCTGCCGCTGGACCAGCTGGCGGATCTGCTTGCGCCTGTGGTGCAGGGTGATTTCGGCGCGCCGGGCCGGGGCGCGCGCGGTGGCAAGAGTGCCACGCGCCGCGGTCGTGCCGGCGATGCCAACGTTCCCGGCCTGCAGCTGACCGCGGCCCTGTCGGAAGAGAAACGGCTGGCAGCGCAGCGGCTCGCCGCAGGCGTGATGGCGCGGGTAGGGCAGCTGCGCAACCTCGGGCTGGGCTATCTCTCGCTGGATCGCGCGACGCCGACCCTGTCTGCAGGTGAACTGCAGCGCCTGAGACTGGCGACACAGCTGAGCTCGCTGCTGTTCGGCGTGCTGTATGTGCTCGATGAACCCTCCGCAGGCCTGCATCCTGCCGACAGCCAGGCGCTGTACGACGCCCTGGGCCGGCTGCGCGACGGCGGAAATTCGGTGTTTGTCGTCGAGCACGACCTGGAACTGATGCGGCGCGCACAGTGGCTGGTGGATGTGGGCCCGGAGGCGGGCGAGGGTGGCGGGCGCGTGCTCTACAGCGGTGAACCCGGCGGCTTGCGCCAGATCCAGGACTCCCGCACCGCGCTGTATCTGTTCGACCAGGTGCCTGCGCCAGGCAGCCGGCAGCGCAGCGCCGGCAGCTGGCTGGAGCTGAAGGGCATCCATCGCCACAACCTGCAGGGCGTGGATGCGCAGGTGCCGCTGGGATTGCTGACCGCGGTGACCGGCATTTCGGGATCGGGCAAGTCCAGCCTGATGGCGCAGGCGCTGCCTGAGCTGATGCTGCTGCACCTGGGGCATGAGCCAGCGGAGGAGGGCGCAGACGGAGACCCAGGCGAGGGGCCGACCGTGATCGAAACAACCCGGGGCCGCCTGGCTGGCGACGTGGAGGCGATCCAGCGGGTCGTACAGGTCGACCAGAAGCCTATCGGCCGCACGCCGCGCTCCAACCTGGCGACCTATACCGGCTTGTTCGACCACGTGCGCAAGCTGTTCGCGGCGACGCCCGACGCGCGCCGCCGGCGTTTCGATGCGGGCCGTTTTTCGTTCAACGTGGCCAAGGGCCGATGCGAAACCTGCGAGGGAGAAGGATTCGTCAGTGTGGAGCTGTTGTTCATGCCCAGCGTCTATGCACCGTGCCCCACCTGCCACGGTGCACGCTACAACCAGGCCACGCTGAAGGTGCAGTGGAATGGCCGCACCATTGCCGACGTGCTGCAGATGACGGTGGATCAGGCGCAGGTGTTCTTCGCCGAAGAGGACGCCATTGCCCGGCCACTGCAGTTGCTGCACGACATCGGCCTGGGCTATCTGCGGCTGGGCCAACCCGCCACCGAGCTTTCAGGTGGAGAAGCCCAACGCATCAAGCTGGCGACCGAACTGCAGCGCAGCCAGCGCGGGCGAACGCTCTATGTGCTGGATGAACCGACTACCGGGCTGCATGCGTCGGATGCAGACAGGTTGCTGGTCCAGCTGCAGCGCCTGGTTGATGCGGGAAACACGGTGGTGATGATCGAGCACGATATGCGCTCGGTCGCGCAGGCCGACTGGGTGATCGACGTCGGGCCTGGCGCAGGCGGCGCCGGGGGCACCATCGTGGCGAAGGGAACCCCGCGACAGGTGGCCCGCGCCAAGGGAAGCAGGACCGCGCCGTTCCTGGCGCGTGAACTGGGGCAGGGTGCCTGAGATGGAGTCAGCATCAGGGTGTGTTGAGGCGCTGGGCGGCGCCCTGCTGCAGCGGGGCTGATCCTGCAACCGCGAACCGCTTGCATCCCGTAGGCCGACCGGGGCGGAGGGAGTTCCAATTGCAAATGCCTCTCACTACACTTGCGGTGCCACCCCCTCATTCTGCCGCCTGCCACGGCCAGCATTCCGGTCCTGAAAGTGAATTTCCCGCCCATCCTGTGCAGACCGCAGGCACCTGCTGTGGGGGCGATGTGTCCACGCTAGGTCGGCGTAAGGACGCATCAACCTGCCCGGCGCCATCGGCGGAGACCGGCCTGGCAGAGGAGGGCTCCGCACTGGGCGGAGGCCTCCTTGCGAAAGCCTATGCCCGCTGGCGGGCACCCATTCTGCGCGGGCTTGCGCGTGTCAGGGGTGGGGACGGTGAGGATGCCCTGCACGACGGCGCAGTCAAATGGATTGCGGCACGCCCGGCGCTCGCGTCCTGTGATCAGCAAGGCGCCTACCTCCGCAGGACGGTGATGAACACCGTGGCCGATGAATATCGTGAACATCACGCAGGCCGCCGTCTTCAGACCCTGCCGCTGGCAGATGCGGAGGAGGCTGGTCACCCGATGGCCAGCGATGAATCACACTGCCCGTTGCAGCTCACCGCGCAGCGACAGCGCCTGGAACGCCTGGCAGAAGCCCTGGAGGAGCTGCCGGAGCGCCAGCGCGAGGCATTCGTACTCTGCCGCTTCGATGGCCTGACCCAGGAAGACGTGGCTTCGCGCATGCAGATCTCCCGGCGCATGGTGGTCAAGCACCTGTCGCGTGCGGTTGCCTACTGCGAAGTACGGGTACGCTATGCATCCCTGGCGCAGATGCAGGCACTGCATCGGCCAACCGAGGCCGGCGAGGAGTTCATGCCGGCCACTGATGCTGATCCCGGCTGCCGATGACCGACGCCCCTTCTGCCGCAGGATTCGACCCGTTTGCCTTGCATGAGGCGGCGGCCGCATGGCTGGTGCGCAGGCAGGGTACAGACTGGCGGCCGGATGATGAGGCCGCCCTGCAGCAATGGCTGGCTGGGAGCGAAGCGCACCAACGGGCCTTTGCCGAAGTGGCCAGAACCTGGCATGACCTGGGTCAACTGCCGCGGCCGGTGCTGGCCTCGGACAGGCAGGCGGCGCCCGTCCCGGTGGCAGCCGGCGCTGTGCGGCGGAGCGGCACGGCGCGCCGCACGCGGTTGTGGCGTCAGCCCCGTGCGGCGGCGGCGGTTGTGGCAATGCTGGCGCTGGGCTGGTTCGGCTACGGCTGGTACACCGCGCCCCGCTATGTGCAGGATGTGGCGACCGGTGTTGGCGAGATCCGTGATCTGCAGCTGCCGGACGGCTCGCGGATTTCGCTCAATGCACGCAGCACGCTGGCCGTGCATTTCTATCGATCCCGCCGTGAAGTGGTGCTCAGCCAGGGCGAGGCGTTCTTCGAGGTTGCGCCGGCTGCTGACCAGCCCTTCATCGTGGATGCCCAGCGCAGCCGGGTGACGGTGGTCGGCACGGCGTTCAATGTGCGCAACGGGCCGGGCGAGGTGCTGGTCAAGGTGCTGCATGGCCACGTGCGGGTCCAGCCGGATCGCGCCGAAGGCGCCGCGCCGGTCAACCTGCACGCCGAACAGGGCGTCGCCATTACCACGCTCACCGGCGACCATCGCCCCATTGCGGCAAGCGCCGACAGCATCGGCGGTTGGCGCAACGGCCGCCTGGTGTTCCGGCGTACTCCGCTGGATGAAGTGGCACAGGAGCTCGCGCAGTATCTGGGCCATCCGATCACGCTGGGCCAGCCGGGGCTGAAGTTCCTGCCTGTTTCCGGCTACGCGGCAACTGACGCCCCGACCAGCTTCCTGGAAGCGCTGCCGGACCTGTTGCCCGTGCAGGTGACCCGCAATGCCCAGGGCGGCTATCGCATCGACGAGCGGCCCGTGACGCGCTGACGCCGGAACGGATAATTCTTCCGGCGCGGGTTCCCACCCCATCCCCATTTTCCGTTTACCCCAGTGAGGCCAGTGGTGGCCAAGCATGATGGAGCGGCAATGGGGTACATGAAGATCAAGCGCGCACTCGTGGTCCGCGCGTTCACTACGGGGGTTCAGGCCAAGCGGCTGCCGCTGCTGGCACTGTGCATTGCCAGCGCGCTGGCAGCGCCGGCCATCGCACAGGCGCAAGCGGCCGCGCGCATGCAGTTCCATATTCCGGCTCAACCGCTGGATGCCGCACTGCGCAGCTTCTCCGAGCAGTCCCGGCAGCAGGTGCTGTTCAGTGAATCGGCGGTGGCAGGCCGGCGGTCCCCGGCGTTGAGCGGCAATTACACGCCCCAGGAAGCCCTGGCGCGCTTGCTGGAAGGGAGTGGGGTGCGTGTCAACGCCACGCGTCCGGGCGTGTTCACGCTGGCACAGGAAGCGGCGTCACCTGGCCGCGGCAAAGACACCCAGACCACCCTGCAGACGGTGAACGTGACCGCCAATGCCCCGAGCGATGGCACGTACACGGCACGAGAGCTGAGCCTGGGCAAGCTCGGCCAGAGTATCCGGCAGACCCCGCAATCGGTCAGCGTGATCACCCGGCAGCAGCTGGACGACCGCAACCTCACCACCCTGGACGAGGCGCTGGCGCAGACCACCGGCGTGACCAAGACCGCCCGCAACTTCGGCAACCACAAGTTCTCGATCCGCGGCTTCACCGTGGACGACAGCAACTATCTGGTCGATGGCGTGGCCGGCATCGTCTATGCCCCTGTGGGCTGGCTGCCCATCGATACCGCCGTGTTGGAACGGATTGAAGTGCTGCGCGGTGCCGGCGGCATGATGCTGGGCGCGGCCGACCCCAGCGGCGCGATCAACATGGTCCGCAAGCGCCCGCGCGACCAGGCCCACCTTGATCTGGCGGCAACCCTCGGCTCATGGGACAACTACCGCGTCGAGGTTGATGGCGGTGGGCCGCTCAATGCCACAGGCAGCGTGCGCGGCCGGCTCGTCGCCGCCTACCAGGACCGCGACTACTTCCAGCGCGGGACCTCATCGAAGGCGCCGCTCGCCTATGGCGTGATCGATGCTGACCTGGGCCCGGATACCACGCTGACCTTCGGCCTGCGTCACCAGGCCAATGACACCGACGGCTACTGGCTGTTCGGCCTGCCGCGCTATACCGATGGTGGCGCTCTGGACATCAAGCGTTCCACCTCACTCATCCAGGACTGGAATTGGCAGGAGGGCTCCGTTGACGAAGCTTTCGCCGAGGCCGAGCATCGCTTCAACGAGCGCTGGAAGGCGCGTCTTTCGGTGAACCGCACCGAATCGGACGTGGACCAGCGCGTAGCGGTTCCGCTGGGCGGAGTGGATCGGGCCACCGGCATCGGTTCGCGCTTCTATGACATCTACTTCAACCGCTCGCGCGTGCGCAGCGATGGCATCGACCTGCACACCACCGGAAGTTTCGAAGCCTTCGGCCGCAGCCACCAGCTGCTGCTGGGCGCGATGTGGTCGCGCCAGCGTACCCGCCAGAGCTCGGCGGACCTGGCCATCGACGTGCCGATCGATGTCTACGCACCGGACCACAGCGCCATTGCGCAGCCGCTGCAGCCGGCATGGGACTGGGCAGAAAACGCCCGCGCCCAGCAGAGCGGTGTGTACAGCAACCTGCGGCTGCAGCTGGCAGCGCCGCTGCACCTGACGCTGGGCGGCCGGCTGAGCTGGGTCAAGTACCAGTCCCGTGATGGCTTCAGCGGAGCCAAGAGTCGCGACTACGAACAGAAGCACGAGTTCACCCCCTACGCGGGCCTGGTCTACGATCTGGGCCCGCAGTGGTCGGTCTACGCCAGCTACGCCGATACCTTCCAGCCGCAGAGCTCGTACGTGACCTCGTCCGGTGCGGTGCTGGACCCGGCCATCGGCGCCAACTACGAGCTGGGCGTGAAGGGTGAATTGAACGATGGGCGCCTGAACGTCTCCGCTGCGGTGTTCTCCATCCGCAAGACCGGCAACGCCGTGGTGGACGAATCCGACCCGGGCAGCTGCCGTGGCTCCCTGGCTTCGTCCGATTGCTATCGCAATGGCGGGAAGCTGCGCAGCAAGGGCTTTGAACTGGAAGCCAGCGGCGAACTGGCACCCGGCTGGCAGATGATGGCCGGCTATACCCACGTCACCAGCCGCGACGACGAGGGCGCGACCATCAGCGCCGAGACGCCCCGGCACCTGTTGCGCCTGTCGACGTCCTACCAGCTGCCCGGCAGGTGGAATGCGTTCTCCGTGGGCGGCGGTGTCTCGGCGCAGAGCAGCTATTCCTACCCGGCGTACGACGATCCGGACTGGCGGATGGGCGCGGCGGGGCGCGCCGTGTGGGACCTGCGTGCCGGCTACCGGATCAATCCACGCTGGAGCGTTGGCCTCAACGTGGCCAATCTGTTCGACACGCGCTACTACGCGATGGTCAGCCAGATCCGCCGCGGCAACTTCTTCGGCGAACCCCGCAACGTGATGCTGACGCTGCGCGGATCGCTGTGATCATCCGCTACCGGCGTGGCAACGGCATGCGTGGCATGGGCACGGCATGAAATCAGGCTTCCGCCAAAGCATGTCGTGGCTGCACACCTGGTGTGGCCTTACCTGCGGCTGGCTGCTGTGCGCGATCTTCCTGACCGGCACACTCAGCGTGTTCCGCGAGCCGATCACGCGATGGATGGAGGCCGGCCCTGTGCCGGCCTCCTCTGTGGTCCCGGATGCGGGTACGCAGGCGGCGCGTGCGCAGCACTGGCTGGCTGGAAATGCCAGCGAGGCGCAGGCGTGGGCGATTCGCTGGCCTGCCCAGCAGGGTTGGCCGCTGGCGCTGTCATGGCAGGATCGCGATGGCACCACTCACGAGCGCTGGCTGGATGCCCGAACGGGCGCGCCGCACCCTCGGCCTCGTCTTCGGGACACCGAAGGCGGGCGCCATTTCATGTCCTTCCATTACACCCTGCATGGCGGCATGGCCGGCTACTGGCTGGTCGGCTGGATCACGGCCTGCATGTTGCTGGCACTGGTGTCCGGCGTGGTGGTGCACAAGCGCATCTTCAAGGACTTCTTCACCTTCCGCCCTGGCAAGGGCCAGCGCAGTTGGCTGGACGCGCACAACCTGAGTGCCGTGCTGACCCTGCCGTTCCTGTTCATGATCGGCTACACGGGACTGACGTTCTTCTACAGCAGCTATCTTCCGTGGCCTGTGCGGGCGGCCTATGGCGATGCGGAGGATGCCTATGCGCGCTATGAACACGAACTGGCACCTGCGCAGCCCGTCGCGGGCGCCGTCCTGGTGGCCGGCGCCCGCCTGCCGGACCTGCCGGTCCTGCTGGCGCGGGCACACGCCGTCAGCGGTCAGCCGCCGGCACAGGTCATCATCCAGGCGCCGGGTACGGTACACAGCGTGGTGGAAGTGGAGGGCCGCAAGCTGCTGGGGAATGCTGACAGGCACCTGTTGAGCGAGAGCAGCCGGGTGATCTTCGATGCGGCCAGCGGCGCACTGCTGCAGCAGCATGTGCCGCATCCGGAGCAGCGGGGTGCGGCGCAGGTACACCAGACCATCGAAGCACTGCACAAGGCGGACTTCGGCGGCTGGGCAGTGAAGTGGCTGTATTTCATCAGCGGACTGCTGGGCACGGCGATGATTGCCATTGGCACGCTGCTGTTTTCTCTCAAGCGGCGCAAGCGCAGTGAGCACGAGTTCGGCGCCGCTACGGCGGGCATCTACCGCTGCGTGGAAGCGTTCAACGTGGCATCGCTGGCCGGGGTGGCACTGGCCAGTATCGCCTACCTGCACGGCAATCGGCTGCTGCCACTGGAAATGAGCGATCGCAGCGCCTGGGAAATACGCATCTTCCTCGCGGCCTGTGCCGCCTCCGTGGTGCACGCGCTGTGGCGTCCGCCACGACTGGCCTGGATCGAGCAGTTGTGGCTGGCCGCAGCGCTGTGCCTGGCGCTGCCACTGGTGAATCTGGCAACCACCGGGCAGGGGCTGCTGATGTATCTGCAGCAGGGCGCATGGCAACAGGCGGGCGTGGAGCTGGTCGCACTGGCATTCGGGCTGATGCTGGCAAGAATGGCCGTGATGCTGCAGCGCCGTTGGCCGCGGGCGCAGGAGGCCGCGCGCCCTGCCAAGCCCGTGGCCGGGCAGGGCGCGGCCCATCGCTGGCAGGTGACCAGCCGGGTGCTGGCCGCCTCGGTGGGCACCTACGTGTTCAGCGCGCTCACCGCGACAGCACTGGCGCTGCTGTTGCCGGCACTGCTGAAGGTCGGGGCGGCTATCCCCGTCCTGAGCAGTTCATTGCTGGGTTTCGTGCTGATGGTTGCTGTCGCCGTGGGTGTCTTCAGCGCCCGTAGCGTGGGGAGGGTGTGGCTGGGTCTTGTTGGGGGGAGTGCCCTCATGGGGCTGCTGGTGGCCGTTCTGCGGCCAGGGTGAGGGCAGGGGGCTGGGAGGACAGGCTCCTGGACGGGATCATGCCTGATATGGTTTCGCCAGCATGTATATTCGCCTCTGGCCAGAAGCCGGTGTCGATCAGGGCTGATTGCCCAGTATCAGATCGAGCCCCTTCTACTGCACGGGGCGGCGAACGCCGTCCGTTGTTGTTCGCAACGCGCTACGCGATGAAATGTCCTGCATCGAAACTGACCTCAGGGGGTCGTCATGTCTCGATTCAAAAGGCTGTGTCTGGTGTTGATTGCCACTGTGCTGATGGGCGGTTGCAGCACATTCCGCAACGTTGTCTACACTCAGGATGAGCGGCGTACCGAGCAGCCTGCGTTCTTCATGGACCGACGCGGGGATCTCTATCCATCTGGCGATGTATACGTAAGCAAGTGGGGCGTGTTGGGGCACCGTTTCAAGGAAGCCAACCTTGAGGCACATTTTCGGCGGCAGGCGCGCCGGCAATCACCGGATTGGCAGCAGCTTCTCCGCAGTACCGGGGTACAAGCGACCGGAAACTTCGAGAGCGACTGGAACTCAGTGCAGAACGTGCTGGTGCGCCGGGCCGCTGAAACGTTCAAGCACGAGGGGGCTGGCGACGTACTGCTGGTAGTGCATGGTTTCAACAACGGTTTCAGCAAAGCCAACGAGTGGCTCGACCCCTTCCAGGATCACATCCGGCACGCGCATCCCGGCACGCATGTTGTGCGGATGTACTGGGATGGGCTGTCCAACAGGACTGGAATTGGTATCTGGGGGGAGGCTCAGTACAACGGCCCCCACGTGGGGCAGTCGCTTCGGCGCATCCTGAACCAACTGGATTCAGGCACCAGACTGCGTATCTTTACACATAGCTCCGGGGCCTACGTCGTTGTCAATGCTCTCGGCAACGGTGGTGCGAGCTTCCAGGACTTCAGCGATAGAAGATGGAGCGAACAGATCCGCACCCGCGCAGGGCAGACGGAAGGTGAGTACGCGATCCCCACCCGAATTGCGGATCTCCGGGTAGCCATGCTGGTGCCTGCGCAACCCACCACCGCGTTTGATCGGTTTACCCAGAACAAACAGCAGGGCGAAGGATTGGCAGGGGTGATTCCAACGCTTCTGATCCTGGGCACGAGCGCGCAGGATTCAGCCACGACGAAGCACTTTGTCGGATGCGACAAATTCGGAGTTACCTGCATGGCAACTCAGCCAAAGAGCGCATGCAGTGAGGTCAGAACTGCGCTGGAGCGGCCTGGGCAACGAGCGCCTGTGGTCATTGTCGACTTCCCACGGCCGAGCGGCGGTGATCGACACAAGCATGGTGTCACCGCCTACATGAAAGACACCCAGGAATGGGGTCGGCTCATCGGAAAGCTCCTTGGTCCCGCAGGGGGCGAGGGGACATCGGCACATGCCGGCAGCGTGCCGATCTGCTCCTAGCCGACGACCCCGCATGCCGCTCGGATTCGGGCAGCCCGCATTGCGGGGCTGCCTCACGTTAGAATCAAGCTGGAAACTGACGCCCCGGTCAACGCGGGCCTCCATCAGGACGACCGACCATGGATGATGAGCTGGAAGCCGAAGCCGTTCTTGAGTTGATTGTTGAGCACCTGGACGCATTCAATGCTGCCGGGCAGGAGCAGCCCGAAGGTCTCGCACAGCTTTCAGGGGCCGTCCGCGCCGCCATTGCTGATCATCCGGACGACGTGCCTGGACAGGCCGCAGCCGCATTGGCCGTTGTAGCGGCCTATGGCACATTGATCGACCAGGAAGAATTCGATGAGACCCTCTCGCAACTGCGCAGGATCGAAGGGCTGCAGTCGATTCAAGACGTGAACTACCTCATTCCGGGCCCACGTGGGGAGATCGAATGGTCACTGCGTGGGCAGCTGCCTAAGAAGCAGGACATCCGTCTTGATGAGAATGAGCGACTGGCCATTTCCCGGTTTATTGGATCGGCGCTGGACTGGGATTTTGAGCCGCCAGAGAATCAGGGCGGAGGCCCCCGGCCATGACAACACTCAGCAAGGCTACGCTACTTAAAGCACTGCAGCTGGCGGTGAAACGCGCAGGCATTGTGGCCTCGTCAAGCAACTGGGCGCAAGGCAAAGCGTATGAACTGAAGGTGCTCACGCACATCGTGAACCTGCTGGACGCGACGGATGGTTACACGCTCTGGTGCACGCCGAATGTCGATACGCAGCTTACCTTCGGAGGTGGGCCGTGCAAGCCGGATGCCTCCAAGTATGACTTCATCACGGTGCGGGACGGAATGAAGCACCACGAACTCTGGATCTCCGTGCAGTTCACGACATTGAGCTACAGGAGGGGCGGTTCCATTGCGCCGCCCAAATGCTCGGACCTTCACGAGCTGGATATTGGGCTGTATGAAGGGCCTTTGGGCTCCAGCTACCCCAGTTACGAAGAGGTGGTCTTTGCGGCCTCCTGCAAGGCTGGAACATGGCACAAGATGCAGGCTCGCGAAGCTCTCGGACTTCGGCGTGAGCTGGGCTTTCTCTCGGAAGAATTGCCCAGCCTTGCGCAGTGGTTTGAAGCTGAGGTCCCAACCAATCCTGCTTCGCCACTGGCGCTGTACTCGCGCGATATCAACTCAGTCAAGTATGCCGGGTCACTTTCTTCGCTAGGCCTCTATGTAAAGCACTACCCCTGAGCCAAACGGCTGGCTTGGAACTACCCAGCGCTCAACGCGTGCTGCAGAGCGGGGCAGGGAGGACGGAATGCTCACAACAGCCACCGGACCCTCCCGCCTCGGCGTGTTCAAATGGTGCATCCACGGGGCGCGCAGCGTTCAGATGGCGCGCCCGCTGAGTCGCCGGTGTCTGAGTCCAGGACTAGATGGCGAGTCCCAATGCAGTTCCGAACACCCATTTGCGTGACGCGTCACGCTGGGCGTTGGATGGGAAGGACCTTCCGGGCAGCGTGAGTGCGCCTGAGCAACGCTCCAAAAAAGCGCCTTGCGGTCTACGTGCGTTTGCGGCAGAGCCACAAGCGCACTGGCGAGGCCTTTCCTGCGGACAGATCCGGGCTGCTAGCAGACGGATCGGCGTCGGGCCAGCTATCAACACCCATGGTCACACCGGGCAAGGGCCGGCCAGGGTGCGATGACGCACAATCAAGCGCCAAGGCTGAGCAGGTGTCGAGGCTGAGGCAGGAAGCGTGGCTGTCCCTCATTGTGGCGAGAACATAATATACAGACTGCGGCACTACCCTGATCCAAGCCTTTGATTTCAATCACCTTTGCGCGTGCGACGCCTGGTGCTGCGAACACTACCAGCACCAGCACTGCCGCCGCCGCGCTTAGCCTGTCCAAGACCGACCTCCACACCCGGCGCTCCACCGGAGAGGTCGCACGCTCCGCGTGAATCCTCGCGAGCCAGACAGCGCCATCCAGCTTTCCCAGCTCGCAAAGCTGCGCAATTCGCTCGTCTGAAAGCCCGGCAACGCCCTTTCGGGCTTGGTGCAGGGTCTGCCGCTGAATTCCCAGTTTCGTCGCCAAAGCCATGTCGGACGGGAGTCCCGACCGTTCCCGCACTGCGTCTAACAGCTCTGCAAGGGCGTTCATGTGATGAGTCCTATTGACACGACGTGATGGGATGAGTTTACATGCGCCGCGTGATGTAGATGCATCACACCCGCCAGTCGCTCCCCAAGACCGCTGGCGGGTTCTCTTGGGGCTTGGGGAAGGGGGTAGGGCATATGGATGCACTCGTTACCGCCGCGCTGCTGGGTTCCGTCGCAGCCGTTTCACTGGGACTGGTCAAGTTGGCTTCGTGGTGCGCCGGCCGGGTAGGGGAGAGTTCCCGCCGTGCTGCAGGTGAAGCGGCCTTCGTAGCCCAGGCACGCGCCGAACTGGCCGCAACCGGCTGGACCGCAAATCACGAAACCCTCTATCAGGCCGAAATCGCCGCCACCAAGTGCGGTGATCTTCTGGCCGCAGCCCGATTTGCCGAACAGCAGGAGCGCGCCGCATGAGTAGGTATCCCTCATTCGCCGAGCTGGCGGAGTTCGATATGGGCCTCGCGGTAGTCGCTGTGTTCGTGTCGCTCGTCGTGGGCGGAGCCATCGTCTCCATCGTCATCGAACAGGCTTGGTTGGCGATTCGTCGCCTGTGGAAGCTCGGGAAGGAGCGCTCCAATGGTCGGTGATCGCGCGGTGCTGGCCGAGTCGGGACTCCCCGCGTCTAACAGGGGAGTCAGTGAATTCAGGAACGCTGAGGGAACCCTGACGGTCGGCATCGACTGGTTCTCCGCCTCTATCGACCTGCGCGCAGCGCTGGACGAACTGGCCTTCCGTGATGGAGACAGCTTCGAGGAAGTGCGCCAGTGGATCGAGTTCTCCTCGGACAACGCCCGCATTGCGGCCCTGCAGGTGTTCTGCTGGTTCTTCGCCGGTCTTGGCCTTGAACTGGATGAAACCGTGGGCGGCGGTCGCTTCTACACCTGGCGCATCAAGATCATCGACGCGTCCAAGAAGTTCGTCGGCATGATCGAACTCGGAGGCGAGGATTGCCGTCGCGCAGATGGCACCTATACCGCCCGCATCGAATTGACCGGTGACGGATGCACGGCGATAGGCGCAGCGCGCTGCGGCCATGCGAAGCGGTGGCTGGAGCTTCGAGCGAAGCTCGAAAGCTGCGCCGGAAGGATCACCCGTGTGGATGTGTGCGCCGATGACCTGATTGGCGACTATCCGCTGCGCCTCGCACAGAAGTGGTACGAAGAAGGCGAGTTCAACAACCGCGGCCAGCGCCCCAAGGCGCAGTTGGTGGACGACTACGACAGCGGCGACGGCAAGACGTTCTACGTCGGCGGGAAGAAGTCTGAAAAGCAGCTGCGGGTGTATGAGAAGGGCAGGGAACAGGGCGACAAGAGTTCGCCGTGGGTGCGCTACGAAGCGCAGTTCCGCAACTCCAACCGCAAAGAACTGCCGCTCGACATTCTGCGCGACCCGGCCTCCTACCTGCTCGGCGCCTATCCGGTCTTGTCCTTTCTGCGCTGCGTTGCCACGCGCATCGAAATCACGAAAGCCGCAGTTGAGGCGACGTGGAAGAGCGTGCGTCGCCACATCCGCCGCCAGTACGGTGCGGCCCTCAACTTCATCGCCAAGAACTGCCCTGACGATCAGTCATTGCGGGCGGTAATCGAATCCTGCACTTCGCCATCGCTGCCGAAGTGGGTCACAGGTGACACCGCAGCGCAGTGGCCCGAAATCGCGGCCGTACAGCCAACCTCAAAGGGGTAACGAAATGCAGAACGTCATCAAGGTCACCGTCCTGTCGTCCAGCGTTGATGAGCGCGGGGGCAGCTTCAAGAACGACGCGGGTGAGAACGTCGAGTACACCACGCGCAAGCAGAAAGCCAAGCTTGAAACGGGTGGCTTCGCGTACCCGTATGACGTGCGCCTGGACAAGGGCCAGCAACCCTACGCAGAGGGTGAGTACGAACTGGACGTCACCGCAATGGCTCAGGTGAACAAGGGCGTTCTGTCGCTGAGCAAGTTCACCGTCCTGCGCATGGTGCCGAAGGCGCCGCCGCGCGCAGCGGCGCCGTGATCGCGTCGAACTGCTCTCGCCACAACTGAAGGGGGTGACCCGTGGCGAAGGTTCTGATGTGCATCCAGTTCAACGAATCGACCAAGCAGTGCGAAGAGCAGGCATGGGTTGATCAGTCGGATTGGACAACGTATTTGCCCACGGTGGAACAGGCCACTGCCGTGGGAGGTGTGTACTTCGTTGGCCTTATGACACTGGCAGTCCTCAAGGGACTGTTGAACCCAAAAATCGTGGAGGAGTGAGCGCATGACCCGCAACAGCATTAATGGCCTGTTGGCCACCCTGAGCAACAAGGCCAAGTCCGCAGCCATCGTCACCGGCAGCACCCTGGCAGTTTCCCCCGCGTTCGCGTTCGCCGCAGGCGATTTCGACGGCGTCGAGGTCATCGCCAAGGTCGTCACGTACACCGCGGTTGGTGTGTCGATGGTCGGCGCGTTCATCCTCGGCCGCTGGACGCTGAAGGCCCTGGGCGTGATCGGCAAGTAATGCCGACTGAAGCTTGACCAGATGGGGGAGGGGAGACCCTCCCCCTTTTCATATGGAGGGGGTATGGAAGGCTTGATTGTTCTGATTTTCATGATGCACGCGGCTCACGTTTCCGCATCGGGCTGGAACTGACATGAGGGGCCTCCTTCTCATTCTGTGCATTGCGGCCACGCTTGCTCTTGCCGCTGTTCCGAGGGGCGCCCAGGCTCAAACTACGGACCAGCCCTGCAGGGGCGAGCGGTGCGATCAGGGGGAAGCCTACTCAGCGTGTATGAAGTACCCAGTGGGCCGGGAAACTAAACGCAGGTGCGACGTGTTCGGTCCGTTCTCAGGTGGTGACGGCAGCTATCACCTTGTGTACTGGTACCGGAACGACAGCAACGAAGAGATTGGGCCTGTCAACAGCGTCAACAATTTTCTGTTCCAGCAATCGTGCAAGAAGCGGAACACCGAATTTCCCCCAGGAAATGCGGCGCCTTGGTACAACGAGCCTGCAACCTGCATCAGTGGATGCAAGATCACCGGCAACGTCTTTAGCCAGGCTAACGGCGGAGTAAAGGTCTACGGCATGACCGATCGCACCTATACGGGCGAGGTCTGTGATTCGCCAAAGACCGGTAACGACATTGGTCCTGACCGGAACAAGGAGGCTGAGGCCAAGCCGAAGGGTGATGAATGCACTGCACTTGGGGGTGGTCAGACCGCATGCGCCAAGCCAAACGGCGATCATTGCGCTACGTCCTCAACTGGAAAGACGTTCTGCTGGAAGCCGAGCGAAACGGGCCAGAAGACCGACGGGCCAGATGCACAGACCAAGGGCGAGAAGGGCAAGCCCGTGCTGCCACCTACGCATACCGATCCGTCAAAGGAGTATCAGCGCAAAGAGGGGCACCAACAGACGGTGTGCATGAACAACTCTTGCGCGACATACAACGTCACCAACTACGGCGAGACCTCGAAGGGGACGGCGAAGAATTCAACCGGCGACAACGCTGCTGACGGCACAGGGAACACCAGCGGTAACGGTACGCCGGGCAAGGGTAGTGGTAGTGGTAGCGGCGGAAAAGAGGGGGAGGGGGACTCAGCGTCTGACAGCGGCAACTGCGAACAAGCGCCTGCTTGCGTGGGAGATACGCTCAAGTGTTTGCATCTGAAGTTCACGTGGAAGATTCAATGCAACACCAAGGGGTCGGAGATCAGCAAGGGGAACGGGTGCAGTGACACAGACGTTCCCGTCTGCGCAGGTTCGAGCTGCAAGGCGGAAGCGTATGCCCAGGTCCTTCAACAGTGGAAACAGCGGTGTGCAGTGGAAGCAATGGGGCAGGGCATGGCCGAGCGTGCTGGCAAGATCGGCAATCCTGACGATGAGGGGGTTGTTGATGGAATCTGGATCAAGCAGGGCAACGGAAGTGGTCCGAAGCTGCGGCAGGATCTGATTAGCGTCGGCGGGGGTGGCTCGTTGTTTCCAGACATTACGCTGGAGGGGCAGAAGTGGGAGATTCCCTCGCAATTCTGGGACATTGTTGCCGGCGTGCGAATGCTGATCATTGCTGCTGCCACGGTGATGGCAATGTTCATCGTAGGGAGGAACATCTGATGTTCGAGTGGGCAAAGTCGTTTGCTGACAATTTTTTCGCAAACTCCGCCGATGCGATTCACAAGCTGGTAAAGCTCAAGGCCGCGATCTGGCTTGGACGGATTCTCTCCGCTGTCGGGCTTGGCTTCGCGGCGCAGCATTTCATCTACAACCCTCTCATTGAGTACGCGCAGAACGCGTGGTCTTCGATCCCTGCGAGCATTGCCAATTGGGTTCACGCCTTTGGCATCGACTCGGCTGTGTCCATCATCCTTAGCGCCTACGGCATTCGCGGTGCTGAGCGCATCTTCATTCAGCGCAGGAATCAGAGCCAATGATCGGTGATACTGCTTCAATCTCGTTGCTCACGGGCTTGCCCGGCGCTGGAAAATCGCTGCGAATGGCTGAGGCGATCAGCAAGTTGGTTGAGAAGGGTGAGCATGTCTTCGCCTGCAACATCGATGGCTTGAAGATTGCTGGTGTTACGCTGTGGGAGGACGCGAAGAAGTGGCGTGAGCTACCCCCCGGATCTATCCTGTTCGTTGATGAAGCTCAGGCTTTCTTTCCAGAGCGACGTGGCGGTGATGCGCCTGATTTCGTGCGCATGAACAAGATTCGCCATGATGGAATTCGCCTTGTCCTGGCGACTCAGCAGCCCAATTACCTTGACACCTACCTCCGCGGCCTGGTGGGTTATCACGAGCACCTCCTTAGGCGCTCTGGAAAGCAGGAAAGCTTCCTCTTCCGTGAGAATCAAGTCATGGACGTCGTGCGGCAGAAGCTCGCCACGATCAAGCGCAACTACGATTACGAGATATACAAGTTCAAGCCGCGCTACTTCGCTTGCTATGACTCGGCGCAGACCCATCAGATCAAGTACCAGATGCCAGCGCTGGTCAAACGGGCATTGATGATTCTGCCAATTGCTGCACTCTTGGGCGTCGGCGCTTGGTATACCGTTTTCCGTGATAGCAGTCTCGCGCAGGCTGCGCCCGCCGAGGTAAAGGCGCCGTCCTCGACGGCGCCGGCATCGGCGGGCGCAGCGGGCGCGGAACGCGGCAGGGTTCAGGTGAAAAGCGCCGAGGGCTATGTGCAGAGCATCACGCCCCTCGTATCGGATGTGCCTTGGTCGGCACCGGCCTATCTCGATAGGCCTATCGTTTCGGATCCGCACTTGTACTGCATGAGCACCGACAATTCCTGTCGATGCGTGACGGATCAGGGAACCAAGCCGGTGGTCACCGTTCGGGATGACGTGTGCCGCGACATTGCCCGCTGGGGTGAGCCGTACAACCCCTTCAAGGCGCCGGCCGGGAATAGGGGAGAGCAGCGATCCGATGGGGGCGAAACGCGTAGCACGTCCACGTCGTCAGAGGGGGCTAATCGCTCGCAGGTCCAGCAAAGCGGCCCAGGCATTCAAGGGGGCATTGTGAGCCGTCAGCAACGCGCAATGGGAAGCTTCCCCGAGTCGCCGCAGCACACGTCAGCGAGCTATATGACGACGCCCGCTATTCCGTCCAAGCTGTAATTTGCGTGACGCATCACGGCTCGCACGGAATGGACCGCCCGTTCTGCGTTAACGATTCGATACCTTGTTCGGTGCGAATCAGGTATACCCCACCTCGGCAGGAGACGTTGTCCGGCACCGCCATGATGCTTTCGGGAAGAACTCTTCGGGCATTCTCTTGCTCAAGTTCAACTTGCCAACTCGGCTTCGGTGCCGCCCGCTGCGGTGGCACCGGGATGGTCTCATGCTCAGGACATGCACGCCGATCGTTTCGTTCCTGAGCAAGGACGCCTCGGGTTGCCATCAGGGCGAACCCAGTGCCGACCAGTGCCATTGCCAGAATGCCGCTAGCTACTTGCCATCCAGCCTTATCCATGTGCGCCCCTGTGATCGTCCTGCGCGCATTCTAGCCGGGGTGTAGGGGCGGCGCCCCTACGGCGAACGCCTCACACGCGCTGGCGTGGTCTTGGCCCCGGTGTCGGCAGGATTGCTGTAGGTGGTTCGGCGTCGGGGCCAGCCATCACCCCGGTAGACCGCCTTGCGCGGCGCCGGGCAATCTCGGCCAGATCAACGATGCCGGCCTGCCCAAACGGGCGCCGTTTGCCGCCTCGGGCCTGCTCCATCATTCGCCGCCATTCCTGCGCCTGCGCTGCCAGCAATGAGATCCATGCTAGATCTTCCGGCAGTAGCTCGCGGCCTTCGGGGGTGACCAGTCGGCCATGCTTAAATGCAAAACCGGCCCAAGGGCCGGTTAGGTTGCGGTCACGCACAATCAGGCTCCATGCCAGGTAAGGAGCCGAGGCTGACGCAAGAATTGCGCCAGCCAGCCCCGCAGCAAAGAACATAATATACATTATGCGCAATTGCATCAGGCGCTTTGGTCAGCGCTGGTCCTTCTTCGTCGGCTGATTGACGTTGAACGGCCGCCCCCGCTGCAGCAGACATTCGCCCCGATTGCTACGAAAGTTCGCCCCCCAATTACTGGCTTGCCCAAAGAGACGCCCCCGAGACTTCTGCGCGAACAAGAATTCGCCCCTTGCTCCGCTGAACATTGTGGTATCCGCGCCTTCTGCTTCACCAATTCGGTAGCTTCGACACACCCGGCGACGGTCTGCCTCAAATCTGACGGCCTCAACTGCCGAGTTCTCGACAGATTTCAAGGCTGCCTCCCCGTAGCGTTGATGGGCCTGCTGCTGCATGCATTGCATTCTAAGGACATGACCGTAGTCATGATTCCACAATTGCTCCATGCACCAAAACACGATCAGGGTGAGGAACCTGGCGCCTAGTGCTGACGTCCTTCGCATGCAGCCATACTGCCCGCAACTGGCCTTTGCCACGACCAGAAATTTGCGAAATAGCGATGAATGCAGCTGCCGTGTCCGCACTCAACCTGGGCTGCGTCAGATACCATGTGATCTGCACCAGATGCGGCTGCGGAGTACTCCCCAATGAACGAAACTGATCGGTCGATCATGGTCATCGCCTTGGTCATCGCCGTCTGGGCCTCTTGGTTTACAGGCTGGGCGATCTGGCTGGCAAATAGAGCGCGTCGTAGAAAGCTCCTTCGAAGTGAATGAGCTCAGGAGGCGTCGCGCCGCGATCGCTGGTTGGCGCGACCCCCAGAGGTGATCATCCCGGGCCGTGCCTGTACTGTGGTCACTTGCTTCGTGCATCGACCCTAGAGTAGTGTTGGGACAACAAAGCTTTCTGAATCAATAATTTACTTCGCATAACGCATCTTATGTTTGTCAGGGCGATGTAAATGTCGATATGGCTTCGGTTTTTGCCGGATGCTGCCGATCTTTCGTCGAGGTGCGGCTTTCCCTGATAGACACTCAGGATTTCCTCTGACAGATTCGCTTGGCCAATCCAGGCGCAGCTAGGGAAACTTGCATGGCAGCTCTATATGTACTGAGTCGTTCGGGAATGCAGTACCGCTTTGTCCTTAAGGCCGGCAACAACGAGATCATCCTCACCAGTGAATTGTACGCCTCCAAGCAAGGGGCACTGACTGGAATTGCTTCAGTCAAGGCGAACTCTCCTGACGATTCGCGCTATGAGCGCAAGAACGCGGTAAACGGCCAGCCGATGTTCAACCTCAAGGCCGCTAATGGCGAGCGCATTGGTACCAGTGAGACCTACTCTTCCACCCAAGCCCGCGAGGCAGGAATTCAGGCTGTTAAGAACAACGGGCCAACTGCGCCAGTTGACGACCAGGCTTGAGTTCCAAATGGGGAGCGTGCCGCTCCCCATTCTCGGCTACCCCGCCCTGCCCTGGGGTGCCTGCCACACCCACCGGCCAAAGATACAGATGAGGTATCTGTGCAGCGGATAGCTGCCGAGCAGGTGGGCGCGGGCATGAGCGCAATATCAGATGGCGCTCTTGCCGAGGACGACGATAAGCTATACTACGTGTACCTGATCTCGTGTCGCGGACCGTCAAGCACATACGTAAAGATTGGCTTGTCCTGCAATCTCAAGCGCCGAATTTCCGAGATTGAAACTGGGTGCCCTTACAGGATCCTGCAACTCCAACAGCTCCGAAACGCGCTGAGTCGAGCAAAAAGCCTTGATGTTCGGCTTCCATCGCCGTTCTCCACATGCGCCGTAAGAGGCCGCATAGCGCACTGGCGCTCTTGCGCAGGTTGGCGCCATCGAGTGCAGCATAGTCTTCGGCCAGCGCAGGCCATATCCGTGCAAGATCCGATTCAAGATCCCTGAGAAGATTCTCAAGCGTCCAGTCTCGCTCCCCTGTCCCGATAGCCGGCGAATAGAGGTATCGCTGGCCACAGACATTCCTGATGTTCGTTAGCTTCTCATCCCCATCTGACTCGTCTCTCGAAAATATCCAGACTTTCGGTTGCTTGGTCTTGCGAGTCTCCGACGTTGCGTAGTAGCGCAATTAGAACTTCGGAACCCAGTGCTGGTTCTTGGGACGATTCTGCGTGATGGCTTGGCGAGACATGTAAGAGACTTGATCCTAATAGGGCTGGAACGGCGGCTCCCGCCGCACCTGCGATTTCGTGCCGCCACTAGCCGCCGAGCGGGCGCCGATTCCAGATCTCACTGCTATTCCGGAAAGTATTCCAGTCGCGATCATCGTCGACCCTAAGCCTCCCAATCCTGGGCTGACCACTTTCAAACATCCATTGCGAACAAGAGATAATCCTTTCTATTGCGTCAACGATCACCATGCGTGGCGACCGCTTCGCCAGATGCAACGCGACTATTTCCTTTCTCTCCTCGTTGAAAAGGAGGGTTGTGATAACCGGCTCCGACGTCATAAGGCGAATCTGGCCATCAACTGGCGTGTAGACGCTCCACGCGTAAACGTCCAGCTTCATCAGGTCCAACAGTAAGTGGATGCAAGTGTGCAACCAACGCCCGAATCCTGACATACCATTGCGCGACAGGATTTCGCGAGCAGACCAAGGACACAATCCGCGGTCGATATGGCCGCCAAGACGATTACGGATAACCGACAAGTCACCCTTGGGGTCAATGGGAACCAAACTCACGAACTCAGTCTTGATCTTCGACACCTGGGACACCGTAGCCTTGTCCAGCCAGCGCTTCGCGTCCGCATCGCCGGCGATCTGATTGCACAGATTCACTATCGTCACTGCTAGGGAGTGAAGCGGAACCGAAAACTGTTTCAGCTGGCGCCTTCGCCGATCAGCATCTTGGTGCATTGAAGCATTTTCAAGTGCAAGTTCGATGTCGCGCAGTGCTTCTAGGCAATGCCATAGCTTCCTCGCAAGCTCATTGGCGGGATACCAGTCAGGCGTCTCGTGATTATCGTCGAGTGCGTCGACGATCGAGCGTTCTTCTGTGTCTTCATAGATCGGCATCCCCTTTTGGGTTGCTGACGATTTCTCTTCTAAGCCCATATCCGCTCCCGACGCCAGTCCGCCGACGCTACACTCCTGCCGAATGCCGGCAGTCATCTTTCTGACTACACCACGATTCAGTCTCATGCTTCGAGACTTAGAGTCGAGAGGGGCGGAGTGCGGTTACTGTCCCGACCGGACCCTCCTGGCGTGCCTGTACTCTACCCCGTGGAAAGACTGATCGAGACCGCGTTCTGAGGGGAAGACAACCAAGTTTCTGCCACCCTCGCGTACGGAACTCGGAAAGACCAGGCCTTCTAGAGTCGCCTTTCCCCCCTGCTTGAACACTTGCGCCAGATACTCACAGACTACTTGCGAAGGCACGTACTCCACGTGTTCCTGACCGTTCTTGATCACCGGCTTGGAGATCGCGTCCACGAAACCCCCAGCGAACAGCAGTTTCTCGCGCTCATTCTTATTCTCCAGGTCGAACACCGATGGCGGTGGCGGCAGGCGCGTCAAATCGATCACCAGCAATGGCTCGGTCAGCTCGAAGGTCGCCATGAACGTCGCTTCGGTCTTGGCGGTCGACTTCCCGATCTCCCGCAGCGCGGTCTTGGTGTCGAACGCGACATACAGGTACGGAATGCCCGCCGGATTCATGCGTCCTGCACGCGCCTTGTCGAAGGGAGGTGCTCCCAACTCCTTGGCGCACGGGCTCCAGGCATCCCCCCTCTCCTTCATGCGCGCCCGAAACACCCGCGTGCCCTCCGGGACCTGCCTGACGTAAGGGCGGAGGCGATTGCCCAGCACGCCCAGCATGTGGCGTGGCTCGACGTCCTGCGCGCCAGCCGTGGAGATCTCGCCCACGGAACCGAAGTGGAATCGCGTCTTGTGCTTGATCACCTCGACAAAAGACGCCCACGACCCAAGCATTACCTCGTGATCGTGAGCCGACGCCCAATGACCATCCACTGCGGCCACCCAGCCGTTTCCCATGTCCGCATCGACGATGTCGGCGATGAGATCCGGGTGGCCATCGAAACCCAGGCCGTAGAAGACCTCCTGGATGTCGATCGGATCGATCACGAATCCGCGATCCCACGGCACGCCGGCGTCCGTAGGTTCGTGGTAGTAAGTCCACACTGCGGCATACACGGCTTCCTGCAGCGCTTCGACTGCCGCGACCTTCCTCCTGTTTCCGCAGTAATCGCACCTGCCTGATCGTGCCGCGTCCCGCACGATCCGCTTCAGTGCCGAATCGTCGACGCAGCCTGAACAAACTACCTTGTCTACGCCGCTCCAGCCACGCTCTTCGGCCTCCATCCAATCGGTCTTGACCTGGCCCATTCGGATCACCCAGCGATGTTCGCCCTAGCATAGCCTTGGGTGTCAGCAACAGACCATAGGTCGCCAGTTGCCTACGTGTTCTGAGCCCGAGCGGTGCCGGGGTCCACTCAGACCTCGGGAGGCGGGGCAGCAGCCGGTCGGGCGCCTCTCGGTCGCTACGGGCCAACAGCAGCGTGGCGCTGACATCGCGTGTCAAGAACGATGCCTACTACGGCTCTCGGTCACGAATGACTACTGAAGCCCCCTCCAACGCTGTTGGCACCACACAATCGGCCATGAACAGCAGCCATGATTCTTCGGGCCCGCGGTCCCGCCAAAACTGGGCATGGTTGAGCTGCACAGTGTTGCCAGAGGCCTGCCCCCATCACTGGTCCGACGAAAAAACCCGGTACGAACCGGCACCACCTCGCTTCTCGCGTTTCAGCGCAACGGCTACAGCGTGCAGTGTGAGCACGTCCGCGCCTTGACGAGGCTACGGATCTACTCGTTCGAGCTGGCTATGGAAGTAAGCAATGCGGTCATCGCCCGCCACTGCCGCAGCTTCGAGCTGCCACCGGGGTCACCACGAATGGCAGCACTACATGGCGCTGGTCCAGCGCAAGCCCGGGCTCTGCGTGACGGCGCACTGTCCCGCACCATTGCCCAGCCGCTGCGCTAATTGCAGAATCCCCACTTCGCCACCCTCACGGCGACCGCGCGATGACAAAGATCCTGGCCGTCCTGGTCCACGGTCTCGAAGCGGGTCTGGTGGCGGCGGAGCTGGTGCTGTAGACCTGTTCGTGAAAATGCATCCGACACGGTCAATCACCGCTCTGCTCCACGATACTCTCGAAATCATAGCTCCCCGGAACGCCAAGCTTAACGAGTTGTCCGACAATGCCGTCGATACGATTGCGCATCGGATGGGCGTGCGTGAGTAGTGACGAATCTTCCTCCGCGGCTGTGTTCAACCATTCCACTAGCCGCCGACCGATTCCGAGCTCCACCCACATCCCGATATCGGTAGGCAGCCGCTGGAGCCATTCTTCCGCAGCATGCAGCAGGAAATCGAGATGCCGCACCCGTGGCGCTACGAGCAGCATGTTCATTGTGCACAACGCGACGAAGGGAGTGGGTCCGCCCCGCACGAACGGGCGCAGCACCTCCAGAATAGGATCGATGCGATCAAACACTGCTGGTACGAGGTAGCTGGTGGTGCCACCGATCAGGTTATGCGTGTTCAACAATAACTTCGCGACCACGCCGCCGGTGTCGCGATCAACCGACAGATCGCCCGGCCGTGGATCGCGGTTCCAGTAACGCAACTTCGAAGCGCGGGCCACCATTCGACGGCGAAGCTCCACCGCGCGCTCGGGCGAGCGCGTTATGTCGGTGAAGTAGCTGACATCGGCGGCGTGGAGCACGATCTCCGAAACGTCTCCGAACGAGCGGTCCGGAAGTCCTTCGATCTGCGCCAGGAGTTCATCGAACCGATCGTCGCGGGCATCCATCAATTGGTTTGCGACGAGGACGTAGAAAACGTTGTTCCATTTCATAGGCTCCCGGTCCACCTCGACGTCAGGCGGATGACCGAATCCGTTTTTCCTCGCAGACCAGATGGCGTAGGCCCCGACGATCTCAGAATGCCATTCCCGTGCCACACCATTGCCCGCCAGAAGATTCAGCCACAGCGCGACAACCTGAGTGTCAATGTGAACGCTCGCTTCTGGAATCCGTCTTAGGCTTGCTGCATCTTCGGGATTGTCGGTTCCGGCCGAGCGCGGGCTTCGCACACGTGTGTGTTGCCTGAGAATCGGCTCTTCCTCCGGAAAGGCGGGCCAGACAGGTTCGGAGCTTCCGTCCAGCCAAGCAATCTCGGCTTCGACTGCCAGGCGATCGACGTTCTCCTTCTCACGCCCATATCTCGTCACTTCCGCCTTGTCCTCGTCCCAGGGGCTGTACCTCCAACGACTCGTGGCGAAGGCGGCACGCGCGGCGGACTTCAGCAAACGCGGATCGGTTCCGGCGATGGCATCCAGCGCCGCCAAGAACGCCGGCACCGCACAGCGGTCTTGCCGCGTTGCAGCGCGAAGCAATGCATCGCGATCGGAATTTCGGCCGCGCCGGCGCCAAAGATGGATCAATGCCAGCACCGACAGGGCCTGAGGATTGTAGGCGAGCGCTGAGCTTGAAGTGCGGTAGCTTTCTCCCTCTCGGGACAAGGTGAGCCTGATAACCTCGCGCACCCAATCTTCGTGTTCATCCAGCAGCGCGTCGTCGCCGTCTCGCGCCGCGAGCATCGCCGTCGCCGCGAGGCGCGTCGACCTCGAACGCAACACATCGGAGTCGGTGTCGTCCGGCAGCTCGCCGTTCGCGAACTCCACCGATTCGCGTGCGACGGTCGTGGTAGCGTGCGCGAGGTCGTGTATCGCGAGCTGGATCTTCGATTCGATTTCGATGGAGCGACGGCGACCGCTGTGATGCTCGTCAAGGCACGCTAGATGATCGGCCTCTGCCGGCGGTGATCGATACTCGCGCCGGTCTCCGACGGCGACCCAATTGCGTTCGTCAAGCACGTTCAGCGCATAGGTACCCATGAACCCTGGATCGCCGAAGTCCGCATGCGCGGTGTACGGTCCAGTCCTAACAACTGCTTCTTTTAGCAGTGTCCTCACCCGCCGAGACGCTTCGTCGTCCCGAAGATAGCCCAGCAAGAATCTCTCGAGCGCAACACCTCTCGAGCGTTTCGCTTGGAGGTCAGCGAGACGTACTCTTCCGGCCGGCTCCTGGGCAACGCCGAAGCCCAATGTCGACAGGGGATCATGCCCTGCCCGTCCTCGATCCGCCGCCAACAATTCCGGGGACGCGATGAAGGGAACCAGCAACTCCCGACTCGCCGGCCAGTGGGACAGCAGAAGATCGATCGCCACAAGCAGATAAGCCGCGCAACTGCCGTGGGGGCCGAGGATGTCGGCTATGACGGCATCCAACTGCTCTCCTGCCTCGACGCGGCCGTGTCCCCATGCTTCCAACGCCATCAGCGCCGACGCCACCGAGTACTCGCGAGCCTGGTCGCGCGACCAGAGGTACGTTTGGGTCCATGGGAAGAACCGTGGACCGTCGTCGAGCGCGAGCAAGAATCCGGTCGTTTCCGGATCGCCGTAACCGGATCGGAAGGCAACCGCTTCATCGACGAGCTTGCGCACGAGGTCGAGGCCCACGGTGGGCGCCGCCTCCAGCAGGTCCAGGAAGGGCGTCTGCGCCGGTGATGGCGGCAGGTAGTCGCTGTCGTTGAAACTGAACGCTTGATCCCGGCGGCGACCACCCTGGCTTCGACGGTCTTGAGGTTCGATCAGGCTCGCCGCAACGAGATCGGCGAGTTCCTGCGGCGCTACGCGCGCGATGGTCGCGCTGAATAAGCGGACCTCCTTGAACTTGAATCCGTCGTTCTCCGTGGCGACCGCGCGCAAATAGGCCTTCGTCTGCTCCAGCGCGTAGGGCGATAGCAGCAAGGACACCGCCCTGAGCTCCGAGATCATGGACCTGCGGTCGATGCGCAAGGGCGTGGCCCCCGCAGGAATCAGGACGTCCGCGTCCGGCTCGTCGAGCTGACGCAGCCAGCCGAAGAGCATTCCAGCGATAGATCCGGCCAATTTCGGTGCGCCGGTGACCAATAGGTACAGGACCTGCACAAGCTTGACGACAGGCACAATCGCCTGAAGCGGAATCTCCGCTGAGTGGCGCACGCACCATTCCACCAGTCTGCACGCGGATGCCGTGGTTGGCACGCGGATGGTCTTCGGGAGCGAGGATGCCCATGCCGCCGATTCGCCGGTCAAGTCTCGCGCCATGTCGGCGGGCGACGCTGTTTCCACTGTCGTCACCGCGACGCAAAGCTCGACGAGCAGCGCGCCGTCCCGTGTGAGGAGTTCCGCGCTACTGCGCTCAAGCAAGGTTGCTGAAAGCTCCGAACGAACGATCGCCAGTAGCGCCTGGCGCCGCCAGGTACTGTGTGACCCTTCAACTGACAATCTTTCGAGGAGCGCAAGCCACTGCGAGTCGTCGGCGGCGAGCTCCAGCGCAAAGCGTCCGGCGAACTCCACGCCGCGCGCGACCTTCGCCGACGCCGGAATCCCGAGGTCAAGCGTGTTGAAACCATCGGGATCCTCGTGCAAACGGGCGCCCACGGCCCAGTCCCGAAGCACGTCGTGATAGAACCGTAGATGGTCGCGCCTGGATTCGATCAGACTCTGGGAACGCAGGAGGTGGTTGCGCGCGGGCGAATCACCCCGAGCCTCGATGACGTTGCGGCCTGCGAGCGCGGCGTCCGCGAGATCGGCCATCAGTCGCTGGGCCGCTCGCCGGTCGGTGGACTCCGCGGAATCTGCGGTTTGCCACCAGTGGCTTGAAAGCGCCGCCTCCGACCGGATCGTCGTGGTCGACGGCACCTTGAGCAGTCTCGAGAGCCTGTACAAGTTTCGGGTGATGGCTGCGGCGGCGTGTCCAGGCGCCAGGAGCGCCCGAAGCTCAGGGGCATGCTCGCGCAAAGCCTCGACTTCATCGTCGTCAAGCTCGCCGACGACGACCGTGTGTACCGGTCCAAGCAGCGATGCCAATTCCGGCGCGAGCCAGCCGTCTCCGTTTGCGCCGTACTCCGGCCGCGAGGTGGCTACGACCGACAAGCCTTCGATCGCTGCGACTTCCCGTAGCAGATCATTGACCGTCCGCCGTTGCGCAGGAGACGTGAACATCTCGAGGCTGTCAATGAAGATCACTCCGCCACCGCTCGTCGCCAAATCTGCCAGGAACTCCCGTGCCGTCGCCTGAAGATTCAACGTCTGCGCCAAGGCCGGCCAACCGCCCTCCGGCGTGCTCACTGGATCGAGAACGAGAACGTTGGCTTGGGCAGCGATGCGCTCGGCGGCATGCTTGAGCACCGCCGACTTGCCGGCGCCAGGACCACCGCTGATCTCGACGAAGCGATGCTGATCGAGGGCCAAGTCAAGCGCCTCGATCGCTTTGAGTCGAGGAAGCTGGACACCGGCGACGCTGTTGCCGATCTCGGCCAAAGCCTGTCGTGATCTCTCCGCCAATTTCAGCCTTGGTACGGAGAAGTCCCGGTCGCCGGCGAATTGGAAGCCGCGGTCGGAGAGCAGCCGACGCAGTTCGACGCGTTCGACGAAGCCGCCTACCTTCGCCCTCTCAAGCGAGATTTCGATCAGGTTGCTCCACAGCGCTTCGGCACGCGGTGCATCCTGGGGAGCGAGGATCAGTCCGGCAACGAACAGCCCGTGGGTCCTCGCCAGCGGCGCACTCGACTCGAAGTCGAACTCCAGGATCAGGAACCGCCGGACGAAACGCCAGATCGCATCGTCATCATCCGCAACTCCTGCCGCCAGAAGGTTCGCGCGGAACGTGCCGGCGAATTTCCGCATGTCGGGCCCGGATACGCCTTTCGCCGCCAGTCGGCTAAAGAACTCGGCTCCGGTCGCAGCCTTGCGTGCCCATTCGAGGACGTCTTGGTATGGACCTGAGATGGCCCTGCTCGTCCGCTGCGTCGCAACGGCAAGCCGATGCCTATCTTCGGGAATTCCTTGCGCGGTACTCCTGGCTACCTGCCTGCACACCTCTTCGAACAATGTGTCCTTCGGAGAGAACGAGATCGTTCGCTTCGACTGGATCTCCAGCAGCATCTCACCGGCGTGAGATGTTCCATGGATCACCAGATCGTCAAGCGAAAAGCCCTGATCTACGCCTTGGTAACGAACCCGCTGGATGAGCGCTCCGGGCAACCCGCGCGCCTCGATATCGGCGAGGAGCGCCAGCAGGTAGAACGCACCAAGCTCGCCTTCGATGTAGGAGCCGGCGCCGCCGCGTGCAGCGGGACTCGATTCATGACTGACGGCGGTGGGATCGTCACGGTGCATTGCCATATTCTGCCCTGAATCGCACCGGGTTTTGTGGCCTCTTATGAGGCTGAGGATCCCGTCTGCCGCCCTCGCCTACCCCGACAAATCTTCCTAATCCTCAGTCCTGGTCGATGCCCGCTTCCGGTCAAAAACGGATATGGGCCAACATCTGAATTAGGTCGGCCCGCGGTGAACTATTGCGTACCTACTCCGCGACCAATGATGCACATTCCGCTTAGTGTTGATGCGAGTACTTCCGTTTCCGAATTGGGCGGTTGCTCAAGGTCGTCCATAAAAATTTCATTAAATGATCTAGCCAATTCTGAAAGCTGATTGTGAGCATTGTCGATTGAACTGATCACATCGGCAAGACTCACGGGCTGAGGCATGTCTGAACCTTGGTCGGAGTGAACGGACCACTTATTCGTGGCCGAATCAAAGCGCACTTCATGGTGCCCGTTGGGCCCTCCGGTGGGCATGATCTGGGAGGGCTTGAACCAGAACGTGTGGACAAGCAGCCTGCGGCGATGCGATTGAATCTGGCCTAGCGTATTGAAGTATGGGAATGCGAAGAAAACTGCATGTCCAGCTGCTTCAAGCTTTTGCAGGCGATCCAGTTGATCCTTAGCCTTCGTGCGATTTAGCTTCCACTCCCAAGTCGTTCCATTGACATATGCACGTTTGTATTGAATAAGAGCCCCTGTGGCGCCTCCAAATACGCCCGCGTCGAACCCCCACTGCGCCTCCTGTGCTTGGGTAGGTCCCACGGCAAAATAGGGCGTGTTGTGCTGATGTGACAGCCAGTTAATAAACTCGGTGGTGAGATTAAGCTCGACAGTCTTCTCGGAAATCATAGAACTCCCTTAGGATGCCTAACCAGCTGACAGCCGAATGTCTGAGCTCGGCCGTAAGACTTATCCACAGTACGCTGCATAGAGGCCCAGCCCTCTGAAACGAATCGATCTTAGGACGCCTAGGTCCGGCAAACAAGCCGAGCTATAGCCAGCGTCAACAAGGGCAGAGCATGCACTTCGGCAGATGCTCGAAAGCTGCCCTTCCCCACCCCCGATAAACAGCCCTTATCCATGACTGACCTTGGGCCTACTGTGATCCCATGGAGATGAGAGATAAGGTGCGGGCGCGCTTTGGCGTTAGCCCGATTGACGCCAACGACCTGTATCTCTCCAAGATCCTTGATCAAGGCCTGCCCCTTCTCCAGGAAACCAGCCAACAGCCGTCCTCCAGCGACCTGTCGCCCTACGCGTTCATTGAGCCAGGTAGCCTGGACCTTGCCAGCTGCAAGAACGTCGGCTGGAGCGAAGCTATCCGGCCTGCCGGCCAGCGGTTCCCCAAGTGAAGCCAAGCCCCCATCGAGGGGCTGCACTATCGTTGGCCTGGAGCTGTCGCTCTTCGCATAGGCTGTGGCCACCATCCGGCCTCTCTTCGGCGACCAGCCACCCAGCACCAGCTCGGTCCCAAGCTTTTCGACCGGCAAGCGAGCCTCGGCTGCCGCCCTCACGTAATTCGGCCACAGTTGATCCACTACCAGGCCCAACTCGGCGGAGAGCTGCTCCATCGTGAAATCAGCACGGAAGCTCGCCTGCAGAGCCAGCTCATAGACGCGAATGAAGAACTGCGTGGAGCCGCGCGCGGCCATCACAAGGTTGTGCTGCGGAACCAGCAGCAACTTCGCGCCAGAGGAACGGGCTCCGGTCTGGGCATCCTCTGCCAAGGTGTCAACAGCAACGAGGAGCTGCTCAGCACGCAGCAAAACGTTGAGGATGCTCATTGTGTACGCCCGGTGGCCCACACAGACTATCCATCCTATTCATGCGCAAGTCGAGCCCAATATGACGCTCACCTTGGAGCAGATTGCTGAGCGACTGCGCGCGTGCGAGGTCGACTTGGAAGCCCATCGGGCGTACCTCAAGGCAATGGAATACGCGCTTGGCGCCACCATCGCCACCCATAGCGATCCGCCATCACTGGCCCGCATGTGGGACCTGATGCTGGTAGAAGCGGCGGACGTTCACGCGGGCAGCAACGGCCCTGTTTTCACCGCTGCCCTTCAGCAGTCTCTTCGGATGCTGACCGATCAGATCTCCTCGATCGCCCCCAAGGCTACCAATCAGCGCCCAGCAGACCAGTAAGGATTCGCTCAAGCTCGGCGGCGGCCTCCTGCTGGGAGCCCACTTTGATCGAAAGACCGCTTTGCGACGGACCGGGCCTGGTCTCAAACCGCGTAATAGTGCCGCCCCCACGGCCATCCACCTGCACCCTGGCCGTTACGGTTCTGCCCCTGGCGCTGAATGTCCAATCTTGAAACTCATGCATCTATAGATCTCAGTGTGGGAGCAGAAGGTAACGATTACAAAGTGATGCGATGAAGGGGCCAACCCATCCCCTAGGTGGGTACCCGAGATTTCGCCCGCCATGCTCCTGTCTCAACGTCCCTGCGTAGCGCCCACGTCTTGGCGGGTATCTTTGCACCACGGGCCGTGAGGTACTCTGGCATTGAAAGAAGAACCTCTTCCCCCCTTACCGAGCAACTGGTCGAGAGGACTACGCCATCACTCAACTCCACCAGGCATGTGGTCTCGCCCTCAGCTTCCGGCAGTCTGCCAGAGAGATCGGCGGTAGCCCCGGGATAGATGTGGGTATGCGTGAACTCAAAGCGCATCGATCTGTCCCCTGCCGCCCTTGATTGCTTATACACCCGGGCACAGCACAGGGTGTAGTCTCCGGGAGCGCCGCATCAATTCAGGCTGCCGCCGGCTCGCGGCGTTGCGCAACCAGGTCGGCGAGTAGCTCCATACCCGTAACGGGATCAAACCGGCCTTTGAGGCGCTGAGCGAAATTGGTCCAGTCGGCACGGACCAAGGACTTAAGCTGAGGGGTGGTCACCCGCATGAATAGCAATGGCTGTTCCGGAAAGCGAAGCTGCTGGACGTTGCCTCGAGCGAGTTGCACCAGTTCCGAATGGATAGCCAGCGACTCGACGTAGACCAAAGTTGCAGCTACCGAGCTGGCGGCCCCCTCGAGGTAGGTGAAGAAGCGGCTTCCATCGAAGCACACAACCGCACGCGACCCGCGCGCCTCGTTGAACCTAGCCCCGGCGGTCATTAGTTGGGCAAGCCGACTTTCATCCACTTCCTCTACAGCAGAGCTTACGAACACGACTGAACACTTGAGCATGCGGCACAACCTCGAATTCAGAAGCGATCGTATGCCCAGCCCTGTGCTCAGCGCGTGCAAGAAGCAAAGGAAGAAGTGGCGGACAGTCGCGGAACTTTCACGCTGGCACAACTACTCTCCGCACGCCACTCAAGACTGAGCGGTCGTGAGCGGCATCAGGCCGCTGCGCGCAATTCGCAGGAAGCGATCAGCCCTGACACCGTCGCCCCTGAATGATCAAGAGCAATCCCCTAAACGCACCGCCCCTCGAGCCAAACTCCCCTCAGTTCGTGTGGAAAACCAGGTTCAAGGACAAATGTGTCTACACCGGTTGCGGAGTCGGCCTGCCCGGGCGCATTGAGAGCGATCAATAAGCCGAGATCTACGCAACCAAGCAGGCGCATGCTGCACAGCTTGCGCACGTTAGGCTTTCGCAGTGCCGCGAGGTGTTCGTCCGAAACACCACAGCGGCACTGATCACCGTCCACCATTTCCTTTCTCAGGCAGCTGAGAAGGATGCAGTCTTCTTCCTCTGCGCAGATGCGGAGGTTGCTGGTCAGATCATCGCCACACTCAACATACAGGACATGCCATCCTGAGCAGCCTCCTACGTCTTTCTGCAGAGCTATGACAGTGGCCCTAGGGGGCGGAGTGTCCGCCAACTTCCACTAAAGCATGTCGGGGGCTGCAGGATGGCCTGATCGAAGGGTGGATGGCCGCCAGTCCAGACGAATGCCGCACAGATAAGCCATTCATATTGAACCATCCAGCAAGCGGAGTCGATCACTCCAGTTGTGTGACCAAATGCCGATAAAAGCGGGACAAGCAATGCGACTCTGACTCTGAGTTAGGTACAAATCCGTTTCAGGGGGAACTGATTGACCGTCTCTGGCAACCGCGCGCGATTTCTGTCGACGATTCTGGGTTCTGCAGCGCTGTCCATGCTGGCGATGCTGATAGTTGCTCAAGCCGTCTTGTATGTTGAGGATAGTGAGTCCACAGAGACCATCGCTGAAGCGGTGGTAGCTCGAGCAGAGACTGTCTCTCGAGCCCGACGCGTCGCTTCAGATGCAGCGCTGAAGTCTGCTGTCATTGCGTGCTCCGACGAAGACGTTCGAGCACTCAAGGAAATCGCGTTCAACTCGAGCTATATGAGTGACGTGGGACGCATCCAGGAGGGTCACCTGCTGTGCAGCGCGCTCTGGGGAAGGATCGTTCCGTTCAAGCTTCCTGCGCCGCACTATTCATCGGGCGAGACCAAGCTATGGAATACGTCCGATCTCGTTGGCTCGCCTTACGGAGGCACCAACCTGATCGCCCAGGGCCAGACATTCACGGTGTCATCGCCCTCGTCCTTCGATGGCTTGGACCCCGCGAGAACCAGCACATTCACTGTCGAAACGCGTGATCGCTCCTATGTGTTCCGGAGTGTGGAACCTGCAACGGACGCCAGTGAAGCCGCATCATCCCGCATACGGCTGAGCCGATGCAGCAACAAGGCAAACGTCTGTGCATTCGTATCACGGCCCCGGCGGGGCATCTGGGACCTTGCCCCATCTCTGCTCTACACCATCATCGGCATAGGTGCCGCGCTTGGCATTACCTTCTCGTACCTCCTTATTCGCCGAAACAGGACCGCAAGGCAGACGCTCCAGCAGCGCTTCAGCCTTGCCATGCGCCGAAACGAGATCGAGTTGGTGTATCAGCCTCTATACACCGTTGTGGATAGGCGCCTTGTCGGGTTCGAAGTGCTAAGCCGCTGGAGCCCAGCTGGCGAAGGCGAAATATCTCCCGGCATCTTCGTACCAATGGCCCGCCAACTTGGCCTGAGTTCAGATCTTTTCCGGTACGTACTGTCGAAGGCGCTGAGAGAGATGGCACCGGCCCTCGCAGGCGAGAATGCACCATACCTGAGCATAAACGCTGAGCCCGTTGACATGGCTTCGGAGGATACTGTTCGTTTCGTCGTAAGCGTCACGCAGCAGGCCGGTGTTCTACCGGATCAGGTCAGGATCGAGATCACCGAACGTGAGGAACTGGTCTGCCCTGGCGTAACCGCACACATGGCAGCGTTGGCAGCATTGGGATTCCGATTCCTCATTGATGACTTCGGAACTGGCAGCTCCAACTTCTCACACTTTGCCCAGTCTCCCTTCATCGGTATCAAGATTGACCGCATGTTCGTATCGGCCATCACCGAGGAATCACCCTTGCGCCCGGTGTTGCCGGGCATGTACCAGATCGCCCGCCAGCTCGGCCTGGAGGTGATCGTGGAAGGAGTGGAGACTGCGGAACAGGATGCATTGCTGCAGCAGATCGCGCCTTCTGCTGTAGGCCAAGGATGGCTCTACGGCACTCCTGTGCAAGCTGATGCCGCCGCTGTCCTGGCCAAATCACACAATGGCGACGAGCCATTCACTGATCCGTGAATGGCACCTATTCCACTATGTACTCGCGCCGAGGAATGGCGTAGCAAGACGAAAGACGACTGTTACACGCACGAGCCTTCCCCACTCAGTGCAACCGAACGGTTGATGGTGTTCACACCCATCGCTGCTGACGCCCCGAAAGGGCATCGTCGTGATCGGATCTGAGTCGAAGCTATGCAGCTTGCACGTAGGGCGCTACAGCTGCGGCCAGCACATCAATTCCCCATGCCGATCCATCAATTTCATCAGGCTCACTCTTCTTGAAGCGCGACCAATCGGCCCTTGCCAGCTTGCCCACGAGCAGCTGATCGGCCGGAAGTCGATGCATTGACCAATAGGGGAACTGCCTCGTAGATATGCGGCCTCTCGCCAGTTCTACGACGCCCGTGTGGCTCGTCGACTGCAGCACGCGCTCATAGACGCTGGCGACTCCATCTTCCGGGCCTTCAAAGTACTGCACGAATCTTGCTCCGTCGTACAGCAAAACTCCCGTTACGCCTGCCACCTTGTTGAACCTGGCAGCATCCGCCACAAGTGCCTCTAGCTGCTCAATCGAAAGATCTTGAACTGCTTCGCTTGCGTATACAACGGCCCGGATGGGCATGTCTTTGCCTTGGAAGAGGGCCACGTCGGCACCTATTCACACTCTATCACTCGGCATGTAAGTGGGGCCGTGCTGTCCTGCCGCGCCTGCGCTAAGCGCCAAGCAATTAGCAACGCCCGCCTGATTGGCTGTCCATCAAGTATCCGTCATCCTCGAAACTGAACCAGACTTGGTTCACATTTCCCATCGCCTAGCGCGACAATCGTGTAGGGGCCTGTCGGCCCCGCCACGGGGAGTGGAGCCATGTTCAAGCGAGGGGAAGACGCGTTCCTGGTGCTGGAGCTGCGTGTAAGGGAGTGCGAGCGCCGTATTGCAAAGTCCGATGGCCGAACCAGGGCATTGGAATGCGCCATGAGGGCGGTTGTCGCCAGTGCTTCTAATCCCTCGGCCTTGCGCGCCGCGTGGGCGCAATTGATTCCGATGGTCGTGGAGAGCCATGCCGACGAGCGTGGAGAAGCGGCCAATGACTACCTCGATGGTCTACGCCAAGGCCTCAAGTTCGTCACTGAGCAGATAGAAGCGGCCGCAGAACGGTCCTGCCCTCCTCGGAGGTAGTTCCGAAGGCCGATCTAATACTCGGCTTCTTGATGCCCTGCCCTAGGGAGAATTCCCTTCGATGGCCCAGACACTGTCCTTGTGGCCGATCTTTGCGCGCTTCCTGGATTGCCTCGCCAGTTGCCAGAGAATGGCAGCAGCGACAAACGCGGTCGCGTCCACGGCCACCCCCGCACTTGAATGGTTCCAGGTGCCGGGGACGCCGGCCAAAGCCGCAAGGCTGCCGACCGGGATCAGTGCCGTCACTACGGCGCCAACGTACAGCAGCTCATAAGCGGAGCGCGCGGCCCCACGCATGAATGCCCAGGCCACTGCCAGTAGGAAGGCCCCATAGTAGATGCCTTCATGCCATGCTGGGACATTGGCAATCAGCCCAGGAAGCCACTTGGTAGCTGCCAGTGTTGCCGAGATGCCGATGACACAGCCTAGGGACACACCGATGGTCAGCGATCCCAGCACCCGGGTGGATCGCTTCTGCTCCGGCAGGTTGGCATCGCGCTGCTTCTTGCGTCGTGACTCGATCCACAGCAGGTTGCCGGTGTAGAACACGATCGCGCCGCCAAGCCCAAGCAACAGGTACATCCAGCGGACCGGGTTCCCGCCAAAGCTGCCGAAGTGAAGCATAAAGAAGGCATTGACCGCCGTATCCCAGCCACGCATGTGCCCGGGGAGATCATGTGTATCGACCTCGCCGGTGTAAGGATCCAGATGAGTGCTCATGTAGGTGCGGGCACGCGTCCCGTAACGGACATCCAGGCCGGTGACACGCCCCTCGACCACACTGCCCTTCTGCTGGAAGCCCAGGCTGTAGACCTCGAAACCCGGAAGCTGTGCCTTTACCTTTTCCAGCAGTGCAGGAGCAGGCAGAGGCTGGGCGCCCGGAGCGGGCCCGGCATCGTGCTCTTCGCCCCATTGGATGCCGTTGGGATAAACCACCTTGTCCTGGATGTCGTAGATCTGATCGTGGAACGCGAATACCACGCAGGTCACGGCCATGATCAGGTGGAATGGCAAGCTGACAATGCCCAGCGCGTTGTGCACATCCAGCCACATGCGCTTGATGTTCTTGCCTACCCTCACGGCGAAGAAGTCTTTCACCAACGTCGGCAACAGCACGATGACGCCGGAGATCAATGCGACGGCATACATCAGCGCAATGATGCCCATGATGGGGCGCGAAATCGCATCAGGGAACGGCAGGCCGACGAACTGATGCAAGGTGTCGACAAGCTGCGCCACCGGTGCCTTTCGCAGCTGCTCCACCTGGAGCCGCCCTTCCGCGTCGAAGCTTGCGCCAAACTCCGTGAACTGCCGTGGCTTGTCGCCACGTACTCGCCAGATCACGCGGGCAGGCGCTTCAGGCGACGTCTGCACCATCACGCTGTAGTTCTTCGCCGCCTCAGGATGCGCCTTGAGCACCGCGGCCAGCAGTTCAGGTGCACGTTCCATTGGGACCGGCGCAGACAGCGCAGACGGGGGTGTTGCCCATCGCTCCAACGGCTTCTCGAACATGGTGATCGAGCCGGCATAGAAGGCAACGAACAGCATCAGGCCAGCAAAGATGCCGACCCAGATGTGCACGTCCTTGTAGACCTTGATGATGTCGTTGCGGATCTTCATGTGAGGTCCAGTCAGCCCAGATGGCTGCGTGCCAGCCAGAGCGCGCCAAAGGCAACCACGTTGGCAGCACCGAGCCATAGCCAAGCGCTTGCGCTGCTACGAAAAAGGAAAACAAATGACAGGATCGGGGCCCACAGCAGCGCGACCAGCCACATGTTGAACTGGGCCTTGCCACCGCCGCCATCGATGCCGCCGGGCCCGAACCACGCGAACAGGCCGGACAAGGCCAGGGAGAGCCCGAAGCCCAGGAACACGCCGGCGCAGGTCTTTCCGAACCAGTGCCGGCTCTGCAGCTTGTCAGGGCTGGCCATGGGCACCTCCACGCTGTCGTGCGCGCCAGACACCCAGGAAGGGCGCGGCCGACCAGACCAGCATCAGGATCGTCAGCCAGGTGAAGAAGGCGGCGCCACTGCCCATCAAGGACAGGAACAACGCCAGCGAGACCAGCGACAAGGTGCTGCCGGGAATCCATTTTCCACGGACAGGCCAAGGTCCGGCGCGCCGCCACTGCTGTTTCGGCGACGCCAGATAGAACAGCCATGCCCCAAGCACACCCGTGGCTGAGGCCAGTACCGCCATCACGACTGACATTCTGGAAGTCTCATGGGAAAGCCCCGTGACCTGGCTGGCCGGTCACGGGGCGGAAAGGGTTACCAGGTGAACCGGGCGGTGGCCGTGACGGTGCGTCCCGTGCCGAAGAAGCACGAGGAGACACCGCTGCACGTGGTCACGAATCGCTTGTCGGTCAGGTTGCTGACGTTCAGTGCGAACTGCGTGCCCACACTCCCGATCGCACCGACGTCATAACGGATAGCTGCATCCCACATCGTGTAGGACGGAATCAGGTAGACGTTGGCGCTGTCACCGTAGCTTTCACCGTTGTAGCGGACGCCTGCGGCAAGGCTCAGGCCTGCGAGTGCCCCGCCCTGGAAGGTGTAGTCACCCCACAGCGCAGCGGTCCAGTCCGGAACCATCGCCAGCTGCTTGCCTTGATAGCCGTTGTTGCTCTTGGTGACTTCCGAGTCCATCCACGATGCGGCGCCGATCACGCTGAAGCCATCGAGTGGGGTGATGCGGCCTTCCAGCTCTACGCCACGTACGCGGCCTTCGCCATCCTGGACTTGGCACTGGCTGGAGCCGGTCGTGCCGCAGGTGTTGTGGCTGGGATCCGGATCGTTGGTCAGGATGTTCTGCTGGCGCAGATCGTAGGCTGAAAGCGTGATCAGGCCATCGAATCCAGACGGCTGATACTTCACGCCCACTTCCCACTGCTTGCCGGTGATCGGATCGAAGGGTGTCCGGTCGAACGATTGGGTAGCCGTGCTGCCTGCGGGCTGGAACGACTCGGCATAGCTCAGGTATGGCGTCAGGCCGTTGTCAGCCACGAACAGGATGCCAGCGTTGCCGCTGAAGGCTTCGTTCTTGATGCGGCTCGGCGCGCGTGCGCCGTAGCGATCCGTAGCCACGGTGTACGACTGCGTCCAGGTGTCGTCCTTGGTCCAGTCGTAACGACCACCCACGGTGAAGCGCCACTTGTCCAGCGCGATCTGATCCTGCAGGTAGGCACCCGTCTGGCGGTTGACGCCCCCCGAGTAGCTGATGCTGTTGGTCACCGGAACATAGCCGGTGTAGACCGGATTGAAGATGTCGATCGGCGCCGGATCACGCATGGCACCGCGCGCCGCATCCCAATCGGCCTTCTGCCAGTCCACGCCCACCAGCAGGGTGTGCTCGGCCGAGCCGGTCTGGAACTTGCCGGTAACGCGGGTGTCGATGGTGTCGCCCTGAGAGTCTCCCTCGCCCCACGTGGCGCGCCGCTTCTGGGTGCGTCCGTCCGGGTTCAGGCCGCCATTGGTCACCACGGTGCGGAAGGTCGATTCCACGTTGGTGCGGCGAGCGCCCTGGCTCAGGGTCCAGTTCTCGTTGAAGGCATGCTCAAACAGCCAGCCAGCCGTCCAGATGGTTCGGTCGTAGGTGTTCCAGTTCGGTTCGCCAATGAAGGTCGTGTTCTTCATGCGCCCATAGGGGGTGGCCTTGAGCGTTCCGTCCATCGGCAGGAACTGGTAGGTCGAGCCGCCGTCATCGCGCTGATAGAGGCCAAGCACCGTCAGTCGCGTGCGCTCGGCTATCTGGAAGGTGTAGCTGGGGGCCAGGAACCAATGCTGCTGCTGGGTGTGCTTGATCTGTGTGTCACCGTCGCGATACAGGCCAACCAAGCGCCCAAGGTGGCGCTTGTCATCCGATGCCATCCCCAGGTCGAATGCGCTGCTGTACTGGCCGTTCCCATCCAGACCCAGCTGCAGCACCTGCTGCTGATCAGGTGTTGGTGTCTTGCTGACCTGATTGACCATGCCGCCCGGAGCCACCTGACCATACATCACGGCCGACGGCCCCTTCAGCACCTCGACACGGTCCAGGTTCCAGCTGTCCACCATGGTCCGGTTCCACTGGCCACCCTGCGGCGCACGCATGCCGTCGACGGTGACGTTGTTGCTCCAGCTGCCGGCATCGAAGCCGCGGATGCGGAAGTCATCGACGCGATTGTCGATGCCGCCGCTCTCCAGAACCACGCCGGCCACGTAGCGCATCGCCTCGTTGAGGTTCTGCACACCGCGGGCATCGAGCTCCTCGCGGGCAATGACCGAGACCGACTTGGCCATCTCCGCAACCGGAGTGTCGGTCTTCGTAGCGCCGGAGGTGTGGGTGGTCGTGCGATAGGCGTTGACGCGCACCGCATCCAGCGTCGTGGCGCTGCCATCGGGTGCTGCCGGGGGTAGCGTTTCCGCATGGCCGGCCAGCGGGATGGCTAGCAACAGGACAACGGACACGGACAACAGTGAGCGCATCGGGGCGCGGGATGTAGTGGCGATCTTGTTCATTTGGAGGCCTACGGTAGGAAGTGCGCCCTAGGCGGCAGCTGCGGCGGCGTTAATTTCGCGTTAAATAATACCAAATGCAAATCGTTCGCACTAGCATCCAGCTCCACCAAGCCCATGTGTCACCATAGGTGCTTCAGCGAAGGCGACCAATGGTGCAGATCTCCGCAACAAAATAGTGCCGACTGGAAGGGCCTGCAGCACATTGGTCTGGAGAGCAACAGCGCCAGCGCTGCGACAGGGAGGCGGCGAACAATGGGTTGCCCATCAAGGAGCCAGCCCTGCATCTTTCAGGGGCATGCCCTGAAGGCGATTGCCTTGCCTCAGCAATGCAAAAGATTGCAGTGGGGACTTCCCCTGCCCTGTCTCCACACGCCTGCCAGGGAGGTCCTGGGCGAGGATCGCCCCAGTTAAAGCCGGGTGCGTCGCTTACCGCGATATCGCGCGCTAGTCGTCTATCCCAGCGATGTCCGCTATCGGTTAGAAGCAGACAGCAACCCTAGCCCGGTAGACATCCATCGGCCCCAAAGGGGCGATGCCATGTCAGGGCAGTCAGCACGACCTTAGCTGAACGCTCCGCACAGCAGGCTATTGACCTTAAACAAAGCTTCAATCTTAGAGTTGCCTTAACGCTCGGATCTGCCGCATCCGAGTCCTAACGCGCAGACCTGCTGAGCGGATATCCGCCAGACAGCACGCCACTCTAAGGAGCATGCGATGAACACCCCGATTCAAGGCCGCGATCATTCCATTGAGATGGTCGCTATTGAGATCACTCAACCTGGCGGCCCCGAAGTACTGAGCCCGACAACCCGCCCTATCCCTTCGCCGAAGGCAAATGAAGTCCTCATCAGGGTGGAAGCTGCTGGTGTGAATGGCCCTGACATCCTGCAGCGCAGGGGACTCTACAACCCGCCTCCCGGCGCATCCGACATCCCAGGATTGGAGATTGCGGGTGAAGTGGTAGCTGTGGGCGCCAATGTCATAGATCACGCAGTGGGAGATCGCGTTGCGGCGTTGCTAACCGGTGGCGGCTATGCTCAGTACGCGGTGGCTGACGAGCGCGTAACAATCAGCATCCCAGAAGGTCTAAGCATGATTGAAGCCGCTGCGCTACCCGAGACGTTCATGACAGTGTGGCTCAATCTGTTCCAGCGTGGGCAGTTCAAGGCCGGTGAATCGGTTCTGATCCACGGCGGCGCTTCTGGTATCGGAACGAGCGCAACCATGCTCGCCCGCCAGTTGGGCGCATCTACGATCATTACAACCGTCGCATCGAAGGCGCATCAGGAGGCTAGCCTGCGCCTGGGAGCGGATGTCGCCGTGAATTACCTCGAAGATGACTTCGTTGCCGCGGTAAAGGATGCGACAGATGGCGCTGGAGTTGATGTGATTGTGGACATCATCGGCGGCGACTATGTGGCCAGAAACTACGAAGCGGCGGCCATGAACGGTAGGATTCTCCAGGTCAGCGTGCTGAAGGGTCCAGCCAAGGAACTCAACCTGTGGCCCATGCTGGCCAAGCGGCTGACTCACTCTGGCTCGACCCTGCGCTCGCGGACCCATGAGGACAAGCAAGGCATCCTTTCCGAGCTGAAGCAGAATGTTTGGCCGCTGATTGCCGAAGGGCGTGTGAAGCCTGAAGTCTACAGCACGTTCCCGCTGGACAAAGCTGCTGATGCGCATAGGTTGATCGATAGCGCAGAGCACATCGGCAAGGTTGTCCTCGTAAGCCAGTAATCGGAGTGCTCGTTGCAAGCCTCACTGCCCCCTAGCCTTCTTCTACGCATGTGGTCATGCCGTTGCTGAAGGCCTCAGGGCTTCAGATGCTCATGACCCCGTGGAGTGTGAATCAGGAGATGGCGCTGGCTTGCAACAGCGGATTAAGGCGGGGATGTTCGACTCAGGCCGGCAGTTGCGCTTCGCCGGATTCAGTGCATCCCCTGCCCTTGCGCAGCCTGCTTCGTCTTCAGAAGCCCGCATCTTGTGATGAAGCGAGGCCTTACGGACTAACGCCGAATTCGTTTCGTGGCCGGCGCTTTCCCGACGTCCACCAATTGGGTCCTCGACAGAACGTGCCGGGCGTTGGTTGCGCAATCCATATCCTGTGGTTTGGCATCGATCTGCGCAATCAGTTCCAGCAAGTGCGCCTTGTTCTCCGTGAGTTGGGCCTGCAGTTTCTCGATGTCCTTGATCTTTCGCTGTAGTGTTCCGAGCAACGTGCCGTGCTCCCAACTTGCGAGGTCGCTCGGAAGCAGTACGCGCAGCTCATCCAGGCTAAACCCTGCTTGCTGTCCGGTGGCGATGAGCCTGAGTGCGAGTACCGCATCCTCGGGGTAGCTCCGATAGCCGTTGTCCTGCCGCTCCACTGCCGTTAGCAAGCCGATGCGTTCGTAGAAACGGATTCGGGATGGCGCCAAGCCCGTGCGCTGGGCCAGTTCTCCAATTTTCATGTTAGGCCTGCACCAATTGATAACGGTATTCGACATTAAACATTGCTTCAAGGTTAGCCTTGTGCCGTCGCGCTATCAAGTGCAGTTTTGAGGAAGCCTTAACAATGCAGACGATCCTCGGGGCCAATGGCCAGATCGCCACCGAACTTGCCCGGGAACTCCGGCACACCTACACCGGTGAGCTGAGGCTGGTGAGCCGCAACCCCCGTAAGGTGAACGACACGGATGCTCTGATGCCAGCCAATTTGCTGGACGCCGAGCAAACGCTGAAAGCTGTCAAGGGCAGCAGCATCGTCTACTTCACGGCGGGCTTGCCGCCGGACACGAGAATGTGGGAGACGCAGTTCCCGACGATGCTGAAGAACGCACTGGATGCCTGCCGTGCGGAGGGCGCCAGTTTTGCCTACTTCGACAACACGTACATGTACCCGCAGGACGCGCGACTGCTGACTGAGGACGCGCCCTTCGCGCCAGTAGGTCGCAAAGGCGTCGTGCGCGCAGCTATGGCCTCAATGGTGCTGGAAGAAATGGCTCGCGGTGCGATCCCTGTATTGATCGGTCGCGCCCCTGAGTTCTATGGCCCCGGCAGGACGCAGAGCTTTACCAACGCACTGATCATCGACAAGCTCCAAGCTGGAAAGAAGCCGCGCGTACCGGTGCGCGATGACACCCTGCGTACCCTGATCTGGACGCCTGATGCGAGTCGCGCTCTTGCTGTCCTGGGTAACACTTCTGATGCTTTTGGCCAGACATGGCATCTGCCGTGTTGTGACGACCGCCCCACCTACAAAGACTTCGTCACAATGGCCAGCCAAGTTTGGGGGCGCGAGCCGTCCTACGGAGTCATCAGCAGGTGGATGCTGGCGGCTGCCGGACTTTTCTCCAAACCCGTGCGGGAGATCCAGGAACTGCTGCCGCGCTACGAACAGGACAATATCTTCGACTCCACGAAATTCAAGCGAAGGTTCCCGGAGTTCCAAGTCACGACCTACAGCCAAGGCTTGGAGCTAATTCGAAAGGACTTCTCCCCTCAGTAGCATGCTCGACGGCCGGCGCAGAACCGCTGGACGCCACCTGGCGGACTTTTGTCCGGCTAGGTCGCGATGCCTCCAGCTGCGAGTCCCGTCTGTGAATACCAGGTGTAGTTCTTCTACTTCACGGAGAAGGCGCCCTGCTCTTCCCAAGGGTAAAGGCGATGCCCAATTCGGCGATCTTGCCGAAGGGGGCATGTAGCAGCCCCGGCAGATTCCAACGCCCCTGCACAAACACGCCCTTGGCTTGGCTCATGGAGCGGAAGCCTTCGACACCATGATAGGCGCCCATGCCGCTCGCACCGACGCCACCAAAGGGCAAGTCGTCTTGTGCCACGTGCAGCAGGGTGTTGTTAATGCCCACATTGCCCGAAGTCGTGCGCGCCAGCACTTGGGCACAGCCTTGATCCTCGTTGCCGAAGTAGTAGAGCGCGAGCGGCCGCGGTCGAGCATTTACATAGCCGATGGCTTCATCAAGGGTGGTATAGGTTCGCACAGGCAGGACCGGCCCAAAGATCTCCTCCTGCATGAGCAACGCCTCGTCGTCGGGGTTGATGACCAGCGTTGGTGCCAGGATGCGCTCGCGTACCGCTACGTCGTCAGGGCATTGGCCGATCTCAAGTACCTGCGCCCCCCGATTGCGCGCGTCATTGATCAGTCCGCTCAGGCGCTGGTAGTGACGCGTGTTGATGATCGTCGTGTAATCGGAACTGTCCAGCCCGTTGGGGTAGAAGCGCCTGACCGTGTTGGTGTATTGATCGATGAATGTTTGCAGATCGCTTTCATGGACCAGAGCATAGTCCGGTGCCACGCAGGTCTGACCGGCATTGGAGAGCTTCCCGAACACCAGGCTTCGTATCGCGCGATCGTTGACGTGACCACGCGCGATGACTGCTGGGCTCTTTCCGCCCAACTCCAGGGTCACGGGGACCAGGTTGTCGCTGGCAGCGCGCATGACCTTGCGCCCAACCTGCGTGCTGCCAGTGAATAAGAGGTAGTCAAATGGCAGTGCGCTGAACTCGGCCCCGACTTCGGGCCCACCTAGTATCACGGCGACCTCATCTTCTGCGAAAGCTTCAGCGAGCACATCGTGCAGCGCCTGACTGGCTCGTGGCGTGAGCTCCGAGGGCTTGAGCATGGCGCGATTGCCCGCAGCCAATGCAGTGGCCAGTGGCACGAGCGTAAGAGACAGAGGGTAATTCCACGGCGCCATTACCCCTACAACTCCCAGTGGTTGGTATTCAACATAGGCGCGACCAGAGCGGTAGGCAAACTGCACGTGGCGGCGTTCACGCTTCATGAAGCGGCGAAGGTTTCTGAGCAGGTAGTCGATGGCCTGGATGATGCAGGCCAACTCCATCAGGTCGGTTTCATGCCTTGAGCGATTGCCGAAGTCTGCACTGACTGCATCCTTCAGTGCCTCACGATGTCGCAGCACTGCAGCGCGTAGTCGTTGAAGCCGTGCCTCACGCAAGGAAAGGCTTGGCGGACCATCTTGCAGGAAGGCAGAGCGCTGTCGACTCAATACGTCAACCATTTCAGTACTTCCTTGAGCGAGCGTCACGGCGATCACTCCTTGGCGAGAGGCTTGGGTGCGTACAGGACGGCTTGGAAGTCGGGCACGTACTCATACTTGAGCATCTTTCCCAGCTTCAATGACGAGATGAAGCCTGACAGGCTGCCATCGGTCAGCGTGAGCTTGACGGCATCGCGGCTGGACGTACTGGCTTGGCCCAACTGGCGCGCAGTGGTGTGCCCGGTCTGGAGATTTCCTTGCTGGTCAAGATTCGTGAAGTAGTTTGTCACGAAGGTCTCTTTGCTGGAGCCAACATCGAGCTTGCGCGTTTCCAGGGTTACATCCAGCGCCTGGGTCTGGCTGTCGAAAATCTTGACGACAACGTCCTTGTCGCTTTCGTTGTAGTCGATTCGCGTCAACCACTTGGGCAAGTTGTAGCCAACAACGCCACGGACACGCGCCAGTTCGGTGTCGACCGGCAATTTAAGTACATAGCCCCAGAAGTCATCTGAAAAGGATTGACCCATTAGGGAGAGCGGTCCCCAGCTGGTAGAGCCGGGCTTGCTGGTGACGACGGACAGCCCAATCTCGTTATAGCTATCGTTGTCGCAGTACTGATAGGAATAGGCGGTCAGCGCGACCACGCCACGTCCGGGCCACACTTGCAGGGGCTGGACCTTCTCCAGGACCTTCGGCGGCATCAGCTCACGTAGCCTGTTCAGATCTGCGGTGAAGATGACAGTGATGCGGCGGTTCTCGTAATAGAAGTTGGGAGACCAGCTCTCAAACCCAATGTTCACTTTTTCCTTGGTGATGCCCTTGAACCAGCTGAGGTCGGTGTCAGGCGCCTCCGCGGCAATGACCGACAGCGGTGGGTTGGATCGATAGCGGTCATACAATCCCCCCTTCACCACGGGAACATCGTGATCGCCAATCTTGATTAGTGTCGTCTCGGCTGCTTGAGCAAATGCTGCGGCAGCCAGCAGGCCGGCGCCAAGGATGGGAGCTAGCGATGCGGTTCTCATGTCTATTGCCCTGAAGGCGGAGGGGGTGCCCTTGAGCATAGGATTGAAGTTAACTTTAAGGTCAACCCCTCCCACCTCTCCTCTCTTTTGGGTCGACTTCGCCCGCGTCCAGGCCGTTCCACGCCGCTCGCGTAATGAGGGCTTAGCGCCAGGTTGCGCTACTGGCGTGTCATCAGGTCGATTTGGGCTTGCGGGCAGCTCTCACGCGATGAGCAGAATCTGATGCATGCGGCGCTGGATGAGCGTCAAGGAGCTTCATCAGCCTTGCCATGTTATCGGTACACGAGATGCCGTCGGGACGCTGACTGACACCGTCGATGATGCTGATCAGGCGTGCCTCGCTCTGCCGGAGCTGCCGGATCAATTGTCGAATCTCCCCTACTCTTGCGGTCAGTGATTCGACCAAGCCCTCGTGGTCCCACTTTGCCTGGCCAGCCGGCAGGAACTGCCGGATCTGATCCAACGAGAATCCAGCGCGCTGCGCGCTATCGATGATCTGCAGCACGCCGGCGGTCTCAGGCGAGTAAACGCGGTAGCCATTGTTGCCCCGAGGGGCAATGCCGATAAGCCCCTCTGCCTCGTAGAACCGAATGCGCGAAGTGCTGAGGCCCGTAGCCTTGGCCAATTCTCCGATCTTCACTTTCGCCCCCTTGACCTTAAAGTCAGCTTTAAACATACACTCATTTGACCGCCAGCGTGGCAGCGTTTGCGGTGCGGACGGGCAGCCCATGGCCGGCCATCGCCCAGTTCGCGGGGTTTCACTCGCGAACTGACAGTCATACCTATCTTGGAGAGCGAGATGAGCTACGTAACGACAAGCGACGGCGTCGAAATCTACTACAAAGACTGGGGCCCGAAGAACGGCAAGGTCATCTACTTTCATCATGGCTGGCCTCTGACCAGCGATGACTGGGACGCGCAGATGCTGTTCTTCGTGAACAAGGGATTCCGTGTGGTGGCCCATGATCGGCGGGGGCATGGTCGATCCACGCAGGTATGGGATGGACACGACATGGACCACTATGCAGATGATGTGGCAGCCGTAGTGACCCACCTTGGCGTTCAAGGTGCCACGCATGTCGGCCACTCAACAGGTGGCGGAGAGGTGGTCCGCTACATTGCCCGTCATGGGGAAGACAAAGTGTCCAAGGCGGTCCTGATCAGTGCCGTCCCCCCGCTGATGGTCAAGACTGCTGGAAATCCCGAAGGCACTCCCAAGGAAGTCTTCGACGACTTCCAGGCTCAGCTCGCCGCCAACCGTGCAAAGTTCTACTACGACGTCCCTGCAGGGCCGTTCTACGGGTACAACCGCCCTGGCGCCGAACCCTCTGATGCCGTGATCTGGAACTGGTGGAGGCAAGGGATGATGGGCGGGGCCAAGGCGCACTACGATGGCATCGTCGCATTCTCGCAGACCGATTTCACTGAGGACCTGAAGGGAATCACGATCCCCGTACTGGTAATCCACGGGGATGACGACCAGGTTGTGCCGTATGCCGACTCCGGGCTGCTGTCTGCCAAGCTGGTGAAGAACGGAAAGCTCAACACCTACAAGGGCGCACCGCATGGCATTCCGACCACGCATGCCGATCAGGTCAACCAGGACCTCCTTGATTTCGTGAATAGCTGAAAAGCTGGGGTGTCGCACACCCGTGCAGTCAGGTTGCATACGTGACAGCCGTGTACGCACGGCTGTCCGCTTGAGGGGTGCACCTGCCCAATCCGTCCCTTCCAGTCACTGCATGCGACATTGCACTTCTAGTGCCTGCAACCGACATGATGGCTGGCGCGCTTCGAGGATGAGCGATGACCAAGCGAGTACTGAACGTCGTTACAAATGTCTCCCACTTTGAGAACCCTGCGCATAGGACAGGGCTTTGGTTGTCGGAACTGACGCACGCCTACGACGTGTTTGCTCACCACGGCTACGAACAAGTTCTGGTGAGCCCTCAGGGCGGCCTTTCGCCACTGGAGCCCCGCGCACTCAAGTGGCCTCTACTGGATCGTTCAGCTCGAAACTGGTTGGAGCGTCCCGATCAGATGTCCCTTCTGGATAGCACCCTCAGCCCTGCCCAGGTGGATCCAACGATCTTCGATGCAATCTACTTCACCGGCGGGCACGCGGTGATGTGGGACTTCCCAGAGTCGTATCCACTCCAAGAGATCACTCGCATCATCTATGAACGAGGCGGCATTGTTTCGGCGGTCTGTCATGGATACTGCGGCCTTCTCAACACCCGGCTCAGCGGGGGCGAACTCCTCGTCAAGGGGCGGCGAATCACCGGGTTTTCCTGGACAGAGGAAATCCTGGCGGGTGTTTCCAAGGAGATGCCTTACAACGCCCAGCAAGAAATGTCTTGTAGAGGTGCACTCTACGAAAAGGCAGTTCTTCCGTTCGTGCCAAAAGTTGTAGTCGATGGAAGACTTGTAACGGGGCAGAATCCGCAATCAGCCAAGGTGACAGCCAAGGCAGTAGTGGCCGCGCTAGATGGCAACAATTAGTTTTCAAGCCTGTTCTGCATTGGCCAGCCTCGGCGCAGGAGTCAAAGCCTTGGGGAGGAAATCGCATATCCACCATACGTGGTTGCATTCCGACGCTTGCCATTTCCTCGGATGGGCCATCCCAGGACGACTGGGGCTGAGCTCCTTCCCCAGTTAAGAAGGCGGCTCGCGCCCTACCCCTGATAACGCACGCTTATCGATAAGACGAGGAACGGAGCCTGGCCGAAACCGGCTTGCGAATCGGTGGCATGATAAGTCGAACGCTTCGGCCGATCCAGGCGCGACAAGGGGCTTCGGTAGGAGACGAAGCGTAGTCGCCGCAGCGAAATCGATGAAACGCTGAGCAAACTCCAATTCGTAGTCGAATTGAGCTTGAAGCGCGTCGGCATTCCTACGCTACTCCAGACGATCGAGATCAGGGTGCTGGCACAAGCACGATCGCAATAGCCGATAGGTGCTGTCGCAATGGTGCGCGACGGGTGCGTCCGACGAGGTCGTTGTCATGCAAGGACCGATGCTTTAGTTTCGAGTGCCTGCGACGTCTTCACAGAGGGATGTCCGGAGCAGCGGCCCAGCGCCTTCGCTTTGACCTAAGGAGCTTTTCCAGAAGCCGTTCGCTGCGCCGCCCCATAGCCCTGACTAGATCGTACTCTTCCCTTTGAACACGACCCTTGTCACAGAGGCCGATATCCTTCCGTACGTCTAAGCGCAGATGCGTCGGGCAACTCCAAGTTGTACCGGGTTGGTGCAGCGCCCAGTGCGAGGAATAGCTGAACGGGTCACACAGCATCGACTGTCTGTTGGAGCGAGGAACCAGCGATTGTAGTCGTGCTAGGTTCGCAACCCATGCCTCAAAAGAGCTGATGTAGCTAGCTGCCGCTGCGTGCAGATCCGGCAATCGCATCGGAACCTCGGATCGTGGATGTACTCCCATATCAAATTTCAGCGAGCTTAGTTCCTGGCGCCGCAGCAGAAGCCATAGCGCGTACGCTTGACCGGCGCAGCACAAATGCGGCTTGAGCGTAACGGGGCGCCAGCTAAAAGTCCGAGCACGGCGCATACGTAGGGGCGCCGCCCCTACACCCCGCATCGCTACTCCCGACAACGCAGCCACTCACCCTTGGCATTTCGTAGTTGTTCCCAGCCGTTGCTCAGAGCGCTGCCATAGGCAGGCATGCGGACAATCTCGCTCGATGGCGTCGGTATGCCTTGGCGCCGAGCTTCACTTTGGATAAGCGAACGTTCAATGTCTGTGCAGTACAGCCGGATGCGTGGATCCGCATGCTGCTGGCATTTGAGCGGCTCGGCGCCGGGATTGCTAGCCTTAGGTGTCGTAGCTGTGTATCCGGGCGGCGGCTGCGTCCCCACGGCCGAGCGTAATTGCTGGGCAGCGGCGCCGTAAGACAGCAAAAGTAGAGCAAAGGCCACTAGATTGAGGCACCTCATTAACCGCCCTCCCCTTTGCCGGCGATGCTTGGAAACGGATTGTAGGTCGGGGTAAGCAGTCCCGCGGGGAAATCTCTCAGCCTTAGAACCATCTCATGGAAGTGGGCCTGCGTGAGCACGATTCTCTGGCCTTCTCGAAACCACTTGAGTACCTGTAGTCGGCATCTTACTTGTTCCCTGGACTGAGGGATGGCCACCTCTCAACGCGACAGTACGCACGCATTGTGGGCTCGTGGGTTACAGCTATTGGACTCGACCGCAACAGCTACGGTACCCACAGCATGCGACGGACCAAGGCATCGCTGATATATCGCCGCACCAAGAATCTCCGCGCAGTTCAGATCCTGCTGGGCCACACCGAACTTGAGAGCACTGTGAGGTACTTAGGGATTGAGGTTGAAGACGCATTGGAACTGGCGGAGCAAACAGAGGCCTAAGGGGAGAGTATCTAGAGGAACCGCGGCCTCCTTAGGGCAATCTGGAGGCCGCTTTCGGCCATTAGCCGACAGCCACCCCATGCCTGATTAACATCCCAGACCACGGCTGACCTTGAGCTCGATACGGTCAATGAGTTTGGGAGCGCTACGGCAATGGCCTAAGCCCCCTCCCTGGTCAATGACTCTAGCCTGTCCCTTCTCGGACGTCCTAGGGCACTTCACGTTGATGTATCGTCCGCACAGAAGATCCCATGCATCGCGCCCAGCAATGCTGCAACGCGCGGGTCTGCCATGCGGTAGATGATCGACCGTGATTCCCGTCGGGTCGCTACAAGCTTTCGCTGACGGAGTTCGGCCAGTTGCTGGGAGAGCGCCGGCTGTCGAATGCCGGTGGCTTCCTCCAGTCCGCCCACCGTCATTTCACCTTGCGCGAGCTGGCATAGCAGCAACAGGCGCGAGGGGGTGGCCATGAAGCGCAGCAACTCGGCCACTTCGGGCACGCGCTCCTTCATCGTGGCTAGGTCAGACGGGCTGAATGGGGGGCTGGTCACAGGCAATGGCAACTTGGGCGGCTGATGTGATGCGAACACCATGGGTAAGCCGTGCAATCTAGCATGTTTCAATAGTTGCACATATTACGTAACTATGTAATTCTCAGGCCACGAAGCCTCCTGGAGCCAGTCATGATTCCATCCGTAGCGGTAGACGCCCCCCTGGATCAGGCTGTGCGCCTGGTCAGCGATGCGCGTGCCGGCCTGTTTCCCTCGCCTTCCGTGAAGACGTTCTTTGATCCTGCTACGTTCACTGCCAGCCACGTCGTACGCGATCCAACGTCTTCAGCGTGCGCCATCATCGACAGTGTCCTGGACTTCGACATGGCCGCAGGCCGCACGTCCACGTCCTCCGCATCGGCGTTGGTGGACTACGTACGTGCCGAGCGCCTGCAGGTGCAATGGTTGCTGGAAACCCACGCGCATGCCGACCACCTGTCCGCGGCTCCATGGCTGCAGGAGCAGGTGGGAGGCGCGCTGGCTATTGGCGAACACATCACCGCAGTCCAGGAAACCTTCGGCAAGGTGTTCAATGCCGGTACTGCGTTCAAGCGGGATGGCAGCCAGTTCGATCGCCTGTTCGCTGACGGTGCCTCCTTCCGCATCGGTAATCTGCAGGCGATGTCGCTGCATGTGCCAGGCCATACCCCCGCTTGTCTGGCGTACGTGATCGGCGACGCCGTGTTTCCTGGAGACACGCTGTTCATGCCGGACTACGGCACCGCCCGATGCGACTTTCCAGGTGGCTCGGCGCGCCAGTTGTATCGCTCGATCCAGCGCCTGCTGTCCCTGCCCGACGCCGCCCGCGTATTCCTGTGCCATGACTACAAAGCCACCGGCCGGGACCATTTCGCATGGGAAACAACCATCGGTGCCGAAAGGACAACCAACCTGCATGTGCACGAGGGCGTGAGTGAAGCCATGTTCGTGGAACTGCGGGAGGCTCGTGATGCCACGCTTCCGATGCCACGGCTGATCCTGCCGTCAGTGCAGGTCAACATGTGCGCCGGCCATCTGCCCGAACCCGAAGAGAACGGCGTGCGCTACCTCAAGCTGCCGGTGGACCTGCTATGACGCTCTCTCATCTGGCTTGGTATTGGCCGCTCGCTGGCGGTGCCATGATCGGAACAGCGGCCGGAGCCTATCTACTCCTTCTCGGGCGCGTTGCTGGCATCTCGGGTCTGCTTGCCAGGACACTGGGCATGCCGGGTGACGGCGGACGCAGCAGTGCTGCCCTCTTCCTGGCCGGACTTGCCCTGGCGTCAGGCTTGGCAATGGCGGCCAGGCCCATACCCCTGCCGCCGCTCTCCGCAAACGGAGCAGTGGTATTGGTGATTGCCGGACTGCTGGTGGGTTACGGAACTCGCCTTGGCGCTGGCTGTACCAGTGGGCACGGTGTCTGCGGACTAGGCCGGGCATCGCCGCGTTCGGTGGTGGCGACCTGCGTGTTCATGCTCGTGGGCATGGCCACGGCGACCCTGGTACAGATTGCGACCGGAGGCCCGGCATGATCCGTCTTGCCGCGTTCCTGTGCGGCGCACTCTTCGGATTGGGCCTGGTCGTATCCGATATGGCCAACCCAGCCCGCGTGCTTGCTTTCCTTGATGTGAGCGACGCCTGGGACCCCTCCTTGGCGCTGGTCATGCTAGGCGCTCTGATTCCTTCCGGCGCAGCCTACCTGTGGATACGCGCCCGAGGAACACCACTGCTTGCCGCGTCGCTGCACATTCCCACCCTTCGCATCATCGATCGGCGCCTGGTCATCGGTGCGGCGGTATTCGGCCTGGGTTGGGGACTGGCCGGAGTGTGTCCCGGCCCGGCCATCGCGTTGCTGGGAACCGGCCAGCCCTTCGCGATCATCTTCGCCACGGCAATGATCGCTGGTGTGCTCCTGCATGGACTCATTCATCGCCCCACTGCAACTACGGGACAACCATGAACCTCAAGCCACTCTCTGCCAGCCTCAAGGTGTCCGGTCAGCTCCTGCCGGAGGATATTGAAGCCCTGAAGGAGCTGGGCTTTGCCAGCGTGATTTGCAACCGGCCCGACGACGAACAGCCGGAGCAGCCCAGCCACCATGCGCTGCAAGCTGCCTGCCACCAGGCGGGCATGCAGTTTGCCTATCTTCCTGTAGTGCCTGGCGTCATTACCGATGATGAGGTGCATACCTTTGCCAATTTGATCGACGCGCTGCCACGCCCTGTTGCCGCGTACTGCAGAACCGGCACCCGTGCTGCGATGCTTTGGGCGCTGTCGGAAGTCGTTCACAATGGAGCGTCGTTTGCCCACGTCCTGTCTGTTGCTTCGGACGCGGGCTATGACCTTTCCTCCATCGCAACACGGCTGCAGCAAGGACCGGCGTCCGGCGACTGACATATGGAAACGCTATCTCTGCTGCAGTGGGTGCTGGGCGGCCTGTCTGGCATCCTGGCCGGCTTCGTCCTGGGGGTGGTCGGCGGAGGCGGATCCATCCTGGCGGTACCACTGATGCTCTACGTGGTCGGAGTGGACAATCCGCATGTGGCAATCGGCACCAGCGCCCTGGCAGTGGCGGTTAATGCGGTGTCGAATCTGGTGATGCATGCCCGTAGAGGGAATGTTCGTTGGCCCTGTGCCTCGGTCTTCGCCTTGGTGGGGATCGCGGGCGCATACCTCGGTTCCAGCTTGGGCAAGGCGTTCGACGGCAAGAGACTGCTGGCACTGTTTGCTGTGGTCATGGTTGTTGTCGGCATCGCCATGCTTCGCAGGCGCAACTCGCCTGGACTCGCAGATGCTCGGCTCGGCAGACGCAACGCGCCAGCTCTGATTGGACTGGGCGCCACCGCCGGCGGGCTTTCCGGCTTCTTTGGCATTGGTGGAGGTTTCCTCATCGTGCCCGCACTGGTGGCCGCGACGGGAATGCCGATCATCGCCGCCGTCGGAAGCTCGCTCGTCGCCGTCGCCGCATTTGGCATGACCACCGCACTTAACTACGCGCATGCAGGTCTGATCAACTGGAAGCTCGCGGCAGTTTTCGTCGTTGCCGGCATGGCTGGCGGTGTTGCGGGTGCAGCAACTTCGACGAAGCTCGCCAACTATCGTGGAGCTCTGAACACGATATTTGCAATACTGATCTTCATTACTGCCGCATACATGCTGTGGAAGGTGAGCTGGCCGGCTATGATCTAGACCACAGCCGAGCACTGATAGCCAGCGCAGCGCTTCAAAGGAATTGATAGGAAGATACTACGAACGTTGGTCCACATCTTCCAGAGTCAAACAAGATGCGACGACTCGAAGCGCCTTGCGATCAGCTTCGAAATCCATGGCCAATAGGCCGCGCTCCAGTGCGATGCGGGCATGCGTCTGTGATGCAACTCTTGTCGCTTCACCAGTGTGGCTGGACCATGCACAGAGCAGCCTGACACAGGTCCCGATGACGTCGATGCAGGTGCCAGGGTCGTTCACCGCAGGTGACATGGCTCGCTGGGCAATTTCCGCAAGCACGACCAGCCCGAATCGTGGGTCATTCTCGATGGAGCGCGCGTCACTGAAGGAAATGGCTGAGATCACTTCACTCTGCACTTCCGCAAGCGGGCTCCCTTCGCTGGCTATCAAGGGACGGGCTGGGGTCGCGAACGTACCCGGCTGGCAGAGCAGATGAACGCGCAGATCATGTTCCTGTGCAATGTCGTCGATCCGGGCGACGTCGACATGTTCAACGTAGGCTACCTGACCGCCAACCAGCAGTATCGCCCCCTCCCCTACCGGGACCGCACTGGCTCCGCCGAGCCGAGGCTCCGCGGCGCGGCGCTTCATTGCCGCTTTGGTCGCCCGCTCCACCAGATCGATGGTTTCGCCAACGCGGCCAAAGCGTGAGAACTGCTCGGCAGCCCTGAGCAACGTCACTGTGATGACGATGATGACCGCGATGGTTGCCCCGAACAGCACAAGCCGGCCGCTGTCTCCGTAGATGCCGGTGCTGAGCGCGATCAGGCCCACGATCGAGAACAGAAAGGCACCAATGAAGGTGGCCAGCGCACCTTGGGCCCGGGTGTCTTCGATCAGCAGGCGGGCCGCGCGCGGGGTGGCGCTGCTCGACGCGGACCCGTAGGCCGAGACCATGGTGGACAGCGAGAAGGTGGTGACCGTCAGCATCGACGCGGCAAGTATGCCAAGAATGTTACCGACGGAATCGGCGCCGATCCGTGCAGCAAGGCCGGAGGGAATGAGGAACTTCAGGAACGCACCGGCCAACGCCGTGATGATGCCCAAGGCGCCATACAGGGTCGAGCGGAACCACATCCGCTTGGTAACTGTGCTCGCTGCAAGCCTCAATCTGGTGAGCACGGGCTACGTCCTGGGCAGTTCGACCATCAATAGCACGGGCGGGCGCCGAGGCCATGTCAACGCACGGTTACGCCCGGCCCAAGGCAGATGCCGCTCCTCCGGGCGGCATCTGTGTACGGATTCTACGAGCGCACCTTGTCCAGGAACTGACGGTGGCGCTCGACTGATCGAGCACATCGTGGATGAGCTGAACCTTGGTCCACCCCGTGACGTCGTAGTCCTGCCCGCCCACCCGCAGATAGACCTCCGCGCGGTAATGGCGGGTACCCTCGCTGACCGGTCGACGGGGATCCTGCAGGGCGAACGTCGGCGGCTCATAGGGCTGGGGCCGCACGGAGTAGAAGAAGTCCATCTCCTCGCCATGCCCAACCTGCAGCCACGCACGACCATCCTCCCTCTTGGAGACCTGGACCGGCAAATCCTGCTTGCGCAGCTCAGCCGCAACCTCTTCCAATGCAGGAATGACGCGCTGCTCGATGAGGTTACGAAGAACAGCGCAACCAGGATGACCGCCAGCGAAGAGGTCAGCATGGTCAGCGGCAGGTGCTCCAGGAACTCGAAGAGCGCCATCGAGCTGTCGGTTGAGACCGCCTGCACCAACTGCTGGACGCCCTCTGCCCGTAGCAGGTGCAACGCGGTGTTGCCGTAGATGGTTATCCACAGGAATGTGAAGCCAAGCGGCACAAGCAACACCCCCACCACGAACTCACGGACGGTGCGTCCACGTGAGATGCGCGCGATGAACGTGCCTACGAAGGGCGACCAGGCAATCCACCAGCCCCAGTAGAACAGCGTCCAGCCACCCAGCCAACCCGTGGGTTCGTACGCATAAAGGTTGAAGGTCATCGAGAACAGCTGGGAAACGTACATGCCGGTGTTCTGCACCAGTGCCTGCATCAGGTGCACGCTGGGTCCACAGACCAGCACGAAGGCCAGCAGCGCCGCCGCCAGGATCATGTTGAGCTCGGACAACCTGCGTACGCCGCTGTCCAGGCCAGCCACGACCGAGCCAGTGGCCACCAGTGTGATGACGGTGATCAAGCCAACCTGAGCGAGCGTACTGACCTCCAGGCCGAACAGGTAGTTCAGGCCGGCGTTGACCTGCATGACGCCCAGCCCCAGCGAGGTGGCCAGGCCGAAGATGGTACCCAGCGCGGCAAACGTGTCTACGGTATGTCCCAACGGGCCGTGGATACGGTCACCGATGAGCGGATACAGCGCGGACCGTACACGCAGAGGGAGATTGTGCCGGTAGGCAAAGTCCGCCAGGGACAGCGCTACCACCGCGTAGATCGCCCATGCGTGGATGCCCCAGTGGAAGAAGGTGATGCGCGTGGCCTGGCGGGCAGCGGCGGCCGACTCGGGCGAACCGACCGGCGGCGTGGCGTAGTGCATGATGGGCTCGGCAACGCCGAAGAACATCAGACCGATGCCCATGCCAGCAGCGAACAACATGGCGAACCAGGAGCCGTAGCTGTAGTCCGGCGTACTGTGGTCAGGGCCGAGCTTGATGCGGCCGTAACTGCTGATGGCGACGCCGACGACGAAGACCAGGAAGCCGGCTACTGCAAGGATGGTGAACCACCCTGCATCATTGGCAGCCCATGATTTGGCCGCGGTGAACCACCGCGTGGCCGTATCGGGCGCGATGGCAGCAAGCGCCAGCAGCGCGATGACGATGGCTGCCGTGGGAATGAACACCTGCGGAAGCATCCGCTGGCGAACGGGGGGATGTTACGGAGCCGTGCTCTGCATGGATACCTCCGTGCTATTGGGTGAAATAGCCTCCGGCTTGCGCGAGGCCGATCAGAAGTAGAAGCCGATGTTGAAATTCAGACGTGAATGCCAGCGGGAAGGGCCTCCTTCGTCGATGCCGATACCATCACCGCCGGCAAACCACATGTTGCGGCCAGCGATCCAGTCGACATAGGTAAGCATGATGCCTTTCTGCAGGCTGCAGCCGGTCACGTTCTGCCACGAATCACGTAGGCCCGCGCGGTGCCCGACCGGGCGGGTCATGCTCAGGTTGTTATAGCAGGTGATGTCATCCATCCAGCCCTTCTGGCCGAACGAATAGGCGATGTTGGCGCTTGGCACATCCGCCTGCGCTGCAATTTCGAAGGGGGATTGGAACGCCGACATCGCGATGCGATCTCCGGGTACGTCATAACGGTACCGCGCCCACTGCAGCTGCGCGGTCCAACCATCGCGCTGCCACTGTGCATGAAGGGCAGCGCCCTGATGACCGTAGTGATGCCGTGTCTGAGAATTCTGCACCTTGCCAGCAAACGCTGATGCGCCCAGCAGCAGTTCGCCGCCGCCCCAGTTGCGCGCGTTCTCCACGCGTGCATGCAGTCGTTGCCGCTCGCGATACGGCAACGCCTCGGTCTGCGCGACATCAAAGGAGTAGCGATCGTAGCGAGCCCCGGACCCGTACTCGTCTCCGGAAAACCAGCCAAGATGCCAGGTTGTGCTGCCGCTGCGGTGAATCATCACAAGGCCAGGATCGTAATCATCCTCGATGCCCAGGTAGTAGCCGGAGCCAAACCAGAAACTCTGCGAAACGGTGGGGAGCAGCCCGAACGGAATTTGCTGGATACCTGCTTTCAACTGGGTAGCATCGGAGAACTGCCAGCCCGCGTAGGCGTGATGCACGGCGTCGAAGCCATCGTACCAGCGGTATTGGGCGGAGAAGAAAAACGGTCCGGTTCCAGCGTCAAGGTCTGCACGCATCAGTTCAAGCTGAAGGCGGCTGGTCGGCCCGTAGTCGAGCCAGCCGTAATTGAACCTTACCGCACCACCAGGCTCGAAGTAGGAGTCGCCGTTCCGACCAGGTTCGGATGCCTCTGTGGGTAAGGAAACGCTGGCGAGCAAGGCGATGGCAATAGAGGAAATTGCTCTCACGATCGGGCTGTCTGCCTCTGTGTTCTACATGCGAAAGCGCGCCAGTGTAACGTTGCATGTTGTGAAGAGCGCGTCGGCCGATGGCCGACGCAGCGCAGTTCCGTGTCATCAGGAGTGGAAAGTGTTCCCGGCGAACGAGGCGACCTTATCGTCAGACGTCGGCAACGATCATGACGTCAGCGATTGACGTCGACCACGATGCGTTAGGTTTGCTCAGCAATCTGTGCCGCAGCTCGCCGTGTTTTTGCCGTGTCGCTTGGCGTCATACAGGGCCTGGTCCGCTCTTGCGAGCCACTCTTCGGCACTGGTCGTCGGGGGCGAGGCAGCAATGCCGATGCTCACGCTCAGGTCCAGCATTGCGGCATCACTGCCCGTATCAACGTGGAGCAGGCTCCTGATCTTCTCTGCCAGCAGCATGGCCTCAGCCGGCGTCTGCCCGGCGAGCAGCAGCGCGAACTCATCTCCGCCCAGGCGCCCCGGTGTGTCGCCGGGGCGTGACACGCTGCGCAGGACCGCAGCGATACGACGCAGTGCTTCATCGCCGGTGCGATGGCCCAAGGTATCGTTGATGCGCTTGAAATCGTCCACGTCCAGCATCAGCAGGCAATCCGTCCGGCCCAGGGCGCGCCCCGCTTCGATCATCTGCTGGGCGCGGTGCATGAGGTAACCGCGATTGGCCAGTTCCACCAGTGGGTCCATTCGGCTGAGTCGCTGCAACTGCCGGTTCTGTGACCTGACCCGGCGCGCAAGACGCCAACTCAGTGCACTCAATCCGATCCCGTAGACAAACAGGAACGGAAGGCTGAGCAGGAATGTTCGGGAAGAAGTGGCCGGCTGCCAGGGCGTGCCCATGGCAAGCCATGCAGCAAGGAAACCGAGCAGAAGCGCAGCCGTGGCCTTCAGCGCCAGCCGTGCACCGCCGGCCGCGATCTTGTCTGCCACTAGCAGCGCGGCGAAGAGCGCGCTGGGCACCGCGCTGACGGCCATGAAGGCGATCCATGCCCCGCCCAACAGCGAGTCGACGACCATGCACCGGAACTGCACGACGGCGGGCCGGGTGGCGCGCCTTGTCAGCAGCTGTGCAATGGCCGGCCAGACCAGCGCGTTGACCAGAAGAAACACGAATGCCAGCCTGCCCATGCCGCGCTCCAGGCCCACCGATGCAATGGGGAGTGCAGCCAGCGAGGCGCCTACGAAGCGCATCCATCCAATCCGGCGGGCAGCCCCCATGCCCTCAACCGCAACCTCGTCCGAATCAGTGAAGAATGGCATCGCGTCCCCCACCCGTATCCATGATGTCCCCAGGCGCCTTCTGCTCTTGTGCAGTCTGTCGCTTTGCTGTCAACGGCAGGTCAACGCACGTTGCGGCGGCTAGTATCGCTCCCGCCTGAGATGGTGGTGCCAGCCGTCAGTGACCGCTCACGCTCGCCGATGCGGCGCGATAAAGCCATGCTGCGACGCTCCTCCAGCCATGCGTAAAGCATGGGCAGCGGCATCGGTTGCGCGAAGAAATAGCCCTGAAAATACTCGCAGCCCAGCGTGATCAACAGGTCGCGTTGCTCCACCGTCTCGACCCCTTCCGCCAGCGCGTTCATGTCCATGACCTGGGATATCTCAACAATCTTGCCCAGAAGGCGTTGCGCACTCTCATGGGTGGTGACCTCCTGCACGAACTGCCTGTCGATCTTCAGCTTGCGAATGGGTAGGGTCCGCAACGTGGACAGGGACGAATAGCCCGTGCCGAAATCATCCAGTGCCCAGGTCACGCCAAGTGCCTCAAGATCAAGCATTCGGTCGATCATCTCTGCCGTATCGGTGGATAGTGCGGATTCGGTGAGTTCCAGTTCCAATAAGGCTGGGTTGATTCCGCTTTGGTTGACCAACTTGGCTACCGAGGGTACGAACGCCTCATCCAAGAGTTGAACCGGACTGATGTTTACGGCCACCCGCATGCCACGCGTATGGACATGACCGGCCCATCCAGCGAGCAGCTCGCAGCCCTGCCGAAGCACCTCCAGCCCTATTTCGTTGATCAATGCGCTTTCTTCGGCCAGCGGAATGAACGAGTCTGGCGATAGCATGCCCGCCGACGGATGCCGCCAGCGAACCAGTGCTTCAACGCCGATCACGTCGGCGTCGACATGCACCTGTGGCTGGTAGTGAACCTCTATCTCACCGTTGCGCACTGCACGTCCGAGCTCACGCTCCAGGCGTAGGCGCTTGCCGATATCCAGTCGGTGGATGCCGAAGATCGCCGCCAGAAGCACCATGGATATCGCCGTGTTGAAACGCGCGCCCCAGTGGCGAACCTCTACTGGCGGTGAGATGCCTGGCGCAATTCGATCGAGTGCCCCCAGCGCAAACGCTGCAAACATTGCCAGGCAAAGCAACGGAAACACCAGGGAGCCATAGCGTTCGCGCGCTTCGAATGTAAAAGCAGCACCTGCGGCCAAGGGCAGAAGGAACAGGTGAACCGAGCGTGGCACGCCTGCGATGGGCGCATCAATGGCCGCGATCGCACAGACAGCTGCCAGCACTCCGTGGGCGACGATCAGAATGGACGCACCGTCACTGCGCTTGCTTCGGAGAAGCGCGAGGAAACCTACGGCGATCAAGCCGACAAATACAATGGATAGCTCGGCCCGTCCGAAATACAGGTAACAGGATGTCCAGGCCAGGCCCAGGCAGATGCACGAGATGCCCGCGAGTGACAGTATGGCGGACACCTTCTCGCGGCGAGCACGCCTCTGAATTTCAGAGCACCACGCCCAGCGTCTAACGCGCGACCCGTCATCACCAGTGCCTCCTCCGACGCCCCTTCCACTTCCCTGAATCCGCCCATGCCCGGCAATGGCAGTTCAGCCGTTGGACAGCATCACATGCTGGAGCGAGGTGGCATGCCTGAGAATATCAAAGCAACGCAGGACACCCAAATGTCGGTTTTTTGGCGCATGCCGCAGCATGTATGGCAGCAGTGCAGTACACCTGAGGGCCCTGCCAGGCGCGGTCACCTGGCAATCAGCTGTCAGGGGCGCCTTGATAGGCCGAGCCTGCTGGCCAGCTCACCTTCACCTCAAGCCCGCCCAGTTTCTGTGAGGTGCCCAGCGTCACACCCGCGCCGTGGGCATCGGCCACCTCCCTGACAATGGACAGCCCCAACCCGCTGCCCTGCACCCGGCTCCCCAGCGTTCGGTAGAAGCGGTCAAAGACGCGATCGCGCTCTTCCTCGGCGATGCCCGGACCGCTGTCGGCAATGATGAGAAACACCCTGCCCTCCTCCTGCATCACGCAGACATTCAGGCGACCGCCGACGGGGGTGTAGCGCACGGCGTTCTCCAGCAGGTTGCGAACCAGCGCGCTCAGCGCGGCCTCATCACCCCTGATCTCCGCGCTGTCCAGCTTTAGTTCGATGTACTGTCGATTTACGGAAAGGATAGGACGCAGCGCATCCACCTCCATGCCGACCAGGCCATCCAGGCTCAGGCGCACCGAAGTCAATCGGGATACGGCTTCTGCGCGGTTGAGTGTGAGCAGCTGCGAAGCAAGGCGCTCCAGCCGCGCCACTGAGTCGCTGACCATCTCCTGTGCGCGAACCCTTCCTGCATCGTCCGGCGCCATGCGTGCGTTGTCTGCATGCACTTTCAGCGCACTGATCGGTGTGCGCAACTCGTGTGCGGCATCGGCTACAAACCGCCGCTCACGCGCCAGTGCCTCGTTCAGTCGCCCAAGCAGACCGTTCACTGCCTGCACCAGTCCTCGCGCCTCGCGCGGCACGTCAGCCGCGTCCAGTGGCGACATGCGCTCGGGATCACGCCTGCCGATCTGGTCCGAGACGCTCTGCAGCGAGCGGGTCACGTAATTGACGCTCCACCAGATCACCAGCGCCATCAGTGGCAGCGCCAACAGCAACGGCAGCAGGGTGCCTCCTGCAATATCTTCGGCCAGCTCTTCGCGGATGTCCGACCGCTCGCCAGACTGGAACCATCGGCCCCCACGGGTCTGAAGCGTGAAGGTACGCCATTGTTCGCCGTCGATTACGGGACTGGCGTAGCCGGCCACCAATGCAGCCAATGGCCGGGTGGGAGCGCTGTCCGAGCGGAGCAACAGGCGCTGCTTCGCGTCCCATACCTGGAAGGCAAGCTTGCTCTCATAGGCATGTCCATCGCTGAACGCCAGCGCGTCGCCCACGCCTTCCGCGTGCCCGTGCCAACCACGCAGCACAATGGGGTCGCCAGGAAACGCAGTCAGGTCACTCAATGGCTCATCTACCAGGCCCATCAGTACCCGCGTGGACTGCACCAGCCGGGCATCGAACATTTCCCCCGCTTCCTGTAGGCCGGCGCGATAGCTGAAGAATCCAGCCACGGCCATCAGAACCGCCAAAGTCCCCAGCAGGGTCAGCAGCAGAGTGCGTCGCATCGACCTCATGCATCCGGCTCCGGCGACTGCCCCAGCGCATACCCGATGCCTCGCACGGTACGCACGATCGCAGGGTCGACCTTGCGCCGCAGCTGATGCACATGAACATCCACTGCGTTGCTGGCGACGTCCTCATCCCAGCCGTAGAGGTGCTTCTGGATCGTTTCTCGCGCCATTGGCCGCCCGTTCTGCTCCATCAACAATCTCAGCAGCGAGAACTCGCGGCGGGTCAGATCCAGCGTCCGTCCTTTCCATCGCGCCTCCAGCGTCGCCGGATCAAGATGGAGGTCACCGGCGTCCAGCGTGGGATGCGAACGTCCGCTGCTGCGCCTGACAAGCGCGCGGACGCGCGCCAGCAGCTCGGCGGTATCGAAGGGCTTCCCGAGGTAGTCATCTGCTCCAACGTCCAGCCCGAGCGTACGGTCGGCCGGGCGTTCGCGGGCACTGAGGACCAGAATCGGCACCGGGTTTGCCGCCGCCCGAAGGCGGCGGATCACTTCGATGCCGTCTACCCGTGGTAGACCCAGATCGAGCACCACCAGATCAAAATCCCCATCCTGCGCAGCCAGGAGCGCGGCCGTGCCGTCTTCCACCCAGTCCACGGCGAAGGCGCCCCGTCGAAGCGCGGTCCGGATGCCTTCACCCAGGGAGCGGTCGTCTTCGACGAGGAGGATGCGCATGAGGGCAGTGTCCAGTCGCGGACTTCACTTTGCAAGATGGCCCATCACATCGTGCAGCTTGGCCTCGATCTCATGCCGGCGGCCGGCATCGGCCACATCCCGTCCTGGCCGGGCTGGTGCTGCCAGTGCCTTCTGCAGCGCCGCCTGCGCTGGGCCCCACTCCTTCTGATCGCGCAGGAAATCGCCGTAGAAATAGTTGGCATCGATACCATTGGGGTCGATATCCAGCCCCTTCTTCAGCATCTGCCGCGCCTGATCGTCATCGCCGAAGCCCAGCGGCCAGCCCGGTACCTGGTAGTAGAGTGCGCCCAGACTGGTATACGCCGCGCCATCCAGGGCCCGGGGATCCAGTTTCAGTGCGGCCTCGAAATCGGCGCGGGCCTGCTTGACCAGGCTGAGTGCGCCCATGCCACCCTTTTCGCCCGCAAGGCTGGACAGCACGATGCCCTCCCAGATCAGCGCACCGGCATCCCTGGGGGCCGCCTGCCGGGCTTGCGCGGCCTGCTTGGACAGGGCCATGAACGCCGCCTCGCGCTGCGGCTTGGGCGTCTGGTAGTTGATCTGCGCCCAGCGGTCACGGATCTGCGCCACCGGCACTGAAGGTTCGGCGGCCACAGCGACCCCGACCAATACGGCAGCGGCAATAAGAATGAGATAGAACATGGTCTTACCCTGCGTGCGCTTCATGGGAGGTGTCCTTGCTGGGAGGGGATGCGGAAGAACTCGCTGCGGTGGTGCCACTGCTGGCATGGCGCCTGACGATGGGTAACTGTTTGCGGAGGCTACGGTCCACCAGCTCTGGCAGCAGGCCGTTCAACCGAGCGAACAGCCGCTCTGGCCAGCCAAGCTGCAAGCGCGGATTGCCAGAGCGCAGTGCCTGCAGCAAGGCCGTTGCGACCTTCTCGGCCGAGTCGTGGGAAACGCCCAGTTCGGCGTTCATGGCATCCACGGCGGCGCTGTTGAAATCGGTGCGGGTGGCGCGTGGTGAGAGGTACTGGAACTTGACTGTGCTGCCGGCATACTCGCGGCCCAGACCTTCGACCAGGCCGCGCAATCCGAACTTGCTGGCGCTGTAAGCGGCAAAACCCGGGAAGGCCAGGCTGCCGAACGTCGAGCCGAGAACGGCCACGCTGGCGTGCGACTGCCGCTCCAACAAGGGCAACAAGGCGCGGATCAGCAGCATGGAGCCAACCAGATTGGTCTGCATCATCTGCTCCAACGCCTGCTCTGTCTGTGCGCCGAACAGTCCGAAGGCGGCGCTGGCATGGCCTACGACCAGCACCGAAGGCGGCCTGGATAGCGCATCAATTTTCGCCAGCAACGCGCCGCGGCCCGCCGCCGTGGCGATATCGGCAACGACCGGTATGACAGACCCTTCCGGCAACGTGTCAGTGAGCGCCTGCAGCCGATCGTGGCCCCGCCCCACCGCCACGACCTGCGCGCCCTCGCCCACCAGGCCGCCGCAGAGCAACCTTCCGATGCCGCCGCTGGCTCCGGTCAGAACGACCGTACGTCCACGCAGGTCCATCAGGCAGCCTCCGCAGTACGCGCGCCGCCACTGCGCAGGGTGCGGAAGATATCGCCGTAGAGCACGTAGAAGCGGCGTGCCGCATGGATAACGGCCTGCTGGTCGCTGGGATCATCCAGCCTGTCCATCAGCGATTTGAAGAAGCCGACATGCTCGATATCCAGATCGCCATGCGAAAGCAGATAGCTGAAGGCGTTGCGCGGAAGATCCAACGACGTCTGCAGGGTGTTTGCAGCCTGCGTTGCCAGCGCCACACTGGTGCCCTCCAGCACCAGTACCATGCCAAAGAAGCCCACAGGGTTCCCGCGCTGGATGGTGTCGTAGGCGTAGCTGACCATGAGTTCGGTGGCCAGTGCGGGTTCGGATGTTGCAGCAGCGGACCGATCACCGCCGGCACCTGCAATATCGTCCAGCACCCATTCCTGGTGGCCCATCTCTTCTTCGATGTACTCACCGATCGCGGTCCGCAGCCATTCCAGGCGCGCAGGCAGGCGCGAGCCACAGGCCATCAGCAGCGGTACCGTGTGGCGCACGTGGTGGTACGCCTGTTGCAGGAACGCCAGATAGTCACCGCGGTCGATGCGGCCCGCCAGTGCGTCGCCGATGATGGGAATCTGCAGCAGCGACTGGCGCTCGCTGGCGGTCTGGGCAAGAAGGTGATCGTGGAAGCTCATGCAGGGTCTCCGATGGTGCTGAACGCAGGGCGCCGGTAGGCGGCGTCGATCACTGCCTGGTAGTGGGCGAGGATGGCCTCGCGACGAATGCGACCATTGGCGGTCAACAGACCGGCGTTCGCACTGAATGGCGCGACGGTGACGTAGCGCGCGATGCGGGCATAGTCAGGCAGGCCGGCGTTGATGGCGGACAGCGCCGCCTCGAGCGTGGCGGAGTCCTGCTGCGCGAAGCGCGGAACCAGCAATGCCACGTTGTCGGCCTGCCCTTCCCCCCAGACCAGGGCCTGCGCGATGGCCGGGTGCAAAAGCAATTCGCTCTCCACCCATTCGGGCGACACGTTGCGGCCAAACGCGGTGATGAAAACGTTCTTGCGCCGCCCGGTCACATGCAGGAAGCCGTCGGCATCGATGTGTCCCAGATCACCGGTGTGGATCGACCCCTCCGGCAGCGATTCGCCGCCCAGATATCCCAGTGCACGCGCACCGGACACCACGATTTCTCCGTCCACGATCTGTACCCGCACGTGTGGAAGGGGTTGGCCCACCGTGCCATCGCGCTGGGCGCCAGGACGATTCAGGCACACCACCGACCCACACTCGGTCAGGCCGTAGCCTTCGAACACCGGCAGCCCAAGGCGCCTTGCCCGTGCCAGAAGTCCGGGGGAAACCCGGCCTCCACCCACGGCCAGGTATCGCAGCGATGCCGGCAGCTCAGCGCCCTGCTCTGCTGCCATGACCATGGCCAGGAGCAGTTGCGGCACGAGGATGATGCTCTCGGGGCGGTAACGATTGAGGCAGCTCAGCAGCGTGCGGACATCCAACCCTGCTGCGCCGGTGTAACCGATCTCCTGCAGGGATGGCAGCGCGATCTCGGCGCCCGACAACAACGCCGCGTACAATCCCGCGACGTTCTCCAGGAGCGTTGACAGCGGCATCAGGCACAGATGCCGGCGTGGTGCGATGTCACCTGCGGCGTCTGCCAATGACGCGGCGGTGGCCATCAACGTTCCGGCAGAAAGGCATACGCCGCGTGGGCGCCCTGTGCTACCCGAGGTGTAGGTTACGCAGGCCGTGCCAGCCGGCAGCGTACTACCAGCAGGAGCGTCCAGGGCTAAGCCGTGCGCACTCAGTGCCGGCAACGGCATGGGTGCGGCCGTGATCCCGCACGGCGGCGGCGTGCCCTCCGCAACCACCAGCAGCTGGGCACCGCTGGTCTGCAGTGCGTGCTGCACTTGATCATCGGAGAAGAAGGTGGGCAACGGTACGTGCACCACTTCGGCAATGCGAAGGGCCAAGTCGAGCACCAGCCAATCGGGGCCGTTGTCCAGGCGACTGGCAACGCAGGTGATACCTGTCCGCTGCAGCCACTGTGTCAGTTCCAGTACGCGAGAGCGCAGCTCGGACGCACTCAGCGTCTCCTGAGCGGTCAGTACTGGCTGGCTATGCTGCTGCAGCAGGCGCAGGACGTGCTGTGCATCAACACTCATCCGGCCACCCCCACGGTACTGGCTGCATCCATTGGGTCTATCGAGCAGGCCTTTCCGCCAAGAAAGGCGATGCCCTCGCGGATATCGCCGCACATCACGCGCGGTTGCGATTCATAGTAGCGGCCCCAGTCGCCCGCGCTGTCGCCCATGCGCTCGGCACGCGCGGGCACCAGTTCGAGCGGTGCCAGATGCAGACGGACGAACGCGTTGCGCAGCTGTTGGGTCGCCACGAACATCACCCAATCCACTTCGGCGGCGCGCAGGACCCAGGCCAGCTGCACGATCAGCTCGCGTGCGATGCCCGCCGTCGACGCGGCAAAGTGGCCCACTTCGGCAATCTGCGCTCGCCGAGGTGCACTGGAAAGGTGCTGCGCCAGCACGGCCTCGACGGGCGCATCCAGATAGTGCTCCACAAACAGCGGGCCACTATCTGCGTGTCGAAGCCCGACTGCCGCGACCAGTGCTCCCTGCGTATCTCGGTAGGCCAGCAACTGTGGCATGAAGTCGCGGACCTCGGCATCGAAGCGCTGACGATAGGTGTCGGCGATGAAGGACTGCACCTGTCCACGCAGCGGATGATCAGGCCCGATGAGGGTTGCTTCGGCAAATCTGCCCGGATGCGGGGCCATGGGAATCGGCGCTGGGATCATGTCCATGGGACAGCATCCTGAAGCGCGCCGATTAAGGCAGAATTAGGCCGTTGTTAGCCGATTGTTAGCCATTTGATCGGATTTCGTTCCCATGCTCGGTTTCAATACAGGTCTCTTGGACTAGAGAACCAAGGCGAGCGTCAGTGCGACGACCAGTGCCACCGTCAGCAGAAACGAGCCGAGTAAGAAGCCAAATGCTTGGAGTGGCCCGGTGCCGTTCAGTGCTACGAAGGTGCGCGTGCGCGCCCACAAATACCATGCAACTGCCAGCGCTCCGATCCCAACACCCCAGCGATGCGCAATCTCCCACCTGCAGAGCCAGCTGCCTGCGAAACTGCAAGCAGAATCACAAATGGACACGCAATGAACGCCTGTATGGAAAAAGGCTCCCGCAGCGTGTCGCGGTTGATGGGCAGGCGCTGTCGCCACAGCGTGCTTAGCGCCGCCCCCAGGGCGAAGATGCAGAAGGCAGCCGAACGGGTGAGCAGCAGCCCCTGCTCACTCCCAAACAGCAGCTTGCCTTCGGGTCCTGATACCGCGAGGGGGGCGGTGCGCGTAGACATTTCCAATGCGTGCGCCAGCACCACTGACAGAATCAACATCAGCACAGGGCTGATGGCATCGGCGAATCGTTGTTCCGGATCTTTGGAGAACTCTCGGCGCCTGTAGTGCGCTACCTCGCCCGGCTACACCAGCGCCCTCCACAGGGTCCGCGGGTAGAACACCAGCCACCCTACGAGTTCATAGAGGAACTCCTCAAGCGATCGCAGCAGTCTGATGAGATCCATAAGAGCCCCGGATCAAATGGTTGAAGGTGAGCTTACTCTCCCTGCCGCCCGGGGCCGAATGGAGTTCAGCTGTCCGCCAAACCATTGCGTTAAGCCTTGCTGAGTCGAGTCCCCGCCAGGACATTCGCACCGGCACCAACGGGTGAAGTCAATTTGAGGATTCTTAACAGTTTATGCTGTACGCTGGCCGCGCTTGGCTCCTCTTGGGCGCGAACCCTTCGCCTCCGTGTCTAGCCCCTGACCGGCACGACACATGACCTCTCCAGCTGCTTTTCGGATCCTGAGTATCCGTCCTTTGCTGCGCCTCAACGGAACGATCGAGCGCGTCGAGACGCTTCAGGCCAAGTGCGGCGCATGTGGGGACGAGTCACGCATGTTCCGGGGATGCGGACTTGCCGATGTAGAAGGTGGCCTCGAACTGACTTGCCCGGCCTGCAGGGCGACAGGGGGCTTGTCCACTGACCGAGCATGGAGTCTCTGGGGGGAACAGATGAGGCGAGACAGGGTGCTGGCGCTGGCAGGGCTGACGCCCGACGATCTGGATCTGATCTAGGTCCGGGATCACCTCTTGGTACCCGCGCCGAAGAGCCGCCGGAAGTCGGACGCCGGCAACCGTACGTCCTGCGTGCTTTTCGAGCACAGCCGCTTGAATCTCGCCAGCTGAAGACGGCGCATACTCCTGACTGCGCCACCGCCTGGAGGGCCATCACGTGCCCCGGGGTCGCGCAACGGCAGGTGCCTGCCCGTTGCGCGATCATGAAGTTCCGTTGCGCCTTGCTCAAGCATCAGCCGCAACACTTGGCCCTCGACGTCTGCGAAACACTTAAATGCTCTGGATTCTTGCATTTTGCTCGCTGAAACAGCCATTTCCGGGGCGCAACAGTACAAACAAGTACCAAGATTGCGAAATGGTGTATCGGGCTGCTACGGCCTTTGTCGGCTCCGCAGGCCAATGGCTGCGGCTCTGGCTTGGCTCTTGCCTGCCTGCTCATTCCCCCAACAAGGATCAGCTTGCAGCATGATCGAGATCGATCCCCACGACCGCACAGACCTAACTGGCCCTTGGGCTGGGTTCGGCTTCCAAGCTGGGCATATGTTCACCCAACCCATCGCGGGACAGGCTGTTGACGAGCAGGAAAGCCGAGCGGGACTCACTAAGGGAGACGAAATGCCAAAAACTTCCAAATGCCACCATAACGAATATCACGCCAGCGAAGACCAGTGACCCGCCATCGCTGCCCTCCTGCCGACTCCAAGTCAGAATCGAGCCAAATCCGATAACACAGAGTACAAGATAGCCGATCAGGCACGCCGCCATTTCGAGCTGGAGCCAAGGGCCTATTCCACGCCAACGCCTTATCCAGACCACCGCCTTCTGCTCTTCGTCGAACTCGAAGAACCTGGAATTCATCGCAAGCTTGCGCAGCTTTACCGATGGCCACTTCAATGCCGCGACATGGCGAATCAACCCCGCCGACATGGACGATCCGGACAGATGCCGAATGGCTTCCTCCAGCCACAGATCATCCCGCTCAAGGCTCCCCTCCTTCCATATCTCAAGGAATTCCTTTCGCCGCTGATGCCGCCCGTGAACCAATGCATGGAAGCCCTTGATCAAAGGAGCCACACACAGTGCAGCGAGGGCCAAGATGGCAACAAGGTCTCCGCCCTTCAGCACGCTGGAAATTTCCGTCGCGTCCAATACCTCTCCCCCTTCACTTGAATGAAATGCAGCTCGTGCGCGACGGCACTTTGGCAGCAGCTCGTCTCAGGGAATGAGAACGCAAGCCACCTGGAGGTACGCCTCGCTACAAGCACTACATTCAAGGGGACTCAGGCGACCCTCACGTTCGCTCGACACCTTGCGCCACCGGCGTTGAGGCTTGGGCTGCCGCCTCTGGCTCCTGCACAGACCCCTCAAGCAACGCGACATACGTATCCAGGCGCATGCGTTGCGCGATCAGCAGGCAACCCACCAGATAGAGGAGCCCCATTGCGAATATGAGAAGTGCCCCGACCCAGCCGATGTCGAAGGCGCTTGCCCAGCCGTCCGCTCTCCAGCTGCGCAGCTGCAGGAAGAGCGCGACCAGCAAAGGGAACGGCCCAAGGCGCTGCAATCCGCCATACACCAGATCCATGCGATCCATCATCCTGGATCGCAAGCTGCTGACGTACTTGAGTCGCTGCTGACGCTGTTTCTTAGGAAAGCAACGCAGATCGGATATCACGGACTGCCAGCGGAGAAAATCGCCATCCATCTCTCGAGAGTGGGATAGTCGTGGTTGGACGTACTGCCGGTACTCTCGGCATGCAGTAAGGATTCCACCGATAACTAGTCCGCATATCTCCACGCCCAGGCAGATCGCGACGACCGGCAGTAAAAGGTCCTTGCTGAGCCATCGATCCAGACCCAGCCCTACCAGCAGGCCGGCAACTCCGGCACTAACACCCACCCGGAACGCCCACGCCTCCACCTTCCCCGCTTTCGGGTAGATGCTGTGCTCAACCAGCCCCTGCACCCGCCCATAGAGCCACTGGAAGGTCAGTTCCTGTGTCTCGGCCGCTGCTGGCGGATCAATGCCGCCCCCTGCCTGCATGTCCATCGCGTCCCCTGCCCCATCGGCGCGAATGCCGATCGCAGCATCGTAGCCGAGTCACTGATTTGGCGGCGATCTGCTGGCCTGCATCCGGCACTCTCCGGGGCCATTAACGTGACGCGTCACGCTCGCCGCATCCACTGCCACCCTGGCACATCACGCGCTCGATCCAATCGACGTAACGCGATACCCGGACGTTGTGCACCACCTGCCCATAGAACCCGGCCTCCAGGGCGTGTTCGGGAACGGCGGTGATCCAGGAACCGAGCCCCACCAGCTGCCAGCCACCATTGCCCTCGATCAGCAACGGCCCGCCGCTGTCACCGTTGCCGAGAACGCCTTCGAGCGGCAGCCCCTGCGGTGGCGCATCGAAGCGGTACCAGAGATAGCGATCGTTGCCGCCGGTTATGGCGTTGTACGCCCGCCGCAGCGTCGTGCGATGCGGCCCGCCCGGCAGCAAGCCGATGGCTCCAGTGCCGGTCGCGCCCTTCCCTATCAGGGCGGCGACCTGCCCGGCTTCGGCGCTGCCGCGGTAGAGCGCCACCGGCTGTACATCGGCGACCGGTAGCGTCAACTCGATCAATGCGATGTCGTCCGATTCGGCCAGGAAGGCATGGATCTTCGCCGCACTGCCGCTTGCCAGAGCGTCCTGGCCCAGGGTCTCGGGCATTCTCCTGTAGCCGGGATGCAGGACCACGCGCTTCACCGCATAGTCCTTGCCGCTGATGGAGACTACGGCGCCCATCCCTTCCATTGGCGCGGCATGCGCTGCGGTCAGTACCCAGCGCGGCGCGATCAGGACGCCCTGCCCCTCGCCCGGCATATCGGCCAGTGCGGGAAACTCAGCCCCATCGATCCGATAGCGGGCGTCCTCAACGTCGTGGCGGATGACCACGGCCCCGACAGCGAATGGCAGCGCGACAAGCGCCAGGAACAGCCAGCGTTTCATCCGGGCCCTCGCCCTTGCGGTCAGTCGTTGCAGCCTACCCGAAGACAAGCCGGCCATGCGCCATCATCGATACCGTTCGATCCACTGCAACGACGGCGCGATGCCGCCGAACGGGAAGAAATGCGGGCTGACCTCGCCGTGGGTGTCCGTCAGTCCGTCCAGCAGGCGATCCATGAATATTTCTGGGCCGGCGCTTCCCAGCAGGCGGCCAATGTTGACGCCGTACTTTGCCAACATCGAGGCGCTTGCGCCGACGCCACACATCGCGGCGTAGCGCAGCAACCGTGCGATGCTGGCTGGACCGGGCACGCCAACCAGTACCGGGGCCGTGATGCCGCGGGCGCGCAGCGTATCCAGCCAGGCCAGGACCACGCCGGCATCGAAGGCGAACTGGGTAATGACCTGCGGCGCCATGCCGCGCTCGCGGATGCTTTGGCATTTTTGCTCCAGCGCCCGCCACCGTTGTTCGGGCGCCATCACCGGATGCCCCTCCGGATGCCCGCCCACGCCGACGTGCTTGATCCCGCACCGTTCAAGAAGGCCGGTGTCGATGATCGCGGCGCTGTCGGCAAAGGGACCGGCCGGCGTCGCCAGGTCGCCGGCAATCAGCAGGCATCGCTCGATGCCGGCCTCGCCTGCGGCGCGATCCATGAAGCGCTCAAGCGCCAGCTGTGATGCGATCCGGCGTGCGGAGAGGTGCGGCATCGGCTCGAAGCCGAGTTCGCGCACCGTGCGCACGGCGGCCAGTCGCGCCTCATCATCTTCGCTCGCCAGAAAGGGGATGGAAATGACCGTACCGGGGGCGATGCGGCCAGCGTCTGCACGCAAGGCAGGCATGGCCTTTGCACCGACCTCCAGCGAGAACGCATTGATGAAGGCCTGCGCCCGGGCAGACGTGCGTGCAGCCATCAACCGGCACCGCCCTGTTTGCTGGCGAGCGGCGTGCTGTTGCGGGCCAGGTCGACGAAGGCGCGCAGATAATCGATCGCGGTATCCGCTTCGCGCGCACCCAGGTAGATCTGCTTGGGAATGCCCTTGGCCCCAAGCCGCACCGGCACCACGTCCATGCGCTCGGCATACTCTTCCACCAGCCAGCGCGGCATCGCGGCGACGCCGCGTCCGCTCGCCACCATCTGCATCATGATGTCGGTGGTTTCAATGGTCTTGTGGCGCCGCGGCGTGATGCCGGCCGGCAGCAGGAACTGGTTGTAGATATCCAGGCGCTCGAACGGCACTGGGTAGCTGATCAGCACTTCCTGGCCGAGCTGGCGCGGCTTGGCATGCTCCACCTTGGCCAGCGGGTGGTTGCTGGCCACCACCAGCACCTGTTCGTAATCGAACACCGGTACGAAGGTCAGGCCAGGCTTCAACAACGGATCCGGGGTCACCAGCAGGTCGATCTCGTAACCGAACAAGGCGCCGATGCCGCCGAACTGGAACTTCTGCTTGACGTCCACATCCACGTCCGGCCAGGCGGCCAGGTACGGCGAGACAATCTTGAGCAGCCATTGATAGCAGGGGTGGCACTCCATGCCGATGCGCAGCGCACCACGCTCGCCCTGCGCGAACTGGCCCAGCCGCTCCTCGGCCAGGTCCAGCTGCGGCAGCACCCGGTTGGCGACAGCCAGCAGGTACTGCCCGGCCTGGGTCAGCCGCAGGCTGCGCCCTTCGCGCAGCCAGACATCGGTGCCGAGCTGCTGCTCCAGCTTCTTCATGCTGTGGCTCAGGGCCGACTGGGTCAGGTTGAGCACGCCGGCGGCGGCGGTCAGCGACCCCTGCTGCTCGACCTGCTGCACGATGCTGAGATGGATCCGCTCCAGCATGACGATGAATCCCGCTCATGGATTGGTGAAGTAATACCATTTTACGTCATGGAAGGGGGTGGCTAGCATCGGTTCATGCCTTCGATTGCCTGGCGCCCGGCCACCCCGCCGGCCTGCAGGACTGCGCCCCACGCAGAACGCCCCGAAGGCGCCCCTCCCCTGCTGAAAGCGAACAGATGACCCGCCCCCTTCGTATCGTCGCCGTTTCCGGTGGGCTGCAACGCCCTTCCAAGGCTGCGGCCCTGGCCGAGCACCTGCTGGACCTGATCGGCGAGGACCTGGTCTGCGAGCCGCACCTGATCGAGCTGGGCGAGCTGGCACCGCAGCTGGCGGGCGCACTCTGGCGTTCGCAGCTGACGGACGGCGTTGAGCGGCAGCTGGCAGCCGTCGAACAGGCCGATGTCCTGGTGGTGGCCACGCCGGTCTACCGGGGCTCGTACACCGGGCTGTTCAAGCACTTCTTTGATTTCATCCACCAGGACGCCCTGGTCGACACCCCCATCCTGCTCGCCGCCACCGGCGGCAGCGAGCGCCACGCACTGGTGATCGACCACCAGCTGCGCCCGCTTTTCAGTTTCTTCCAGGCCCGCACCCTGCCGCTGGGGGTGTACGCCACCGACCGCGATTTCGCGGACGGCCGGGTGCACGACGATGCCCTGCTGCAGCGGGCCCGGCTGGCAGTGCACCGCGCCCTGCCGCTGCTGGCACTGTCCCATCGCGCAGCGCCCGCCACCGCCGAGATCGCCGCCGCCCTCTGAATGCCGAATGCCGCCCACCCGCATTCGGATGTCACCCCCGCAACCCGGAACGCCGCCCATGACGACCCGAGACTTCACCTTCAGCATCACCCTCATCCCCTTCAACGAGGACTACCAGCCGGCTGACGGCACGCGCATCACCACCAATTTCGCCAATCTGGCCCGTGGCGATTCGCGGCAGGAGAACCTGCGCAACACGATCCGCATGATCAACAACCGCTTCAACGATCTGGCGCACTGGGACAACCCGGGCGCGGACCGTTATGCCGTCGAGCTGGACATCATCTCCGTGGAGATGCACATCGATGGCACCGACGGCAGTGATCCGTTCCCGTTGATCGAGGTACTGCGGCCGACCATCGTCGACACCCAGACCGGCGCGCGCACCGAAGGCATCGTCGGCAACAACTTCTCGTCCTACGTCCGCGACTACGATTTCAGCGTGGTGCTGCCGGCCAGCAACGAGGGCAAGGCGACCTTCGGCATTCCAGAGGGGTTCGGCGACCTGCACGGCAAGCTGTTCAAGCACTTCCTGGAATCGGAGGCCTACCGCGCCAATTTCAGCAAGGCGCCGGTGATCTGCATCAGCGTGTCCAGCAGCAAGACCTACCACCGCACCGAGAACCACCACCCGATCCTGGGCGTGGAGTACCGCCAGGGCGAGTTCTCGCCGACCGACCAGTACTTCGACAAGATGGGGCTGCAGGTGCGCTATTTCATGCCGCCGGGTAGCGTGGCGCCGCTGGCGTTCTACTTCCGCGGCGACCTGCTCGGCGATTACTCGAACCTGGAGCTGATCGGCACCATCAGCACGATGGAAGCGTTCCAGAAGATCTACCGCCCGGAGATCTACAACGCCAACTCGGTCGCCGGCAAGGTCTACCAGCCCAGCCTGAAACACCAGGACTATTCCTCCACCCGCATCGTCTACGACCGCGAAGAGCGCAGCCAGCTGGCGGTCAAGCAGGGTCGGTTCACCGAAGAACACTTCATCAAGCCCTACCGCGCCGTGCTTGAGCAGTGGGCTGCCCGCTGATCCATCGATTTTCCATCCGCACCCCAGGACACAAGACGCAATGTCGAAGAACACGCTGCTCCCCACCTCCACCGCCGGCAGCCTGCCCAAGCCCTCCTGGCTGGCAGAACCGGAAAAGCTCTGGTCGCCCTGGAAACTGCAGGACGAAGGCCTGGCCGAGGGCAAGCAGGATGCACTGCGTCTGTCCCTGCAGGAACAGCTGCACGCCGGCATCGACATCGTCAGTGACGGCGAGCAGACCCGGCAGCATTTCGTCACCACCTTCATCGAGCATCTCAGCGGCGTGGATTTCGAGAAGCGCGAAACCGTGCGCATCCGCAACCGCTACGATGCCAGCGTGCCGACCGTGGTCGGCGCGGTCAGCCGCCCGAGGCCGGTGTTCGTCGAGGATGCGAAATTCCTGCGCCGGCAGACCACGCAGCCGATCAAATGGGCACTTCCCGGCCCGATGACGATGATCGATACGCTGTACGACGCCCACTACAAGAGCCGTGAGAAGCTGGCCTGGGAGTTCGCCGGAATCCTCAACCAGGAGGCCAGGGAGCTGGAGGCGGCGGGGGTCGACATCATCCAGTTCGACGAGCCCGCGTTCAACGTGTTCTTCGACGAAGTCAACGACTGGGGCGTAGCCGCACTGGAGCGGGCGGTCGAGGGATTGAAGTGCGAGACGGCGGTACACATCTGCTACGGCTATGGCATCAAGGCCAATACCGACTGGAAGCAGACGCTGGGATCGGAATGGCGGCAATACGAGGAATCATTCCCGAAACTGCAGGCCTCCAGCATCGACATCATCTCGCTGGAGTGCCACAACTCGCATGTACCGATCGACCTGATCGAGCTGGTGCGCGGCAAGAAGGTGATGGTGGGCGCCATTGATGTGGCCTCCAGCACGGTGGAGACGGCCGAGGAAGTGGCCGACACGCTGCGCAGGGCGCTGCAGTTCGTGGATGCCGACAAGCTCTACCCGAGCACCAACTGTGGCATGGCGCCGCTTGCGCGCGAGGTGGCGCGCGGCAAGCTGCGCGCGCTCAGCGCGGGTGCACGGATCGTGCGTGAAGAGCTCTCGGCCTAGTACTGGCGGACGGTGAAGGCTGGGCGCTCATGCGCCCAGCCGCTGCGGACGACCCTGCGGCTGACGCGAAGCCTTTGCCAGCCGCAGGAAGAAGTATCCGACCACGATCAGGCCAAGTGCCGACGGCAGCATCTGCGACCACGGCTGCCCGACGCGGACAACGTTCCCGACCAGGGCCGAGAGCATGGCGAATACCGAGGCGGTCATGCCGCCCCTCCCCCTCAGAACATCGGCCGTGGGCGGGCTTGCGTTGAAGTGCGCAGCGCCAGCGCCTGTTTGATCCGGCCCATTTCCCCTGCCCCGGCCTGTGCCAGGCGACGCGCCTGCTGCCGCTGCACGCGCGTAAGTGCCGGCTTTGGGGGCCCGCCAGCGTCCGGCGCGGGCTGCAGCAGCCGCGCGACGGCAGCGCGCAGGCGTAGTTGCGGGCAAAGGCGCACTGCGCACCAGCGCTCGGCGTAGCGCCTCGCCTGCCGCGCATTCGCCGCGGCTACGACCTTGGCTTGGACCGTCGTCGAGGTCTCCAGCCACAGCCGGACACCGGCGCTGGCATGCGGCACGATGGTCGCGACGCAACGGCCGTTCCACCAAAGATCCCAGCGCTCGCCGCTTCGCACCCAGCCGCAGGGCCGGGGCGCCGTTATGAGATCCGCTGGGTCGCCGGAAGAGTCCATGCGCGGAAGGATACGAGCGACCGTCGCACCGTTTGAGATTGCAGGCGCATGGCGGCCACGTGGCGCTGGCCACGGAAGCGGCGCGCCGCGTTCACCAACCGTGTCCCAGCAGCTTTTCCACTTCGGTTTCCAGCTTCCGGGCAGCTTCGGCCTGGGAGGCAACCTTGATGGACAGCCCGGACTGCGCCGGCCCAGGCGTCAACTGATAGCGGTTGATGGTACCGCCGCCTTCGCCATCCAGCTCCACGCGCGCCACCAGCGTCCGACCGTTGGCGCTGAAGGTCCAATCCTGATACTCGAACATCGTCATTCACACACTGCGTCATGAGTCGCCTCCACTGTAGGCAGGGCCAGGGTGAAGAACATCCGAAGAAGGCGTTCGCGGGGCGTGGGGATGGGGGGCTCACGTGCGCGAGGACGCCGCGACGGATCAACGCAGGGTACTGGCCAGCTGCAGCACATCCGCCGGGAACGCTGCATAGTCGTCCGAGGGCGAACGATGGCTGTCACGCCGGTGGATCAGGCGCACCGCCACCAGTCGTTGCTGCGGAACGATCACCAGGTGCTGGCCCAGGTATCCATTGGCGGCAAAAGCGACAATCGGCCCACGCTCGACGTCGAACAGATCGGAGAGCCTCAATCCACGTCCGGTGATTTCGACGCCGTACTGCTGCGACCAGTCCGCCCCCAGGCGTTCAGCGAGGAAGGCGACCAATGCGGTCCTGCTGTCGAAGCTCCTGCCTGCGGTCGCCAGCAACGCCTCCTGCACCTGACCACCGACGCCGCGCCGGGCGAGGAACTCGCTCATCTGCGCCTTCAGCTGGTAGCGCTCCGAGGCTGGAATGCGCCACCACAGCAGGCCAACATCGGGGGAGCGCGCGCTCTCGCGGGTCAGCAGAGCCACCGCATGCTCGCTCAGTACACGCTTGCCGGAGGGAGCCAGGCCGCGGTCGAGCAGCAGCTGCCCGATCGCGACCAGATCGCGAGCCGTCAGCGACAGCCCGGCCATGCCCAACGGGGTGCCGGCCTGGTCCTTCATCCAGCTGTAGTGGGTGATGCCCAATGGCTTGAACAGACGGGTATCGAGATAGCTGTCGATCGGCTGCCCGGCCAGATGCTCGACAATGCCGGGCAGCAGGTTGGTCGCTTTGTTGTTGTAGGAAAACGCACTGCCCGGATCGCTGCTCAGCTCTGCCGCCAGCGCCAGCTTGACCAGGTCCGGCGCACCTTCCAGCTCCTCGCCTGCATTGGCCACGTTCTGCAGCCCGGAGGTGTGCTCCAGCAGCATGCGTACGGTGATGTCCTTCTTCCGGCCCTGCTTCCACTCCGGGTAGAAGGTGCTGACCGGCTCATCGAGTGATGCCAGTTTGCCCTCGTCCAGCAACAGCACGAGTGCGAGGGCGACCACGGACTTGGTTGCCGACATCAGATGGACCGGGGCCTCGCCCGATGAAGGTGTCTGTTGCAGCAGCGTTGCTCCGTTGTGCCTGACCAGCACCGCATCGGAATGCGCGGCCTTGGCATTGCGCTCGATGGTGGCGATGGCATCGGCGGTGGTTGTCGCGTGGACGCCGATCGGAGCGAGCAGCGCCAAGGCCATGACGCGGGACAGCCAGCGGGTTGATTTCATGGACACCTCTTCCAGTGAATGCCCCTCCACCTTGACTACACGTGTAGTTAATGTGCAGTGCCTGAAGTCACGCCCCGCGCTGCGCGACACCACCATCACAGCCCGGCACGCATAACTCCGCAGCCCGGCATTGGCCGGAATGCCTGCCAACCGTCCAGCCCTCACGTGATTGCGCCTTCTTCCGACTCCTTGATCAGCCGCCGCGCGGAGCGCGGCCTGGACGCACTGAACTTCTTCCTCGCCGATGTCCGCGATGGCCTGGGGCCCTATCTGGCGATCTACCTGCTGGCCGTGCATCACTGGGAGCCAGCCAGCATTGGCGCGGTGATGACAGTCTCCGCGGTGGTCGGGTTGCTGACCCAGACCCCGGCCGGAGCGTTGATGGACCGCATCGATGCCAAGCGCGCAGCCCTGGCGTTGGCCACGGTACTGCTGACCGCTACCTGCCTGCTGTTGCCGTGGACGCATTCCTTCGCCCCGGTCGCCCTGAGCCAGGCATTGAGCGCCGTGGCCGCGACCGTCATCGCCCCGGCCATCGCCGCCATCTCGCTGGGTGTCAGCGGCCCACGTGCGTTTGCCCGCCGGATGGGCCGCAACGAAACCTTCAACCACACTGGCAACGCGGTAGCCGCCGTGCTCGCCGGCGGCCTGGCCTACCTGGGAGGGCCGGGGGTGGTGTTTCCCCTGATGGCGTTGTTGACCGTGGCCAGTCTGGCGGCGGTGCGCTCGATTCCTGCAGAGGCCATCGACAATGAGCGCGCACGTGGCATGGCTGCCGGCGGCCGGGATACCCACAGGGCTGCCCCGATGCGGGTGCTCCTGCATGACCGCAGGCTGCTGGCACTGGCGGCCTGCTGTGCGCTTTTCCATCTGGCCAATGCCGCGATGCTGCCGCTGGTCGGCCAGAAGCTCGCGTTGAGCAATCCCACCCTCGCCACCACTCTCACTGCAAGCTGCATCGTTGCGGCACAACTGGTGATGATTCCGATGGCGTGGCTGGTCGGTGCCCGTGCGGATCGTTGGGGTCGTCGCCCGCTGCTGCTGGCCGGCTTCCTGATCCTGCCGATCCGTGCTGCGCTGTACCCACTGTCCGACGCACCTGCGTGGCTCCTGGGCGTGCAGTTGCTGGACGGCGTGGGTGCCGGCATCTTCGGCGCGTTGCTGCCGGTCATCGTCAGTGACCTGACCGAAGGTACCGGCCGCTTCAACGTCACCCTGGCAGCAGTGTCCACCGTGTTTGGGCTGGGCGCGGCACTGAGTCCGGGCCTAGCCGGTCTGGTAGTGCAGTTCAAAGGGTATGATGCCGCCTTCCTCGCACTTGCCGTGATCGCGGCAGGCGCGTTTCTGTTGGCCCTGCATGTGCCGGAGACGGGTGGCGCCGTCACGCGCCGGCACAGCTGAGACACCACCCGATGCCCGCGTTCTCCTCTTCCCTGATCATCTGGCTGGCCGTGGCCGTGGCCACCGTCGGCCTGCTGCTGCGGCCATTCCGCATCCCGGAGTATGTGTGGGCGCTGGCCGCCGCCGCCCTGCTGCCCCTGCTCGGGGCGGTGCCGTTCGACCTGGCCTTGGGCGCGGTGGCCGAAGGACGTGATGTCTATCTGTTCCTGGTCGGCATGATGGTGCTGGCCGAACTGGCCCGGCGCGAAGGCCTGTTCGACTGGCTGGCCTTGTATGCGGTCCGGCATGCCGGCGGCTCGGGGCGGCGCCTGTTCGATCTGGTGTTCCTGGTCGGTACGCTGGTGACCGTATTCCTTTCCAACGACGCCACCGCTGTCGTGCTGACACCGGCGGTCTACGCCGCCTGCAAGGCAGCCCGTGCCAATCCCCTGCCCTATCTGTTTGTCTGTGCTTTCATCGCCAATGCGGCCAGCTTCGTGCTGCCGATCTCCAATCCGGCCAACCTGGTGGTGTACGGCCAGCACATGCCATCGCTGCTGCAGTGGCTGGCGCAGTTCGCGCTGCCCTCGCTGGCCGCGATCGGCGCCACCTATCTGGTGCTGCGCTGGGTGCATCGGCGCGAGATCGCCCAGCCGCTGGCGGCCGCGCCCGAGCATCGAGCGCTCAGCGCAGGTGGCCGGCTGAGTGCGCTGGGCGTGCTGTTCACCGGCAGCGTGCTGCTGGTGACCTCCGCGCTGAACGGCCCGTTGGGGCTGGCCACGTTCTGCGCCGGCATGTTCAGCGTGGTGCTGGTGGCGATCCGCCAGCGCCGCAGCCCGTTGCCGCTGCTGCGCCATGTGTCGTGGGGTGTACTGCCACTGGTCGCCGGCCTGTTCGTGCTGGTCGAGGCGGTCGCACAGACCGGTGTCATCCAGGCCGCAGCCAGCGCGCTGCAGGGGCTGGCACATGCCTCTCCGCACCAGGCCAGCTGGCTGGCCGGTGCTGCAGCGGCCGTGCTGAGCAACGTTGCCAATAATCTGCCGGTGGGCCTGGCTGCCGGCTCGCTGGGGCAGATGGCCGAGCTGCCGGCACAGACCCGCGCCGCACTGCTGGTGGGCGTTGACCTGGGACCGAACCTGTCGGTGACGGGCTCGCTGGCGACGATGCTGTGGCTGATGGCGCTGCGCCGCGAGGGCGAGCATGTCGGCGCGCTCGACTTCCTTCGGGTCGGCGCCCTGGTGATGCCGCCCGCACTGATCGGGGCATTGCTGCTGTTGTAACGGCCGGCGGCACCGCTACGGCGAGGCCGGCTGCCCCGCGATCACCTCGCGCGCGACGATCTTCCCGACCAGCGTATCGATCGCCGCCTCCATCGCCTGCGCGGTCCGGTCGCCGCTCTGGTTGGTGATGACGAAGATGCCAAGGTCGTGCTTCGGCATGATGTAGATGTAGCACTGCGAGCGTGGCACGCCACCGTGGTGGGCGTAGTAGACGCCTTTCTGGCGATCACCGGCGACGATGTTCCAGAAGTAGCCGATGCTGAATTCCTCATCGAACCTGGCCAGCGTGCGATGCGATTCCGCTGCCACCGGCCCATTGGCCAGCTGGAACTGAAGGTACTTCACCATGTCCGGAACGGTGGCCTTCACGCCCCCCGAGGCGCCCCACGGCAACAGGGGCATCGGCGTGGTCGGCAGCGGATTGTCGCTGTGATACCCCACGGCCAGGCGCGACGCCTCTGCGCCATCCAAGCGGATCCTGGCACCCGGCATGGCCGCCGACTCGCTGAAGAAGCCGCGCAGCAGCGCTTCGTAATCGCGCTGGTAGACCACCTCCAGGATGTGCGCCACCAGTTCCGTGCCGGCGCTGGAGTACGCGTAGTCCTTGCCCGGCACGCGGGTGATCTGGACCGCATGCAGATCCCGGAGGAACTCCGGCTTGCCGTAGTGCGCATAGAGCGCATTGAGCTCGGCGGGCACGCGATGATCGGTGAAGTCGGCCAGCACCGCGTTCGCACGCTCCGGCAACATGTTCGGCAAGCCACTGGTGTGCGACAGCAGATGGCGGATGCGGATGGGCTGGTCCTGATACTGCAGATTGGGATAATCGCCCTGCAGATAGCGGCGGACATCGTCATCCAGGCCCAGCCGACCTTCCAGCACCGCATGGGCGACCAGGGTGCCGGCCAACGTCTTGCTCAACGAGCCGATCTCGTAGAGGGTCGCGTCGTTGGGCGGCCCTGGCCTCCCGGCCTGCATGTCACCGCGATGGCGGATGAAGGTTTCGCCCCGGTAGACCACGCCGATCGAGGCGGAGTGCAGCAACGGCTGCTCGATCAGGGTCTGCGCCACCGCTTCGATCTCGGCGCCTGGGTCCTTCGACGGCAGCTTTTCCGTGCTGCAGCCGGCCGCCAGCAGCATGGCGCAGGCAACCAAGGCCTGGCGCCAACCCGAATTCCGAAACACGATCGAAGTCACTTCCATGCGTTGACGCTCAGGGGGAGACAGGGACGGGGCGCCCAACATAGCGGATGGGATGCGGGTAATGCGCGTGCCGGCCCTCCCGGGACCATGGCCGGGGGCGTTGCGGCCCCGGTGGCGAATCTGGCCGGATTGGCGAATCACCTGGCGGAACTGTCGAATGACGGTATCCGGCCCGCCGAATACGCTTTCCCTCCTCGGTTCCAGAGGATGCCCGCATGAATGACACCGCCCCCACCACTGAAGCAACACACAGCAGTCTGCCCATCATTCACGTCCTGATGGGATTCATCTGCGTCTGGCACCGGCATGAACCCGGGCAGGCCCGTGATGAGGAGTGAAGGACGCTGTGGCTCCCGGCCGACCAGGGCTGCGCAGGTGCGGGCGTGACCAAGGCGGTTGCCGGGCGCAGTGACCTGGGCGCCGACTACCCGGATCGGGTCGCGCAGAAGGTCATGGTGTTCGAACTGGACCCGATCCCGGATGCCTGGGAAATGGACTTTCATTCGCATCGGAAAGCGCAGCTGCTGGTGGCCACGCATGGCCTGATCACGCTGGAGTCGCCTGCCGGCCTGTGGGTGGTGCCGCCGCAGGGGGCGATCTGGATTCCCGGCGGGTTGACCCACCGCGCCAGCAGCAGCGGAAAGCCCCATGGGTTCGTCGTGTTCGTTGATCCCGAGGCGGTTCCGGGATTGCCAGCCCACTGCTTCGCGATGGCGATCACCCCGTTCATGCATGCCCTGCTGCAGCGCACCGCACGCCTGCCGCTACAGTACGAGGACGGCAGCGCCCATGCCCGGCTGATGACCGTGCTGCTGGATGAGCTTGCCGCGGCGCCGCCGGAGTGGCTTCACCTGCCCATGCCTTCCGAGCCGCGACTGCGCACCCTGGCCAATGCCATGCTGGCTGAACCGGCCGAGCGCGCAACGCTCGACCTGTGGGCCGGCCGGATTGGAATGAGCGAGCGCAACATGTCCCGCCTGTTCTGCGCTGAAACCGGATTGAGCGTAAGGCGCTGGCGGCGGCAGATGCATGTGATGGTTGCCCTGCCGATGCTGGCCACGGGCAGGACGGTGCAGTCCATTGCCGATGACCTTGGCTACGACAGCGCTGGCGCCTTCGTGACCATGTTCCGCAAGGCGGTCGGCGCCCCGCCCAAGCGCTTCCTCGCCGAACGCGGGGCCTGGCTGCAGGCGCCCGACGCAGGCGATCAACCGCGGGCGTGGCCCGCCTGCGGTTGATCGTGCGCTCGGCGGCTGGCAAAGGCACGCCCAGGCTGCACCCGGGCGCAGCGATCACTCAGCGCTGCTGATCCTTCAGGAACAGCCAGGTGATCAGGGTGGCATCCGGCCCCTTGGGATCGGTGAACGGCAGGCCCGACTGGCTGCCGCTCCAGGCATGCCCCATTCCCTGCACCACGTAATGCTGGACCAGCAGGCGCCCGCCGTAGGCATAGCTGTCCACCGTATACGCGCGGCCACCCGGCACCTGGCCGTGGTAGGTGCTGGTCGGCTGGTACCTGACCGAATCGTTGTCCAGGCCATCGTCGGCCAGATCATTGGTCTGCAGGAACTGGCGCACCGCCTGCTGTCCGTTCACCGGGTTGACGGTGAGATCGGCGCTGCCGTGGAACACCAGCACCGGCAGCGGTCGCGGCGACGGCGACCCCGAGCACTGCCAGGCCAGCCGGCCGTTACTGTCCGGCGAATAGATGCTGCCTGCCAGCAAGGCATAGGCGCTGCCGGAAATGGTGGTCGCCCCCTTGTACATGCCGCCGGAGTGGATGGCACCTGCCGCGAACACATCCGAGTAGCAGGCCAGCATGATCGAGGTCATCGCACCGCCAGCGGAAATGCCGGTCACATAGACCCGGTGCGGATCGATGCTGTAGCCGGTCTTCACCTTGTCCACGATGCCGGCCAGGATCGAGGCCTCGCCGCTGTCGCGGGCCTGGTTGATCGGCAGCTGCCAGTTCCAGCAGCGGGCCGGATTGGCGGTCACGTTCTGCCGCGGATACACCACGATGAAGCCTTCGGTATCGGCCACATCGTTGAAGCCGGAGGCTTCGCCCATCAGGTTTGGCCCGTTGACACAGCCGTGCAGCACCAGCAGAAGGGGCAGCGGCTGCGTGGCATCGTAGCCGGCCGGCACCCACACCTGGTATTCGCGGGCGCCAAACAGATTGCCATACAGGCCGATGTCCCAATGCCCTGCCGGGCCGGCAGCAGCGGCGCTGCCTGCCATCGCCAGCCAGCTGCACAGCACCAGCAGCACCGCCTTGATCGAATCAATTCCGTATTTCATGACCAGATCCTCGTGCATGAGTCGTGGATGAAGACGTACCGGGGAACGCGTCCGGCTGGGGGCGAGCCCCAGTATCCGCATCCCACGCCCGCCGCCGACTGGACCTAGGTCCACTCGCCGCTGGCCGATGACACCGCTAGCCTTGGCTGCACGGGTGGCAATGGGCCATCCGCACGCACATGCCAGGGGAAGGACCGGATGAAACGGAATTGCCTGAGTCTCATGATCGGCGCACTGCTGGCCTCGACGCCGGCACTGGCACTGGCACAGGAGGCGCCACAGACTGCGCCAGCGGCAGGCAGGTCCGCTTCACCCACCAACCTCGACAGCATCAAGGTCACCGCGCGCAAGCGCGAAGAGACCCTGCAGGAGGTGCCGGTGGCAGTGACCGCGTTCACCTCGGAGGCACTGGACAGGATGAACGTCCAGGACATCAGCGACCTTGATGGCCAGGTGCCCAACCTGACCATCTACGCCGCGCGCGGCGCCAGCAGCACCGTCACCGCCTACATCCGCGGCGTCGGCCAGTCCGATCCGACCTGGGGCGCGGACCCGGGCGTGGGCATCTACCTGGACGATGTCTACATCGCGCGCCCGCAGGGCGCCCTGCTGGATGTGTTCGATGTCTCGCGCATCGAGGTGCTGCGTGGCCCGCAGGGCACGTTGTACGGCAAGAACACCATCGGTGGCGCGATCAAGTACATCTCACGCGGCCTGCCGACCCAGACCGAGGGCTTTGCCCAGATCACCGTCGGCAACTACAGCCAGCTGGATGCCAAGGCCGCCCTCGGCGGTCCGATCGGGGGCGCCGACAGCGGCCTGCGCGCCCGCGTCGCGGTGGCCAGCATGAACCACGACGGCTTCGGCAGGAACACCTTCAACGGGCAGCCGGTCAGCGACAAGCAGATCAATGCCGCGCGCCTGAACCTGGGCGCGTATGCCGGCGACGACTTCGACGTGCAGTTCGCGCTGGACTGGATCGATGACCAGTCCGGCATGCGCGGCTCGAAGATGCTGGCGCCGAACCCGTTCCTGCGTGCCTACCCGCCGATGGACAGCCGCTATGACATCCGCTCGGGCATGCGCAATCTCAACAACGTGGAAACCAAGGGGGCCTCGGCCACGGTGAACTGGCGGCCGAACGAGGACATCGCGGTGAAGTACGTGGTGGCCAAGCGTGAATCCGACAGCGAGGCCAACATCGACTTCGACACCACGCCGGTCAAGCTGGCCGACGTCAGCGGCACCTACAACGACAACCAGGTCAGCAATGAAGTGCAGCTCAACTACGATGCCGGTGGCCGGGTGCGCGGCGTGGTCGGCCTGTACCAGTTCAGCGGCGAGGCCGGCGGGCAGATCCAGAACAACTACTTCAGTGCACAGTTCGCCGACAACCAGGGCAAGGTGCTGACCGACAGCATCGCGCTGTACGCGGACTGGACGTTCGACCTGACCCAGCGATTGAAGCTCGACGTCGGCGCGCGCTACACCGACGAGGACAAGCGCGCGATCGTACTGAACCGCCTGTATGCCGATCCCGGCTTCAGCCGGCCCGTGGCGGTGACTGCGGACTTCGACAAGAAGACCAACTTCAAGAACGTCTCGCCCAAGGTATCGCTGGACTACCAGATCACCCCGGACATCATGGTCTACGGGCTGGCAACACGCGGTTTCAAGTCCGGCGGCTACAACATCCGCGCCAACGCCGTGGCGGTGCCGCGGTCGGCCGAACCGTTCGATGACGAGACCGTCGACAGCTACGAGATCGGCAGCAAGATGGCCTTTCTCGACCAGCGCCTGTTCCTGAACCTGTCGGCCTTCTACAACAAGTACAAGGACATCCAGCTGTCGGTGTTCACCGGCCTGGACACCAATGGCGATGGCATCGACGATTCGTTCTTCGGTGACTTCACCAATGCCGGTGCCGGCACGGTCAAGGGCCTGGAGGTCGAGTACCAGTACCTGCCCAGCCGGCACTGGCTGATCTCCGGCAACCTGGCCTGGCTGGACACGAAGTACGACGAGTACATCGACCGCGGCGTCAACGTGGCCAGGCAGATGAAGTTCACCAATGCACCGGAATTCTCGGGTGCATTGAACGTGGAATACCGTACCGACCTGGCCAATGGCAGCAACCTGTCGGCGCGGGTGAGCTACAGCTACCAGAGCGAAGTCTGGCCGACCACCGACCTGAGCCCGGTGATCCGCCAGGAGGGCTATGGGCTGGTGAACGCCGGCGTGATCTGGCGGCTGGACGACGCGTGGACCTTCTCGCTGCAGGGGACCAACCTGGCCGACAAGGAATACCGCACCACCGGCTACAACATCCCGGCGGTCGGCACCTTGATTGGCTTCTATGGCCCGCCACGCCAATATAGTCTCAGCGTCCGTTACGACTTCTAGGAAGCCCCTGCATGACGCCGTCCTACCAGGATCTGTACTGGAACAGCAACGATGGCCTGCGCCTGCACGCGCGCGACCATGCGCCCACAGAGGGCCGGGTGCCGCGCGGCACGGTGGTCTGCATTCCCGGCCTGACCCGCAATGGCGCCGACTTCGATGCGCTTGCCGCATCGCTTGCCGCTGCCGGTTGGCGGGTGATCGCGGTCGACCTGCGCGGGCGCGCCGGTTCGGAATGGGCGCAGGACCCCTCCAGCTACAACCCGCGCGCCTATGCGGATGACATGGTGGCGCTGCTGCGCGCGCAGGGCATCGACAAGGCGGTGTTCGTCGGTACCTCGCTGGGCGTCCTGGTGACCATCACCCTCGCCTCCCGGGCCCCTGAGAGGATTGCCGCAGCCGTGCTCAACGATGCCGGTCCCAAGGTGCCCCGTGAAGCGCTCGCACGGATCGGCAAGTACGCCGGCAAACCCGTGCCGCCGATGAACCTGGAACAGGCCACGGCGTATGTGGCGTCGATCGGCAAGGCGGCGTTCCCACGCTTCGGCGACGACGATTGGCGGGCGATGGCGGTACGTACGTTCCGCCCGCGCAGCGACGGGCTGCTTGAACTGGACTACGATCCGGCAGTGATCCGCACCACCCGGCCCTGGGTCCTGTGGTTGCTGCGCCCGGTGTTGTGGCGCGCGGTACGCGGGCTGACCGCACGGGTGCCGGTGCTGGTGGTGCGTGGCGCGCTGTCGGACATCCTGCCGGCCGAGGTCGCGCGGCAGATGGCCGCCACCTCGGACAGCGCCCGCCTGGTTGAAGTGCCGGATGTGGGGCATGCCCCGATGCTGTCCGAGCCCGAAGCGCGTGACGCCATCCTGGCGTTGCTGGGGTGCGTTGCATGAGCGCCGCAACCGCGGCAGACGCGTTGCCCGCAGCGCTGCAGGCCCTGCATCGATGGGCGGCCAGCGAGCGGCTCGGCACCAGCACCATCCTCACGCAGGCGCGCATCGATGCCTTCGCCGGCGCCACTGGCGACCACAACTGGATCCACGTCGACCCGTCGCGTGCGCAGGCACAATTGCCGGGCGGGCGGACCATCGCGCACGGCTTCCTGCTGCTCGCGCTCACCGTCGAGGACGATGTGGCCGCATTGGCCGGCTTCCCGGGCATTGCCCACGTACTCAACTACGGCTTGAACCAGGTCCGCTTCCTGGCGCCGGTCGCCAGCGGCTCCGAGGTGCGGGTACGCTCGCAGCTGGTCTCGCTGCAGGCACGCCAGCCCGGGCAATGGCTGTTGACCCAGCGCAAGGAAGTGCAGCACGTTGCGGATGGCCAGCTGGCACTGGTCGCTGAGCAGCTGTCACTGATCGTGATCAGCACCTAGCCCATCCGGGCGGCTGCCTGCCTACACTGGAGCGATGTTGACGCCTTCCGTCGTTCTGTTCGCCTGTATTGCGTGGACCGTACTGCTGTTTGGCGTCGCCCTGTGGGGCGAGCGCCAGGGGCACCGGCTGGCGCGCGCCTGGCCGGCCATCTATGCGCTGTCCCTGGCCGTGCACTGCACCGCATGGACCTATTACGGCGCGGCTTCGCAGGGCCTGCAGTGGCGCTTCCCGATCCCGCCGACCCTGGTCGGCATGGCACTGATCTTCGCCCTCGGCCTGCCCTTCCTGCTGCGCCTGGCGCGGCTGGCCCGGCAACACAACAGTGCCACCCTCGCCGATCTGGTGGTCGCCCGGCTGCGTGCCGACCAGGGCCTCGGCCTGACCATCACCCTGGTCGCGCTGTTCGGCATCATCCCGTACATCGCGCTGCAGCTGCGGGCGGTCAGCCAGGGGCTGGGCGCGCTGCTCGGCGACCAGTTCGCGCCCGTGGGCTGGCAGCTGGACATGTCGTTCTGGTTCGCGCTGACGATGGCGGCCTTCACCTTGCTGTTCGGTGCACGCAAGGCGTCGGCCACCGAGCACAACCGCGGCATCGTGGTGGCGCTGGGACTGGAGTCGATGCTGAAGCTGGTGGCACTGCTGGCCATCGGCCTGTATGCCGCACTGTCGGTACAGCAGTCGGGTACGCCGCTGCTGGAGAAGATGGCACAGCTGCCGCCCACGCCGATTGTTCCGGACTACCTGACCATGGTCGCGCTGGGCGCGATCTCGGCCTTCACCCTGCCCCACCAGTTCCATGTCGGCGTGGTCGAACTGCGCCGGCCTGCCGACCTCAGGACCGCACGCTGGCTGTTCCCGGTCTACCTGCTGCTGATCGGCCTGCCATCGGTACCGATGGCCCTGTCCGGCGCCGCGGAGCTGCCTGCTTCGGTATCACCGGACCTGTACGTACTGGCCCTGCCGAAGGCCGGCGGCCATCACCTGCTGGCCCTGCTGGCCTATCTGGGCAGCCTGAGCGCGGCCACCGGCATGATGATCCTGTCCGGGCTGACCCTGTCGATCATGCTCGGCAACCACGGCTTCGGTTCGCGCCTGCTGGAGGGCATCGACGGCGGCGCCGCGGCCGCCGACCTGCGCCCGCGCGTACTGGCCTTCCGGCGTGCCGGCATCGTTGCGGTGTTCCTGATGGCGTGGCTGTACAGCCGGGCCATGAGCGGCACCGAGGCGCTCAGTGATTTCGGTCTGATGTCGTTCACTGCCCTCTCGCACCTGGCTCCGGCCGTGCTGCTGGCGGTGTATCGCCCGCGCACGCCTTCACCGGCGATCATCGCCGGCATCGTCCTGGGCTCGCTGGCCTGGCTGTGGCTGGTGCTGCTGCCGATGGTGGTCCCTGCCACGCCGGCAGCGACCGATCCGGATGCGCTGCATTGGCTGGCGATGGTCTCGCTGCGCATGCAGCCGGGGCATATCGCGATCAGCATGGGCGCCAGCCTGGCGATCAACCTGCTGACCGTAGCACTGGTATCGCGTGCGGTGCGTCCGTCATTGCCGCGCCAGCGTGATGCGGTGGCGGCGGCGTCGCTGCGCAGGACCGCCGGCCGCTTCCTCGGCCAGGAGCGCGCGCGCCAGCTGATGGAGGGCCACGCCGGGCAGCTGCTGGATGACGAACGGGTGGTCGCCATCGAACGCGAACTGACCGCCGTGGTCGGTGCCGGCATGGCGCGGCTGCTGATCGAAGCCGCCCGCGATGGCGGTGCCGCACCGCTGGATGCAGTGACCCGCGCGGTCGGTGAGGCCACCCAGGTACTGCGTTTCAACCAGCGCCTGCTGGAAGCCGCGCTGGAGAACATGAGCCAGGGCATCAGCGTGGTGGATGCGCAGCTGCAGCTGGTGGCCTGGAACAGCCGTTATGCCGCGCTGTTCCGCTTCCCGCCGGAGTTGCTGCAGGTCGGGCAGCCGGTGGTCAACCTCACCCTGTGGGCACTCGGCCAGCTGAACATCGGCGACAGCCCCGGCGATACACCGGAACAGGCGCTGCAACGCCGCGTCGCGCACATGCGGCGGGGTACGCCGCATCTGTCCGAGCGCGTGTTTCCCGATGGCACCATCGTCGAGATCCGGGGCAACCCGATGCCGGGCGGCGGGTATGTGGCCACCTTCACCGACGTCACCGCGTTCCGCCGCGCCGAGGATGCGCTCAAGCGCAGCAATGAAACCCTGGAGCACCGCGTGCAGGACCGCACCGCCAGGCTGGAACAAGCGGTACACGAAGCCGAGCGCGCGAATGTCGCCAAGACCCGCTTCCTGACGGCGGTCGGCCACGACCTGATCCAGCCCCTGCATGCCGCACAGTTGTTGACCGACGCGATGTCGCAGCACGTCGAATCCGAGTTCCTGGACAGCTTCCTGCGCCAGATCCGCGGCGCGCTGGATTCCACCGATGACCTGCTGTCGGGCCTGCTGGACATCTCGCGGCTGGAGGCCGGTGGCCTGGTCGCGGACCCGCGCCCGTTCGCGCTGGCGACCGTACTGGACCCGCTGGCACAGGAATTCGCCGTGCTGGCCGCGGCCCGCGGCCTGCAGTTCCGCCATGTGCGCAGCACCGCCTGGGTCCACAGTGACCCGTTGCTGCTGCGCCGGGTGCTGCAGAACTTCCTCGCCAATGCGATCCGCTACACCCGTCGCGGCGGTGTGGTGCTCGGCGTGCGTCGCCACGGGGCTTCGCGGTCGATCGGCGTGTACGACACCGGCCCCGGCATCGCGCCGGCGCAGCAGGCTGTCGTCTTCGAGGAATTCCACCGCGGCGACCGCAGCAATGGCCAGGGGCTGGGTCTCGGCCTGGCCATCGCGCAGCGCATCGGCGAACTGCTGCATGCGCCCCTGCACCTGCACAGCGTGCCGGAACGCGGCTCGGTGTTCTCGATCCGCGTGGCAGGCGCGACGCCACCGGCGGCGCTGCAGGTGGTGTCTGCTGGCAGCAGCGGCAGCACGCTCAAGGGCATCCACGTGCTGGTGGTCGACAATGACCCCGAGGCGCTGCAGGCCATGCGCCAGCTGTTGCTTTCCTGGGGCTGCGAGGTCACCGCCGCTGGCAACGCCGCGGCCATCGGGCCAGCGGCACAGGACGCGGCGCTGTGGCTGTTCGACTACCACCTCGACGACGGCGATACCGGGGTCGGGCTGTGGCAGCGGCTGGCCGCCCGCCATGGCGCGCGACCGACGGTGATCCTCAGCGCCGATACCGGCAGCCGCACGCGTGAGGCAGTGCGCGACGCCGGGCTGTCACTGCTGAACAAGCCGTTCAAACCACTGGCGTTACGCTGGGCGATCAACCACCTGCTGGCGGCGGCTGGCGCCCCCACGCGCTGACCGCTCAGGGGCCAGAGGCCTCTTCGATCTGCCGCGAAGGATCGGCCAGGCCCATTTCGTGCAGCACGCGGATCGCCTGTGCACGATTGCGTACGCCCAACCGTTCCATGATGCGGGTCATGTGCGCCTTCACCGTGCGCAGCTGGACCCCCAGCCGGTCGGCGATCTGCTTGTTGAGCAGGCCTTCCGCCACCAGCCCCAGCACCTTGTACTGGTGCGCGGACAGGCTCGCCAGTCGCGCCGCCAGATCGGCGTCCCTGCTGAACGGCGCCAGCCGTGCCACCGGCTCCCGCAGCACGGCGGGGATCCAGCGTTCGCCTTCCAGCACCGACTGCAACGCCGATTGCAGCTCGCTCAGTCCCGAACTCTTCGGCAGATAGCCGGCCGCGCCGAGATCGATGGCACGCCGGATCACCTGCGGTTCTTCATTGGCCGAAACGATGATGATCGCCAGCCCCGGCTGCGCTGCACGGATCGTGGCCAGGCCAGCCAAGCCGTGATTCCCCGGCATGTGCAGGTCCAACAGCATCAGGTCGGTCGCCTGGCTCTCGAGCGTTTCAAGCACGCTGTCCAGCGAGTCGGCTTCGCTGATCTGCAGGTCGGCGACAGCCTCCTCCGCCGCGCGATGCAGTGCCGCGCGGAACAACGGGTGGTCATCGGCGATGAGCAGGGTCGGCATGTCATGGCGAGAGTAGCAAATCGTCCGCAGTCGGGCAGGCGTACCTAGGTACGCTGGTGCCAGGCGGACGTACCGCTAGTGTGGTGGCATGAAGGGCGGCGACCCACGCTACGCCCACGAGGACACCCGATGTCACCTGCCGACGCCACCGACAGTTCCGCCTATCCCCTGCTGATCAAGCAGCTGCTGCTCACACCGCTGGCGGTGTGCCCCGGGCAGGAGATCGTCTACGGCGACACGGTCCGTCATGACTACCGCACGCTGCAGGACCGGATTGGCCAGCTGGCGGGCCTGCTGACCTCACTGGGCGTCGGCTACGGCGACACGGTGGCGGTGATGGACTGGGACAGTCATCGTTATCTGGAAGCCTATTTCGCGGTGCCGATGATTGGCGCGGTGTTGATGATGGTGAACGTGCGCTTGGCACCCGAACAGATTGCCTACACGCTGAACCACAGTGGCGCACGGGTGATGCTGGCCAACCGCGAGTTCCTGCCGGTACTCGAAGGCATCGAAGCGCAGCTTCCGGACCTGCACACGCGCGTCCTGCTGGACGATGCCGGCGGTCCGTTGCCGGCTGGATTCGTGACCGAGTACGAAACGGGACTGCGTACCGCGACGCCGACCGGGCATTTCCCCGATTTTGACGAGAACACCCGCGCCACGGTGTTCTATACCACCGGAACCACGGGACGGCCCAAGGGCGTCTATTTCAGCCACCGGCAACTGGTGCTGCACTCGCTGGCGGGGATGGCCGCCCTCGGCAGCGCGCCCCGCCAGGGCCGACTGCATCGCGGCGATGTCTACATGCCGATCACCCCGATGTTCCATGTGCACGCCTGGGGGCTGCCCTACGTTGCCACGCTGATGGGCCTCAAGCAGGTCTATCCCGGCCGTTACCAGCCGGCGCAGCTGCTGGCGTTGATCGCGCGCGAGAAGGTGACCTTCTCGCATTGCGTGCCGACCATCCTGCACATGCTGCTGGAGCATCCTGCCGCCGAGGAAACCGATCTGCGCGACTGGAAGGTGATCATCGGCGGCGCGGCGCTGCCACGGGCGCTGGCGCAACGCGCGTTGGCGCGCGGCATCGACATCTTCGGCGGCTATGGCATGTCCGAGACCTGCCCGTTGCTGACCCTCGCCCAGATCGATGTGGACGCACTGGACGACCCGGACCAGGTGGTGTCATTGCGCACCAAGGCCGGCATCCCGGTGCCGCTGGTGGACCTGCGCATCGTCGACCCGGACCTGCAGGATGTCGCCCATGATGGCATCGCCACCGGCGAAGTCGTTGCGCGCGCGCCCTGGCTTACCGAGGGCTACCTGCACGACCCGGAGGCATCCAGGGCATTGTGGGCGGGCGGCTATCTGCATACCGGGGATATCGGCAACATCGACGGTGGCGGCTACCTGCGGGTGACCGACCGCATCAAGGATGTGATCAAGACCGGCGGCGAATGGATCTCATCGCTGGCACTGGAAGACATCATCGCGCTGCACCCGGCGGTCAGCGAGGTCGCCGTGATCGGCATCGCCGACGAGAAATGGGGCGAACGGCCGCTGCCGCTGGTGGTCCGGCAGGCCGGCAGTGAGGTCAGCGAAGCGGAGATCATCGAGTTGATTGCCGCACGCAGCCGCTCAGGGGATATCTCGCGCTATGCGATCCCCGAGCGGGTCATCTTCGTCGAATCGATCGAGCGCACCAGCGTGGGCAAGATCAACAAGAAGAAGCTGCGGGGCCTGCATGATCCGGCGGTGGCGTCCCTCGTCAGAGAGTAAGGTCGGATTTCGCGGAGTGCCGCCCATAGCCCTCAAGTGGTTTGACTTCCGCCCTCAAACTCAGGTCGTGGCCATCCAGAGCATGTTCCAGCTGCGGTGAATGCCCCGGGCCGCGGAGATCAACAACGGCGACAGTGCCCACGCAGTCTGTGACCATTATGCAGGCGTCCGCGGCAGCCGATGCATCCAGCCAATCGTCGGTACTGTCTTCCTTTGTCAGCCAATTCATCAACAGATCGCGCAGTTGGTCCTGGGTGGGGACCAGGCACTGGGCTCTACTGCTGTACTTCTCCCCAGCCTTGGCCTTCTCTGCCGCTTCCGGAAGGGGCCCAAGGGTGGCACTCGCCACCGGGGCGTAGGTCACGGGCAGGCCTGTCTCTTCGGGCCATAGAACATAGTTGACGCTCACCGCCGCGTCGGGCTGGAATGAACTGCGCAGCCGGAGCGCGAGGATGACCAGTTTCGTGAGCTGCCAGGCAACACCCCGCTGTGCCGCATCAAGCTCTGAGATCGTATCGGTATCCATCCGCTTCCCAGACTTCAGCATCTCCAGATACTTCTCAAGTTGCTTGTCGGCAGTCTGCTTGCGTTCTCTCAGCGCCGCTTTGTCCAAAACGTTGGCAGGCGTCGGCACCTCATCCGCATTGGATTCCATTTCACGCTTCCAGTTTCCATCCCGTTTCACATTGATGGTCGACCCGATCCCACGCTTTGCCTGGAATACCGCAAGGCGATAGCGCTCCTCCTGTCCCGGCGCTGGCACCAGCAGCGCGAAATCGCTGCCCAACACGCTCTCGGCTGTGCGGCTGGAATGCAGCCAGCGAAGGCCCAGCCCCCCAGCAGAGGCTTCGCTGAGCCCCAGGATGCAGCTCGCGTGGCGGATGCTCGAACCCAGGTGCCCGAGGAACAGGCTGGTGAGTGCCTCCTCATCCAGGCCCTTGGCAACGGAAAGTGTATTGAAATCGTCGAACGCACTGCAGATCGCGAGCGTCGGCAGTACATCGCGGCCCTGCGCAGCCACGCCTTCTGCGCCTTGCCGGATCAATTCCATAATCTGGTCATAGCTGATGGCAGGACCCTCAGATGAACTGGTTCCGATTACGCCTGACGAATTGTTCTTTCCTGGCTGCATTACAAGTACTCCATGGTGATCAACGCAAGCACAGCGCTCAACGGCCTGGCAGGATGGCCCGATAGTCCTTCCATCCGATCACGCTGCAGAACACTTCCGCAATTGCCGCCTCGCACGTCTCCATGTCTTTGAACAGACTGGCCAACGTCCGAGCCTCCCCGGTGTTTCCGTATGAGTAGGCACCTAGAATGGCCCGTGCAACGGCGGTGGTGTGGGAGCGTTTGGCCTGGATCGCATTGCAGAATTTCCGGCGGGGGTTATTCAGCGACTCCATAACCTCATTGAGTGCGGTGGCATAAGCCAGGTTCGGCTTCGGCTTTCCAGTCTCGGAGAAGACAAAGCTATGAGCGTAGGCCTGGAGTGAAACCCGACTTGCCGCGCAGCGTGCGACAAACCGTGAACCACCGAAGTCCTGGCTTTTACCTAGATAGTCGCAACTTGAAGGATCCTGACTGGAAGCGGAGCACCAGGTCGAATGATGCTTTACAAAGCTGATGGACTTGACGTGACTCATTTCAAGCGCCCCCTCCACCATGAACTCAAGCGTGAACTTGCTGTTGAAGTAGTTCGCCTTTCCGCTACTGTCCCGAAACCATGGCCCCCCAGCATCCGAGGGATCGTACTTCTTCAGCTTGCGACCACGGTCCCGGTCCGTTATCAGTATTCGTGGCGCGGCCGGACTGTAGCTATCAATGCACTCCACCCAGTAGGCCTGCCGGTCTTTGATGATCGCCTCGAAATCGAAGTCAAAGCGGATGTTGCCATAGCGATATCCCAGCGTGGACCAGTCGTTCGGCGAAGCCCAGCTGACAAGAATCCGCTTCCTGTTCAATTTCGACTTGTCGAACACCAACCCAGGTCGAACTTTGCCCAGCTTGATGATCTCGATCGCCGCATCCACGTGACAGGTGTGGCTGATGGTCTGAAAAGGGGTTCGCTCATTCTGGAACTGGGCCTTCGCATCGGGCGCCGCCACACGATACGCGGCCCAAGGCTTCTCACTCACGTCGTTCGTCCCTGCAACTGAAGAGTTGACAAGGATAGCTGATCGGTTCGTGGCAACTCTCCAGGCGATCAATCTTCCTCAGGGCTCCAGCAGCCACGCTTCCAGCGCAGACGTATCACGCATGTCCCCCGCATACCGCCGATCAGGCACGTGCGGTGCATTCGAGCCGCGCGCCCGGCCGCGATAGACCTTCATCGGCACCGAAATCCTGGCCAGCCCGCTAGGTAGCCGTTGTGGCCGGACATCCATGTAGAGGCTGTCGGCCGAGGTCTCGACGCCTGCCTGGGTGGCGCCCAGCCGCTTCCACAGATCCAGTGCGTCCAGGCACGCCGAGCCACAGGCAGCATCGGTCCAGCCATCCGAAAAACGCAGATGCGCGGCGTGGGCAGGAACGGATTGGCCTGTTCCAGCAGCACCTCGCCGCCGGTCTGGATACGGCTGGCCTGCAGGTTCCAGCGTCCATTGAAATCACCTGCCCGGCGTGCGGCAAGCCGCTGTGCATCCACGCCATCGCAGGACAGCAATCGAGCCCCCAAGGGTGGATGGCGCGGGTCACCGTCCACGCTCATGACCACCTGTGCATCGCCGTCGAAGCCGGTCAGGAAGCCCGGCCATTGCGTCGGCAGTTCGGGGGCGCCGGCAAACGCATTGAGGCTGACATGGCCATCATTGAATGAGGCCGTATAGCCCTTCATGGCCCACCAGTAGCCAGCGAAGCTGTTGACTCGGGCCGCGCGTGAGCGCGCCAGGGCCAACGCATCATCGAGCTGCGCAACGAAACCGCGGTTGTGCCGGTCAACGACGCCTGGATGGCTGCCACGCAGGGCTGCGTCGGCCGCATCCAGGTCCTTCAACAGCGTGCTCGACCAGTCCTTCGGCGAGCCCCGCGCGTCGGGGGGGCTGCAAGCAGTGCGGCAATCAACAGTGCCGCGACGATCAAGGTTCACCTCCCCGCTCCCGCATCAAACGATGCCAGCTTCTCGATGCTGATCCACGGTCAACGCATCCTTCTCCAGGATCTGCCCATTGAACCCTTTCTCAGAACGCCTGGTAATCTTCACCTTCTGCCTTGATCCGAGCGGGAACAGCACCTCCCATGTTCCTCGATCAGAGGGGAGCATGCTGGCCATGATCAAGACTGAGATCGGCCCGCTCCTGCAGAAAATGCCATAGCTCATGAAGCCGGATATTCTGCACTCGAGTACGTCCCCAACCTGGGGCAACTCATTCGCCGCACCTGCCCGGCGGACAAGGATGCGATCAAGCGACCGCATGGAACTGGTCACCACCCCCCGTATCGACTGTCGAGGGTGCAGGCCTGATTCCGGTGGGATCAAGAATCCACGCAAGCCGCCTGGTAGTTCCACTACAGGCCTGTCGCCGCCTGCCACAACTACCACATCCAATTCCTCGCCGCTTTCAAACCAGCGATCGGCATTATCCCAGGCGGGAGCCTCCCTGCGGCTGCGAATACATCTGACCAGGTCCTGCAGCACCGGCGGCGAAGCCTCAATATCGAATGAGGCAAGGAACATATCTGCCCTGAACAACCAGCCCGCGTTTGGATGGGAAAGAACCCTTTGCATCAGCTCTCGAACCAGACCAAGAAGTGCAGGTTCTGCGGGCCAGGCCGCCAGCGCTTTGACAACAATGAACGGCCAAGCTCCATGATGCTCGTTTCCAATGCACCACGCTCGCGTTGCATCGAGAACGCCAGGCGCCGCAGACAGGCCACTGTCAAGCATCGCCTCAAGCGCGTGACTCGCCGGCCCCGGTGCCAGCTGGGACAACGCGGGTAGCCAGCGAACCACCAGAGCGTCAGAGCGTACGAGGTCAGCAGGAGAAAGGTGCTCGCGATGTCCAAGAACCCGCTTGAGAATCGGCAGTGCAGCCTCTGGACTATCGACACCATCAATTGCATCTAGGCCAGCGCTCAACAGTGACTGCAGGCTCCACCCTTCAGGAAGTTCTTGATGCCGTCCAACGAGAATTTCCCAGACATAGCCCCATGATTCCCTGTGCTTTGAACTCATCAGCCACTGACAACCCAACCGGATCAACTGACGTTCATTGCAGTCTTCAAGCAATGCCTGCGGTGCGTTCATAAGCCGCTGCCAGATGTACGACCACCCGTCCTGCTCTTCTCGAGCAGCCAGCCACGCCGCGCCAACCTCGACCAAGCGTTGCTCACTCCAGTCTTCAGGCAGTGCGTCCAGGCGAGTCATCAGAATCTGCCACACAGACGCCCATTGAATTTCTTCCTCTCTCCCTATCAGCCATTCACAACCCAGCGAAAGCAGACGCGTCTCGCTCCAATCGTGCGGTAGCATTCCGGCGTCAACAAGCAATAGCTCCCATACATACTTCCACTGCTCCCGGCCTTCACGTCCGGAAAGCCAGTCACAGCCGAGCCTGAGCAGACGCTGCTTGCTCCATCCCTCCGGCAAGGCATGCCCTCGAGCCAGCAGAATTTCCCACATGTATTTCCACGGAGCCCTGTCCTCACGTCCGGCGAGCCAATCGCAGCCAAGCGCGATCAGTCGTTGCTCACTCCAGGCCTGTGGCAGCGCGTCGGTCTGAGCAAGCAGCAACTGCCATACATGTGCCCACTGATCCTCCCTGGCACCTCTGGTCAGCCATTCGCAGCCTTGCGCGACAAGACCACTCACGTTGTACCCATCTGGTGGCGTGAGAAGAGCCTCCTGCCACGCATAGGCCCAATGACTGCCACGCTCATGCGGCAAAGCATGCGACAGCAGGTTCACAAACGGCCGCTGGTCAGCTCTGGGAGCATGGCGCAGCGTCTTCCAGACAAAGTGCCAGTCAGCTCTATGGCCTTGTGCGCTGAGCCACTCGAATGCGCTCGCTTCCAGTGCGTCGCGCTGCCCGCCCTCGGCGTAGTGCCAAGCATCCTCCCATACGTGAGACCAGCTGGCACTCGCCAAGCGAGCACTGGCGGCCAGACGTTGCACCACCCAGTTCACAAGCAGCGCATGCCCTGGCGAACACCTCCAAAGACGCCGCCACCAGAGGGGCCACTTGTCCAGCGCGTGGGTCTGCCCCTCTGCGCAGTCAATGTCCTGCAAGGCCTCCACAATCAGTCCGTCGATCGAAGTGCCCAGGCATGAGCGGGCCGCCGGCCAGCACACCAAACTCACGCGCATGCTTGCCCGGGTTCCCACGTCAATGCCGTCCGGGCATGCCTGCCAGGCTCGGACACAGAGCTGCGCGAGGTACTTGTCGTCGACCGCCCGCATGCGCTCGGCCCTGGCCTGGCCTCCATCGTTGGAGAAGGTAATCAGCAGCCGCTGAGCCAGCGCATCATGGCCCTCACGCAGAGCACGCTGGAACGCGTCCCCAAGGTCCTCTGCGAACAAGCGCGCCTTTGCGGTCTGCAGTAGATGGGGGTAGATCGCGTCGCTCAGATGGGGATGCGTCAAGCGCAACCAGTCCTGTCCGGCATCGCCCGCATCCAATACAAAGTCACCGTCGGAATTGATGTCTTCCAGATGCTCCCGATCTTCTGAACCCAGCCATGCGGCTGGTGCTCTCATGTAGAGCCGATTGACAGCCAGGCATTGGCGCATGCGCCGAACGAAATCGCTGCCATGGCGCTTAAGCCGGATCGCGAACCGTTGTCCAAACTGTGACATGTCGCCGTTGGCAAGCTCGGTCGCGACCGACACGAACAAGCCCTGCCCTTTTGCACTTTGAGACAGTGCCATACCAGACCAGCGACCCGCTGCGACAGCCGGTCCATCAGCGCCGATGCGCAATGCAGCCCACTGCATGAACGTCTCTGTATCAGTGCGATCCAGCAGCGGCACTTCACGCTTCTGCATGGAGAAGCCCTGGAGCCTGCTCTGCTCGTTGAAGTCGTCCGCAAACTCCGTCGGGCCGCACGTCAGCAGGACGGGCCAACGACGCAACCCCTGTTCATCAATCAGGTTGCTGATGCGGGCAAGATCAATCTTGTCCTGCGCATCCGGGTCGAAAACATCGTCCACCGCAAGAAAGTCGGGCGCAGCAGACGCATCACCCCGCGCGATCTGGATCAGGGCAGGTTCCAGTTCTTCCGGCTTGAGCCACAGCACGCCGTACCCGGACATCACCAGCTCACTTACGACGTTGAGCAGAATGACGCTTTTTCCCGCCCCTGAGCGGCCGGCCAACCAGTACACACTCAGCTCCGCCGCCTCGGCGTGCATTCCTTGCGCATGCAGCGCCAGAGCCTCGCTCACCGCATCACTGACCAGTTCTGGGCGCGGCATGTACTGCCCGCGACGCCAGCGATCCCAGGTAATGCGCCTGCCGACTTCCAGATGCCGCGCAACCTGATCCGTCACGCATACATCGGCAATGTCCAGTCGCTGGCCGTACCGGGGAACATGGATCCGACCCTGTTGGTAACGTTCGGCGAGCACTTCCCAGCAGGCAGCTGCGTCTCCCGCCACAACCTGCCGTTGCATGATTCGGTCCAGCGCGAATCGCAGGTATCCGAATGGGTCGGAATGGCTGTTCCAGATCGTGGAAAGGATCTGCCATCGTGGATTGGGGGCTTGCTGGGGCGAGCGAAGTCGCCCTTCCGCCTGCAGCTGTTTCAGCAGCGTTGAATGAGGCGAGGCCGAAGGCAATCGCCTCCAGTCGAGCGCGATCTCGTGGTACTGGCACACCACGCCGTAATGAGGTTTCAGCGGTTGAGGTTGCGCCGCGTCCACCCCTTCGATTGCAGCGATTTCGTCAGCTGCGCTGTCCAGTGCAGCACTGGTCAGGGTGCGCTTGACTTGCAGCAGAACCAGCGAACCATCGCGGTCCTGCTCGGCCACATCCGAAAGCGCTTCAACGAAGACCCTGCCAGATTCGGCAAAATCTTCTGAAGCGACCAGGCAGGACACTGCCCGCGAGATGGCCACCTCTGCCTGAAATGCGAAGCCCGCCATCGCATAGAGGCCGCCGTTCGCTCGACGGGGGTGCGTCTGGGAATAAATGCCAAGCAGGACGGCGACTGCATCGGACGCCGCGCTCACGGAGTCCATCCGGCAATCGGGCTGGCACACGGCCCCAATCCTTGGTCAACACGGTTTCCAGCCATCGAATGCCCCCCTGGCCTCGATTGATAGCCCCATATTAGTACCTGATCAGGCTATCTACTGCCAGTCGAGCGCGGCCGCACCGCCAGCGTGGACTTACCGGAGTGGCCGACCCGTAGGCATCGCTGGGCATTCCACCTGTGCGCGGCCGTCGATCGACATGGCTGCGATCGACGGCACACCCAGCGGCTTCAATGCAGCGGAACCTTCAGCACCGACGGCGCGCCGGCCGGCGAACTGAACGTCACCGCGCCACCGAGCTGGCTGATGCCCGCATAGCGCAGGTCCACCGTATCCACGACCAGGGTCAGGCGACTGCCGGCCGGAAGGTTCCAGCTGCTGGCCTCCAGCCGCAGGTCGAGGGTCTTCGGCTGACCCGGCGTAGCCCCCCGCAGCGTGTACGGCTTGTGGCTGATCAGCTGTCCGTTGCCCAGCACATCCTCGGCATACAGGTAGGCATACAGCGTGGTGTTGGCGCGGCTCGGCGTCACCGTCACCCGCACTTCGGGTGCGCCATCCAGCCGCCGTGCGCTCCAGTAGACCGGGCCCTGCCAGACACCGGCAGCGTTGCGGCCGATGAACGGCACATAGGCGCCCGGCGGCAGGTTGATCATCTGCAGCGCACCGGATGCCATCGCCACACCGGAGTTGGCGGCGGTCAGCAGGCCGCTGCCGATCCGGTAGTTCCAGCCGGTGGTGCCACCGTTCTCGGCCAGGCCGCCGGTCGGCAACAGCAGTCCACCCGGTGCGGTCAATCCATAGCTGACCGCACCGGCGTTGGTCGCCTGCCAGTCCGCGTAGCGGCTCCAGTTGCCCTTCTGCGATTTCAGCTGCACCGCCGGCTGGCCTGCAATGCCGTTGCTCGCGCCCTTCAGGTAGTGATCGAACCACGCGCCCACCTGGTCGTAGACCTCGTTGGGAATGCCCAGTGCACCGAAGGCTTCGTTGAGCGCATGGTCACCGTGGCGCAGCTGCAGCTGCTTGGGACCTTTCAGGCGGTTGAAGAAGTCCACCAGCTGGCCCGGCGGGAACAGGCTGTCGTTGAAGGCGTTGGCCAGGAACACGGCGGGCCGGTTGGCGTTGATCTCATCGAGGCTGGCCGCCGGGCTGCGCTGCGCCGCGACCGGAAGCAGCGAGTCCACCGCACCCTGGTAGTTGCCGAGCAGCACATTGCGATTGATCGTGGCCAGTTCCGCGCCGGGGCGCCCGGTGGCAAGGCCGGCCGCCACCAGCAGGGCGATGCCCTGCGCGCTCGGGGTCTCGTTGCTGTACAGCGAGGCCTGCAGGTCGGCCCAGCCGCTGAGCGCGGCCACGGCCTTGATGCGCGGGTCGCGTGCCGCCGCCAGCAGGCTGGTGCCTGCGCCGTAGGAAATGCCGGAGACGCCGATCCGGGCCGGATCGGCACGGGTATTGTCCAGCGCCCAGTCAATCAATGCACTGACATCCTCGACCGTGGCCGGGCCGGCGATGTCGATGCTGCCGCCGGATTCCCAGAACCCGCGCGAGCTGTAGCTGATCACCACATAGCCACGGCGCGCCAGCGCCTGTGCCACTCCCACGTACTCCACGCTCGGCACTGCCCAGCTGCTGGGCATCACCAGCAGCGGGTAACGCCCACTGCCGGCATCCTGCGGCTCGATGACAAAGGCTCCAAGCGGCGTGCCGTCCCAACTGGGAATGGTGCGATGGGTGGTCTTGACCGTGGCCGCCCAGGCGGTGGGCGCCAGCCCGGTCAGCAGGATCAACAGCAGCAGTACCTTGCGCATCGTCGTCTCTCCCCGTCGTTGGTGGTGCAACGGGCTGGACCGTACCAGTGCGAATGGTGGCTGACACCTTGCGACGCAGCATCGCCGGGCAAGGGTCCGCCCTCAATGCGAATGCGACGTGCTATCATTCAGCAACGTCAAGAACGTCCCAGCCATCGCCAGCGGACTCGCTCCAGAGTGCTGCCCGATGTAGAACACCCGCTCGTTCACTGCCTGCCATGTGCAGCGCTGCGCCCGCGCCCACTCCTGGCCCGGGTGCCTCATCCCCCCTCTTTTCAGCGTAGTCGCGACCCCGCGGCCACCTGCGCTTTCATGGACATTGGAGCCAAAGGAACCCGTGCAATCCGGAAACCCGTCACTACCCGGCCGCGCCCTCCCCGCTGCGTCGGCCATTCTCGCCATCGCGCTCGCGCTTTCGCTGGGCGCCTGTGGATCTGAAGCCGACCGGCTTCCCGCGCCCTCTCCCTCAATCACCGATGCGGCATCGGAACCCCTGTCCGCCGCCGCGATCCGGCAGGGTGCTCCGTTACCCGCCACCGGCAATTCCGCGCTTGATCGCTACAACCACACCGATCGACTTCGCCCGCTCATCGCGGATCTCGAATACCTGTCCAGCAGCGGCGATGGCAGCGCCAGCCTGGCCCTGAGCCGGGTCTACAGCGAATGCAGCGGCGCGATCGACGCCACGCTGCTCAGCGCCGCGGAGATTCCGCGCGAACGCCTCAGTGCGCTCGCGCGCAGCAGCGGATGGCTGAAGCAGCGCTGTGACGGCGTCGCCCTCACCGCCCCCGAAGCCATCGCAAGGCAGCGTCACTACCGCGATCTTGCCGCCGAACAGGGCAGTCTGGTGGCCCAGATCGAAAAGACCGTGCTTTCGGGAGCGCTTGTGCTGCCCGACAGGAACTTCTCCGTCGAGGATCACCGCACCTTGGTCGACGCGGTGCTGATGCAGGACGACGGCGAAGCCTACGTCGCCCTCGCCGGCCTGATGGGTGACACCGCCGCCAGCCGCACCCGGCAGATGCAGCCATTCAAGGTCGGCACGCAGGTGGATGAAGTCGCCTGGATCCTTGCCGGTTGCCAGAAAGGCGTGCCCTGTGGTGCCGACTCCGCGCTGCTGAACCGCATGTGCGGCCAGGCCGGCATGTGCGGCTATGGATCGGTCGAGGACACCTACGCCAACGGCGTACTCACCCACGAAGAAATGAGCGAGGCGCGCAGCCGCGCCTCTACGATCATCGCAATGTCAAGGAAGATGAAGTGAACGTATCTGTTGCAAGAAAGTGGTTGCTGGTCGCGCTGATGGTTCCGGTGACCGTCATGGCCGCCAAGGGCATGGGCAAGGTGATCAACGCCGCTGATCGTATCTACAAGGACCTGTCCAACGTGGTTGATGCCAGCATCGGCGCCGACCTCGGGATCCGCCAGGCCGCCATGTTCCAGATGGTCGGTGCCTATCGCCTGTCGCATGGCCTTGCTTCGGTGAAGCGCGGCGAGACCATCACCTTCATCTGGCCGGACGGCTCCGCCGAGAAGGGCCTGGCCGCCGATCCGTTCCTGACCACCGGCATCGAGCCGATTGCAGGCACGCAGATGACCAAGAAGCAGATGTCCCTGCGCTGCGGCTCCTGCCACAACCAGTACAAGTGAACATCAGGGCGCGGCCTGCTGCGGCGGGCCGCGCCCTGCAAAGGAGCGCACTCCCTGCAGCGCCCTAGCACGCGCGCGTGTCAGCCACGCGCCGCGTGATCTGACAGATCTCCAGTGCTTGCGGACGGTCACAGCTTCGACGTTTCGTCGTTGACCGAATAGCGACAGCTTGTGACGCTAACGACACCGCAGGGCCTGCACGGCCCCGATCACGCGGCCACGTCCCACCGCAATCCGCAGCACCCCTCTCCGCAACGTCTTCGCACGCCCCGCTCCGGCGCGGTCGTGGCGGACGGCTGCGCCCTGAATCTTCTGCTGGAGATCCGCCATGCGCCTTGCAAGCTTCTTCTTCGCGTTCCTTCTCAGTGCCTTCGCCGGTGCTGCCCAGGCCCAGGTCGTCACCCTCAACAAGGGCGGCTTCGTGCTGACCTACGACTGCAGCCTGCACAGCACGACCCGTTACGAGTACACGCTCAACGCCGATACCGGTTCGGAGCCGCGTCCGTCCAGCTTCTACAAGGACCCGGACCTGCCGGCCGGCTGCCTCGGCCAGAGCAGCACCGCGTCCTACGCCAGCATCAAGTCCGGCTATGACCGTGGCCACCTGGTGACCTCCAACCACATGGACTACAACGCGACGTACATCCGCCGCGCCAACTACATGACCAACATCGTGCCGCAGGTCTCCAGCTTCAACCAGGGCATCTGGGTGAAGGCCGAGAACGTGGCCGAGTGCTACCGCGACATCGCGCCGGTCGACGTCTACGGTGGCGTGGTCTACGGCGACGCCTCGAACGACTACTTCCTGGCCAGCCACGGCATTCCGACACCCGAGTTCTTCTGGAAGACCATCATCACCCGCGACCCGAACACCGGCACCGCCAAGGCCATCAGCTGGATCATCCCCAACGAAGCCAACCTCGGCAGCCTGGACAATTACCTGGTGACCATCGCCGACCTGGAAGAGCTGCTGGGCGCCAGCTACGTCGCCATCAATGCACCGGCCTCGCTGAAGAACATGCTGCCGGCCACCACCTGGCCGCAGCCTGCAGGGTGTGACCTGGGCTGACCAGGCCCAGCGTCCGCGCGGTCGTTGTACCGGCCGCGCGGGCGTGCTTCACCCCGATGCCGGCCGGGCAGGCAAGCTCAGGACGCGTCCACCTGCACCACCACCTTGCCGAACGGCCCCTGCTGCAGCCTTGCGAATGCGGCCGGCACGTCGGCAAATGGAAACACCGCGTCGATGACGGGCTGCAGGCGTTCACGCTGGATGAAGGCATTCATCGCCTCGAAGGCACGGCGATGCCCCACCGAAACACCGGTCAGCGTCGCGCGGCGCAGCATCAGCGGAACAGCCGGCATGCGCAGCTCGGTCTCCTGCAGGAAGCCGATCTGCAGAATGTGCCCGCCGACAGCGAGTGCCGCCACGCTCTGGGCGAGGTTGTCTCCGCCCAGCAGTTCAAGCACGTGATCCACACCCTGCCCCGCGGTCAACTCCATCGCACGCGCGCCCCAGTCCGGGTATTGCCCGGTGTTGATGGTGGCCCATGCGCCCAACTGCTCAACGCGCGCGAGCTTGCTGTCGCTGCGCGAGGTTGCGATCACCCGCGCCCCGAGCGCCTGCGCGAACTGCAGCGCGAACAACGAGACGCCCCCCGTGCCCTGCACAAGCACCGTCTGGCCGGCGCGCACCTGCCCGGCCTCCACCAGGGCAAACCAGGCGGTGAGTGCCGCGACCGGCAGCGTGCAGGCCTGTTCGTCCGACAACGAGGGCGGCGTGGCAACGGCGACGTCTTCGTCAAGCACCACATATCCGGCCAGCATGCCCGGCAGCGGGCCGCCGAGCGAGAGCCCGTGCTGCAGCATCTCGAGGGGAGGAGCGCCATCCAGCCACTGCGTCCAGAAGTTGCCCATCACCCGCTGGCCGACATCGAAGCGGCACGCGCCCGGTCCGGTTTCGACAACCACCCCCGCCATGTCCGAAGCCGGCACGAAGGGGCGCGGCAAGGCGCCCGGCAGCAGGCCACCGTTGATCACCAGGGCATCGCGGTAGTTGAGTGAAACGGCCCCAACCTTGACCAGCAGCTGCCCCGGACCCGGGCGGGGAATGAGGCGCTGCACGGGGTGCAGGTGGGCCAGGCCGGGAGCATCCAGCTCCCAGGAATTCATGGTCGACGCAGGCATGGTGTTCGGCTCGATGGCGCGCGAAAGTGCGCCGGGAAAGTCTATTGACGAATGTGCATACGCAGTTCCGGGAAATCATCGCTAGACTGTCTCCTTGAATTCTCCAATCGAAGCACCATGACCAGCTACAGCGCGGCCCGCCTGCAGGGCATCAGCGTGTTCGTCCAGGCGGTGGATGCCGGCAGCTTCACCGCAGCCGGGCTGCGCATGGGCCTGAGCAAATCGGCGGTGGGCAAGAGCGTGGCCACCCTGGAACAGCGCCTGGGCGCGCGCCTGCTGGACCGGACCACGCGCAGATTGGCGCTCACCGTTGAAGGTGCCGAGTTCTACCAGGTGTGCCAGCGCATCCTTGCGGAACTGGACGAAGCCGAGTCCAACGCGGCCGCACGGCGCCAGGAGGTGTCCGGCCTGCTGCGGGTCAGTCTTCCGGTCGCCTTTGGGCAACGCTGGGTGATGCCGGTGCTTGCCGACCTGGTACAACGCCATTCCCGCTTGCAACTGGATGTCAGCTTCACCGATCGCAGAGTGGATCTGCTCGAAGAGAACGTCGACCTGGCCATCCGGCTGGGGCCTTTGCCGGACAGCAGCTCGCTCTCCGCGCGCGCCCTTGGCTGCCAGCATTCGGTGATCTGCGCCTCACCGGCCTATCTGGCGGCACGAGGCGTGCCTGCCAGTCTCGCCGACCTTGCCGCTCACGACTGCATCACCTTCGGCAGGCAAGGGCATGCCCTCCCCTGGACGGTGCCCGATGCGTGCGGCCGGCCGGTCAAGCACCTCATCGAAGGGCGGCACCGGATCAGCGATGGTGAGGCGTTGCGGACAGCCCTGCTGGCCGGCCTTGGCCTGGCAGAGGCGACCACCTGGCTGGTCGGGGACGAGCTGCGCAGCGGAGCGCTGGTTCCGGTATTGACTCCAGAGCCACTTGCCAGCGGGCCGCTGCACGCACTGTGGCCGGCCACCCGTGATCTGGCCCCCAAGGTGCGCGTGGCAGTGGATGCCCTGGTGACCACGTTTCTTCCAACGCCACCGTGGGAAAATACCCGCTGATTAGTCTCGTACTGTTGTAGCAAGGAGCTGTTGATGTCCCGTTTTCCTTTCGATGCCGTGCTGTTCGACTGCGATGGCGTGCTGGTCGATTCCGAGCCGCTGGTGGCCCGCGTGCTCTCGGAAATGCTGACCGAACGTGGCTGGCCGTTGACCCCGGCACAGGCCGGCGAGGTCTTCCTCGGCCAGTCGGTGGCCCATCTGGCCGGATTGATCGAAGAGCGCACCGGCAAACCGTTCACCGAGGAATGGCTGGAAGACTTCCGCCAGCAGCGCAACGTGGCACTGGAGCGTGACCTCGAAGCGATCCAGGGGGCGCCCGAGGCCGTTCGTGCGATCGCCCTGGCCACCCACGGCAGGATTGCCTGCGCCTCGGGTGCCGACCTGCACAAGGTGAAGCTGCAGCTGGGCAAGGTCGGCATCCTCGATGCCTTCCAGGGCCATGTATTCAGCGGCCAGGACATGCCAAACACCAAGCCGCATCCGGACGTCTACCTGGCGGCGGCCGCAGCGCTGGGCGTAGACCCCCGGCGCTGCGCGGTGATCGAGGATACCGTGACCGGCGCGACCGCCGGGGTGGCGGCGGGTGCCACCGTGTTCGGCTTCAGCGAGGGCGGCCCGCACCACAGCACGCCGGAAGCCCTGCGCGCTGCCGGCGCGCAGGTGATCTTCCAGCGCATGCAGGACCTTCCGGCCCTGCTTGCCGCCTATACGGCCGACGCTGTCGCCTGAAGCCGGGTCACCCCGCAGCGCCCGCAACGGCGCTGCGGCGCCTGCCGGCGTAGTGCAGCGCGAACAGATACAGCCCGGTGAACAGCTGCAGGAACAGGGGCGGCAGTGGCGAATAGGTGATCCACGCAGCGGGCTCGCCCTGCCCCATAGCGCGCGCCACGAAATTGACGATCACCGCCAGGGTGAACACGATCGAGGTCCAGCGGTGGACCGGACGCGCCCAGTGGCCGCGATTCATGCGCGCCGCCTCGCCTCGGAACGGGCCTCGATCATCTTCCAGCCATTGCCCGACGGGTCACGGAATCCGGCATCGATGGCACCGAACCGCTCGATCGGTTCCTGGGTGAACTCGACCCCTTTCGCCTGCCATTCCAGGTAGCGCGCCCGGCAATCCTCCACCGCCAGCACCAGCGGCGGCATCGCGCCCTTGGCCACCAGCTGCTGCAGCGCCTGCGCCGTGGCCGCATCATGGGTCGGCGGACCGGGCACGAACAGGCCCAGTTGCAGCCCCTCCTGTGCAGGGCTGCGCACGGTCAGCCAGCGGTAGCTGCCATTGCGCACGTCAGTGTGCACCTCGAAACCCAGTGCATCGACGTAGAACGCCAGCGCTTCATCCTGGTCGCGCACATACAGCCCGACCGTATTCACCGTATTCGTCATGGGACCTCCTTCAGGTGGGGTCTACGTTAGCTGCCACAGCGCGGCGGCGCTTCTCCAAAACTGCGATGTTGAGATCCGGGCGCAGGGCCGCCCGCGCATGGCACTCGGGCACCGGCCCTGGCACCGCCGCATGCCCGGCGCGCTCGCGCTCGCGCACGTTGCCCGGGCTGTCGCCGGTGATGTCTCGGAAGATCCGCCCGAAGGTACCCAGGCTGGCCCATCCGGTCTGTGCGGCAATGTCGGTGACCGGCAGGTCGGTTTCACGAAGCAGTGCCACCGCGCGCTCGATGCGGCGACTCAGCAGATAGCGGTGCGGCGGCAGCCCGAAGGCCTGCTTGAACGAGCGTGCGAAGTGCGCGGCGGACACCGCGCTGACCGCAGCCAGGCGGGCCACCGGCCACGCCTCGTGGCTGGCGCGGTCCATCGCGTCCTTGGCGCGCAGCAGGCGGCGCAGCAGTTCGGGGCTCTGGTTCATCGCGCGCGTCGCGGTCCAAGGGGCGTTGGCCCAAGCGTGGGTGGCCCCGGGCGGCGCGTCAACCCGGCTCAGCGCTGCGCCGGCAGCTGCAACCGGTGCTTGCGGCACAGCCGGTACACCGTCACCCGCGAGATCTGCATCTGCCGCGCGCACTCGGATACGTTGTAGCCGGTCTGACGCAGCGTCTGCAGCAGCACATCGCGCTCGGCCTGGCCGCGGGCGTCGTGCAGCATCGCCCCGGCCGGCGCTGTCTGCGGGGCCCCCAGTTCGAGGTCGCGCTCACTGATCAGCTCGCCTTCGGCCATGATCGCCGCCCGCTGCACGCGGTTCAGCAGTTCACGGACGTTGCCCGGCCAGTCGAAGCGGCGCATGGCCTGCAGCGCCGCTGGCGAGAATCCGCGCGCACGAACGCTGTGGCGGCGGCGGAAGCAGCCCAGGAAATGTTCGGCCAGCAGCTGCACGTCGGCGCCGCGTTCGCGCAGCGGTGGCATCGGCACGCGCAGCACGTTGAGCCGGTAGTACAGATCGCTGCGGAAGCGCCCCTGTGCCACCGCATGCTCCAGTTCGACGTGGGTGGCAGCGAGCACGCGCACGTCGGCGCGCAGCGGCTGGCTGCTACCGACGCGCTCGAAGGTGCCTTCCTGCAGCACCCGCAGCAGCGTGGTCTGCGCTTCGGGGGGCAGGTCGCCCACTTCATCGAGGAAGACAGTGCCACCGTGTGCGGATTCGAACACGCCGATCTGGCGCTTGTCCGCACCGGTGAACGATCCGCGCTCGTGGCCGAACAGCTCCGACTGCACCAGGTTGGCCGGGATCGCGCCACAGTTGACCGCGAAGAACGGCTTGCCTGCGCGTCCCGACAGCGCGTGCAGTGCGTGCGCGGCCAGTTCCTTGCCGGTGCCGGTTTCGCCGGTGACCAGGACCGGCAGTTCGACCGGGGCGAACTTGTGAAGCACCGTGCGCACCGCATGCAGGGCCGGGCTCTCGCCGATCAACGCGCGAGGCCCTTGCCCGGCGCACGCCTCGTCGGCAGGAGGATCATCGGCATCGAACTGCCGGCGCATCGCAACCACCAGGTCCTGCAGGCCGAACGGCAGCGTGAACCGTGCCAGGCAGCGCTGCAGCAGTGGCGACCAGGCCGCCGGTGTCGGCCCCGCACCCGGTGGCAGTACCGCCAGCCAGGGCAGGTGCTGGTGCTGTTCGATCCACGGCGCTAGCAGCTGCAATGCTGCTGCATCGAGGTGGCGCAGATCGAGCACGGCGAGCAATCGATCACGGCCGCGCAGGCCGATCGCCATCGCCGGATCGGGTTGGATGCTGCGCACGTACCAGCCTGCGGCCGCCAGCGCACTGCGCTCGCTCGCCGCCGGTTCGCCGAACCACAGCACGCACCGTGATGTAGAAGCCTCCGGGACCGCCGCCATGCTTCCCCCAGCATCCGGACACCGACGGCGGGCCTTGTTCCCGTCACCGGCGTGCCGCCCTCCGCCGGGACTTCCACGGCCACCGCGGCGGCCTTTGCTGGGCGGATCCTAGCGCTGCGATAAACGCTGGTGCAATGAGCAGCGCGTCAAGAAAACCGTTGCTGAAGTGGCACCGTTGCAGTGCGCGCCTGCCCCTGTAACAGCAATGCAACAGTCGGCCGGGCGCCTTGCCCTGCGGCGCCTGCCGCTTCGGAATCCCAACAATTTCCCAACGCTGCTGTAACACCCGGGCAGCAGCGCGCCGCCCTGCCCCGGGCGCCGGCACCGGCAGACGGGCCTCCGCGGGTTGGCACGGTTGATGCGTAGTTCCGCCGCACCCATCGCGGGAGAACGGCATGGACGGCTCCACCCTGATTCGCGGCCTAGCGGTATCACCGGCACTGGCCCTGCTGGTCGTTACCCTGGGCGCATCCGCCTCCGGCGCGCGCCAGGGGGTGAAGGCGCAACCGGGCGAAATCGTCCTGTTGCGCGATGTGTCCGCGCGCCCGGCGTACCGCATGGCGCCTCCCGGCGTGGCCCTGATTGCCGATCCGAAACCGCAGCGCGAAATCGCCGCCGCCCTCGGCGCGGGTACCACCGCGAACGGGATGGATGAGCTGAGTGACGAGGATTACGCCGGCATGGGCGCGGGTCGCGCGACCACGCTGGCGGCCCCCGGAGGCACCACGGTCGAGCGCGTGACACAGCAGGTGCTGGGCGGCACGCTGGGTCGCAACGGTGACGGCATGACCGGCGGCGCCCTTGGCGCGGCGCTGGGCGGACCCCTCGGTGCAGTCGGCAACAGCACCCGCGGCATCGGCGATACCGTGCGCGGCGCACTGGCGCAGTTCCCATTGCAGGGCCCGGCCCCGGCAGGTGGCAAGTGAAGCGGTGGCGCTGGCTGTTGCTGGCGCTCAGTGCCGCGCCGGTGATGGTGCTTGCCGATGACTACAGCGGCATGCTGGCCTATCTCGACGTGGCAAGGATCGACGGCCAGGCGCTTGCCGGCGCGAACGGCGCCATCGCCGTCAACCAGGCGGCTGGTGATCTCAACCTGCAGGCCAATCTGCGTGGTATCGCCCACGGCGAACGCGCGGATGTGGCGATCAACACGCAACAACTGCAAGCGGCAAACCACGTGCGCTCGCTGCCGATGGAGGCGTCCGCGCACATCGGCGGTGACGCGCTGGCCGGCGCCAGCGGCATTGCTTCGATCAACCAGGCCAGCGGCATCGCCAACACGACGCTCAACGTCGTCAGCGCGACGCTGGCCAGACAGGGCATACGCGAAACCGACGACACGGCCCTGGCCGCCGAAGGTTCCGCGTTGGCAGGGGGGCGGGACGGCGCCGGTCGCGGCGTTGCGACCGGCACCCGCAGCGCCGGTGTAGCCAGCACCGCGCTGCGTGGGTTCGACGGGGTCCTGCAACTCAATCAGATCGCGGGCAGCGGCAATGACACGGCCAACGTACTCGGCCTGGTCGTGCAGGACCGCCCGTGACAACCACCCAACCGATGCACCACCTGATGAGAGAGAGGGCACCATGAAAGCGACCGTCAAACGGACCATGCTCGCCATGGCGATTGCCACTGCCTCGACCGCCGCTGCGGCCAATGGCTGGGACAACCAGAACGCCAACGCGAACATCAACCACAACCACACCGTCAGCGAAACCCGCAACGACACCCACAACCACACCGACAACGACGTACGCAACCGCACCGTCACCGCCAACGTGCAGAAGCACAGCACCATCCAGGCCGACGAACGCAAGGAAAAGAACAACCACGGCGTGGATGTGAACCTGGAAAAGGACCTGCGCCTGAGCACCGATGTCCGGTTCTCGGGTGACCCGACGATCAGCGGTGACATCGACCTCGACTCGGCGGCGATCGCGGTGATCGACAACCGGCAGTCGATCAGCAACAACGCCACCAGCAACAGCCTGGTCACCAACCGTGCCTCCATCGGTGACAGCGTGGGCGCCGGTGCATCCGGCAACCTGGGCTTCAACGTGGTATCCGGCGACAACAACGCGCAGGACAACGCCGCCTCGCTGTCGGCAGCCGATGCCTCCTTCAGCTTCGGCATGGCCGATGCCGAGGTGTTCGTCAACCAGGCCGGATTCGGCAACGTCACCCAGAACTCGGGTGTGACCAATGCGGCCAGTCTCGGTGGCAATGCCTTCGGCGGCGCCTCGGGCAACATCGGCGTGAACATCGCGTCGGGCAACAACAACGAGCAGAAGAACGCGCTCGCCGCCTCGGTGGCGACCACGGCAGTGGCGCAGTCGAGCATCAGCTCCAACCAGGTGTCCACCGGCAACACGGTCAGCAACGCCGGCTTTGTGAAGTCCTACACCGACACCGTGCAGGTCGGCATGCGTGGCAGCGTCAGTGGCCTGACCCTGGGCTATGGCGCCGGCACCTACCGTGGCACCGGCAATGCCTACCAGATGGCCAATTACTACCTGGATACCTGGAACGGCGCACTGCCGCATCCGGGTGGCAACAGCACTGGCCACATCGACCTGGACAACGAGATCCAGAACGCCACGATGAACCCCAACCGGCCGGGGGTGGGCGGCCTGGGCTTCGATACGCGTGAGAGTGGCACCAGCCAGTTCGTCGAACTGGGCGTGGCGGATCTGTACGCCAGCCTCAGCGGCACGGTCAGCACCACGCGCTGGGTCAATGTCGATGCCACCAACACCTCGGCATTGTCGGGCAGCGCCTTCTCCGGCGCCTCCGGCAACATCGGCGTGAACGTGGCCTCGGGTACCGGCAACCTGCAGGCCAACAGCCTGGCCCTGGCAGTCGCCCAGCCCAGCACCGGCGGTGGTGGCGGCAGCGGCGAGTAAGCGCAACACCCCGGCCGTCCGCCAATGGCCGGGTTCCCGGGAGCCCCTGTTCCTCCTCCCCCTTGGGACAGGGGCTCCCTCCTGCTGCCGGAGAACGTGATGATAGGTCGCCGTCTTCCGCTACGTCTGCTGGTGTGCCTGTGGCTGCTGGGCACCGCTTCGGCATGGGCCGGCGATGTCCGCTTCGCCGATGTGCTTCCCAATGGCACGCTGCTGCAGCAGAAGGTGGAGAGCATGCAGGAGCGGCGCTACCGCAACGTGGTGCGGCAGCACACCGACTACAGCTGCGGCGCGGCGGCGCTGGCCACCATCCTGCGCCACGCCTACCACCTGGACACCGACGAGGCGACCGTCATCGAAGGGATGATGGGGGTCTCCGATCCGTCGCTGGTAGCCGAGCGCGGCTTCTCGCTGCTCGACATCAAACGCTATGTGGAATCGCTGGGCATGCGCGGCCGCGGCTACCGCATCGATGAAACCCGCCTGCGCAGCCTTCGCGTCCCCGGCCTGGTGCTGATGGACGTGCGCGGCTTCCGTCATTTCGTGGTGCTCAAGCAGGTGCGCGACGGCGTGGTCGAGGTGGCCGACCCGATCCTTGGCAACCGCAGCCTGGCGCTGCCGGACTTCCTTGCTGCATGGCCATCACGGGCGGTATTCGTGGTGATCGGCAGCGATTTCGATCGCAACACGGTTCTGCTGCAACCCAGCGAACGACCCAGTGCCCGCGCGCTCTACGCGCGGCAGGGGCCGATCACCGATGCCGAGCTGGTCGACTTCGGCTTCAGCCATGCCGACCTGTTCTGAAGGAGAACTCCACCATGTGCCGCCACGCCCTGATGATGGTCCTGCTGCTGGCCGCTCCCGCCCTGCCCGTGCAGGCTGCAGAGGCTGCCCGCGGGCACGGACTGAAGGAGATCCCGGACCCCGAACTGAACCTGATGCGCGGCCGCTACACCGTGGGTGGCAATACCGTGGCCTGGTTCGGGGTGACCATGGTCTCGCAATGGCAGGCGGGCAATGGCACCGCGCTGCAGGGAGCGTTGACGCTGGGCATGGATTTCCGTAGCGGCGGCACCCCCAGGCTGAGCTTCCAGCCCAGCGTGCATGTCACCGCTGCCGACGCCCCTCTGCCCGACACGCGCGGTCGCAGCATCGACAGCAGCGGCCTGGCCAACGCCAGCGGACTGGTGCAGAGCGTGCAGGTCGCCGGCGATGGCAATGCCGCGCGCAATGTCACCACGCTGACCGTCCGCGATGGCGCCGTGCCTTCGCTGTCCGCTGACGGCGCGCATGGGGCCAGCGCGCAGCAGGCCGGTGCGTCTGCCAGCGCCGTGCTGGACGGCAACCAGCTGCGCCTGCAGCTGCTGGTGGACGGCCAGGGTCTGGTGCAGCAATGGATACGCAACGGCAGCGTCGGCCAGGGCATTGCCCTGACGGGCGACGGCCAGGTGGCCAGCAACCAGCTGCGGCTGGAGCTGGTGCGGGATACCGCGGGAGGCAACCTGCCGCTGGGCCAGAACGTGGCCCAGGCGATTGCGATGAACCGCGGCATGGGGCCGGGCCGGTAACACGGCCCGGCGTTGGGGGACGCGCTTCACTACGCAGGACACGAACATGCACAGCCTTCTGAGGTTCACCCCGCTGGCGCTGGCGGCGCTGGCGGGCACCGCACTTGCCGCGCCGCCAGCCGCCGATGACGGCGCCGACGTGCAGGCCCTTGCCAATCAGCTGGAGCAATTGAAGTCGAACTATGCGCAGGAAGTACGGCGCCTGCGCGAACTGGACATGCAGGTGCAGGCCATGCAGGCACGCCTGAGTGGCCGCGTGGGCTCGACCGGCCCGGCCACGGCAACGGGTCCGGCAACGACCGTCGAGCCTGGCTCGGCCGCGCCGGGAGGCGCGGCTGCTGCAGCCGGCGCTGAAGGCTACGCCAGCAGTGCCGCCGAGGCGCAGCAGGCCCGGCAGGACGCCCGGCGCAGCGTGGATGATGTGAAACAGCAGCAGTCCGCGCTGTTCTCGCGCCGTTTCACCATCGAGAGCAGCCTCACCTACGCCCGTTACGACCGCAAGCAGCTCACGCTCAACGGCTTCCTGGCCCTGGACGCGATCTTCCTTGGCAACATCGCCGTCGAGAACGTCGAATCCGACTCGCTCACCTACAACCTCGCCGCCCGCTGGGGCGTCAGTCCCAACCTGACCCTGAACCTGGATGTCCCCTATCTGGCGCGGCGAACGGTCTACCAGAAGGGTGGCGCCGGCGGCGCTGCGGCGGCCATTGCGCAGGAACAGACCAACGGCAATGGGCTGGGCGATATCGGCCTGAGCGCCAACTACCGCCTGTTCGGCGAGCGTGGCTGGCGCCCCGAGACCGTGCTTACGGCCGGGGTGACCGCACCCACCGGGCGCGCGCCGTACGGCCTGGACTGGAAGGTGATCGAGCGCGATGACGATGACTACATCCGCTTTGCGGTGCCGCGCGAGCAGCCCACCGGCAACGGTGTATGGCAGGCCAATCTCGGCCTGTCCATGGTCAAGACCGCGGACCCGGCGATCCTGTTCGCCAATCTCGGCTATGTGCATTCGTTCCCGAGAGGCTTCAAGGACATCGACAGCAATCCGGACACGGTCAATCCTGGCGACGTGAAGCTGGGCGGCTCGGTGTACTTCGGTGCGGGCGTGGCGTTCGCCTTCAACGAACGCACCAGTCTCAGCCTGTCCTTCAGCGACCGCATCAGTGCCCGCGCCTCCACCCGTTTCCAGGGCGGCAGGTGGATGAAGGTGATCGGCAGCGACGCCAATGCGGCGTCACTGAATCTGGGCGTGACCTACGCGCTCAACCAGCACACCACGCTGGTGACCCTGCTCGGCATCGGCCTGACCCCGGATGCGCCGGACTTTACCCTGGCGTTCAAGATCCCCTACATGCTCTAGCCCCCGCGCTGCCGGCCCGGCGACGCAGCGGTGGGGACCACCGGCGTCGCCTCGGCCGCCTCCTGCCGGCCCTTTCCCAGGCCGCCGTCCAGGCCCTCGCGGCCACCCGGCACTGCGCCGGCCCGTGCCGGGCGCGGCAGCGGCCCCGCCCCAGGCGACGGCGGGCCGGAAATATGCGAGTGTGCTCACCCAGGGCCAGGCGACGATGGCGGGCCCGCCGGCACTCTGACCCGCGCCGGCATTGCTGCTACCGACGTTCTCAAGGATTTTTCGGCCCCGTGAGGCCGCAAGGAGCCCAGCGTGAGCATTTTCATCAGTGGTCGCCCCCTGCCATCCATCGCCCAGCTGGGCCGGCACAGCCAGCACGTACTCGGCTTCATCGACGGTGGCCGCGCGTGGCTGCAATGGGCGATCGAATCCCGCCAGAATCGCTACAGCTTCGAGGACGAAACCAGCCTGCTCGACGCCGTGCAGCGCGGTCTGCATGGCTGTGGGATGACCTGGCTGCCGAACGTGGGGCTGCAGGTCAGTCCGATCAAGCTGCTGAGCCTGGGCTTCGATGATCGTGAGGTGCTGCGGCGGCAGGAGCAGGACGAGGCACATCCCGCGATGGCCCAGCAGGTACAGCAGGTACTCGCCAGGCACCAGCTGCTGACCGCTACGGCGCTGGCCTCATACCGGCCCTTCCTGGCCGCGATCGGCGTCGCATCCGCGCCGCTGTTGCAGCAGCTGGATTTCAGGGATGCGCTCAGGCTTCACCAGCTGGCTGCGGAACAGCAGGGGGCCGGTGATGCCGGCGAGTCCTTGGCCGAGGCTGCCCGCTTCGCCTTGCAGCACGCATGCAATCCGGCCGAGTTCGTGGACTACTTCCGCTTCTACCAGCACCTGCATCCCACGGCCTCCAGCAGCGAGCGTCGGCTGGCGTACGCCGGCAATGCGCTCACGGCGGTACTACCGGCGCTGTTCGGGTGCCTGGAAGGGATCCAGCTGTCGCGACTGCCGGGGCCCGCCGAGGTATCCACGGCGATCGGAACCACGCTGCTTGCGGGGCGGACGGTGGGCTACCCGCGTCTCTCGCTGGCGGCGCAGCAGATGGCGGCGCTGCTTGGCGAGGATCCCGACCAGGCGCCTGACCGTGAGCGGGTGGGCGCGCTTGCCCTTCAGCATTTCCGTGCAGCCCAGGCCTTTGTCGCCGACCATCCGGTCGGCCACGGCCAACTGGGCCAGGACGGCGCCAGCATCCTGTTCGTGGTCGAGGCCTCGAGGGAGCAGGCACTGGTCCAGGTCGAGGACAACGTCGTCAACCTGCTGGACTACCGCCGGATGCTTCGCTTCGCCGACAGCGAGACCGTGGCCGACGCTAGGCCAGCACTGACCGCCAGTGATGATCTGAACACCGCTGCTACTTCAACCCCCTCCGGAGCACCGACCATGACGTTCCCGATCCCGCCTGACGACAGGACCGCGGTTGCCCGCGCTGCGGGCAAGAGCCCGATGCAGATCGCCCAGGAGCTGGCGGATGCCGCGATCGCGGCCAGCGAGGAAGGCGTCCGCTCGGCAATGGAAGTCCTGCAACGCGCGGTCGAGGAGGCCAATGAGGCGGTGCGAAGGGCAGAAGAGCAGGCCGAACAGGCCGTGAAACGGGCCAACGAGGCCAGCGGGCCATAGTCCACGCCCCGGCAATCACACGCTGTGGGCAGATGCGGCAAGATGGGCCCTTCGCTGCTGCGTGGAGCAAGGCATGCCCGTCGGATTCATAGGCCTCGGGGTGATGGGAACGCCGATGGCAGGCCATCTGGCGCGTGCTGGGCACAGGGTCCTCGGCTGGTCGCGCTCCCGCCGCAACGATGCCGTGGCCACTGCCGCCGGCATCGAGGTCATCGACCCGCTGCAGGACGTGTTCGCCCGATGCGAAACGATCATCCTCATGGTCGCCAACGACGCTGCCATCGACAGCGTGCTGGCACGTGACACGCCCGCGTTCGGCAGCCGGGTGAGCGGTCGCCTGCTGCTCAACATGGGCACCAGCGCACCGTCGTTCTCGCAGGCACTGGCCGAACAGATCGATGTTGCCGGCGGGCGCTATGTCGAAGCGCCGGTATCCGGCTCGCGGCTGCAGGCTGAGGGCGCGCAACTGGTGGTGATGCTGGCCGGGACCGAGGCCGACGTCAGCAAGGCCACCTCCCTGGTCGAGCCGCTGGGCCGCCAGTGCGTTGCCTGCGGCCCAGTACCCTCTGCACTGCAGATGAAGCTGGCCGTGAACCTGTTCCTGATCACCCTGGTCACCGGCCTGGCCGAGGCCGTGCACTTCGCCGAGCGACATGGCATTGCGCTCGAGCGCTTTGCCCAGGTACTCAACGCCGGGCCGATGGCCAGCGATGTTTCGCGGATCAAGCTGGACAAGATGATCCGCGGCGACTTCGCGGTGCAGGCCGCCGTGTCCGATGTGCTGAAGAACAGCCAGCTGGTGGCGGCGGCCGCACAGGCCGCAGGCATGCAGGCGCCGCTGATCGATGCCAGTGACGCCTTGTTCGCCCGGGCCCGGCAGATGGGGCTGGGCGAGCTGGACATGGCCGCTGTGCTGCAGGCGATCCGCCAGCCGCCGGGGACCTGCGAAGGCCGCTGATCCGGATTCATCTTCCGGCACTACAGCCGCCCTCGCCCGCTGCTATATTCAGCCAGGCTCGGCAGGCACGGTGCCTGCCATCGAATCACAGGGAGTTGGACATGGGTCTGGTACAGGCGGTGAAGGGTGCGGTTGGCGGTGTGCTGGCCGACCAGTGGAAGGACTTCTACACCGTGCCCACGGGCCTGCCGTCGACGGCGGCCCTGTTCGCGGCGGTACCGCGCGGCACCAATGCGGGCCGCGGTTCCAACACCAGCGGCTCGTCCAACATCATCACCAACGGCTCGAAAATCATCGTGCCGGAGGGCTACGGCCTGCTGTTGTTCCAGGACGGTGCGATCACCGCCTTCGTCGCCGAACCGGGTGGCTACGAATGGCGCTCGGACGATCTCAACTCGCAGTCGATCTTCGCCGGTGACGGCCTGGTCAGCACCTTCATCAAGCAGAGCTGGGAACGCTTCAAGTTCGGTGGCCAGCCGGGCTCGCAGCAGGCCGCGTACTTCGTGTCGCTGAAGGAGCTGCCGGACAACCGCTTCGGCACCCAGTCGGAGATCTACTGGGATGACGGCTTCCTCAACACCCAGGTCGGCGCGGTCACCCGGGGTTCCTACACCCTGAAGATCGTCGACCCGATCCTGTTCGTGAAGAACTTCGTGCCAGCCAGCTACCTGCAGCCGGGCCAGGTCTTCGACTTCACCGACCTGGACAACGCCGCCGCCAGCCAGCTGTTCAATGAAGTGGTGGGCTCGCTGGCGCCCGCCTTCAGCCTGTACACGAACGATCCGGGCAAGGGCAATCGCATCACCAGGCTGCAGCAGGATTCGATCGGCTTCGCGCAGAGCCTGTCGGCCGCCGTCGAACAGGCCTACCAGTGGCAGACCGATCGTGGCCTGGCCATCGTCAAGACCGCCATCGTCTCGATCGAGTACGACGCCAATACCCGCGAACTGCTGAAGACCGTGCAGCGCGCCGATGCGCTGTCCGGTGCGCGTGGCAATTCCAACCTGCAGGCCAGCGTGGCCCAGGGCATCCAGTCGGCTGGCGAGAACGGCGGTGCTGCCGGCCTGGTCGGCGTCGGCATGGCCTCGGGCATGTTCGGTGTCGGCGGCATGCAGCAGCCGGTCGCACCGGCGGCGGACGATCCGGTGGCCAAGCTGAAGAAGGCCAAGGAGATGCTCGACCTCGGCCTGATCACCCAGGGCGACTACGACGCACTCAAGGCCAAGGCACTGGGCCTGTAACGGCAGGACGCACGATCAACATGTCCGATCCCCGAAACGGCCCTCCGCCGCTGCCCGGATCCGCCCCCGCAACGCCGCCGCCCCTGCCGGCGGCGCCGTTGGATGGGCCGGGTTCGCCGCAGGACGTTCCTCCCCTGCCCGGCAGCTTCCCGCTGGATACATCGACGCTGCCGAAGGCGATCCGTGATGAAGTGGAAGCGCCGGATCCGCTGGCCATCGACACCTCGGCCAGCGAGCTGAAGGACGGCCTCAACCGCTGCCCGAAGTGTGGCGCCACCGACATCCGGCCCAAGGCCGGTACCGATATCCTGGTCTGCCTGTACTGCCGTCACGAATGGCATGGCGCGCGGGTCGAGGAGGAATTCGGGCTGGGCGAGGCCATCGACCAGCTGCGCGGTACGGTCATCGCTTCCGGCGCACGCGACATCGATACCGACACCTCGGCCTTGATGACGTTCAAGTGCACCGGCTGCGGCGCCGAAGTCACGGTCAATACCGAAAGCACGATGACGGCCCGCTGCCACTGGTGCCGCCATGTATTCGGCGTCAACGAGCAGATCAGCAATGGCGCGGTTCCCGATGCGGTACTGCCCTTCCATATCCGCAAGGACGATGCGGTCGCACGCATCCGCCAGTTCGTCGACAAGCGCCGGATGTTCGCGCTGAAGGCCTTCAAGGACGAATTCACCCCGGAAAACGTGGTCGGCGTGTTCCTGCCGTACATGATCGTCGACAGCAATGTCAGCGCAGCCGTGGCCGGCCGGGGCGAGATCCAGACCCGGCAGTACACGGTCGGCACCGAGAAGAACAAGCGCACCGTCTACGATGCCGATGTCTACCAGGTCGAACGCCAGGTCGATTTCACCGTCGATGACCTGCCGCTGGAATCCTCGGCCGAGCGCGGCAACCTGGACACCCGCGCCAACACCAACAACATCATCAATACCATCCTGCCCTTCGACACCAAGAATGCAGTGAAGTGGAACGCCTCGTACCTGGCCGGCTTCACTTCGGAGAAGCGCAACCTGGATGTGGAGAAGCTGCGCCCGCGGCTGGAGGACCAGCTGCTGTCGATCGCCCGTTCGCAGGTGGAAGATTCGGTGAAGCGCTACAACCGCGGCGTGCGCTGGGAGCAGGAGCAGCTGGAAGTGCATGGCACCCGCTGGGTGTCGATGTACCTGCCGGTCTGGCTGTACTCGTACCATCAGCCCGGGAAGAACGGCGGCATGCTGCACTACATCGCAGTGAACGGCCGCACCGGCGAAACCATGGGCAGCGTGCCCGTGCAGCAATGGAAGATGCTGCTGGCGGCACTGGCCACCGGCACCGTCATTGAAGCCCTCGCAATTGCATTCCTGGTGGCATCGACATGAGCGACGACAGTGGCCTCTGGCTGTTGGCGGCAGGTCCGGCCGGCGCAACCGCGCTGTACTGGGCGCTGTACCGCTACTACCGCAACACCGACAAATCGCACTCGTTCGAGCACGAGACCGAGATCGAGGCCAAGCCGATCACCGGCTCGGACCAGAAGGTGGACCGGATCACCGGCACCGAGGAGAGGCGCATTCGCGGTGACAACGTGTATGAGTACCGCAAACGCGTTGTGCGGGTGAAACCCGACCCGTAGCGCCAGTCCGTGTGTGGCTGATCGACAACGCAGCAACGACGACGGTGAACGGCTTCAGCCGGGCAAAGGTGTACGCGCCCGCGACTGTGGCCTGCTTCGCAGATCAGCCTGTGTGCCATGCCTATACTACGGCCGCTTCCAGACAGGCCGAGCGTGCGCCTGCCTGTGGTGCGGCGGGGCTGGATAGCCCCGCCGGGCCGGCCGCCCAGCGGCCGCCGGCCCTGCCAGTGATTTGTAACCCGATGCGGTTCATCCAATCACCAGGGGGAAAGGACATGCGCTACTCACGTCGTGATTTTCTTGCCACCACTGCCAGCGCGTCGTTGGCGTCGCTGGTCGCGCCCGGCGCCTGGGCCAGCAGCGCCACACCGGCCGGCACGGCAGTGCAGGCACGCTACCATCGCTACAACGTCACAACGCCCGAGGGCCAGCGCATGCTGGCCAGCTACGCGCGCGGCATCAAGGCGATGCTGGCGCTGCCGGCGGACGACCCACGCAACTGGTTCCGCAATGCCTTTGTGCACCTGATGGATTGCCCGCACGGCAACTGGTGGTTCTATGTCTGGCACCGCGGCTATGTCGGTTACTTCGAGCAGACCATCCGCACGCTCAGTGGCGACCCCCAGTTCGCCATGCCCTATTGGGACTGGACCGAGTTGCCCAGGATCCCGCCGGCGATGTTCGATGGAGTGCTGACGCCGACCGACAGCGCCTATGCGCCCTATACGCGCAACCTGGCGGTCTTCACCGGTTTCATGCGCCCCGCACTGCAGCGCTACTGGGACCAGCTCGACGCCGGCCAGCGCGGCCAGTTGAAGTTCCGAGGTTACCTGACGGCGGACGATGTCTGGAACGATGTGACCGGCTACAGCGCCAAGGAACAGACTGGCATCTCGGGCAACGCGGCCTATGCCATCACCTGCGGCGCCCGCTACCTTTGGCGTGAGAATCCCGGCTTTGATGCCAAGACCGCCTCGGCCGTCTCGCCCGACACCATACGTGCCGGGCTGTCGCCCATCGATTTCTACAATGCCGATGTGAGCCGCAGCTTCACCAGCTCCCGCACCGCATCGCATGTGGTCCAGCCCGACGGCGCCACCAGGTTCTCGGTGCTGGAAGGGTTCCCGCACAACAAGGTGCACAACTGCATCGGTGGCGTCGGTGCGGTCGATCCAGGCCCCTACGGCAACATGACCAACTTCCTGTCGCCGCTGGACCCGATCTTCTATCTGCACCACGCCAACATGGACCGCCTCTGGGATGTATGGACGCAACAGCAGCGATCGCGGGGGCGACCGATCATGCCAACCGATCCCAACGAGCAGCGCCAGTTCATGAACGAGCCGTTCCGCTTCTTCGTCAACGCCCAGGGCAGATACGTTGGTGCGCGGCCAGCAAGTGAGTTCTTCTCCACAGCGGCGTTCGACTACGACTACGTCTACGCCCGCCGCACCGAACTGCTGGAAGCCACGGCACCGCCGGCCGCCGAAGGTACAGTGCGCCTGGTGCGAGGCACCCCGGCCGACGGCGCCGTCCGCGTCGCGGTTCCCAACGAAGCGGTGCGTGCGCATCTGGCCACCTCGGCGCCGCGCCAGCTGATTGCCGAAGTCACCCTCGAACGCCCCCGTGGATTGAACAATACCCGCGAGTTCGACGTGCTGATCAACGCGCCGGCCGGCACGGCGTCGGTCACCGCGGACAGCCCGTACTACGCAGGCACGGTGTCGTTCTTTGGTCCCAGCATGGCGGGGATGGACCACAGTCATCCCACCACGTTCGCCGTGCCTCTGCCTCCGCGACTCGGCGCGCTGCAGGCGTTGAGCGCCAGCACGGGAGGATCGACGACATTGGAGATCCGCCTTGTCGCGTCTTCCGGCCAGGCACCGCAGGCGCTCCCGGTGCTGGATGCCTCGATCCTGGTCTCGCCCCGCTAGAACACGCATCGATGCAGGGCAGGTGTCGCCCTCCGGCACCTGCCCGATCGGGTCTGGCAGCCCGCTCACTCACGCGCAGACCCGCCAGGCTCGGCGGCGCTGCTCGCCCCCGTCATGTCGCAGATTCTGCGACGCTGATCATGGTTTGGATTCATCCGGGGATGACATCCGGGCCCCTTCTCACACGGCCTCTGCGGCGGCTTCACCTGGCCCTCGGCAGACTCGGCCCGTTCCCTGCCCTCGCCTGAAACGCGCCATGGACGAAGCCGAACGACTGCTTGAGCTCGATCGCCTGCATCTGCTCGATACGCCGCCGGAGCCCGTGTTCGACGCCATCGTGGCCGCCGCTCGTGCCGCCACCGGCATGACCATGGGCTTGATTTCGGTGGTGGCCGACGAGCGCCAGTGGTTCAAGGCCAACATCGGGCTGGAGGGCGTCAGCGAAACCTCGCGCGAGATCTCCTTCTGCACGCACGCCATCCAGCAGGACGCGCTGTTCGAGATTGCGGACGCGCGCCAGGATCCGCGTTTCGCCGACAACCCACTGGTCACCGCTGGGCCGCGCATCCGCCACTACGCCGGCATTTCGCTCGGCTCTGCGCACGGCGCGCGCATCGGCACGCTGTGCCTGCTCGACCCGATGCCGGGCGTACTGTCGCCTTCGCAGCGCGAGCTGATGGTGCACCTGGCCCGGGTCACCACCCAGGTGCTGGAGCAGCGCAGCACCCTGATGGCCCAGGTCGGCCAGGCCAAGGCCCTGCATCGTGAACTGAAGCGCAGCGAGGACTTCCTGGAACGCACCAACCGCGCAGCACGGGTGGGCGGCTGGGAGCTGGACCTGGTCAGCCAGGAAGTCCGTTGGACCCGGGAAACCAAGCAGATCCACGGTGTCCGCGGCAACTTCCAGCCCACGCTGGAAAGCGCGTTGTCGTTCTATCGCGAGGACAGCCGCAGCATCATCCGCACCGCGGTGCAGCGCTGCATCGACGAGGGTACATCGTGGGAGGTACAACTGCCGATGACCACTGCCGACGACCGCGCCATCTGGACCCGGGTGGTCGGTGGCCGGCAGCAGGTGGACGGGCGGCCGCGACTGGTGGGCGCGATCCAGGACATCACCGAGGAGCGCGCCGCGCTGGATGCCCTGGAGGCCAGTGAAACGCGCTACCGGCGTCTGTTCCACTACAGCCTTGGGCTGATCTGCACGCATACGCTGGAGGGGGTGCTGACCTCGGTGAACCCGGCCGCGGTACAGTCGCTGGGGTTCGACGAGAGCCAGATGCTCGGGCGCAGCCTGTGCGACCTGATGCCCGCGGAGAAGCGCCCCGCGTTCCAGGCCTATCTCGCACGCATTGCCGTCAACCATACCGATGCCGGCGTGATCGAGCTGATCGCTGCCGATGGGACCCACCATTTCTGGGCGTACCACAACGTACTCGACAGCGAAGCCAATCCTCCCTATGTGCTTGGCCACGCACAGGACGTGACGGCGCTGCGCATGCAGGAACAGCAGCTGCGCGAAATGTCGTACAGGGATCCGCTCACCAAGAGTTACAACCGTCGGTTCCTGCCCCGCCTCGACGAGCTGGCCGACCAGCCGTGGGCCTGCCTGATGTTCGACCTCGATCACTTCAAGCAGATCAACGACAGCCAGGGCCATGCGCGCGGGGATACCGTGCTGGTGGAGTTCGCCGCCTTCCTGCGCGCGCCGCTCGGCCCCGCCGAAAGCGTGGTCCGCATGGGCGGCGACGAATTCATGGTGGTGCTGACCGCACCGGAACCGGGTCGGCTGGCCGCGCTCGAGCAGTGGTACGTACAGCAGGCGGCAAAGTCTCCCACCCCGTTCTCGCTCGGCGCAACCCATCACACACCCGGCGAGTCGGTCGCCGAGACGCTGCAGCGCGCCGACAGCCGCCTCTACAGCGAACGGGCGCGCGTGCGGAAGCATCCACGGGCACCGGGCTGACACCGCCCGCATCGCTCGGCGCTGCCTGTATCTGCGTCACCCGCACAGCGCTATGCTCGGCAGCGGCCACCACCGGCCTTCCTGGGAAACGGGCATGACCCGCAGCGCCTGCTTCGTCCTGCTGCTGTTGCTGCTTCCTTCAGTCGGCTCGCCGACACCGCCGCCGGCCCCCGTTGAAGCGCGGGTCCCCTTCGCACCGACGCCCTTTGTCGGCAGCGACGGCCTGCGCCATATGGCCTATGAACTGCACATCACCAACTACTACGGCGACACCGGCGCGCTGCAGCCGCAATCGTTGCAGGTGTTCGGCGACGATGCCGAAACCCCGCTGCTGAGCCTGGATGGCCCTGCCCTGCGCGACTGGGTACGGCCATCGCCTTCAGCGGAGAGCGCTCTCTCCATTGCGGCGGGAAAACGCATGGTGGTGTTCCTGTGGCTGTCACTACCGGCCACCGACACTGTGCCGCACGTTCTTCGCCACCGCATGCTTCTGGGCACCGAGCAGCACGGCAGCGTGGAACTGGATGGCGCCCACAGTGCGGTCAACGCGGCGCCGGTGATGGCGCTCGGTCCGCCCCTGCAAGGCGGTCGATGGCTGGCCCATGAAGGGCCCGGCGCGGCGCAGTCACACCACTGGGGCAGCCTGGTGGCGGTGAATGGTGATCTGACCATTCCGCAGCGCTTCGCGCTCGACCTGGTCGGCGTCGACGAACGTGGGCGCGCCGTGCGTGCAGCGGCCAGGGATCTGCAGCACACCCGTCATACCGACTGGATCGGCTATGCGGCGCCGGTGCTGGCCGTCGCCGACGGTGTCGTGCGTGCGGTCCGTGATGGGCAACCCGAGCATCCGCCGCTGACCGCCCAGCCTGAGCCCGGCTCACTGACGGCCGATGGCCTGTTCGGCAATTACGTTGTCCTGGAACTCTCGCCGGGCGTGTTTGCCAGCTACGCCCATCTGCGCACCGGCAGCATCAAGGTGAAACCCGGGCAAGCGGTCCAGCGTGGACAGACGCTGGCCCAGCTTGGCCAGTCGGGCAACTCCGCCGCCCCTCACCTGCACTTCCAGCTGTCCAACAAGGCCACGTTCGAAGGCGCCGAGGGTATTCCCTATGCCTTCCAGCGCTTCGACGATTTCGGGCCTGAAAGCGAAGCGCAGCTGTTCGGCCAGGGAGACATCTGGAAACCCGGCGTGGCCGTGCCGCGTGCGGATCAGCTGCCGCTCAACGACATCGTCATTGCCTTCCCGCCGCCAACAACGTCCCTGTAGAGCCGAGCCCACGCTCGGCTTATCGCGCGCAGCGCAGGGCGCTTCGTGGCCTGGCCGCAAAGCAGCCGAGCATGGGCTCGGCGCTACAGTTTCCGCAGTGCCGGTACCCTACTCCGCCGCCAGCGCCTGGATCGGGTCCAGCTGCGCCGCACTACGCGCGGGGAAGTAGCCGAAGCCCAGTCCGATGGCCGAGGAACACGCCAGCGCCGCCAGCACTGGCCCAGCACTGAACCGGAACGGCACCCCAAGCGACAGCAGGCTGGACAAGGCACCCACGGCGAAGGCGAGAAGCACGCCCAGCACGCCGCCGAACAGGCAGATCAACACGGCCTCGATCAGGAACTGGCGCAGGATATCGCCCTGCCGCGCGCCAACCGCGAGCCGCACGCCAATCTCGCGCACCCGCTCCTTTACCGATACCAGCATGATGTTCATCACCCCCACGCCCCCCACTACCAGCGCGACTGCGGCAATGGCAGACACCAGCGCGGCCATCGTCTGGCTGGACTTCATCACCGCCTTGCGGATCTGGTCGGCGTTGTAGATGAAGAAATCGCGCCGGCCATGCAGGCGCTGAAGCGATGCGGCCAGCGACGCCTCGGCGGCCTGGGTCGGCACGTTGTCGCGCACGCGTACGGTGATGCTCTCCAGGCGTTGGCTGCCCAGCAGCCGCGACGCAGCGGAGGTATAGGGCACGTAGACCGTCGGCGTGGCGCCGCCGGCGAAGCCGCTGGCACCCACCACGCCAATGACGTCCACCGGCATGCCGCCCAACAGCACCGTGCTGCCGATCGGGTCACCGGTGAACAGGGCCTTGGCCGCCTTCTGGTCCAGCACGCCGACCGCACGATGCGCCTGCACTTCCGCATCGGTGAAGAAGCGCCCGGCCGTCAGCCGCAGCCCGCGCACGCGCGGCAGATCGGCACCTACGCCCAATACCTGGGTATTGGCGCGACGGCTGCCCTGCAGCGCCGCCACCGATCCAGCAAGGTTGGGGCTGACGCTGTCGACATAGCCCAGTGCCGCCAGATGATCCGCGTCACCCACGACCAGTGACTCGATTTCCGCCGAACGTGGGTCGCCGAAGTCGGCGCCGGGATAAATTTCCAGAGTGCTCGCACCCAGTTCGTTGATCTGTGACTCGACCTGGGCCTGTGCCCCCTTGCCCAGTGCAACCACCGTGACCACCGCAGCCACGCCGATGATGATGCCAAGCATGGTCAACAGCGTACGCAGGCGGTGGGCCAGCATCGAGCGGGCCGCCATCCGTGCGGCTTCGCGTACCGCATCCCGCCGCGCCCGACGTTCACTGGACACGGACCCAGCACCGGCGCACGCGGCCGCGGCTACCGCTGGCGGCTGGCGGCCGCGCTCCATGCGGTCGGCGACCACACGGCCATCGGCGATCTCGATGACCCGTGCGGCATTGGCGGCAATCGCCGCATCATGCGTCACCAGGATCACGGTGTGACCCTGTGCGTGCAGTCGCTTCAGTTCGGCCATCACCTGCTGGCCACTGGCATGATCGAGTGCGCCGGTCGGCTCGTCGGCCAGCACGATGGCACCGCCATTCATCAATGAGCGTGCGATCGACACGCGCTGCTGCTGGCCACCGGACAGCTGGCTGGGCCGATGGCCGGTACGCTCGCCCAGGCCCAGGGTGTCCAGCAGGGCCTGCGCGCGCGCAGTGCGCGCGTCCACGCCCACGCCGGCATACACCGCCGGCAGCGCCACGTTTTCGGTCGCGCTGAGGTTCTCCATCAGGTTGTAGCGCTGGAAAATGAAACCGAAATGCTCGCGACGCAACCGGGCCAGTGCGTCCGGCGCCATCTGTTCGGTCGCCTCGCCGTTCACCCGGTAGCTGCCATCGGTCGGGCGGTCCAGGCAGCCGAGGATGTTCATCAGCGTTGACTTGCCCGAACCCGACGGGCCGATGATGGCGATGAATTCGCCCGCGTCGATGCGCAGCGAGACATCCTTCAGCACCACCACCTCGCCGGCGGCCGAGCGATAGGCGCGGGAAACCCCGCGCAGTTCAAGCAGAGCGTCGGCCATGCTCACATTCCCAGCAGGCTGGTCGGTTCGGCCTCTGCGCCGCTCGGCGCCTGGCCAATCACCACATTCTCACCTTCCCGCAGTCCCGACAGGATCTGCACGGCGGTTGCGGTGCGCAGGCCGGTGGTGACTGCGCGCTCGCGGGCACGGCCTTTGCCGTCGACCACCTGCACGGTCGCGTGGTTTCCGTCCTTGCCAGCGGACTCGGCCAGGGCGCTCAGCGGCACCTGCAGTGCATGGGCGACGTGCGCCAGCTGCAGGGTCACCTTCACCGTCATCGAGGGCTTCAGCGTGAGGCCGGGATTGGCGACGTCGAACAGGCCCGCGTAGTACACCGCCTTCGGTGTTTGGGCTGACCCACCTGCACTGCCGGTGGCGGCATCGGCAATCGACGACGGCGCCGGTTCCAGTTGCTGCAGATGCGATTCAAAGCGGCGCCCGCCCGGCCCCAGCGTCGAGAACCACAGCGGTTGCCCCGGCGCCACCAGCTCGACGTCAGCCTCGGCGATCTCGGCGCGCACAGTCATCGTGTCCATCTGCGCCAGCATCACGATGGTCGGCGTGGTCTGCATGGAGTTCAGGGTCTGCCCGGCCTTGGTGACGATTGCCACGATGTAGCCATCGCTGGGCGAGACAATGCGGGTGTAACCCAGGTTGATCCGCGCGGTTTCCACCTGGGTCAGCGCCTGGTCGATCTGTGCCTGCAGGGCGGCCACCTCGGAACGTGCGGTATCGCGTGCAACACGCGCGGTCTCGAAGCCCTCCTGCGACACCAGGCGCGAGGCCACCAACTGCGACTGCCGCTCGAACGCACGGCCGGCCTGCGCGTAGCGCGCCACGCTGGCCGCATGCTGGGCGCGCAGCGTGTTGGTGGCCGCCTCGGCACTGCGCAGCGCGATGCGCTGCGGTTGCGAGTCGACCTCGGCGATCAGGTCGCCGGCCCGCACGCGCTGGCCCAGCACCACATGCAACCGCTTGACCTGCCCGGACACCTGCGCGCCCACCGCCACCAGCTCCTTGGGATTGACCCTGCCGACCGCCTGCACGGTCTTCTCCAGGTCCGCCACGGTTGCCGGCGCCGTGATCAAGGCAGCGTCATCGCCACCGGCAAACAACCACCCGCCCGCGACGGCGGCCAGGGTGGCCGCGGCGGTGGCAATGATCCAGATCCTGCGAGTGCTCATCGAAACGCCCGGCTGCATGCGCTCACCCGGTGTGAGCGCCAGGCGTGCAGTCTGGTCGTCGCGGGTGGACGTTTCTTGGAGCCACTGTGGAGATTGCATGGAGACGTGTCGGCCGTTCAGGCACACGGCCCGCGCCTGAACGCCGTGGCGCGCATCCACCGAATCTCGACACAATCTCGACCAAGTCTCCATCATCGGTCGCTAGCCTCGTCGGCCTCGCCGACTGCCTGCTCACCGTGTCCCGTCCCTGTCCTGACCTGCCACCGATCGACGTACGCCGTGCCTACCTGGCGTGGTGCACGCCTTCGCCGTGGCTGATCGCGTTGGTGCTGGCAGCCACGACGGTGTGGATGCTGGCCAGCCGCTCGCTGGCTTCGCCACTGCTGGCGGGATTCGGCGCAGCCGCCTGGGTGGCCTTCCACAGCGATGGACCCGGCCACGCGGGCCGCGCCGGGACACCCTTGTCGCTGGTCTTGATCGGCCTGGCGGCATGGACCGCAACACATCCCGGCACCGGCATCGGGCTGCGCGTGCTGCTCGCCCTGACCGCTGCCGCGGTCGCTGTGCTGCTCGGCCTTCGCCTGCGCGCCATCACCGCGATGGCGGCGCGGCTGCAGGCCCGTGTTGACGCGACCCCGATGGCAGCGCGCTGGAGCAAGCTCCCGGCCGCGGTATCCACCCTGATGCTGCAGCTGCTGCGTAGCGCGGCCCCGCTCGAACCGCACCTGCAACGGGCACTGGTACTGGCCACCCTGGCCTGGGCCGCCAACGAGGAGGCGCTCGACATGGAACACCGACGATGACGCAGTCCCAGCCTCTCCCCTTCTTTCCTGCTCCTGCATCGAAGCCGCATCACGCAATGAAACACGATCTCCGCACCCGCCCAGCGCCGCTGGTCCTGATCGCCGAGGATGAGGGCGAAATCGCCGACATCCTCGGTGCCTACCTGGCCCGTTCCGGCCTGCGCTGTGCCCGTGCCGCAGATGGCGAGGCCGCACTCGCCAGCCACCGCCAGCTGCGCCCGGACCTGGTCCTGCTGGACGTGCAGATGCCGAAGCTGGATGGCTGGCAGGTCCTGAGTGAACTGCGCCGCCGCGGCAGCACGCCGGTGATCATGCTCACTGCGCTCGACCAGGACGTGGACAAGCTCACCGGCCTGCGCGTCGGCGCCGACGACTACGTGGCCAAGCCGTTCAATCCGGCCGAGATCGTGGCGCGCATCCAGGCGGTGCTGCGCCGCAGTGCCAGGACCGTGGCCGACGCCCCCAACGGTCTGATCCGGCAGGGACCGTTCGAGATCGACCTGCGCAGCCACGAGGTGACGGTGCGCGCCGGCGAACGGGTGCATGCCTTGAACTTCACCCTCACCGAATTCCGGCTGCTGGTGCACATGGCGCGCGCGCCACGCCAGGTGCACGCGCGCGTGGACCTGCTGCAGGCCTGCCTGCCCGAAGGCGATGCGCAGGAACGCACCGTTGACAGCCACGTCAGCAAACTGCGGCGCAAGCTGGAGGACGTCGGCGTGATCGGCATTCCCGCCACCATCCGCGGCGTCGGCTACCGTTTCCTGGACTGAATGATGACCTCGAAAGGAAAGAGCATCGGCCGCCAGATCACGCTGTCCATCACGGTGGCCTCGTTGTGTTCCACGGTGCTGTCGATCAGCGGTTTCTACCTGTTCTACTACCTGATGGAAGTGTTCTACCCGCGCTGGTATGACGAGCCGGAGACGATCATGCCATCCGGCCTGGAATGGCTGTGGATCGGATTGACCGCCACCGTCGTCGTCATCTTCGCCACGCTGGTCGCTTCGCGCCTGACCCGGCGCATCATCACCCCGTTGAACTCGGTGGCCGAAAGCCTGCGCCGGGTAGCCGGTGGCGATCTGGACGCGCGGGCGCGTGGTGGCGACACCTCGATGACCGAGGCTGCCGCGCTGGTCAGCGACTTCAATTCCATGGCCGAACGGCTCAGCCGCATGTCCGAGAACCGGGTGTTCTGGAATGCCGCGATTGCACATGAACTGCGAACGCCGATGACCATCCTGCGCGGCCGGCTGCAGGGCATCGCCGAGGGCGTGTTCGAGCCGGGGCCGGAGCAGTTCAACAGCATGCTCACCCAGCTGGAAGGCCTGACCCGCATCATCGAGGACCTGCGCGTGGTCAGCCTTGCCGAGAGCGGACATCTGGACCTGCGCCTGCAACGCAGCGACGTCCGCGTACAGGTCGCGGCGGTGGTGGAGGCCATGTCCGCAGCGTTGACTGAAAGCGGCTTCTCGATAACGTTCGACGCGCGGCCTGCGCTGGCCGACTGCGATCCCGCACGGATCCGCCAGGCTGTGTTGGCGCTGCTGGAGAACGCGCGTCGTCATGCCACCCCCTGCCCGCTGCAGGTGCATGTCACGCTGGCCGAGGGTCACTGCACCGTGGCCGTGGAAGATGGCGGTCCGGGCGTGGCGGATGAACTGCGCGACAGCATCTTCGAGGCCTTCCAGCGCACCGATGTCTCACGCTCACGGCAGAGTGGTGGTTCAGGATTGGGCCTTGCCGTCGTCCGCGCAATCGCCGTGGCCCATCACGGAACGGCGCTGTGCCGGGCCACCGAGCGTGGCGGCAGTTCGTTCGAGATCCGCTGGCCGGTGCATGCCCGCCGCTGACACGCTTCGGCGGACATGCCGGCGCACTCCCGCCTCGGCCACCCCCTTGTAGCGCCGAGCCCGCGCTCGGCAGCTGTTCGCGCACCCCGCACACGCGCCGAGCGCAGGCTCGGCTCTACAGGCCCCACCCAGCCATCCCCATGAAGCCCCCCCACGACCCAACCGCTGCCGCCGGCAGCATCGGCCAGCAGAATGCGGCGGCCACCCTGAAAGCCATCCTGCGCACCTATCCCTGGCAGCTCACCGGCACGTTCTCGCTGGTGGCGCTGGAGAACGCCCTGCTGTTGGCCTATCCGCTGTTCGCCGGCTTCGCGGTGGACGCGATCATCCGCGGCAACGTCGGTCACGCTATTTCCTACGCGGGCGTGGTGCTGTTGTTCTGGCTGGTCGGCGCGGCGCGCCGGGCAGTCGATACCCGCACCTTCACCCGCATCTATGCCGATCTGGCAGTGAGCGTGGTGCAGGCACAGCGTCGGCTCGGCCACGCCACATCCACCTCGGCCGCACGCGTGGTGCTGGCCCGTGAGTTCGTCGATTTCTTCGAAAAGCACGTGCCGATCATCGCCACGGCACTGGTCTCGATGTTCGGTGCGGCCGCCATGCTGCTGGCGATCGAGCCGCTGGTGGGTGCTGCCAGCCTGCTGGCGCTGCTTGGCGCACTGTTGCTGCTGCCCTCGTTCGCACGCCGCAACGAGCAGCTGCATGGTCGCCTGAACAACCGCCTGGAACATGAAATCCGCCTGGTCGACCGGGTCAGCCCTTCCGTGCTGCGCCGCCACTACACCACGCTGTCGCGGCTGCGCATCCTGCTGTCCGACCGCGAAGCCGCTGCCTTCGTAGTGGTCGGTGCGGCCGCTGCGGTGCTGTTCGCGCTGACCATTGGCCGCCTCGCCACCCGCGAAGGGGTTACCCCGGGCCACGTGTATGCGGTGATGACCTATCTGTGGACCTTCGTTGGCAGCCTGGACGACGCACCGTCGATGGTCGACCAGCTCGCACGCCTGAAGGACATTGGCCGTCGCGTCAGCCCGGGGATGGCCGACGCCGAGCGCGGCAGCGCGCCCTGAGCGGTGACGGCCGCCCCGGTGGGCGATGGCCCGGCGTGCCCGGTCAGCGCGCCGGTGACGGCGTGCGGCCACACATCGCCAGCGCACCAATGATCAATGCGTCCATGCTGCGGTCAAACTCGGCCTCGCGCTCAGCGGGGTCCAGTGGCCGCCGCACCGTGTCCACCACTGCATGCCGCGAGTACACGGTGTCGGCCAACGCCACGGCGTGATACGCCACGGTGGACAACAGCCACGCGGCCTGCTCCAGCGGCAGCCCATGCACGCGACTGAATTCGGCATGGTGGTGCTTGATGCGCGCCAGCATCTCCGGCGTCTTCGCACCGTGGCTGACCAGGAACGGCGCCAGGCCCGGATTGGCGTCCACAAGCGTCCGCAATGAACGTTGGAACGCGCGCAGATCATCCTCGATGCTGTGCCGGCCATCGGCATCCAGCGCCGGCGCCTGCCAACGGTCGAAGATCGCCTCGGCCACCAGCTCGCGTAGTGCCGCCAGGTTCGCCACATGCTTGTACAGCGCGATGTGGCTGACCCCCAAGGCCGCCGCCACACCCACGAAGCTCAGCCCCGGCAGCGTCATTGCAATGCCAGCGTCGGCAATGCGCTCGCGGGTGATGCTGGGCGGGCGCCCACGGGCAGAGGTTTTTTTCGGTACAGCCATGCGGTAACGGTTCCTGCGCGATGCGCGGGCAAGGGCTGTCATGGTGGTCCGCAGCGCCGCAGGGGTCAACGCGTCGCGGCCATCCACGGACAGGCCCGGGTTGCGGCTCGCTCAATTTAGTTTACTATGATGTAACTAATTCGCATTCGCACTACTCAGGATCGTTGTCGATGTCCGCGCCCCCTCCTTCAATCGCCCAGGCCGGGCCGCTGCGCGGCGCCGACCATGATCGCGGCCTGCAGGCGCTGCAGGTCCAGGTGGTCGCGGTTGAACAGCCGTGCGCCAGCCTGCTGCGCCTGGTGGTCCAGCTGCCGGCAAAGGCCGAGCTGACGCCGTGGCGGCGGGCCAACACCGCCGTGCGCATCCAGCTTGGCAGCGCCTTCGGCGATGTATCACGGATCTACACCGTACGCAGCGTGGACATGCAGACGCGCCGCTTCGTGCTGGACGTGGTGCTGCACGAGGCACCGGGGCCGATGCTGGCCTGGGTACGTGCGCTGCGCCGCGGTGATGCCTTCGATCTGACCGGGCCGCGGCCGCATCTGCAGATACCGCAGCGCGAAGGCAGCTGCGCCCTGCTGTTCGCAGACCAGAGCGCCATCCCGGCCCTGTTTACCCTGATGCAGCAGTGGCCCACCGGACTGCGTGCGCAGGCCTGGGTCGCTTCGGATGACGCGTTCCCGGTAAACGAGCTGCCCCTCGTCGAGGGCGTCTGCGTGCATCGCCTCGCCACCGGCGGCACCCCCTTGCTCCAACAGGCGCAGCAACTGCGCCTGGATGCCAAGACCACCGTATGGGCCGCCGGCGAGCGCGAGGAAATGCGCGCCCTGCGCCGCCACTTCATTGACACGGTCGGCCTGCCGCGCAGCGACGTTGCCGTTGCCGGCTACTGGAAGCGTGGCGAGACCACCACCGAGACCGACCAGCGTCGCCGCCGCAACTACGAGCGCGTACTGGCGCGCGGCGGTGGCCTGCACGACCTCGACGACCTCGCCGACGATATCTGATCCACCCCGCAGCATCCGCGCCCTGCGCTTCGTTCCACCCAGCCACAGATCGCCCACGCACCTCGCGTGCAGCACTGCCCCAGCGGCAGCGCCGTGCCCTCTGCCAGCCATTCCACAGCCCGCGTCGTCCTGCCCCCACAGGTCACCGACGGCGCCGTGCTGGCCGATCGCACGACCCACCACACGAGAACCGCCATGTCCGTCCCCCTGCGAACCCCTTCCCTGCCACGCCGCTCCGCGCTGTCCCTGGCCGCACACGCTGCGATGCTGCCCACCCTGCTGATCGCCATCGCCGCTCACGCCAGCGACGCAGCCGATGGCGCCCGCCAGTTGCCCACGGTGAACGTGCGCGCCGACAAGAGCGCACCCAGCGATGCCTATGCGGGTGGCCAGGTCACCCGCGGCAGCCGCGTCGGCCTGCTCGGCGAGCTCGACTTCATGGATACCCCGTTCAACACCACCCGCTATACCGCCGGATTCATCGACAACATCCAGGCGCCGGACCTGGTACGGGTCATCGCGCTGACCGACCCCAGCGTCTACAGCAGTGGCTCCAGCGGTGGCATCACCGACTACTTCAACATCCGCGGCTTCGGTGTCGCCTCGTCGGATATCGGATTCGGCGGACTCTACGGCCTGATCCCCTACTACCGGGTCACCCCGGAACTGGCCGAGAACATCGAGGTACTGAAGGGCCCCTCCGCGCTGCTCAATGGCATGCCGCCGGGCGGCTCGGTGGGCGGTGCGGTGAACCTGGTGCCCAAGCGGGCCGGCGACACGCCGCTGACCCGCTTCACCGCCAGCTACGGCAGCGACGCGCAGTGGGGCGGCCATCTGGATGTCGGCCGCCGCTTCGGTGCCGGCAAGCAGTTCGGCGTGCGCCTCAATGCCGTGCACCGCGACGGCGACACCGCAACCGACCATCAGCAGCACAGGACGCAGCTTGCATCGCTCGGCCTGGACTGGCGTGGTGAGCGCTCGCAGGTGTCGCTGGACCTGTTCAGCAGCCGCGACCATGTGGATGGCCTCAACCGTGGCGTCTCGCTGGCGCCCGGCCTGGCCGTGCCGCGTCCGCCGAAAGCCAGCACCCTGTTCGCACCGGACTGGACCTTCAGCACCGTCAAGGACCAGGCTGCCGCCCTGCGCTGGTCGTTCGACATCAGCGACCACCTGCAGGCGCATGCCAGCTACGGCCGCGGCCATACCGATTTCGACTCCATCGCCAGCGCCACCACGCTGATCACCAACACGGCCGGCGAGTTCCGCAACAACTTCGCCCACCAGCGCTTCATCTACAGCAAGGACACCGCCGAAGCCGGTCTGTCGGCGCGGTTCCGTACCGGCGCGGTCGATCACGCGCTGGCGATCAGTGCCGCCTGGTACCAGCACGATCAGAAGTTCGGTTTCAAGCGCAACCTGCTGGCCCGCGATTGGGTGACCACTCTCTACAACCCGCAGTGGGGCCCGGCCATCGACCGCAGCTTCAGTGATGCTTCGCTTCCGAAGACCGCGGAAGTGCGTACCACCAGCTTCGGCATCGCCGATACGCTGTCCTTCGTCGATGATCGCGTGCAGCTGACCCTGGGCATCCGCCATCAGGCCGTGCTCAGCGATACCTTCGATGGCAGCACCGGCAAGCGCACCGCACGCTACGACGCCAGCGCCAACACCCCGGCAGCTGCGCTGCTGTTCAAGGCCAACGAGCGCCTGTCGCTGTATGCGAACTACATCGAAGGCCTGAGCCAGGGCAGCACCGCGCCGGCAACAGCCGCCAACGCTGGCGACGTGTTTCCGCCGTACAAGACGCGCCAGCGCGAGGTCGGCGCCAAGTTCGACTTCGGTCGCCTGGCCAGTGTGCTCAGCGTATACGAGATCGAGAAGCCCGGCTCCTACACCGACCCCGCCAGCAACGTGTTCTCGTTCGGCGGCCAGCAGCGAAACCGTGGCGTGGAGTGGACCGTGTTCGGCCAGGCCACTGAACAGCTGCGCGTGCTCGGCGGCATCGGCTGGCTGCAACCGAAGCTGACCCGTACCCAGGGCGGCATCAATCAGGGGCGCCTGGCCACGGCCACGCCACAGTGGCAGGGCAAGCTGGGCGTGGAATGGGACGTTCCGGCCGTCGCCGGCCTCACCCTTACCGGCAATGCGGTCAGTCTGTCCAAGGGCTACATCAATGCCGACAACAGCCAATGGGTTGCCGGGCGCACCGTGTTCGATCTCGGAGCCCGCTATGCGCTGCAGGCGGCCGGCCATCCGCTGGTACTGCGCGCCAGTGTCCAGAACCTGACCAACAAGGCGTACTGGGCCGGCAGCCTCGGCTCCGGACTGGGCACGCCGCGCACCGCGCTGCTGTCGGCCACCGTCGATTTCTGATGCCTGATGCACGGGCGTCATGCCGTCGCGCATGGCGCCCCGGAGAACTGATGTGAGCGTTTCCCGTACCGCCTCCGTGCTGGCCTGGCTGCCATGGGTCTCACGTATCGCCGCCGCGCTGTTCGGCGGCTATGCCCTGGCTGCGCTGTGCAGCATCGCCGCATTGGCGCTGCCCATCGATGGCCGCCAGGCCGTGTTCACCGGTATGCTCGCCAGCTTCCTGCTGTATGCCGGCGCCGTGGTCTGGGTGTTCGCGGTGCGCTCGGCGTGGCGCGCATGGCTGGGCCTGCTCATCACGGCATTGCCCCTGTGGCTGGTCGCACAGACGGTCGGTAGCGGAGGCGCAGCATGAGCAAGGTCGATCGCACCCCCAGGCCACGCGGCATCCGCCAGACCATGTCCGACCTGCATATCTGGGTTGGGCTGCTGGCCGGCTGGATCCTGTACGCGATGTTCCTCACCGGCACCGCCAGCTACTTCCGCGACGAGCTCTCGCGTTACACCCGCCCGGAAATCGCCACACCGTCAACGATGCCGGACGCCGCAGCGGTCGCACAGCGTACCGTCAGCGCACTCATGGCCGACACCCCAGCAGCCAACCAGATCAACCTGAGCCTGCCGAGCACGCGCATGCCGTGGGTGTCGGCGATGTGGGCCAGCCCGGGTGGACGTGGCCGGCACGGCTTCGACTCAGGACTGTTCGATGCCAGCACCGGTGCGCCGTTGCAGGCCCGCGACACCGGCGGCGGCGACTTCTTCTACGCGTTCCACTTCAACCTGCACTACATGCCGGCGATGTGGGGCCGCTGGATCGTCGGCCTGTGTGCGATGTTCATGCTGGTGGCCATCGTCAGCGGCGTGATCACCCACAAGAAGATCTTCGCCGACTTCTTCACCTTCCGCTGGGGCAAGGGCCAGCGCTCGTGGCTGGACGGTCACGCGGCGGTATCGGTGCTCGGGCTGCCGTTCCATTTCATGATCACCTGGAGCGGCCTGGTGATGCTGGCGGTGCTGTACATGCCGTGGGGCCTGGCCAAGTTGCCGGACAAGCGCCAGCAGGCCGAGGTGGTCAGCGAGATGCGCCTGTTCCTGCCGCCGCAGAAGGCCGCCGGCCAGCCTGCTCCGCTCGCCGATGTCGGTGCGCTGGTGCACCAGGCCGAACAGCGCTGGGGACCCGGCACTGTAGGCAGCGTACAGGTACAGAATCCCGGCGACGAGAACGCACGCGTGGCCGTGGTGCGTGCACAGTCCAGCCGTGTGTCCACCACCCCGAACTATCTGCTGTTCGATGGCAGCGACGGGCAGCTGCTGCAGATCAAGGAGCACTCAGGCGTTGCCGCCGACACCCAGGGCGTGCTGTATGGCCTGCACCTGGGCCGCTTCGCCGACGCCACCCTGCGCTGGCTGTACTTCATTGTCAGCCTGGCCGGTACCGCCATGGTCGGCACCGGGCTGGTGCTGTGGACGGTCAAGCGCCGCGCACAGCTGCCCGATCCGCAACGCCCCTACTTCGGCTTCCGCCTGGTCGAGCGGCTCAACATCGCTACGGTTGCGGGCCTATCCGTGGCGATGGTGGCCTATCTGTGGGCGAACCGCCTGTTACCCGCGGCCCTGCAAGGGCGCGCGGCGTGGGAGGTGCATGTGTTCTTCCTGGCCTGGGCGGCCATGTTCGTGCACGCCACGCTGCGCACACCGAAGCGCGCCTGGATCGAACAGTTCCTGCTGGCGGCCCTGCTGTTGGCGCTGCTGCCGGTGCTGAGCGCAATGACCACGGCGCATCCGCTGTGGTGCACGCTGGCCGCAGCCGATTGGGCATTTGCCGGCACCGACCTGACCCTGCTGGCATTGGCCGCCCTGCACGCGCTGCTGGCCTGGCGCACCTGGCGGCATGCGCCGAAGGTGAAGCGCGCACGGCCGTCTGCTGCGTCACCCAATGCGGCACCGGAGGCCAGCGCATGATCCACCTCATCCTGTTCGTGCTGTCACTGGCCGCATTCGCCTGCCTGGCACTGGCGATGGAGCGCCATCAACGGGACATACTGGGTCGAGCGTTGCCCGCGCAGTCAACCCAGCAGCTGCGTGCCCTGGGTTGGGCGCTGCTGGTGTTCAGCACCGTGTTTGCGCTGCGCGGGCTGGGGGTGGGTTCTGGTTTGGCCGCATTGTCCGCGCACACCAGCGTGGCCGCCGGCGTAGTGGTACTGGCGATGGTGGCGCATGGGCGATGGAATCGGTAGATGGCCACCCTGGTGGGTGCCGACACGTTGCGGTGCCCACCAAGGTGGGCGGCTACCCGGGCAACGTACCGCACCATGCCGGGAACGGCCGCGGGTCGAGGGTGATCTCGATGCGCTCCACACCCTTGCCCTGGTTCTTCCGTTTCAGCGAGAGCGCGCCAATCTCACCGGTGCGGCGTGGATGGGTGCCGCCACACCCCATCTGCGCGAAGCCCTCCACCCGCCAGTAGCGGCGGTGGTTGGCCTCATCGGAAAAGGCTGTGACGATCGGCAGGTCGGCCGCCACCAGGGCGGCGGACTGGGCCAGCAACGCGTCAAACAACGCCGAAATGCTGCCAGTGCGCGCGAAGTCGATCCGGGCCCTGGCCGGGCCGATATGCGCGCCAACCTTGCTGATGCCCGGCTCCAGCGCATACACCAGCTGCAGGATCATCTCCACCGCGAAATGGTGGCGCATCAGGCCGTAGCGGCGCGGACCATCAATCTCCACCGCCACCACATCGCCCGCAGTCAGGCCATGCCCTTCGGGCAATCGATAGGTGATGTCCAGGCCGCCTGCGCGGGCGTCCAGCACCGGATGACCGTCGATGGAGCCAGCGTCGCTTTCCTGGCCACCGGAGAACGCGAAGAAAATGGTCTCGTCCAGCTGGATCTCATCACCTGAGACAGCACTGACCCGCGCCTCATGGCGCAGCCGGTAGGGATCGTCCCAGAATGCCTTGATCGTCATCGTGAGCTCCAACCCGGCAACGCGCGCACGGCGAATGCGCGCCGACCCGCTGGCAAGCGCCCCCCTACCTGTGCGGGATGATCATCATTGCAGGCACGCCATCGATGGCCACGGCCCCGGTACATGCCCACCCTGGTGGGCGCCGTTGCTTTGGGCGCTACAGGAAATCCGCCATGCGCTGCAGCTCGTCTTCCAACGCGCCACGGAATACCTTGTCGCGGGCCAGTGACTTGCCGGCGTAGCCCACGCTGGACGCCAACGCACCGTCACGGGCGCTGAGATTGGCCCAGCCCACCACCTGATCGTGCCACAGCACCGGCAGGGCGTAGTAACCGTACTGGCGCTTCGGTGCAGGCGTGTACGCCTCGAACCTGTAGACCCAGCCCCACAACAGCTCGAAGCGGCGGCGGTCCCATGCCACCGGGTCGAACGGTGCCAGCAGGCGCACCTGCTCGTCCGGCACATACCGGCGCGAGCGCGGGTTCTCGTCGGCGGGCCAGTACCAGGTCGTGCCATCCAGCGTGCAGCTGGCCAGTTCCTGCTTGGCCCGCTTCAACGCCTGCCGGGTCTGCTCGGCCAGATGCGGTGCGCCGTAGCCCAGCAGCCGCACCAGGTAGGTCAGGCTGGCCGACGGCAGTGGCGCGTACTTGCGCACCACCAGGTCGATCAGGGCAGCGGCGCGTTCAATCTGCGCCTGCTCGCCGGCATCTGTGTCGGCATGGTCGGCCGCAGCGTAGATGCGGGTTCCACTGTCGCGCCGCTGCACGCGCAACAGGCCCCGATAGTGCATGCCATCCAGCAGGTGCGTGCTGGCATTGCTGGTGCCGCCCCAGTAGTTGGTTACCCGGCCATGCGCGAACGCCTGATCGACCTCGCGCGGATGCACGCTGCCACGCTCGCGCACGAAGGCCAGCACGTCCATCGCCCGGCGCTGGGTTTCGGTATCCCATGCTCGCCTGGACACGCGCGGATGCATCAACGCCAGGTGTTCGCGCGGCAGGAAGCCGTAGTTCACCAGGCAATCTTCCTCCACCGGCAGGCGCGCATAACGCCGCTCCAGGTCACCGGCGCGGTAGTCCTTCACCCGGTGGCGCAGGGTCAGGTCCTGTGCGCGTGCCGGCGCGCGGATCGGGTCGGCCTGCACGAAACCCAGGCGCCGGATCGCCGCCAGCAGCGTGGTGGGCCTGAACAACGTGCGCGCAACCGCGTAGCGGCGCAGATCATCGAGAGTGGGCGTGGCAGGCATGGCCGCATTGTAGATCCACGCCGTGCCTGGATGGGGCTGTGCCGAGCCGTGCAACGGCCGCCACGCAGGGCGTGGATCTACCGAAGCGCCAATACTTCCAGCGACCCGATCACCAGCGCACGCATGCCCTGCTTGAACTCGGCGATCACTTCCTCATCCTGCACGCGGCGGCCGGTCAGCACTTCGGTCTCGTCATCGACCAGCCCATAGACGGTGTCCGCACCGGCAATGCAGTAGAACGCGATGGTCGCCAGCAACCAGCGCGCCTTGTCCAACGGCAAGCCGAACACCTCCGCCACATGGGCCTGGTGCGAAGCGATCTTCTCCAGCATCGGTGCGGTCGCGACCGACCGTCGCAGCAGATACGGCGGCAGCCCCGGGTGAGCCTTCACCACCGTGCACAGCGACTCGACGAATCCCGTCAGGTAGGCCTGCAGTCCGCCCGGTGCGTCGGCCGAAGCCAGTGGAATCTGCCAGCGCTGGAACACCGTGTCGGCCACCAGCCGTTTCAGCGCCTCCAGGTTGGCCACGCGCTTGTACAGCGCGGCCTGGGTCACCGCCAGCTCGGCGGCGACGCTGGCCATGGTCAGGTTCGGCAGGCCCAGCTTGATGCCGACGTCGGCCAGCCGATCGGGAGTGATGGTCGGTGGGCGGCCTCGGGCCGCCGCCGGGATGTCAGGTTGCATGTTCATACCGTAGCGAGGGTGCCAGCAAAAGGACCCTCTTGTCCGCTTGATCCAATTTAGTTTAATTTACTCAACTAATTCGGAATGCGTCTGGTTCGCACCCCAGCGCGGTCCGCACTCGAGCCCGTGGCTCCCTTCCCGCCAGGTCCCCACCCAGCCGACAACCCTGCGCTGCGCCCTCTCACGTGCTTGCCGCCGGCAGCGCGCCAGGCGCGCTCGCACCTGCGATTCACAGGAATCTGGCATGACCGTGTACGACCTCTCCTCTCCGTTGCAGCGCGCCGCAGCCGGCGCGCCCCGCGTTCTGGCGCATTCTCCGGGCGCGATCCGGCGCTGCCGGGTGTCGGCCCTGGCACTGGGGCTGCTGGCCTCGTCGGCGGCGCTTGCCGAGTCCGCGCCGTCCACCCTGCCCTCGGTGCAGGTGCAGGAACAGCGCCGCGTGACCGGTGACTATGCCGGCGGCCAGGTGGCCTCCGGTGGCCGGGTCGGCCTGCTCGGCGACAAGGACTTCATGGACACGCCGTTCAGTACGGTCAGCTACACCGAGGCCTTCATCCGCGACCGCCAGGCCAAGGACCTCACCGACGTCATCGCCGCCACCGACCCCACGGTGTTCAGCAACGGCGTGACCGGCGCCTGGAGCGAGAACTACGCCATCCGCGGCTTCGCCTCCAGCACCAGCGATACCACCTTCAACGGCCTCAGCGGCATGGCGCCGTACTACCGCACCTCGCCGGAGATGTTCGAACGCATCGAAGTGCTGAAAGGCCCGTCCGCCTTGCTCAACGGCATGCCGCCGGGCGGTTCGGTCGGTGGCAGCGTCAACCTGGTCCCCAAGCGCGCGGGTGAGCAGCCGCTGCTGCGGGTCAGCGCCAACTTCGCCTCTGATGCGCAGTTCGGCACGCATGTGGACGTGGGCCGTCGGCTGGGCGCGGACCAGCAGTTCGGCATCCGCTTCAACGGCGCTTACCGTGATGGCGACGGTGCAGTGGGCAAGCAGAGCAAGAAGGTGCAGCTGGGCTCGCTGGCGCTGGACTGGCGCGGCGAGCGCGCCCGCCTCTCCGCCGATCTGTACAGCGCAGATGACCGCGTCGATGGCCCCGCACGAGGTGTCGGCCTGGCACCGGGCGTGGCGATTCCGCGCCCCCCGCGCGGCGACACCCTGATCAACCCGGACTGGGCCTACGTCGACAGCCAGGACAAGGGCGCGATGCTGCGCGGCGAGCTGGACATCAACGATAGCCTGATGGCCTATCTGGCCTATGGCGCCAGCAAGACCGACTACCGCTACAACGGCTCGATCAGTGCGCAGATCCTCAATCCGGCTGGTGACTTCACGACCGTGATGGGCCAGCTGGCGTTCGACATCAGGAAGCAATCGGGAGACGCTGGCCTGCGCGGCAGCTTCCGCACAGGCAAGGTCGGTCACCAGTGGGCGGCCAACGTGACCCACTACCAGCACACCCAGAACGACTATGGCCGCCGCAGCGTGCCGGGCTGGGACTGGACCACCAACCTCTATAACCCGGTGTGGGGCCCGGCTGCACCGTTCGTGGCGCCGCACATCTCGCATACCGAGCTGCGCCTGGACAGCATCGGGTTCGCCGATACGCTGTCCTTCGCCGACGACCGCGTGCAGCTCACGGTAGGCGTGCGTCGCCAGCAGGTGGTCAGCGAGACCTTCAACGTGGTCACCGGCGCGCGAACGTCCCGCTATGACGAGAGCGCGACCACCCCGGCCGCCGCAGTGCTGGTGAAGGCCACCGATGCGCTCTCGGTCTACGCCAACTACATCGAGGGCCTCAGCCAGGGCGCCACCGCGCCAATGACCGCGGCCAATGCCGGCGATGTGTTCGCCCCGTTCCGCACCAAGCAGAAGGAGCTGGGCCTGAAACTGGACCTGGGCAGCTTCGCGCATACCTTCAGCCTCTACGAGATCAAGCGTCCGAGCAGCTACACCGACCCGGTCACGAATATCTTCTCGTTCGGTGGCGAACAGCGGAACCGCGGCGTGGAATGGGGCTTCTTCGGTTCGCCGCTGGACGGCGTGCGCCTGCTGGGCGGCGTGGCCTATGTGCAGCCGAAGCTCACCCGCACCACCGGTGGCGTGAACGAAGGCCGCATTGCCACTGCCGTTGCGCAGCGGCAGGCCAAGCTGGGCGTGGAGTGGGATGTGCCTGCACTGCAGGGCCTGACCCTGACCGGCAATGCCACGGCGATGTCCAGGCAGTACATCAGCGCCGACAACCGCCTGTCGGTACCGGGCCGAACGGTGTTCGATCTGGGTGCACGCTACAGCACCGCGCTGGCAGGCCGCCCTCTTGCACTGCGGGCCAGCGTGAACAACGTGACCAACAAGGCCTACTGGGGCATGCCGCTGCTGTCCAGCCTGGCGTTGGGCGCACCGAGAACGTTGCTGTTGTCGGCCACGATGGAGTTCTGAGCAGGCATCCGCAGCGCTGCCGGGCCGGGCCCTGCCCGGCTCATCCGGCAGCACCACGGCATGCGTGGAGGCCGCCTGCGGCGTGGTTCACGCCAGCAGGCGGGCTGCAGTGGCCAGCACCGCCAGATGCCCCACGTAGTACCCGTAGAACGCCCAGCGCCAGCGTGGCAGCCGCCACTGCACCCGCGCCACCGCCAGCACCAGCGGAATGGCCAACAGGGCCCAGCCGTTGTGGTTGCCCCAGCACAGCGCGCCGAACGCCACCAGCAACAGCCACCAGGCACGGTGGCGGAACGCCAGCCAAGCCAGCACCACGAAACCGACGCCCGCCCATTGATAGTCCACCAGCATCGGCAGGACGCCCGCCACCAGCAGCAACAGCAACGCCCGGTTGCTCACCAGCGCCTGCACCGCCACGGCGGCCAGCAGGAAGGTGAGCAGGATGTTGAGCGGCAACCAGGCGCCGAACGCCCAGGCATGCACTGGCTGCGCGATCACTCCCCATAGCGCCAGCCGACGGATCGACCTGCGCAGGTCCGCACCCGGCTGCGCCAGGTTGCAGGCCATCACCAGGGCAAACAGCGGAAAGGCGATACGCCCCAGTTCGCTGACGACCGGCAGATAGCCGCCGAACACCACCTTGGCCACATGGTCGCCGGTCATGGCCAGCAGTGCGAGCCACTTCAGCAGCTCGCGCGCGCCGCTGCTGAGGCCGGGGTTGAGTGCGGACGTCCCAGACGTGGTCGCTTGCATCGCGGAAGCTTATGCGCATCGGCCAGCCCATTTCCAGCGTCAGGAAAGCATGTGCCACTGCAGACACCAGGCTGCAGCGCTATGCTGGCCGCCCCTGCTTGTGAGGCATGCACCATGCGCACCCTGTACCCGGCGATCGAACCGTACCGTGAGTTCACCCTGCCGGTGAGCGAACTGCACACCCTGCATGTCGAAGAGTGCGGCACGCCGGACGGTATCCCGGTGGTGTACCTGCACGGCGGCCCGGGCGCGGGCATCTCGCCGACCCATCGCCGCTTTTTCGATCCGGCGCGCTACCGCATCGTCCTGATCGACCAGCGTGGCAGCGGCCGCTCGACACCATTCGGCGAGCTGCGCGGGAACACCACCCAGGATCTGGTGGCCGACATCGAGAAGGTCCGCGAGCACCTGGGCATCGATCGTTGGCTGGTCTATGGCGGTTCCTGGGGTTCGACGCTGTCGCTGGCCTACGCGCAGGCCCATCCCGCGCGTGCGACCGGCCTGATCGTGCGTGGCGTGTTCCTTGGCCGCGGGATCGAGAATCGCTGGTTCGCCGAGGCCAGTGGCGGTGCACGCTGGATCTTCCCGGAACGCTGGGATCGCTACGAGGCCTACATCCCGGTGGAAGAACGCGACGACATGATCGCCGCCTACTGGAAGCGCCTGGACAGCGCCGACCCGGCAACCCGGATCGAAGCCGCGCAGGCCTGGCTGGGCTGGGAAGACAACGCCGCGACCCTGCAGCATGACGTCGATGCCGTGTCCACGGACGACCCGCTCGACACCCTGGCCAAGGCCCGCATAGAAGCCCACTATTTCCGCAATGGCATCTTCCTGGAGCCCGACCAGCTGCTGCGTGATGTCGAGCGCATCCGCCACCTGCCGTGCGTGATCGTGCAGGGGCGCTACGACATCATCTGTCCGCCACGCAGTGCGTGGGATCTCGCCAAGGCATGGCCGGAAGCCCGCCTGGAGATGGTGACCTCCGGCCACAGCGCCAACGAGCCGGCCACGGTCGATGCGCTGGTGCGGGCAACGGACGCATTCGCCGACCGGTTCTGAAGACACGGGGCGGTGCCGGCCGCTGGCCGGCATCCTGACGCTTGCGTGCTGGTAGAGCCGACTGTCAGTCGACTGCTTTTGGCAGGAAACCGAAAACCCCGCGCTGCGCGCGCGTCGACTCTCCCCTGCGCCCCGCGTGGGTGAATGACGCCCCACCGCTTGCCTGCGGGCCGTGGATTCTTCGCACGTCCCTTACAGGCAGGTGCCGATGATCCGGCCATGGGCGCCACGGTGGCGATCCCAAGCCCTCACAGGAGCCTGTCATGACCGGAGTCCGCTACCTTCCCGCTGCCCTCGTCGTTGTTGCCGGCCTGCTGCTGGGCGCCTGCTCCAAACCGCAGGAGGCCAGCAAGGCCACCGCCGCCGAGGATGTGACCGAGGTGAAGCTGATCCCGTCCTACGAGTCGCTGGACAAGGACAAGGACGGGATCGTCACCCTGGCCGAAGTGGATGCGGTGGCACCGGACTGGGCCGAACGCCTGCACGCCTGTGATACCGACCGCGACCAGAAGTTGAGCCGCGGCGAATACGACGTCTGCAAGCAGACCACGTCCAAGGCGCATTGATCGTCCCAGCCGGCGCCTCTTGCCCGGCCTCCCGCCAGCGCCGCAGTGGTCGGCGCTGGCGGCGCTTCCATCAACACGCCCCTGATCACGCGCCGACGGCTGCGGCAGGCACGGCCGCGCACCCGCAGGGTGCGCATCCAGACCGTCGCTATACCAAGGTATAGCCGGGCTAACCCACGAGCCTCTAGGACTGCCCCATTCAGGGGCGGACAATAGCGCCACTGGCCGGGCCACACCTGGCCGGCCCCGCCCCTCATGGAGACGCAGATGGACCCCGACCCTGCCGGGCGCTACGCGCCCCTCGTGCCCGCTTCCTGCCTGTTCCTGGCGCCTGTCCGCCGGTCCCTGCCTGCCTGAGTGACGGGGGATCGCCAGGTGCCGCCTGCCTGGAGATCGCCCCCATGTCCTACAAGATCCTCTACATCACCCTGCGCCGCCTGATCGGTGAGCGTGATGTCGCCGCCCTGCGCAGCCAGCTGCTGCAGCATGGCCCGGTCATGTTCGCCCGTTCGTTGTCGCTCGGCTCGCCACGCGTGGTCGCCGACGCGCTGTCGCTGCTGCCGATCAGCGAGCGCATCAACGTACTGCGCCACCTTCCCTACCCGCTGCGCGATGCGATGAAGCCGCTGTGCATCGGCGGCAGCCAACGCCTGCACATGCAGCCATGGTCACCGGCCGTGCTGGCGATGCGCCACGCCTGACCTGTTCCGTTCATTCCGTTCGTGTTCCGGCCCCGGCCGGCTCTGACATTCGAGGAGAGTCCCATGAGCCTGCTCAACGCCTGGTTCAACGCCTTCCTGCGCAGCCGCCGCGCAGGCAACCTGTTCCGCCGCCGCGCGATGCCCGAGGCTGGTTTCGGCCCTGGCAGCGCCGAGGCAGCGCCGTTCGCGCTCACCACCGGCCTGGTCACCCTGGCCCAGCAGGATGAAGCTGTCCTGCTGGATACGCTGGGCTCGCATGCCGATGGCCTCAGCCCCCACGAGGCCGAGGAGCGCCTGGCCACGCTCGGCCCCAACGAAGTCGATCACGAAAAGCCGCTGCCGTGGTGGCGCCATCTGTGGCAGTGCTACCGCAACCCGTTCAATCTGTTGCTGACCGTGCTGGCCACAGTGTCCTGGCTGACCGAGGACATCAAGGCAACGATCGTGATCGGCGCCATGGTGGCGCTGTCGACGCTGATCCGCTTCGTGCAGGAAGGCCGCTCCAACCGCGCCGCCGAACGGCTGAAGGCGCTGGTAGGCAACACCGCGCGCGTGCTGCGCCGCAACCCCGGCACCGAAGCCGCCGATGTCGCGGACCAGTACTTCGGTGCGCACCTGCACAGCCGTCGCCCGGCGCGCCTGCTCGACCTGCCGATCCGCGAACTGGTGCCCGGCGACCACATCGTATTGTCGGCCGGCGACATGATTCCGGCCGACTGCCGCGTGCTGACCGCCAAGGATCTGTTCGTGGCACAGGCGGCGATGACCGGCGAATCGCTGCCGGTGGAGAAGTTCGCGCATCCGGGCGACAGCCTGGCCGGCCTGCTGGAACAGCACAACCTGCTGTTCATGGGCACCAACGTGGTGTCCGGCACCGCTACTGCAGTCGTACTGGCCACCGGCAACCGCACCTACTTCGGCACGCTGGCCCAGCGCAGCACTGCCACCGACCGCGCGCCGACCGCATTCCAGGCCGGGGTCAACAGCGTCAGCTGGCTGTTGATCCGGTTCGCACTGGTGATGGTCCCGTTCGTGCTGCTGATCAACGGCTGGACCAAGGGCGACTGGACCGAGGCCTTCCTGTTTGCGCTGTCGGTGGCAGTGGGCCTGACCCCGGAAATGCTGCCGATGATCGTCACCTCCACCCTGGCCAAGGGCGCGGTGCTGCTGTCGCGGCGCAAGGTGATCGTCAAGCGCCTGGATGCCATCCAGAACTTCGGCGCGATGGAAGTGCTGTGCACCGACAAGACCGGAACCCTTACCCAGGACAAGATCGCATTGGAACGGCACACCGATGTGTTCGGCCACGATTCGGAGGATGTGCTGAAGTTCGCCTACCTCAACAGCCACTTCCAGACCGGGCTGATCAACCTGCTGGACCGTGCGGTGCTGGAGCACGTGGAGCTGCAGAGCTCGCTGCGGCTGTCGCAGGACTATCACAAGGTGGATGAGATCCCGTTCGACTTCGAGCGCCGTCGCATGTCGGTGGTGGTCTCCGAGCGCGAGGACCACCACGAGCTGATCTGCAAGGGTGCCGTCGAGGAAATGCTGGCGGTGTGCAGCACGGTGCGCGAGAACGGGCAGGACATGCCGCTGGACGAGCGCCGCCTGGCCCGCGTCCGGCAGACCACCGAGGAGCTGAACGAACAGGGGCTGCGCGTGGTCGCGGTGGCGATGAAGGAAACCGCTGCCAGCCAGACCGTGTACTCGCAGGCCGACGAATGCGGATTGACCCTGGTCGGCTACGTGGCCTTCCTCGACCCGCCGAAGGAATCGGCCGCCCAGGCACTGCAGGCGCTGGCCGCGCATGGCGTGGAGGTCAAGGTATTCACCGGCGACAACGAGCTGGTGACCGCCCGCGTCTGCGCCCAGGTCGGCCTGGACGCCGACACCATCCTGACCGGACCGCAGGTCGAGCGCATGGATGACGGTGCACTGTCGCGCGCGCTGCATCAGCATCGGGTGTTCGCGCGCCTGACGCCGCTGCACAAGGAGCGGCTGGTGCGCGCGCTGCGCGCCCAGGGCAAGGTGGTCGGCTTCCTGGGGGACGGCATCAACGATGCACCGGCCCTGCGTGCAGCCGACATCGGCATCAGCGTGGACAGCGCGGTTGACATCGCCAAGGAGGCGGCCGACATCATCCTGCTGGAAAAGAACCTGATGGTGCTGGAGGAAGGCGTCATCCAGGGCCGGCGCACGTTCAACAACATGCTCAAGTACATCCGCATGACCGCCAGCTCCAACTTCGGCAATGTGTTCTCGGTGCTGGTCGCCTCGGCCTTCCTGCCGTTCCTGCCGATGCTGCCGCTGCAGCTGCTGGTGCAGAACCTGCTGTACGACATCTCGCAGATCGCCATCCCGTTCGACAATGTGGACGAGGAGCTGGTACGCAGGCCGCTGAAGTGGAACCCGGCGGACATCGGCCGCTTCATGGTGTTCTTCGGGCCGATCAGCTCGATCTTCGACCTGACCTGCTTCGCGCTGATGTGGTACGTGTTCGATGCGCGCACGCCGGCCGACCAGGGCCTGTTCCAGTCGGGCTGGTTCGTGGTCGGCCTGCTGACCCAGACCCTGATCGTGCACATGATCCGCACGCCCAAGGTGCCGTTCCTGCAGAGCATCGCCGCCCCCCCGCTGCTGCTGATGACCGGCCTGATCATGGTCATCGGCGTGGCCCTGCCGATGAGCCCGCTGGCCGGCTATTTCAAGCTGCAGGCACTGCCGCCCGGCTACTGGCCGTTCCTGGTCGCGATCCTGTTCGGCTATGCAGTGCTGACCACGGCGCTGAAGAAGTTCTACATCCGCCGCTACGGCTGGCAGTAGGCGCGCCACGTCCTGCACAGGGAGAAAGGGATGCTCGACATCACACCAAACCTGCCAGCGTTCAACGCCGGCGCCACCCTGAGCTCGCTGATCAGCCTGTCGGTGGCCTTCGTGCTGGGTGCCATCATCGGCCTGGAGCGGCAGTTGCGCCAGCGCACCGCCGGCCTGCGTACCAACACGCTGGTGGCGGTGGGTGCGGCGGTCTTCGTCGACCTGGCCGTGCGCTTCCACGACCTTTATGGCGGACCGCCCTCGCCGCTGCACGTGGTGGCCTATGTGATCTCCGGCGTCGGCTTTCTCGGTGCCGGCGCGATCATGAAGGACGGTGCGCAGGTGTCCGGCCTGAACACCGCCGCCACCCTCTGGGGATCGGCGGCGGTGGGCGCGTGTGCCGGTATCAAGCTGCTACCGGAAGCGGTGATGGCGGCGGTGTTCGTGCTGGCCGCCAATACGCTGCTGCGGCCGGTGGTCAACCGCATCCAGCGCCAGCCGCTGCCGGAGGCCTTCAGCGAGGCTACCTATGCAATCAACGTGGTCTGCCAGCGCGAGCAGCAGGCCGAGGTGCTCGACCAGCTGTTGCTGCTGCTTGAGCAGGCCCAGTATCCGGTGCGCGCGGTGGACCAGCGCCCCTTCGGCGAGCGCGACGTGGAGATCGAAGCGGTGTTGTATGCCACGACGGTCGATGCCGGCGAACTGGATGCCGTACTGGCCACGCTTGCGACCACACCGGGCGTGCTGCAGGGGTTCTGGAACGCCAGCCTGGAGGAGTAGCGCCCAGTACCGTGCATTGCTCTGGTGGGTGCCGACCGTTGGTCGGCACAAGCTGCAGAATCCCTGCCCCTGGGCTTCGTGCCGACCAACGGTCGGCACCCACCAAGGGTCGAGATCCACCAAAGGTCGAGATCCACCAAGGGCCGGGATCCACCCAAGGCGGCTTTGCTATCCTTTCCGCCTACGCTAGGGAGCTGTTTCGATGCCATCGCTGTCGCCCCGCCGCCCGCTGGTGCTGCTGGCCCTGATCGTCGTGATGGCGGCGATCTTCCTGATCGACACCGTCACCGACTATGCGGTCGCTGCGGCCTGCTTCTACGCCGCCGTCATCCTCGCCGCGTCGCGCGTACTGGGCGCGCGCGGCTTGATCACACTGGCCGTTGCCTGTATCGCGCTGACCGGGCTGAGCTTCTTCCTTACCCGTTTCGGCACCTATCGCATCGGCCTGGTCAATTCGGTGATCGGCATGCTGGTGATCGGCATCACCACCTACCTGGCGCTGAACATGGAAGCGGCCAAGGCTGCCGTGCAGGAGGCGCAGGGCCGTCTGCTGCGGGTCGCGCGGGCCTCCACCGTTGGTGAGCTGACCACCTCCATCGCGCATGAAGTGAACCAGCCGCTGGCCGCCATCGCCAGCAGCGCCGAGGCCTGCCAGCGCTGGCTCGCACAGGACCCGCCGAACGTGGACAAGGCACGACAGACCGTGGCCCGCATCCTGGCCGATGCACATCGCGCCGGTGACGTGATTGCCCGCATCCGTGGCCTGACCCAGGGTGCGGCACCGGAGCGGCGTGCCTTTGACCTCAACCAGGCCGTCGAAGAGATGCTGGCACTGTCGCGCAGCGAGCTTGACCAGCACGGTGTCAGCGTGGCCCTGCTGCTGGCGCCGGACCTGCCTCCGGTGCAGGCCGATCGCGTGCAGGTGCAGCAGGTGATCGGCAATCTGATCCTCAATGCCGTCGATGCGATGGAAGCGGTGCCCGCCGCCGATAGACGCCTGTCCCTGCTGACCCGGCGTGATGGTCCGCGCATCAGCCTCAGCGTACGTGACCGCGGTGTCGGGCTGCCCGCCGATCAACCCGAGCGCGTGTTCGATGCGTTCTGGACCACCAAGTCACATGGGCTGGGTCTCGGCCTGAGCCTGAGCCGTTCGATGATCGAAGCCAACGACGGCCAGATCCGTGCCGAGCGACCCGCCGGCGGCGGTGCCTGCTTCGTGTTCGACCTGCCCATCGCCACGGATGTCCCGCATGCCTAAGTCCGCCACACCCGTCACCGAACCGGCGCCGGTCGTCTACGTCGTCGATGACGATGCCTCGGTGCGTGCCGCGCTCGAAGACCTGCTGGCATCGATGGGCCTGCAGGTGCGGGCCTTCGCCTCCACCCAGGCGTTCCTCGAACATGCGCTGGAGGATGCTCCGGCCTGCCTGGTGCTGGATGTGCGCATGCCGGGCCAGAGCGGCCTGGACTTTCATCGCACGATGGGCAGCCATGGCCTGCAGGTGCCAGTGGTCTTCATTACCGGCCATGGCGACATCGCAATGGGGGTCAACGCGATCAAGGACGGCGCCATAGAGTTCCTGACCAAGCCCTTCCGCGACCAGGAACTGCTCGACGCCATCCACAAGGGCATCGAGATCGACCGCCAGCGCCGCCGCGAGGGCGAGGCACTCGGCGCCCTGCAGCAACGCTGGAAGACGCTCAACCCAGGCGAACGCGAAGTGGTCGATGGCGTGGTGCGTGGCCGCCTCAACAAGCAGATCGCCGGCGACCTCGGGGTGAGCGAGATCACCGTCAAGGTGCGCCGCGCACAGGTGATGCGCAAGATGGGGGCGCGCACCCTGGTTGACCTGGTGCGCATCTACGACCGCCTGCAGGCGGGCAACGGTTGATCGCCGGCCCGCCTATGCCGGGCCGGGCAATGCGTACAGCAGCCGGTACTCATGCCGGCCATCGCTGAGGGTGATGTGCAGCGTGCCGCTCAGGCCCAGCAGGCCCTCGCTGCCGGAATCGGGCACCACCACGACGCTCAGCTGCGGCTCGCCACGGGTCATCACTCCGTTGTGCTGCAGGGTGAAGGCCCCCTGGCGCCCGGCCAGCGTGGCCGTCACCCGCTCCATCGCCACGTAGCCGGCCGAACCCTCCACCGGGGTGCGGAACGCCAGCATCCGGCCGACACTGCGGCCCTGCAGGTCGCCGTGGAAGTGCTTGTCGATCGACATCAACCCGATCGGGCCCTCGTTGCCGCCGATCGGCTGCAGCGTTACCTCGAACGTACCGCGGGCTTCACCGTGCATGCTGCCTCTCCTGTCGCTTGCGCTGGATGCCACTGTTTCACCTCTTCGTCGCCAGCACGATCACCCCGGCCAGCACCAGCCCGATGCCGCTCCATTCGCGCAGGCTGGGCCGCTCACCCAGCAGCAGATAGGCCAGCACGATCACCAGCACCACGCTGAACTTGTCGACCACCGCCACCTTGGCCAGCTCACCGCTCTGCAGTGCACGGAAATAGAACAGCCACGACGCTCCCGTGGCCAGTGCCGACAGCACCAGGAACAGCTGGGTACGTCCCGGCAGCAGCAGCGGGTTGGACCATTTGCCGGAGACCACCACCAGCGGCACGATCACTGCCGCCACCACCAGGGTGCGGATGGCCATGGCCAAGTCCGAATCCACGCCCCTGACGCCAACCTTGGCGAACAGCGCGGTCAGCGCGGCGAAACAGGCTGACAGGCCGGCCCAGGCCAGCCACTGCGGAACGTTCTGCATGCTGCGCCACTCCCGGTTCCCAGAGCCCCCACTGCCAACGCTACTCCCATTGCCCGCCTGCGCAAGCAGTACCGATCGCCATGCAGATCAGACGCGCTGCAGGCGCCGCTTCAGCCGCGTATCCGCCAGGCCCACACCCAGCAGCACCGCGCTGGTCAGCCATCCCGCCGCCAGCAGATGCATGCGCGGCAGCAGCAGGCCCAGCAGCAGCAGCGCGACTGCGCCCAGCAGGTGTGATCGCGGTGCATGGCCATAGACCACCCGCTTGTACAGTGCACTGCCCAGCAGGTAGATCAGCGGGCCGGCCACCAGCACGCTGGCGTACACCGGCGTGACCGCTGCAGCCGGGTGGTCCATCACCAGATCGTTGCCAACCGCGGTGGCGATGATGCCGGCGATCAGCAGCGCGTGCACATAGTGGAAGTTCGCGCCCATCCGGCCGGGGTCCTCGGCATGGGTGATGGCCTCGGTGGCATCGCGGCTGGAAATGCCGAAATAGAGCCACCACATCGCGATCGTGCCGGCGAAGGTCGCCAGCACCGCCGACACCACCGCGCCGCTCCACTGCCCGACCTCGCTCAGTACGCCACCGGTGGCCAGCAGCGTCTCGCCCAATGCGACGATGACGAACAGCTGGCAGCGTTCGGCCAGATGCCCGCCTTCAATGGTCCAGTCACGGGTGTGCGAGCGGCCCATGCCGGGGAATGCGAAGCCAAACATCGGCGAGATGTACTCGCAGGCCACCGCCAGCGCCCACAGCGCCAGGCGCAGCTGGCCTTCGGCCGCCGCGCCGGCCAGCCAGAAGCAGGCCGAGACACTGACCCAGGCCAGCATGCGCCGGAAGTTGGACGCCAGTGGATGGTCGCGACCCACTTCGATCAGGACGAACGCGGTGCGCCCGACCTGCATCGCGGCATAGGCCCCGGCGAACACCCAGGCGCGATCGGCAAACGCTTCGGGAATGGACGAGGACATCAGCAGCGCCAGCAGCATGGTGGCGAACAGCAGGCCGCGGATGCGCGGCGCCTGCGGATCGAACCAGTTGCTGACCCAGCAGGCATACTGCCAACCCAGCCATACGGCGAACCACAGCACCAGGGTCTGCAGCACGCCGGCCAGGTCCAGATGGTGCAGCAGGTGGTGGCTGAGCTGGGTGACCGCGAAGACATAGACCAGGTCGAAGAACAGTTCTTCGTAGGTCACCCGCGCATGGTGGCCATCGCGGTGACGCAGTGCCGGCTGGCGCAGTCGCGTACTCATGGCACCCCTTCAGCGCGCCAGGCGCCAGTACAGGACGCCGGCCAGCAACACCGGCACCGCGAACACCAGCAGCAGGATCGGCAGCTCCTCGCGTACCGCGTAGCCGGCCTTGCTGACGCCTACCCACATGTTGGCCACGGCCAGCAGCAGCCATGTGGCGATGAACGCGACCAGCGCCGTGGGCAGCTGCGAGCTGCCCACGCTCCAGAGATGGCCGAACAGCAGGAACACCCCCAGCAGCAGGATGCCCGCAGTGATCACCAGAAGCACATGCATGTATCGATCTCCTTGGGCCTGCAGGCAGGCTAGCCCGGGCCGATTCTGCGCTCCAGCCGATGATCGTGGTTTCACCTTCCAGCTGCCGCGAACAATCGGCAGGATCCGCCGCGCATAGCAAACGCGAACGGTTCCCATTAGTATTACGTCATCGCGCAGGGATCTGTTCCCGGCGCCCCTCCTCCGCCCTCGTGCCTGTCCGGATGTCCCAGCGCCCCCAACCCGACCCGCCCGCGTTGCCGCTGGTGTCCTCGCTGGTACGTCACTACGAGGAACTGGTGGACTACCTGCGCCGTCGCTTCCGCTCGCCCGGGCTGGCGCGCGAGGTGGTGCACGACGTCTGCGTGCGCCTGCTGGAGCGGCCGGCCGTGCCCGACGCGCGGCAACCGATCGCACTGCTGCGCCGCATCGCCCACGATGCGGCCGTCGATCGCTGCCGTGCCGAGGATCTGCGCCGGCACTGGGCGGAGCCGCGCGCCGAGCTGCCCGAGGCGCCCTGCCCCTGCCCCGGTCCGGAGCAGCAGGCCCAGGGGCAGCAGGCGCTGCAGCGGTTGAGCGCCACCATCGAGCGGATGCCCTGTCGTCGCCAGCAGGTTTTCATCCTGCACAAGATCCATGAGCTACCGCAGGCAGAGGTCGCGCGGCGGATGGGCATCGGCCTGAAGGCCGTGGAACGCCACCTGCGCCTGGCCCTGGCCGACTGCCGCCAACAGGCGCCGCGGCCATGAAGCGCACGCCCGGGGCGCCTGCGCGCTCGCCACCCGCACAGGCGCCGTCCACCGACGAGGTGCTCGACCAGCATCGCGACGCCCTGAAGGAACGCTTTCCATTGCCGGACCCGCAGGCGCTCCAGCGTCGTCGCGGCGGCCGCACCGCCAGGGTTGTGCTGCCGGCACTGGCGCTGGTGATCAGCGCCGTGCTGCTGGTCGATCCGGCCTGGCAGGTGCAGGACCACCGCACCGCCGTGGGCGAGCGGCGCGAACTGGACCTGGCCGACGGCAGCCGCCTGTTGCTCGACGCCGGTACCCATCTCCAGGTCCGCCGCCATCTGCGCTCCCGGCAGGTCCTGCTCATGCAGGGTCGTGCGCGTTTCGAGGTGCGGCATTCCGCCTGGCGGCGCTTCGAGGTGGACGCCGGGCCGGTGCACGTCCGCAACTACGGCACCGTGTTCGATGTGGACCGCCAGGGCGATCTGAGCGAAGTGACACTCTGGCGCGGCGGCGTCGGCGTACGGGTGGACGGAGGCGCCGCCGAGCAGCGCCTCGCGCCCGGCCAACGCCTGCTGGCCCAGCCAGGCTCGATCTCCCCAGCCGAGGCGATCGGCCTCGATCAGGCCGATTGGACCCAGGGCCGGCTGCAGTTCGATCGCCTGCCGCTGGTCGAAGTGCTGCGGATCCTGCAGCGCTACCACGACCGCCCGATCGTGCTGGACGATCCGGAACTGGGCTCGCTGCAGGTCTCGGGTGTGTTCGATGCGGATCGCGCCGAAACCGCGGTGATGCTGTTGCCGGACATCCTGCCGGTACGGGTGCAGGCCGCTGCTGACGGCAGCCTGCACCTGCGCGCACGCCATTGATCGCCGCAGCGAGGGTGGGTTGCGCGCCGTTCCATCCGGCAGGTGCTGGAACCCCTTTGAAGGACCCCGCATGACCCGCCCCGTTTCGCCCGCCGCCCTGCGCCGGCTGGTGCCTTCCCTGCTCGCCGCCTGTCTTTGCGCCGCACTGCCCCCCCTGGCCCAGGCCGCAGCGCCTGCTGCGGTCGAGCTGCACCTGCCCGCGGGCCCGCTGCAGGCGTCGCTCAACACCCTGGCCCGGCAGAGCGGCATCCAGCTGCTGTTCGCGGCCGACAGCGTAGGCGGTCGCAGCGCGCCGGCGCTGGATGGCCGCTATACCGCCCGCGAGGCCCTGCAACGCCTGTTGGCCGGGCATGGCCTGGACTGGCAGGAGCGTTCGCCGGGTGTCTTCGTGGTCAGCGCTGCCGCTGCGCCAGCAAAGGCCAAGGCTCCGGCCGCGACGGCTGCATCGGCCGCCCCGACCTCGCTGGCCCGGGTCACGGTGTCGGCCTCGACCGCGCGCATGCCGCAGGGCGAGACCGCCATGCCCAACACCATCACGGTACTGACCCGCGAGGACATCGCCCAGCAGCTGGCACTGGGCTCGGATGTCTCGCGCGTGTTGTCGTCGCAGATTCCGGCATTCGCACCGGCGCGCGAAAAGATGTCCAACTACGGCGAAAGCATGCGTGGCCGCGGCATCCTGTACATGGTCGACGGCGTGCCGCAGTCGACGCCGTTGCGCGATGGCTCGCGTGACTCGCACACCATCGATCCGGCGATGATCGAGCGCATCGAGGTCATCCATGGTGCCAATGCGCTGCAGGGCATCGGTGGTACCGGTGGCATCGTCAACATCATCACCCGCAGCGCCCCCAGTGAACCCGGCGCCTTCCTGCTCGATACCAACCTCAGCTACAGCTCCGCACTGCCCGGCCGCCGAGATGACGACGGCCAGCGCGGATCGGCGCTGGTCGGTATGCGTGGCGAGCAGTTCGACCTGGTGGCAGGCCTGGCCTACGAGAAGCAGGGCCTGTTCCATGACGGCTGGGGCCGCTCGATCGGCACCAATGCGCAGGGCGAGCTGATGGATTCGACCTCGTCGAACGTGTTCGCCAAGCTGGGCTGGAACATTGCCGAGGGCCACCGCCTGCAGCTGATGGCCAACCGCTACGAGCTGCGCGGGCTGGACAACTACCTGGCGGTCAACGGTGACTACCGCAGTGGTCGCCCGACCATTTCGGTGCCCGGCGACACGCCATTGGATCCGCCGATGAACCGCTCGCGCTCGTTGACGGTGGACTACAGCGCGGCCGACCTGCTGGGCGGACGCTTCCAGGCACAGGCCTTCGCGGTCGACTTCGAAGGTCGCTACGGCGCAAGCCAATGGGACCCGTGGGGCAACACCGGTGCCAATGCCGCGTGGGACCAGACCCAGAACGAATCGGACAAGCGCGGCTTCAAGCTGACCCAGAGCTGGGCCCGCATCGGCGATTCCACGCTCGACGTGACCCTGGGCCTGGACGGACTGCGCGACCGCACCCACCAGGTGCTGCTGGCCAGCGGCATGAACTGGGTGCCGCAAACCACCTACCAGAGCCTCTCGCCGCTGCTGCAGCTGCACTGGTGGCCTAGCGACCACCTGATGCTGTCCGGCGGGCTGCGCTACGAGAAGGGCGAACTGGAGGTAGGCGACTACACCACCCTGCCCCGCTATGGCGCGCGCAAGGTGGCCGGCGGCAAGCCGACCATGAGCGAGACCCTGCCCAACTTCGGCGCGGTCTGGTACATCAATGATCGCCTCAACGCGTACGCCTCGTACTCGGAGGGCTACACCGTCGCCGACGTCGGCCGGGTACTGCGCGCGATCAACCGTGACGGCCAGCGCGTGGACAGCCTGGTGGACCTGTCACCGGTGGTGTCGGACAACCGCGAGATCGGCCTGGAGTACGACGATGGCCGCTTCAGCGGCGACATCGCCTACTACACGTCCGAATCGAAGCTCGGCTCGGTGCTGGTCTACGACCCCGGCATCGATGCCTATGCCGTGCAGCGCCAGGCCACCCGCGTCGAGGGTTTTGAAAGCAATCTGCGCCTGCGGCTGGGCGACAGCCGCCTCGGCCTGGGCTACGCCCGTGCCAACGGCCGTTACGACGCCGACCTCGACGGCCGCCTCGACAGCGACCTGGCCGGCGTCAACATCGCCCCCAACCGCCTGACTGCGTTCTGGGAACAGAGCTGGACGGCGCAGCTCAGCACCCGCCTGCAGGCCAGCCGTGCCTTCAATCGCGACTTCGACCTGCATGGCGCGCGGGTGGCGGAATTCCACGGCTACACCACGGTGGACCTGGTCGCCCGCTATGCGCTGGACAAGCACAGCTTCACGCTGGGCGTGCAGAACCTCACCAATGCGCAGTACATCAGCTACTACTCGCAGACCACGCCGTCGAATCCCAGCTACTTCTCCGGCCGAGGCCGGGTGCTGACCCTGGGCTGGCAGTACCGCTACTGATGGCACAGCGCGCCCGGGACAGTTTCGTCCCGGGCGCATGCTGCAGGCTGCCGATCAGGCAGAGTAGCGTTGCTCTCCCTGCAGCCAGGTTTCCATCACCTTCAGCTCGATGATGCGGGCCGGGTCGATCGCCAGCGGGTCGCGATCGAGGATGACCATGTCGGCGTACTTGCCGCGCTCCAGGCTCCCGACGATGTCATCCGACCGGCACTGCCATGCCGCATCGATGGTCACCGCACGCAGTGCCTGCTCGACGCTGATGCACTCTTTCGGATTCAGCACCTGGCCACCATCGCGCATGCGCCGGTTCACGGCGTTGTCGATATAGCGCAGGGGCTCGATGGTGGTGACATTGAAGTCCGAGTGCAGCGAGATGCGCAACCCACGCTCGAGCGCCGACTGGCATGGATCGTAGAAATCGGCACGCTGTGGCCCCAGGATGTTGTCACGGAATGCCTTCCCCCAGTAGTACACGTGCCCGATCAGGAACGAGGGCGAAACTCCCGATTTGACCATAAGGTCCATCTGGTCGCCGTGCAGCACGCTGCAGTGCTCGATGCGGTGGCGATGATCGGCACGCGGCGTCTTCTCCAGCACCTTCTTGTAGACCGCCAGGGTGGTATCGATGGCTGCATCACCGTTGGCATGGATGCCCACCTGCCAGCCCAGGTCATGCGCACGCTGTACACCGGCAGTCAGTTGCGCCTCGGTGTAGTTCAGGGAACCCCGCTTGTCCGAGCCCAGGTAGTTCTCGCGCTGGTAACCGGTCTGTGCCTGGTTGGAGCCATCGGACCAGAACTTGATGCCGGTCAGGCGGAAACGATCATCGCCATCTCCCGGCTTGATGCCCAGCCTGATCCAGTCGTCCATCAGGTCCGAGGTGAGGAAACCCGAGTAGCGCACCGGCGGATTGTTCGCCATCACGCGCTTGAGCACCTCCAGGTCACCGACACCCCCGGTGCCGATGCCGGCATCGTGAAGGCTGGTGCAACCGGCCTTGGTCGCATCGGAGAACAGCTGGTGGATCAGCTCGGTGTAGCGTTCCTCACTGGGAATCGGCATGACGGTCAGGAACGGCTTCATCGCCGGAGACTCCTGCATGCGCCCGGTCAACGTCCCATCTTCGCGATCGTAGCGCCCCTGCTCGGGATCGGGCGTTGCGTCAGTCACCCCGGCCTTGGCGAACCCTTTGCTGTTGCTGTAGGCGACGTGGCCATTGGACTCAAGCACGAACACCGGATTGTCCGGAGCGACCACATCCAGCGCTTTCATGGTGATCGGCACACCCGGCATCAACGACGGATCGATGCCCTGTGCCACAACCCAATCACCCGGCTTCATCGAGCGTGCCGCAGCACCGATCTTCGACAGTGCATCAGCCAGCGTCGCGGTACTGAACGGGGTGACGTCCAGCCAATCGGACAGCATCGCCATCGCCGAGTGCATATGCGGGTCGATGAAACCCGGCAGCAGCGACCGGCCACGCAGATCGATGATTTCGGTGCGACGCCCACGGTGCAGCATGACCGCCTCGCGGCTGCCGGTCGCCAGTACCCGCCCCTGCCGTACGGCAATGGCCTGCACCTTGCCCTGCGGGCCCAGCGTGTGGATCGGTCCACCATGGAAGATCCGATCTGCCGGCCCGTCCAGCGCGGGTGTCGGCATTGCGGCGTTCGCCTTCAACGGCACGGCCGCACCGGCCAACGCAACCACACCCAACCCCGCCAAGCCAGCGAGAAACTCCCGGCGCGCCTGCAGAAATGCTGCGGCTCCCGGGTTGCACACAATGCACATGCGCCTGCTCCTTCCTTGAGGTCCGCGCAGGCTAGCCCACGCCATGCGAACACCTTGCGAACTGCAGCGCCCTCTCGCCGCGCCTGGCCGCGTCAATATTCCGGCACCCGCAATCCAGGCTCATGGCTGGCATGAGGAATCGTCGAAACGGCATCCGGAACCTGCGTGCTAGCCTCGTTTCACCTTCCCGAGACCCCTTTCACATGCGCCTGCACCTGCTCTTCTTCACGCTTGCGATGGCCCTCCCGATCACCCACGCCACCGCTGCCACCGGGTCGGCGCCGCTGCCGCAGCTGCGTGCCTACACCGTGGACAGCTCGTGGCTGCAACCGATGCCACCGCTGCAGATCGCCGATCACACCTGGCAGATCGGCACCGCGAACCTGACCGCGCTGCTGGTGCAGACCGCCGAGGGTGCGGTGCTGCTGGATGGCGGCATGCCGCAGATGGCCAACCACCTGCTGGACAACATGAAGGCGCGCGGCGTGGCCCCGCAGGATCTGCGGCTGATCCTGCTCAGCCATGCGCATGCCGACCACGCCGGGCCGGTGGCCGAACTCAAGCGCCGCACTGCCGCGCACGTGGTGACCAACGCCGAATCGGCGGTCCTGCTGGCGCGCGGCGGCAGCGATGACCTGCACTTCGGTGATGACATCACCTACCCGCCGGCCAGCGCCGACCGCATCATCATGGATGGCGAAGTGGTCACGCTGGGCGGCATCGCGTTCACCGCGCACTTCATGCCGGGCCACACCCCGGGCAGCACCGCCTGGACCTGGACCGATACCCGCAATGGCAAGCCGGTCCGCATCGCCTACGCCGACAGCCTGAGTGCACCGGGCTACACGCTGCAGGGCAACGTGCGCTATCCGCAGCTGATCCAGGATTACAGGCGTACATTCGCCACCGTGCGCGGCCTGCCCTGCGATCTGCTGCTGACCCCGCATCCGGGCGCCAGCCACTGGGACTATGCAGCAGGCGACAACGCGGGCGCCAAGGCACTGAGCTGCAAGGCCTATGCGGATGAAGCCGAGAAGGTGTTCGACGCGCAGCTGGCCAGGGAAACCACGGGCACCCGCTGACGCCACCGCACATTGTGTAGAGCCGAGCCGATGCTCGGCTGCGCGCCACCAACAAGCCGAGCATGGGCTCGGCTCCACCTGGGACGCGCAAACGGGTGCCGGTCAGAATGACCGGCACCGCCGTCACCGATCAGCCGCCCTGGCCATGCTCGGCGAAGGGCGCGCTACTGCCATCGTTGCGCACCAGCTCTACGGTGTAGGGCTGCACATAGCCATCCGGCATCTCCATGCCCGGCGAACCCGCCGGCATGCCCGGCAACACCAGGCCGCGCGCCGCCGGGCGCTCGGCCAGCAGGCGCTTGATGTCCTCGGCGGGGATGTGACCCTCGACCACATAACCGCCGATCTCGGCGGTATGGCAGGACGCCTTGCCCACCGGCACCCCCAGCCTGACCTTGATCGGGTTCATGTCATCGGTATCGCGAACATCCACCTGGAAGCCTTCGGCCTTCAGATGATCGACCCAGATGCCGCAACACCCGCAACTGGCGGTCTTGTGCACGATGGCGATGGGCAATGCCGGGTCCACGAAGGCGGGGCGGCTTTTGTCCGGGGCCGCCGCGGCTTCGGCCGCGAGCGATGCGGCCGGTGCTTCGTCGGCAGCGCGGGCGCAGGCGGCCGTGGCCAGCACGGTCCCCAGCAGCAGGCCCAGCGAGAGAGAATGGTTCATGGCGTTGATTCCTTTGCAGATGCGGGCAACACAACCCGCCGCCTGCGCGCGGCGCACGCAGGCAGGTTCGTGATCGGGACGAGCAGCTTCGGCAGGCGCTGGAGGCCTGCAGGAATCACCCGATGGGGGGCCGCAGCGGGTCGTTCAACGGCGGCGGCGCACGTTGCCGGGCATGGCCGGCAGGAGGCACTTCGCGCCAGGGTGACAGCAGCGTTGCGGCCCGGGTGACCGCCAGGCCGAGGCACGCCGGCGGGCATTCGCACTCCCCGGTTTCGCAGCCCGCCGATGTCGAGTCATCGCAGCATCCCGGCAAGGCAGAGGAATGCAGGGCGCTGCAATGATCCGGACCGGACGCGAAGGCGTACGGCGATGAGGCGCGCGCCAGCGCCGGTGCGTTCAGCACCAGGGCAACAAGCAGCATCCATCGCAGCAGCAGGCCAGGCAGGTTCACGCGTGGATGATAGCTGATGCACGCACCGACCCATCACAGGTGTGCCGCTGTCCCTGTAGCGCCGAGCCGATACTCGGCTGCTGCACATCGCGACCCGCCCCCAAGCCGAGCATCGGCTCGGCTCTACAGGGGGGTGCTGCGCTGCATCCGCACCGGGATCGACTTGGCCGCGGGCGTGCCGCTGATCCGATCGTAGTAATCGAGCGGCAGCAGTGGGTTCAGTTCCGGGTAGTAGCCGGCCAGCGCGCCGCGCGGCATCGGGTAGTCCAGCACGGTCAGGCCATCGATGCGACGGTTCACACCATCCCCGCTGATCGTCTCCAGGCTGACCAGCGCTTCCTTCTCCAGCCCGCGCGCCAGCCGGTCCTCGATGTTCATGAACAGCACCATGCGGTCGTTGTACACGCCCCGGTAGCGATCGTTGTAGCTGTAGATGGTGGTGTTGTACTGGTCGTGCGAGCGCACCGTGGCCAGCCGCAGCATGTCCGGATCATGCACCGGGTCGTCCACGTCCAGGCCCGGCATCACCAGGATGTTGGCCTTGCCGTTCGGTGTCGGCCAGACCCGGCGGCGCGGCGGAATATCCAGGTGGAAGCCATGCGGCTGCTGGATACGGTCATTGAAGCCGGCATAGATCTCCGGGTACACCGCCGCGATCAGGTCGCGGATCAACGCGTAGTCGTGGATGCAGCGCGCCCAGTCGACCCGGCTGTGCGGCAGCGCGGCCATTGCCATGCGGCAGACGATCTCCACCTCGGGCAATGCCTCCGCGCTGACCGGCTCGAGCACCCCGCGCGACGCCGTCACGTTCGACATCGCATCCTCGATGGTCACGAACTGCTCGCCGGCCGCCGTGACGATCCGCTCCGAACGCGCGACCACCGGCAGGATCAGGGCGTCGCGTCCGTGCACCAGATGCCCGCGGTTGAGTTTGGTCGCAATGCCCACGGTCAAGTCCAGCCCGCGCATGGCCTCGTAGGCGCGCGGCGTGTCCGGCACGGCATGGATGAAGTTGCCGCCCAGGCCGATGAACACCCTGGCAGTCCCGGCCAGCATCGCCTCGATGGACTCGACCACGTGGTGGCCGTGTTCACGCGGCGGATTGAAGCCGAATACCTGCTGCACGCGGTCCAGGTACGCGGGCTTGGGCTTCTCGTCGATGCCGACGGTCCGGTCACCCTGTACGTTGGAGTGGCCACGGATCGGCCCGATGCCCGCGCCGGGCTTGCCGAAGTTGCCGCGCAGCAGCAGCAGGTTGGCCACCTGCTGCAGCAACGTCGAACCATACTGATGCTGGGTCAGGCCCATGCCATAGCAGATCACGGTGGCGTTGGAGCGGATGTAGATCTCGGCACAGCGGCGGATCTGCGCCTGCGTGATGCCGGAGACCTGCACGATGTCCTCCCACGCCTGCGCCATCACATCCTCGCGCAGCGCCTCCAGACCCTCGGTGTGTTCAGCCAGGAAGTCATGGTCGAGCACGCGCTCGCCCTGCGCTTCGCGTTCGAACATCACCTTCATCATGCCCTTGATCAGCGCCAGATCACCGCCGATGCGGATGTGCACGAACTCACTGGTGATCTCGGTCGAGCCGAACGTGGCCATCTGCACCACGTCCTGCGGCTCGGCGAAGCGGATCAGCGCGCGCTCGGGCATCGGATTGACCGCCACGATCGGAATGCCACGCTTGCGCGCTTCCACCAGGTTGCTCATCATCCGCGGCGAGTTGGTGCCGGTGTTCTGGCCGATCACGAAGATCGCCTCGGCATGTTCGAAATCCTGCAGGACGATGGTGCCCTTGCCTACCCCGATGGCCGGCGGCAGGCCACGGCTGGTCGGCTCGTGGCACATGTTCGAGCAGTCCGGGAAATTGTTGGTGCCGAACTCGCGCACGAAGATCGAGTACAGGAACGCGGCCTCGTTGGGCGTGCGCCCGGAGGTGTAGAACTCGGCCTGGTGCGGGCTGTCCAGTGCCTGCAGGTGATGGCCGATCAGCGCGAACGCGTCATCCCAGCTGCAGGGCACGTAGTGATCGCTGGCCGCGTCGTAGCGCATCGGCTCGGTCAACCGCCCCTGCATCTCCAGCCAGTAGTCGGTCTGCGCCATCAGCTCGGTGACGGTGTGCTGTGCGAACAGCTCACGACCGGCCCGGAACCGGGTGGCCTCCCAGGCCAGCGCCTTGGCGCCGTTCTCGCAGAACTCCAGCTTCTTGCGCTCGTCGGCATCGGGAAACGCACAGCTCGGGCACTTGAAACCGCCAGGCTGGTTCATCGCCAGCAGGGCCTTGGAGCCCTTGCCGATCACGCTCTGCTGCAGCAGCACCTTGGCGGTGGCGCCGGCAGCACCCCAGCCACCGGCTGGCTGGTTGTAGGGCTTGTATCGTGGCGGCTTCTGCTCGGACATGTTCGGGTACCTGGCGGGAGGAGCGCAGCAAGCAACGGCAGCAGGGAACGACGGCATGCAGGCCGGCTGCCCGCTGGGCAGCGCGCCAGCCCCACAGTCAAGCACGGCCCTCGCCACTTCGCCAGAGGGCACCTGCCGTTTTCAGTGCAGCCTGGCATGGCAACGGTTACACCCACGTCAGCACACTGCCACTGCGCTATCCTCGAAAACGCAGGTGGTCGGCCATCTGCACATCTCCCTTGCCCGGACGCGCTGCATGCCTGATTCGCTACCGCCGCCTACCCCGCCTGCCGGCACCGCGCAGCGCCCGCTGCAGCGCTGGCGCGCCGAGGGGCCGCAGCAGCAGATCGATGTGGTGGCCGAGGAAGTGCCGGTGGCGCTGCGCTACAACGGCGCCGCCTTCGCGGTGATGATGGCCACGCCCTGCGACCTGGAAGACTTCGCGCTGGGGTTCTCGCTCAGCGAAGGGCTGATCAACGCCCCCTCGCAGCTGCTGTCCATCGACGTAGTGCCGCAGCTGGAGGGCATCGAGCTGCAGATGGCGGTCAGCGCAGACGCCCCTGGCGCCGACCTGGATCCGGCCAACGGTCGCCTGCTGCCCGGTCGCGGTGGCTGTGGCCTGTGCGGCACACGGCAGCTGGAGGACGTGCTGCGGCCTCTGCCGCAGATCCGCGAGCGTCGCAGCTATCCGCATTCCGCATTGCAGCGCGCGCTCGCCGCGCTGGCACAGCATCAGCCGATGAACGCGGTGAGCGGATCGACCCACGCTGCGGCCTGGGCCGATGCCAGCGGGTGCATCGGCTGGGTGCGCGAGGACGTGGGCCGCCATAACGCGCTGGACAAGCTGATCGGTGCCCTGCACCACAACGAGCATGCGATCGACGGTGGCCTGCTGGTGATTTCCAGCCGGGCAAGCTACGAGATGGTCAGCAAGGCGGTGCGCGCTGGCGCCAGCGTGCTGGCGGCCGTGTCGGCACCGACCGCACTTGCGATCGACCTCGCCCGCAGCGCCGGGCTGTGCCTGGTCGGGTTCGCCAGGGACAGCGGCTTCAATGTGTATACCCATCCCGAGCGTTTGCGCGCGGACGATCGGTAGCGCCATCCCGGCCCGTCGTCTCCACGCCAACCAGCCCGGGCAGCGGATTGCCACCCGGGCCATACCCCGCCTCAGCGCAACGCCACCCTGGGGAAGTCCACCGGCACGTCGAAGGCCACGTTGACGTAGTTGGTGAACAGGTTGAGCGCCACATGGGCGAGGATCTCGACGACCTGCTCGTCATCGAAGCCGGCCTCACGCAGCGCCTGGACGTCGTCGGCGGCGATCTGTGCGCGCTGCTCAACCACCTTCAGCGCGAAATCCAATGCGGCCGCGGTGGCCGGATCGCTGGACTGGCCAATCTGCGCAGCAGCCATCTGCTCGCTGCTGGCGCCGGCCTTGCGGCCCAGCGCCGTATGCGCAGCCAGGCAGTATTCGCAGGCGTTGCGATTGGCGATGGCCACCGCAATCTGTTCGCCCAGCAGCGGAGACAGGCGGCCAGCGCCCAGCGCGCCAAATGAACGCCACATGCTCTGCAGCGCAGCCGGGGAATTGGCCACGGCGCGGAACATCGCCGGAGTGGCACCAAAGGCGGCGTGGACCTGGCCCAGCAGGGCCTGGCGGTCGGCGGTGGTGGCGGAGGCATCGATCAGGGGGACACGGGACATGGTGGATCTCCTTGGGAAAGCGCCCAGGATTGGACGACCCGGCCATCCTAGGTAGACTCGCTGGACGCCTTGCACCTTATAAGCCGGTCATATTGTCCATTCGTCCATGAATGCCGCCCCTGCCCCCGCAGACACGTTCGCCCCCGATCGCCTGTCCTCGCTGCTGGAACGCTTCCGCGTCCAGGCCGCGCTGTTCCACAGCGGCCCGCTCTGTGGGCGCCATGTGTTCGCCCCCCGCCCCGGACGTGCGTTCCTGCACATCCTGCGCCAGGGGGCGATGGAGGTCCGGCATCCCGACGGCAATGCCGTCGTACCGCGAATGAAGATCGACACGCCCAGCCTGCTGCTGTACCCGCAGCCGTTGCACCACGTGTTCCACAACGCGCCGCTGGATGGCCCGGACTTCACCTGCGCGACGCTGGACTTCGATGGTGGTGCGCGCAATCCGATCGTGCAGTCACTGCCGCCTGTAATGGTGGTGCCGCTGGCGGCGATCGCCGAACTGGATGACACCCTGCACCTGCTGTTCGCCGAAGCCGACCGTCAGCGTTGCGGCTCCCGCTTGCTGACCAATCGCCTGTTCGAGGTGGCCCTGATCCAGATCCTGCGCTGGGTGGTGGATCATCCGGACGCTGCCGGTGTCAGCCACGGGCTGATGCGCGGGCTGTCCGACGCGCGCCTGGCGCGCACGCTGGTGGCGATGCACCAGGCTCCGCAGCAGGCGTGGGCACTGCCCCGCATGGCAGCGACCGCTGGCATGTCACGCAGCGCCTTCGCGGCAGTGTTCAAGGAGGTGATGCAGGCCACCCCGGCAAGCTACCTGCTGGACTGGCGGCTGAGCCTGGCGTGTGCACAGCTGCGTGCAGGCGTGGCCGTCAAGCAGGTCGCGATCGAGGTCGGTTTTGCCGATACCGCGTCATTGTCGAAGGCATTCCGCAAGCGCCTGGGCGCTTCGCCACGGGCATGGCTGGCCGATCCCGCGCAGCAGCCCGGGTAGGGTCGGCGTTTGCTCGAGGTCCGTGTGAGGCCCGGGATCATTGAGGCAGCCGGCCAGCGGCCGGCTCTACCGGCGTCTAGAGGCAGCGGGCCAGCGGTTGGCCCTGCGGTGGGGTCAGCCGGCAGGGCCCTTTCCCGTCGTGCTGGCAAGCAGGCCCGCGATCCGCTCCGCGACCCGGGCGCGCACGCCTTCATCCAGCTGCCCTTCGTACATCGCTTCGTAGATCCACAGCCCATCGGCGGCCAGTCGCGCCACGAAATTGTCGAGCGCGGCCGGATCATCCTGACCCACCGAAGGCGGCAGCGGCGCCCAGCGCCGCATCGCTGGTCCCCAGGGACGCTCACCGGCATCCGGGTCGGCCGATTCCAGCATGAACATCAATTCGGCACGGGTGGCGCTCTGCGCCGACACACGCACGAAGGTCTGGTAGCGCTCCAGCGAGGTCGCCTCGTCGGCGCGCTTGCCCAGCAGCGCTTCCATCGACGTTTCCCAACTCTGCACCAGGTGCTCGTCGATGCCGCGCAGCAGCGCTTCGCGCGACGGGAAGTGGTACAGCAGGCCGCCACGGGTCAGCTCGGCCTCCGCTGCCACCGACTCGAAGGTCACCGCGCGCACGCCGTCACGATTGATCACGTTGACGGCGGCGTCGAGGATGCGTTCGCGCTTGCTGGTTCTCATCCGGTCATTTTACGCGATCGGCCGCACCTTCGCGGCTGCCGACACGGCCGCGCAGCAGGCGCGCGATGATGCCCGCGCCTGCGGCCAGCACCACGGTGATCACCAGCAGCACGATCTGGTAGCCGCGGTCATAGGCCGCCGTGGCCAGCGCGAACCATTCGGCCTGGCCGCTTTCGCGCGCCACATGCAGCGCCTGGGTGAAACCTTCGCGGGCCACTGCCGGCATGTCCGCCGAGGCCGGCAGGAACGCAGCGTACATCGCCGCACTCAGGCTACCCAGCATCGCCACCGCGAGCAGGCCACCGAACTCGTAGGACACCTCCTCCACCGACGAGGCCATGCCCGCGCGGTGTGCCGGTACATTGTTGAGGATTGCGGTGGACGCCACCGAGATCGCCGACCCCATGCCGAAGCCGGTGATCGCCATGCCAGCCACCACCCAGCCCAGGCCGTGCGGGAAGCCGAACGCGACCACGCCTACACCGACCGCGCCGGCGGCCAGGCCGCCGCAGATCAGCGGACGCAGGCCGACCCGGTGCAGGATGCTGCCCCCGAGCAGCGCACTGGGCAGGCTGCCCAGCGCGGCCACCGAAACCAGCAGGCCGGCCTGCAACGGGCTGAAGCCGGCCACCAGCTGGAAGCGCTGGGTCGTGACCAGCTGCAGGCCGGCCATTGCGAACAGGGTGAACACCGCCGACAGCGTGCCGGCCAGGAAGGCCGGATTGCGGAAGATCGCGAAATCCAGCAGCGGGTACGGCAGCTGCTGCTGGCGGCGTGCGAACGCCACGCCGCTGACCACGGCCAGCAGCAGTGCACCCGCGCCCAGCGCATACGACGGCGGCGTGGCGATCAGCGACTTGATCGCCAGTACCAGCCCGGACAACGCCGCCAGCGCCAGCAGCGAGGACACCAGGTCCCACGGCCGCGCGGTATCGCGCTGGCCTTCCGGCGCCAGCAGCAGGGTGGCTGCGAAGGCGATCACCACCACCGGCACGTTGATGAGGAAGACCGAACCCCACCAGAAGTGCTGCAGCAGCCAGCCGCCGATGATCGGGCCAAGTGCTGCGCCCACGATCGCCACCGAGCCCCAGATCGCGATGGCGATGTTGCGCTCGCGCGCTTCATGGAAGCTCAGCCCGATCAGCGCCAGGGTGGCCGGCATCATCGCTGCTGCACCGACCGCGAGGAAGGCACGCGCGGCGATCAACTGCGCGGCGCTGCCCGCGAACGCCGCCGCCAGCGAAGCCACCCCGAACACCACCAGGCCGATCAGGAACATGCGGCGGTGGCCGATGCGGTCACCCAGCGTACCGGCGCCCAGCAGCAGGCCAGCCATCACCAGCGGGTAGGCGTTGATGATCCACAGCGCCTGCCCGGCACTGGCCGACAGCTCCTCGGTCAGCGTGGGCAGTGCGGTGTAGAGCACGGAGTTGTCGAGCGTGACCAGCAGCAGGCCCGCGGCAACGGTGAACAACAGCGCCCAGCGACGGGCACGCGACAGGGCCGGAGCACCGGCCAAGGGCTGTGAGAGAGCCATTGGGAGAACCTGGTGGGGATGGAGTACGGCCATAACTATACAGGATATCCTGTATAGTTATGGCCTTCGAGCGCCACCGGTTCAGCATCTGTAGAGGCGCGCTTGCGCGACTGAACCGCCCGCCAGCCAGCCAGGCATGGCCTGGCTTTACCGGGTCGGGCGACGCGTGGCACCGGGACCGCCGCTATCGGCAGTCGTCCGGCAACGCGGCCATCGCCGCCACCACGGCCGCCTGCATGCCCTGCCCCACGGCCATGTCCAGTTCGCCGCCGGTCCCGCCGTGCTGACGCCGCAGTTCGTCTTCGCACAGCCCGCGCACCCGGGCCCGTGCATTGGCACGCAGACCGCTGCAACGCCAGTCGGTACCCCCCAGTGGCAGCACCGAATACACCACGCTGTTGCAGGCGTTGCCCGCCCGCTGCTGCAGCGACAGGCCAGCGAAGTCGCGCGGCTCACTGCTGCGCTGCGGATCGAAATAGCTGTCGGGAAACGTGCGTGCGTACTGTTCGATGTCCACCTGCATGTTGCGGCCTGCCCCCAACGGCATCTGCAGCGGCTGGCCACACCGCAGGCCATCGGCACGATGCTGGATGTACTGGTAGATCGGCCGGTCGAGCGCTGGATCCTGCCGGGTCACTTCGCTGACCGCCGCCAGCACCGGCAGCGCGGCGCGGTTGGCCATGCGCGCCAGCAGCCCCGCCTGCGCCGGTTGGCAGCGATCACGCAGCGTGGCCGCCAGCAGGAACAGCACGTCGTTGCGAAAGGCCGGCGCTTCGACAAGACGCTGCTCGATGCGCTGGCGGGCGTCCGCCGCGGGCGCCGGGAACGGGATCGCTGGCGGCTCGGAGACAGCAGCGCGGCGCTGCCAGCACAGGGCCGTCACCAGGCCGGCGACCAGCACCGCCACAACGATGATCCGGCGCGCGCGCATCAGTTGCGGATCGCCGTCAGCGTCGCCGCCGCCGCGTCATACGAGGCGCTGGCAATATCCGCATCGAAGCGCTTCACCTGCAGCCGGCCCGCCAGCCGGTACGGGTCCCACAGGTCACCCAGTGCGATCGGCGTGGCCAGGCTCACGTGGATGATCTGGTTCGGCGGCGGTGGCGGCACATGGATGCAGGCCCCGTAGAACGGCACGAACAGCAGTTCATCGACCAGCCCTGCATCATTGGTGCCCAGCGGCACCACGTAGCCATCCAGATCCACTGCGCGGCCATCGGCAGCATCGACCACCTGCGAAGAACCGAACTGCCGCGCCCGGTCCGGACTGGAGTGATCGATCTCCTGCCCCGGCGGCGTACCCGAGCCGGTGTCGTCGATCAACCCACCCACGCCCTGCATGCCGTTGCGGGCCAGACCAATCTGCGGCGGTGGCCGCTGGTAGCTCTCGTCGTCGGGCCGCAGCGCGTCCCAGCGGTCGATCGGGGTGCCGCTGGCCGCCGGCTGCGTCACCGCCTCGTCGGCAGCCTGGGGTGCCGCGGTGTGCCCGGGCTGCGTGCAACCGGCCAGGCACAGGCAGGCCAGCAGTGCGGCGATGGCGTCACGGTTCATACGGCCTCAGTTGCGCATCGCGCATGGTGTAGGCGGAGCCGGCCAGTTCATCGTCCAGACGCTCCGCTCCGAGGATGCCGGTCAGGAAGAACGGCGAGTACATGTCCGGCATCTCGATCGGGCGTGACAACCGCACATGCACGATCTGGTTGGGCGGCGGCGGGGGCACGTGGATGCAGGCACCGTAGTAGGGCACGAACAGGAACTCGGACAGCCGCCCATCCTGCGCATTGGCCAGCGGTACCACGTAACCCGGCAGGCGCACCGGCCGCTGCAGCACCGAATCAACGGTGCGGAAGGTGCCGAACTGCGGCATGCGACGATTGCCGTTGTGCTCTACTTCGGGACCCTCGCCCCGCTCCAGCGCGGCCAGCTCGTCCTTCGGCATCATCTGCAGCCAGTCCAGTTCCTGCTGTTCGGCAGCGCCCGTTGCGCTGGCATCGCCCACCCCCCGATCGATCACCGGCGTCGCCGGCAGCGCCCGCACGCCGGTGTCGACCGGCCTTTCGCAGGCGGCCAGGGCCAGCAGCAACGGTAGGCACAGCAACCCGCGCATGCTCAGCCTCCCGCAGACAGGCCATCGGCCAGCGTGCGCCGGTAGGCCAGCACCGCAGGCACCAGCCCGGCCACTGCACTGATCGCCAGCACGCCCGCCACCCACGCCAGTTCACGGCCATCCGGCCAGACGTGGATGATCGACAGGCCGAAGTTGGCCAGCGCCCAGGCACGCCCGCCCAGACTGCAGAGCACCAGCACCGACAACGCCAGCCCGCAGGCCAACGCGCTGGTCGCCACCGCTTCCACCACCAGCAGGACGCCGATGTAGCCCGGGCGCGCGCCGATGGCACGCAGTACCGCCATCTCGCGCCGCCGCTCCTGCAAAGTCGAAACCAGCAGCGCCACCAGCGAGACCATGCCCAGCAGCACCACCATCGCACTGATCAGCCGCAATGCGCGCTCGGCGGTACCCAGCGACTGCCATAGCTGCTGCAGGGTCACCCCCGGCAGGATCGCCAGCATGGCCTCGTCCGGGTACTCATTGATCGCGCGCTGCACCGAGAAGGTGGCGATGCGCGAGTTCAGGCCCAGCATGAAGGCCGTGATGCTGGTCGGGGTCAGGTCCAGCTGCCGCGCCTGCTCGGCACTCACGTGCTGGCTGCGCAGCTGCATCCCGGAGCGCCAGTCCACATGGATCGCCTCGATCGCCGCCAGCGACACCAGCAGCGACGAATCCACCGGCGTGCCGGTGCGCTGCAGGATACCGACCACCCGGAACGGTTTGTCGGCATGCGTTGCCAGGGTGACCGCGCCGGTGCCATGCGCGAGCACGATCCCGCTGCCCAGGCCGACCTTCTGCGCATGCGCGACCTCCGCCCCGATCACCACGTCATACAGGTCGTCGAAGCGCTGCCCCTGTGCGAACGCGAGCGAATGGCCCGCGCCGTAGCGGTAATGATCGAAGTAGCCGCCTTCGGTCCCGATCACGCGGTAGCCGCGCCACGAATCCCCCAGAGACAGCGGCACCGCCCACTTCACCTGCGGCAGCGACGACAACGCCTGGTAGGACGGCCAGGACACGTTGTTGGTCGGGTCGCCGATATGGAACACCGAGTACAGCAGCAGATTCACCGGTCCCGAACGTGCGCCGACGATCAGGTCAGTGCCCGAGACCGTACTGGCGAAGCCCTCGTGCGCCTGTGTGCGCACGCGCTCGACGCCCAGCAGCAGGACCACGCTGAGGGTGATGACCAGGACCGTCAGGCCCACGCTCAACGCGCGGCTGCGCAGGCTGGCCCAGGCAAGCTCAAGCATCGGCGCCTCCCGCCTGGTTGATCTCCGACAACGCAATGGTGCGGTTGAACAACGGTTGCAGGCTGTCGTCGTGGCTGACCACCACCACCGTGGTCCCGGCTGACTGGCACTGCGCGGACATCAGCTGCAGGAACGCGCTGGCCGCATCACGATCCAGGGCGGAGGTCGGCTCGTCCGCCAGCAGCACTGCCGGGCGGCCGATCAGCGCGCGCGCAGCGGCGACGCGCTGCTGCTGGCCGACACTCAAGGTGCCAGCGCGTCGCGGCATCAGGCCGGGATCCAGCTGCAAGGCACGCAGCAGGCGCGCGATCTCGGCGTCCAGCGGGCCACTGATGCGCTCACTGCGCCGACGCGAGAAGCGCAGGCCCAGCGCCACGTTATCGCGCACGCTGAGGAACGGCAGCAGGTTGAACTGCTGGAAGATCACGCCCAGATGGTCGGCGCGGAAGCGATCGCGTGCCGGCCCGGGCATCCCCTGCAGCGCATGCCCTGCCACCTCCACGCGGCCGCTGCCAGGCAGCAGCACCCCGGCGAGCAGGCCCAGCAGCGTGCTCTTGCCGCCACCACTGACGCCACGCAGCAGCACGCTGCTACCCTGCTCAACCAGCAAGCGCGGGATATCCAGCACGCGTCGTGGGCCATAACCGAAGCGCACCTCATCCAGCCGGATCACCGCCGTGCCGCTCACTGCGCCAGGACCACGCGCAGGTTGGCGGCGTTCAGCACGCTACGCCCCTGCCCGCTGCCGGTCGCGCTGTTGACGATGACCTCATGCAGGCCCGGGAACAGCGTCGGCAGGCGCATCACCAGGGCGCGCAGCGCCGCCGGGTTGGCGCAACGGTACTCGAGGCTCGCGCTGAATCCAGCATGGCGATGCTGCCCGGCCGCAGGCGCGCTGGCCGCCGCATCAAAGCCGTCGGCGCTGGCCTCGCTGCGGACCAGGCGGCAATGGGCCGCCGTGGGCAGGGTGATCCAGCTGCCGCTCTTCAACAGCGCAGTAGCGCGGGCCACTGACGCCCGCTCGGCGGCAGTGGCCGGCGGTCGCTCGAAATCGAGGATGCCGATGCCCGGGGCCTGCAGGGAAAACTGCAGGGCCCCCTGGTCAAGCGCAAGATCGACCGTGGCCTGACCGTGCACGTGCGCACCCAGCTGGCGGATTTCGTGGGCCTGCGCGGCGTTGGCAGCCAGCAGCAGGAAAAGCGCAGCAAGACGTTTCATGGGGATGCTCCAATTGTTACTATGTAACATTATGGACCACATCCCCACGACGCCCGCAAGGGCCCTGGCCCAGCCGCCAGCTTCGGCACGCTGGCATCCCCGCTTCGATCTTGCCGGTGCCTGGCTGTCGCTGGCCTGCGCGGCCCATTGCATCGCCCTGCCCCTGCTGCTGGCCTTCGTGCCTGCGGCAATGATGGCGCTGCGCTCGTTCCAGCACCCGGGCCATGGCCTGATGACCGTGTTGCTGGCGATGTCACGCTGGGAATGGCTGTTCGCCCTGCTGGCATCCATGCTGGCCCTGGCCAGCACCACGCTGGGCGTACGCCGGCATCACCAGCGGTGGCCGCAGCAGCTCGCCGCCGTCGGCGCCATCCTGCTGCTGGCCGCGTCGCTGTACCCCTCGTTGAAGGAATCGCTGCTGTGGCATGGCGTGGCGACCGCCTGTGGCGGCGTGCTGCTGGCCTGCGCGCACATCGGCAACCGCAGCGCCCTGCGCCGCCGGTAGCACCTGCCCATGCCGGCCAGCGGCCGGCGCTACCTGGATGGGTCGAACACAGCAGCGACGGCCTGCAGGCACCGCATCCGGTAGTGCCGGCCGCTGGCCGGCAATCCGGCGTGCCGGACCGCCTGCCCGTACCGGTCTGCGGCCGGTATTACCGGGCCGGGTCGAACACAGCAGCGACGGCCTGCAGGCACCGCATCCGGTAGTGCCGGCCGC
>NZ_CAMFIA010000005.1 GCF_945952405.1 uncultured Stenotrophomonas sp. | reverse complement strand
CTTCACAAGATACCTGCGCATACTTTCAAAGATCCGGGGAAGTGGCCTCAGCGCCATTCCCGTGTGCTGCGAAGTTTCCTTCGTAGCGAGCCGCCCATTATGCCAGACTTTTTCAGTCCGTCAACACCTTCGTTCGATCATCTCGTTCGGCGGTGGTGGGCGCCCTGTTGTCGCTGAAGCCCCTTGGTGGCGACCCCTGCGACGGGGGAGAGAAAGTATGTCCCTATTCGCCCCGTTTGTGAAGGGGGTGTGGCAACTTTTTTCACTGGATGTTGCATCCGTTCATCCAGCCCGCTGCGGGAGGCCCCCGCAAGGAGCAGCCGAGCGTGGGCTCGGCTCTGCAAGAGCCTATAAGCCGGGGCCGGCTGGCGCCGGCCCCGGCTTCTGCTCAGGCGGCAACCAGGCGCACGCGGGCGAAGGTGCGCTTGCCAACCTGCAGCAGGCCTTCAAAGCCGGGCAGCAGCACCTGCTGGCCATCTTCCACGACTTCACCGTCCACCTTGACCGCGCGCTCCTTGAGCTTGCGGTTGGCCTCGGAATTGCTCGGGGTCAGGCCGGCAGCGGTCAGCAGGGCCGCAATACGCAGGCCTTCGGCCGGGATCGCCACGTCCTGCAGCGGCAGCTGGGTGATGTCGCCCTGCCCGGTCACCGCCGCTTCCCAACCGGCAATGGCCTGTTCGGCCGCCGCGGCATCATGGAAGCGGGTAGCCAGCTCGCGCGCCAGGCGCAGCTTGACCACACGCGGGTTCAGGCCGCCACTGGCCACCTGCTCGCGCAGCTGCACGGCTTCGGCCTGGCTGATGTCGAAGGACAGCAGCTCGATCCAGCGCCACATCAGGGTGTCGTCCACCTTCATGGTCTTGGTGACGATGTCGATGGCCGGTTCGCTGATACCAATGTAGTTGCCCAGCGACTTGGACATCTTGTTGACGCCGTCCAGGCCTTCCAGCAGCGGCATGGTCAACACCACCTGCGGCTTCTGCCCATGGTGTTCCTGCAGGCCGCGGCCCATCAGCAGGTTGAACTTCTGGTCGGTACCGCCCAGTTCGACGTCAGCCTCCAGGGCCACCGAGTCGTAACCCTGTACCAGCGGGTACAGGAATTCGTGGATGGCGATCGACTGCTGGGCGGCGTAGCGCTTGGCGAAGTCGTCGCGCTCGAGCATGCGCGCCACGGTGTGCTGGCCGGCCAGGCGGATCATGTCGGCCGCGCCCATCTTGCCGAACCACTCCGAATTGAAGCGGACCTCGGTACGGCTGCGGTCCAGCACCTTGAAGACCTGTTCCTCGTAGGTCCGGGCATTGGCCAGCACGTCCTCGCGGCTGAGCGGCTTGCGGGTCAGGCTCTTGCCGGACGGGTCGCCGATCATGCCGGTGAAGTCGCCGATCAGGAAAATGACCTGGTGGCCAAGGTCCTGGAACTGGCGCATCTTGTTCAGCAGCACCGTGTGGCCCAGGTGCAGGTCGGGCGCGGTGGGGTCGAAGCCGGCCTTGATCCGCAGCGGGCGGCCTTCCTGCAGGCGCGCACGCAGATCCTCAAGCTTGAGGATCTCGTCGGCACCGCGGCCGATCAGGGCAAGGGCTTCTTCAATCGAGGACACGTGACTACTCCCGGCAACGCCGATTCTTGTGTGGGGTGTTAAAGCGAAGTTAACCCGATTGGCTTCACAAAAGCCAATGGGCACAAGGGTTTGACGCGGTTTTCTCAGGTGTCTATGGTAACCGGCGATCAGGCCCGCGCTCCCGGGCTGCCAGGAAAAAACCGCCGATGCACAATTCCGAACAAGGGCGCGCACGCAAGCAGCGCTTCCAGGAACGCCTCCACGTCCTGCACGACAACGCCCTGCATCGGAAGCTCAGGCAACACCTTCCCGCCGCCTTCAGTGAGCGCTGGACCCGGCGCCACTGGATGCACGCCAGCCTGTTTGCGACCATCGGCGCCCTGGTGGCGACGATCGTCCCCGGCTTCTCGCACACCATCGATGCGCCGTTTGCCGACAGCCACACCAGCCTGGCGCTGCCGTTGCCGCCACTGACCATGGCCCGCCAGCAGCAGGTGCCCGGCGACAGCTGGCAGGTGCTGCGCGTGCAGCGTGGCCAGACCCTGAGTGACCTGTTCGACAAGGCCGGCATCCCGGCCACCACCCTGCACCGGGTGCTGGACCACCCCGGAGCGCGCGAGGCGCTGACCAAGCTGCGCCCGGGTGCCGAGATCGCCTTCGACATGCCGCTGTCCGGTGACCTGCGCAGCATCCGCTTCGACCGCGACGACGACAACCGGGTCGAGCTCAGCCTGGCCGGCGACGACATCAAGGAGAAGGTGACCCGGCGCGAGACCTCCACCCGCACCGTGGTCACCAGCGGCGAGATCACCAGTTCCCTGTATGCCGCGGCCCGCCGCGCCGGCTTGTCGCCGTCGGCGATCGCGACGATGACCGACGACATCTTCAAGTACGACATCGACTTCTCGAAGGACCTTCAGCCGGGCGACCGTTTCAGCGTGGTGATGGATGAAACCTGGCGCGAAGGCGAGAAGGTGGACACCAGCAAGATCCTGGCGGCGACCTTCACCACCGGTGGCAAGACCTATTCCGGCTTCCGCTTCGACCGCAACGGCAAGTCCGAGTACTACGACATCAACGGCCGCTCGCTGAAGAAGAGCTTCATCCGCATGCCGATCCCGTTCGCGCGGCTGAGCTCGACCTTCGGCGCCCGCAAGCACCCGGTGCTGGGCAAGATGCGCATGCACAAGGGCGTGGACTACGCTGCGCGCACCGGCACCCCGATCATGGCCGCCGGCGACGCCCGCGTGCAGTTCGCCGGCGTGCAGAACGGCTACGGCAACGTGGTGATCCTCGACCACGGCCGCGGCCACACCACCCTGTACGGCCACATGTCGCGCTTTGCGAACATCAAGACCGGCCAGCGCGTGGCCCAGGGCACGGTGATCGGCTATGTGGGCTCGACCGGCCTGGCCACCGGCCCGCACCTGCACTACGAATTCCGCGTCAACGGCGAGCACCGCAATCCGCTGACCGTGACCATGCCGCCGCCGGAACCGCTGAAGGGCGCCGAACTGGTCGCCTTCCGCGCGCAGACCGCGCCGGCGATGGCACGCATCCAGGGCATGGAGAAGCTGATCTACGCCGATGCCAGCCCGGCGCCGACCAGCCGCGACGAGGCCGCCCCCGAGGTGGCCAGCGCCAAGGACAAGCCGGGCAACGGCCGCAAGCGCGGCTGAGCCCCTGCGTTGACGAAGAAGGACGCGGCAGCCCAAGCTTGCCGCGTCCTTTTTCTATGCCCGCCATGAACACCACTGCCGACACTGACGCCCCCCTGTACCTTGGCCTGATGTCGGGCACCAGCGCCGACGGCATCGATGCCGCGCTGGTGCAGTTCCCCAGCGGCGGTGGCTGCCGCTTCGTGCACGGGCTGACCGCCCGCTGGGAGCCGGTGCTGCGCGCGCGGCTGGTGGCGCTGGGTGAAGGCGGCCCGCTGCAGTCGCTGGAAGAGCTGGGCGAACTGGACGCGCGGATCGCGATCAGCTTCGCCGAGGCCGCCAACCAGCTGCTGGCCGAGGCCGGGATCGCCCCTCACCAGGTGCGTGCGATCGGCTCGCATGGGCAGACCGTGCGGCATCGCCCGCTGGCCGACCCGGCCTTCACCGTGCAGCTGGGCGATGGCAACCGCATCGCCGAACTGACCGGGATCACCACGGTGTGCGACTTCCGCCGCCGCGACGTGGCGGCAGGCGGCCACGGCGCACCGCTGATGCCGGCCTTCCACCTGGGCATGCTGGGCACCTCCGACGAGGACCGTGCGGTGCTCAACCTGGGTGGCATCGCCAACCTCACCCTGATCCCGCGCGAAGGCGCGGTGCGCGGCTTCGATACCGGCCCGGCCAACGCGCTGATGGATGCCTGGTGCCAGCGCCACACCGGCCGCACCTTCGATGCCGACGGCGCGTATGCCGCCAGTGGTGCGGTGGATCCGGCCCTGCTGGCCGGATGGCGTTCGGACCCATGGTTCGCGCTGCCGCCGCCGAAGAGCACCGGCCGCGAACAGTTCCACCTGGCCTGGGCCGAGGCGCACATGGGGGAAGGCGAATACACCGCCGCCGACGTGCAGGCGACCCTGCTGGAGCTGACCGTGGTGACCGTAGCCGATGCATTGCTGGCGCAACAGCCGCACACCCGGCGCCTGCTGGTCTGTGGCGGCGGTGTGCGCAACCGGCAGTTGATGAAGCGGCTGGCAGCGCGGCTGCCCGGGGTGCTGGTGGAGTCCAGCGCAAGCCATGGGCTGGACCCGGAGTACGTGGAGGCGATGGGCTTTGCCTGGCTCGCCCAGCGCACGATGGACGGGCTGCCCGGCAACCTGCCGAGCGTGACCGGGGCGAACGGCCCGCGCATCCTGGGCGCAATCCATCCGGCGTGAGCACCGGCCATCCACGCGTGGCGTGGGCCTAGCGGGCGTGTGCGGTACGCCGCGGCATGCCCGCGCGGCTAATCGAAGCCCTGCCCTGCGGGCAAGGCCTGCAGCGCCGCGATGGCATCGGACAGCGCGTCCACTTCGGGATCACCGAAGCCGGAGCGGACCTCCAGCTCACTGCTGAACAAGCCCTGCTCCAGCAACGCCGCGCAGGTCTGTTCGTGGGTCCAGCCGCGGGCCACCGCGACACGTCGGATACGTTCCAGCAGCAGCGGGTCCAGGTCCCGCAGCACAACGTCGGCCATGCTCACTTCCCCGTTCGCAAGGCACCGCCCCCTCGGCGCGTCGGGGGCGATGATCCCGCAGACCGGGCGGGCAGGCAATCAGGCGACCGGCGGCGGCCCGCGATCGACGATGCGCGGCCACAGCCAGGCCAGCAGCAGCAGGGTCGGCACCACGGTGACCGAGCTGAGGATGAAGAACGTGCTGTAGGACGTGGCCTCGACGATGTAGCCGGAGACGCCGCCGACGAACTTGCCCGGCAGGTTGGCCAGCGAGACCAGCAGCGCGTACTGGGTGGCGGTGAAGTTGCGGTCGGTCAGCGACGACATGAAGGCGACCAGCACGGTGCCGGCAAAGCCCTGGAACAGGTTGTCAGCGCTGAGTGCGGCATAGAACGCCCACAGCTTGCCCGGGTTGTGCGCCATCAGCAGGAAGGCCAGGTTGGACAGCGCCACGCCCAGCGCGGCCACCAGCAGCATGCGGCGGAAACCAAACGCGGCCACCGCGATGCCGCCCAGGAAGGCGCCTGCAATGCCCATCCATACGCCGAACAGCTTGGAAACGGTGGCGATATCAGCCTTGTCGAACCCCGAGTCGAGGTAGAACGGCCCGGCCATCACGCCGATCACCTGGTCGGGGAACTTGAACAGGCCTACGAAGGCCAGCAGAACCAGGGCCAAGGCCACGCCGTTGCGGCTGAAGAAGCTGGTGATGGGCTGGACGAAGGCCTCGGCCACATCGATGCGGCGCTGCACGGCCGTCGCCGGACGTTCCGGTTCGGCGCACAGCAGGGTGGTGATGATCGGCAGCAGCATCAGCGCGGCCATCGCCAGGTAGGCAACGATCCAGCCCTCGAACTGGGCCAGGTACAGCGCGCCGGCACCGGCCAGGATCAGGCCGATCCGGTAGCCCAGCGTGTAGGTGGCTGCCAGCGCGGCCTGGGCCGCCTGCGGGGCGATCTCGATACGGTAGGCATCGACCGCCGAATCCTGGGTGGCGCCGGCGAACGAGGCCACCAGCACCCACATCACCAGCGGCCAGACGCCCTGCTCGGGCCGCACGAAGGCCAGCGCGACCAGGCCGACCAGCACCATCGCCTGCGATACCAGCAGCCATGAACGGCGGCGGCCGAGCCCCCCCAGCAGCGGGAAGGCGTAACGGTCCAGCAGCGGCGCCCACAGGAACTTCAGCAGGTAGAAGAAGCTGGCCAGGCTGATCAGGCCGATGCTGCCGAGGTCGAGGCCGACGTCGCGCAGGCGCGTGGACAGGGTCTGCGAGGCGATCAGCAGGAACGGCAAGCCGCTGCCAAAGCCGAGCATGGCCATGGTCAGCGCCGACGGGGTGCCGAAGGCGCGCTTGATGCCTGCCCAGCCCTTGTAGCTGACCGGCTTGGCCGCCTCGGTCACAGGTCGTAGTCCACGGTGAACGGGGCGTGGTCGGAGAAGCGCTCGTCGCGGTAGATCGAGCAGCCGCGCAGGCGGTCACGCAGGCCCGGGGTGATGAACTGGTAATCGATGCGCCAACCGACATTGTTGGCGCGGGCGGCACCACGGTTGCTCCACCAGGTGTAATCCTCGCCGGTGGGATGCAGCAGGCGGTAAGCGTCAGCCCAGCCCCGTCCGGCGCCGACATCGGTGGCCTGGCCATGGTCGGCGCACAGGGCGTTGAGCCAGTCGCGCTCTTCCGGCAGGCAGCCGGAGTTCTTCTGGTTGGACTTCCAGTTCTTGATGTCCAGCGCCGAGCGGACGATGTTCCAGTCACCGCACAGCACGTAGTCACGGCCACTGCGCGCCCATTCCTCGAGGATCGGCCGCAGCCATTCCATCACTTCGAACTTGAAGCCCTGGCGCAGGTCGCCCGAGCTGCCGGACGGAATATAGAAGGAGACCACGCTGAGGTTGCCGTAGCGCGCCTCGATGTAGCGTCCTTCATCGTCGAACGGGGCCCAGCCCAGCGAGGTGATGACCTGGTCCGGCTCGCGCTTGCTGTAGATCGCCACGCCGCTGTAGCCCTTCTTGGTGATGGCGTCGCGGTAGAAGCAGTGGTGGCCGTCCGGACGGAACATCGGGTCGGTCAGCTGGTCTTCCTGGGCCTTGGTCTCCTGGATGCACAGGACGTCGGCGTCCTGGGCCCGGAACCAGTCGAGGAAGCCCTTGGTCGCGGCGGAGCGGATGCCATTGGCGTTGAAACTGATGATGCGCATGCGGGGACCTGCGGCGGGAAACCGGGCAAGCATACCGGTTGCCTGCCGGGCTGCGCAGTCCGCCAGGCAGGGCCGCAACCGCCTTCACAGAGGGCCGGACGAGCGCGAAACGCCCAGCTGGATTAGGATTTGCTCTCCAAATGAAGATGAATCGAGTTTTGATGAGCGACCACCGCCACCGTTTCCTGCAGCTGGCCCTGACCGCCGATGCCCTGCGCTTCGGCCAGTTCACCCTCAAGTCCGGCCGGCTGAGCCCCTATTTCTTCAACGCCGGTCGCTTCGACTCCGGTTCGCTGCTGTCCCAGCTCGGCGCCTGCTACGCCGACGCCATCGACGCCGCCGGAATCAAGTACGACGTGGTGTTCGGCCCCGCCTACAAGGGCATTCCGCTGGCCACCGCGATGGCCTGCGAACTGGCCCAGCGGGGTCGTGACCTGCCGCTGTCGTTCAACCGCAAGGAAGCCAAGGACCATGGCGAGGGCGGCCAGCTGATCGGCGCCGACATGAACGGCAAGCGCGTGCTGATCGTTGATGACGTGATCACCGCCGGTACCGCGATCCGCGAAGCGCTGGCCATCATCCGCGCCGCTGGCGGCACTCCGGCCGGCATCGTGGTGGCCCTGGACCGCCAGGAGATCGCCTCGGAAACCGACCGCCGTTCGGCGGCGCAGTCGGTGGCTGAAGAAGCCGGCATTCCGGTGATCGCCGTGGCATCGCTGGCCGACCTGCTTGATTTCGCCTCCGGCAACCCGGAACTTGTGGGCTACCGGCAGCCGCTGGAAGCCTACCGGGCCCAGTACGGCGTCCGTTCGATCCGCTGACCGACCAGGGGAAAGGTCATGTCCCGAGTTCCTGCCGTGCTGTTTGCCAGCCTGTTGCTGGCTGCGCCGTTCACCGTGCCGGCGCAGTCGCGCGACAGTGGCAAGGTGGAAAAGAAGCTGTACTGCTGGAACGAGGGCAAGGAGCGGATCTGCAGTGATTCGCTGCCGGCCGACGCGGTCAATCACGCCCGCGAGGAATTCAATGCGAAGAGCGGCCTGCGCAATGCACAGGTCCAGCGCGCGTTGACCGACGAGGAGCGCGCGGCCGCCAGCACGGAGGCCGCGCAGCAGCAGCTGGACCTGATGGCGGTGCAGACCCGCCAGCGCACCGAGCAGGCGATGCTGTCCACCTATGGCAGCGAGGACGATCTGCGGCGGGTGTTCGCCGAACGCCAGGAAGTGCTGGACAACAACCTGAAGACCGCCGAGTACAACGTCACCAGCCTGCGCGAATCGCTGGTGGCCCTGCTGTCGGCCGCGGGTGACCGCGAGCTGTCCGGAAGCAAGGTGACCGACAAGCAGGCCGAGGCGATCCGCCAGCGGCACGTGCAGCTGCGGTCGCAACAGCGCCTGCAGGCCGGATTCCTGCAGCAGCAGCAGGCCCTGAAGGCCGAAATCGACAGTACCCTGCAGCGCTATCGCGAGCTGAAGGGGCTGCTGCCGGCGAGCCAGGCACCGTAGTTGCCGCGCGGCCGCGGCCGGCAACCGGCGCGCCATCCACGCAGGCGCCGGCCTTGGTTACGGTTTGGCCGGCGGAATTTATGCACTCTTTACGCGTCGGCCCGGTCCGGCGCGTAGTGCGTTTATGGGCGGCAGGACGACGATGACGGCCTGAGGTGGAGGGGTTCCACCAGGACGCTATTGCAATGTCCCCCTGGCTGTCGTTGTTGTGTGGCGTGCTGGTGCTGGTCGCCGCCGCTTATCTTCTCTATGTCGTGCTGCGGCCCGAGTCGTTCTGAGCGGAGCCTGCCATGACCGAGATGCTTGTCATTATTGCCGCCAGCCTGCTGCTGGCGTGGCCGTTGGGCCTGTACCTGGCGCGCGTGATGCGTGGTGCGCCGATGAAGGTGGACATCCTGTTCCACTGGATCGAGAAGCCGTTGTACAGGGTGTTCGGCGTCGATCCATCGCGCTCGATGTCCTGGCGCGGCTATGTGCTGGCCTTCGTGCTGAGCAACGTGGTGGTCGCGGTGCTGACCCAGGCGGTGTTCATGACCCAGGCCTGGCTGCCACTGAATCCGGACCAGATCCCGAACATGCGCTGGGATACCGCGCTGCACACGATGATCTCGTTCCTGACCAACACCAACCAGCAGCACTACTCCGGCCAGGCGCAGCTGTCCTATCTCTCGCAGATGACCGGCATCACCGGCCTGCAGGTGGTGACGCCGATGATGGGCCTGGCGTTGGCCGTGGCCACGCTGCGGGCGCTGTTCGCGCGGGCACCGCAGGCGGCGGCCGCCGTTGCTGGCGATGACCGCCAGGTGGCGGTGGGCAACTATTACGTGGATGTGGTGCGCCTGTGCGTGCGCTTCCTGTTGCCGCTGTGCCTGGTCTGGACGCTGCTGCTGACCAGCCAGGGCGTGCCGTCGACGATGGCGGGCGGTCCGCAGGCCACGCCGATCGACGCCAGCGCCGGCATGGCCACCCAGAAACTGCCGCTGGGCCCGGTCGCAGCGATGGTCGCAGCCAAGCAGCTGGGCGCCAACGGTGGCGGCTGGTATGGCCCGAACAGCAGCTTCCCGCTGGAGAACCCGACGCCGCTGTCGAACGCGCTGGAGATCGTCGGCATCCTGCTGGTGCCGATGGCGGTGATCTTCATGATCGGTGCATTCACCGGCCGCCGCCGCTTCGGCGCACTGGTGTTCAGCTGCATGCTGGGCATGTCGCTGCTTTCCACCGGCGCGATGATGTGGAGCGAAGGTCACAGCGCCAGCGCCGCCACGCCATTGCTGATGGAAGGCAAGGAGGTCCGCTTCGGCGCCGATGGCACCGCACTGTGGGCGGCGGTCACCACCCAGGTCTCCAACGGCTCGGTGAACGGCATGCACGATTCGCTGGCACCGCTGAGCGGTGGCATCGCGATGGTCAACATGCTGGTCAGTGCGATCTGGGGCGGCATCGGCTGCGGCCTGCAGCAGTTCATCGTGTACCTGCTGCTGGGCGTGTTCCTGGCCGGGCTGATGACCGGGCGTACGCCGGAACTGTTCGGGCGCAAGCTGGAGACGCCGCAGGTACGCCTGCTGGCCCTGCTGGTACTGCTGCAGCCGATCACCCTGCTGGTGTTCACCGCGATCACCCTGGCGGTGCCCGGCCTGGCCGGCACCTCCAACCCAGGCTTCCATGGCATCAGCCAGGTGTTCTACGAGTACGTCTCGGCCTATGCCAACAACGGTTCGGGCTTTGAAGGCCTGGGTGACGCCACGCTGTGGTGGAACCTGAGCTGCTCGCTGGTGCTGCTGCTCGGCCGCTTCCCGCTGCTGGTGATTCCGCTGGTGGTGGCTGCGCAGCTGGCCGCCAAGCGCCAGGCGCCGGAGTCTGCCGGCAGCCTGCAGATCGAAACCCCGACCTTCGCCCTGACCCTGGTCTCGGTGATCGTCATCCTGACCGTGCTGCAGTTCATGCCGGCGCTGGTTCTCGGCCCGATCGCCGACCACCTGAGCCTGGGACTGCACTGAGGACACCCCCATGAGTAGTCATGCAAGTTCAACCCGTAGTACCCATGCCCCGCGCCCTGCCCTGCTCGATGGCGCCGGCCTGCGCCGTGCGCTGATCGAAGCGGTGCGCAAGCTGTCGCCGATGCACCTGGTGCGCAGCCCGGTGATGGCGGTGGTGATGGCCGGCACGATCGTGGCCGCGATCGTCACCCTGACCGGCAATGCGCCGCTGGGCTTCGGCCTGGCGGTGACCGCGATCCTGCTGGTGACCGTGCTGTTCGGCAATTTCGCCGAGGCCGTGGCCGAAGCGCGTGGCCGTGGCCAGGCTGCGTCGCTGCGGCGTGCCCGCCAGGACCTGGTGGCGCGCCGGCTGTCCGCTCCGCAGCCGGGCGCGGCTGAAGCCCAGGTGCCGGCCGCCGAACTGCGTCCGGGCGACCACGTGATCGTCAGTGCCGGTGAACTGGTGCCGGCCGATGGCGAGATCGTGCAGGGCCTGGCCACCATCAACGAAGCGGCGGTGACCGGCGAATCGGCACCGGTGCTGCGCGAGGCCGGCACCGACCGGTCCGGCGTGATCGGCGGTACCAAGGTGCTGTCCGACCAGATCATCGTGCGCGTCACCGCCGAGCCGGGGCACAGCTTCCTGGACCGGATGATCGCGCTGGTGGAAGGCGCCAACCGGCAGAAGACCCCGAACGAGGTCGCGCTGACCCTGCTGCTGGCGGCGATGACGCTGACCTTCCTGGTGGTGGTGGCGACGCTGCCGGCGATCGGCGCCGCGGTCGGCGTCAAGGTCGACCCGCTGCTGCTGATCGCGCTGCTGGTCTGCCTGATCCCGACCACCATCGGCGGCCTGCTGCCGGCCATCGGCATCGCCGGCATGAACCGTGCACTGGCCGCCAACGTGCTGGCCAAGTCGGGCAAGGCGGTGGAAGTGGCCGGTGACGTCGACGTGCTGCTGCTGGACAAGACCGGCACCATCACCTACGGCGACCGCCAGGCCAGCCACTTCCACCCGTTGGCCGGTATCGACGCCAGCCAGCTGCGCGAAGCCGCCCTGCTGTCGTCGCTGGCCGACCCGACCCCGGAAGGCAAGTCGATCGTGCGCCTGGCGCGCGAGCAGGGGTGCGCCACCGCCGAACCGGAACATGCCGAGTACCTGGCCTTCAGCGCGCAGACCCGCATGTCCGGTGTCGACCTGGAGCATGGACGGCAGATCCGCAAGGGCGCGCTGGATGCGATCCGCAACCACGTGCAGGCCCTCGGTGGCACCGTGCCGGTTGAACTGGGCGGCCGCGTCGAGCAGGTCGCACGCAATGGCGCCACCCCGCTGGTGGTGGCCGAGGGTCGCCACGTGCTGGGCGTGATCGAGCTGTCGGACGTGGTCAAGCACGGCATGCGCGAGAAGTTCGCGCAGCTGCGCGCCATGGGCATCCGCACGGTGATGATCACCGGCGACAACCCGCTGACCGCCGCTGCCATCGCTGCCGAGGCGGGCGTCGACGACTACATCGCCGAGGCCCGCCCGGAAGACAAGCTGGCGCGCATCCGCCAGGAACAGGCCGGTGGCCGCCTGGTCGCGATGGTCGGCGACGGCACCAACGATGCCCCGGCACTGGCCCAGGCCGACATCGGCCTGGCGATGAACTCGGGCACCCAGGCAGCGAAGGAGGCCGGCAACATGGTCGATCTCGATTCGGACCCGGCCAAGCTGCTGGCGGTGGTGGAAGTGGGCAAGCAGCAGCTGATCACCCGCGGCGCACTGACCACCTTCTCGCTGGCCAACGACGTGTCCAAGTACTTCGCGATCCTGCCGGCGCTGTTTGCCGCAGCCGTTCCGACCATGGCCGCACTGAACGTGATGCAGCTGTCGAGCCCGCGCAACGCGGTGCTGGCGGCGCTGATCTTCAATGCCCTGGTGATTCCCGCCCTGATCCCGCTCGCCCTGCGTGGCGTGCGCTTCCGCCCGGCCACCGCCACCGCGCTGCTGCGCCGGAACATGCTGGTGTACGGCCTCGGCGGCGTGCTGCTGCCGTTCGCGGCGATCAAGGCCATCGACCTCCTTCTTGTCCTGGTATTCGGCGCATGAACCGTTCTGCTTCCACCTCCACCTCCGTTCCGCACGACGCCAAGGCCGAGACCCGCGTGGCCAACCTGCAGGACGGTGCCAGCTGGCGCCCGGCGATCGGCCTGGGCCTGGCCACCCTGCTGCTTGCCGGCGCGGTCTACGCCGGCATCGCCACCGGTTTTGCCGGCCTGGCGTTCCCGACCCAGGCCGAAGGCAGCCTGCTGCGCGATGGCAGCGGCCAGGTGCGCGGCTCGGCGTGGTTGTCGCAGCCGTTCAGCGGCGACGGCTACTTCCAGGCACGGCCGTCGGCGGCCAACTACGACCCGATGGCCGCAGCGGGCTCCAACCTGGCGCGCAGCAACCCGGCCCTGGCCGAGCGGGTTGCCGCCAGCACCGCGGCGGTGGCCGCACGCGAAGGCGTCGCCCCGGCGCAGGTGCCGGCGGACCTGGTCACCCAGTCCGCGGGCGGACTCGATCCGCAGCTGTCGCCGGCCGCGGCCGCGCTGCAGGTGGCACGCGTGGCACGCGCCCGTGGCCTGCCGCTCGAACGCGTGCAGGCGCTGGTGCAGGCCAATACCGAAGGACGCCAGTGGGGCGTGTTCGGCCAGCCGCGGGTGAACGTGGTGAAGCTCAACTTCGCGCTGGACCATGCGGCCAAGGCGCCGTGATGCGGGCATGCACCGGCTGCGCGCACAATGGCGGCCATGACAGCGGCCCCCATGACTGATGCGCGTACCCGCCAGGCCGATGCCCTGGTTGAAGGCCTGCAACGCGAAGCCGGCGGCAAGCTGACCGTGTTCCTGGGTGCGGCACCGGGCGTAGGCAAGACCTACACCATGCTGACCCGCGCACAGGAACAGCTGCGGCGTGGGGTCGACCTGGTGGTGGGCCTGGTCGAGACCCACGGCCGCGCCGACACCCAGGCGCTGCTGGAAGGCCTGCCGCAGCTGCCGCTGAAGGACGTGGCCTACCACGGCCATGCCCTGCAGGAGATGGACCTGGATGCCGTGCTTGCACGGCATCCGGCGCTGGTGCTGGTCGACGAGCTGGCCCACCGCAACGCGCCGGGCAGCCGCCACGAACGACGCTGGCAGGATGTGATGGAACTGCTGGACGCCGGCATCGACGTCTGGACCACGGTCAACATCCAGCACCTGGAAAGCCTCAACGATGTGGTCATGCGCATCACCGGCGTGCGCGTCAGCGAAACCGTTCCGGACGGCGTGCTCGACCGCCTGCATGACATCGTGCTGGTCGACCTGCCGCCGCGCGAACTGATCGCGCGCCTGCAGCAGGGCAAGGTCTATGTGCCGGAACAGGCCGCGCAGGCCCTGCAGGCCTTCTTCTCGCCGGCCAACCTGACCGCCCTGCGCGAACTGGCAATGCAGGAGGCCGCCGACCGCGTCGACAGCAGCCTGCGCGAAACCCGTGCCGCGCGTGGCGAGGGCAACCTGCCGCTGCGCCGCGGCGTGCTGGTGGCCATCGATGGTGGCGGCCAGAGCGAGTACCTGGTACGCGTGGCGCGGCGCATTGCCGAACGCCGCGACGCACCGTGGACCGTGGTAACCGTGCAGGGCCGGCGCCAGGACGAGGCGACCCGGCGCGAGATCGATGCCGCCTTCGCACTGGCGCGCCGCCTGGGCGGTGACGCCGAACTGCTGCATGGCTCGAGCATCGCCGATGCCCTGCTCGACCACGCCGCCCACAACGGCGTATCGACCCTGGTCCTGGGCCGGACCCGCGAGCGACCGCTGGCGCGGATGTTCAACCGCACCCTGACCCAGCAGCTGATCCAGCGCGGCGCGCACTACGAGATCACCATCATCAGCACCCCGCAGGCCCGTGCACGTTCGCGCCGCGAGGGCCTGCTGCCCCCCATGCGCGGCATCAGCCATGAGCCCGTGCAGGCCCTGATCGCCACCGCGCTGGCCTGCGCCGTGGCATGGCTGGCCGAACGCTGGGTCGGCATGGCCGACCTGTCGATGGTGTTCATCGTGGCGGTGGTGCTGGTGGCCGCGCGCACCCGCGCCAGCGTGGCGGTCATGGCCGCGATCCTGTGCTTCCTTGCCTACAATTTCCTGTTCATCGCCCCCCGCTTCACCTTTGCGATCGGTGCGCGCCAGGGCGTGATCACCGTGTTCCTGTTCCTGGCCGCCGCGCTGGTGGCCGGCCGCCTGGCATCACGCCTGCGCATGCAGGTGATCGCGCTGCGCGCGGCCAACCGCCACGCGCGCGCGCGCCAGCAGCTGGGCCGGCAGCTGGCCAGTGCCGCCGGCCACGGCGAAGTGGCGCAGGCTGGACGACAGGCACTGGAGCAGGCGATGGATGTGCCCGCGTGGTTGCGGATCGGCACCGATACCGCCGCCGGTGGCCGCAGCCAGCCCGGCGACACCGACCTGGCCGCCGCCGACTGGGCACTGCGCCACGGCCAGCCCAGTGGACGCTTCACCGATACCCTCGCGGGTGCACAGTGGTGGTTCCTGCCACTGCTGGATGGCGAGGACCACGCGATCGGCGTGGCCGGCCTGTACCTGCCCGGCGCGCAGGCACGGCTGCTGCCCGAGCAGCGCCAGCTGGCCGAAGCCATGGTCGATGACATCGCACAGGCCGCGCTGCGTACGCGGCTGGTGGCCGAGCTGGAGCAGGCACATGTCAGCAACGAGACCGAGCGCCTGCGCTCGGCCCTGCTTTCTTCGGTGTCGCATGACCTGCGCTCGCCGCTGGCGGCGATGATCGGTTCGGCCGACAGCCTGGCCAGCTATGGCGCGGCGATGGATACCGCCGATCGGCGTGCCCTGCTGGACACCATCCTGGTCGAGGGCGAGCGGCTGGACCGCTATATCCAGAACCTGCTGGACATGACCCGGCTCGGCCACGAAGGGCTGAAGATCAACCGCGATTGGATCGGCGTGGACGAGCTGATCGGGTCGGCGGCACGGCGCCTGCAGCGCTACCAGCCCAAGGTCCGCCTGGAACTGGATATTCCCTCCACGTTGGCGCCGATCTGGGTGCATCCGGCGCTGGTCGAACAGGCCGTGTTCAACGTGATGGAGAACGCGGCCAAGTTCTCGCCGCCCGAGGCCGCCGTGCAGGTGCAGGCACGCGAGCTGGACGGCCAGCTGCGCATCGACGTGATCGATGCCGGTCCCGGCATCCCCGATGACGAGCGTGCGCGCATCTTCGACATGTTCTACAGCGTCGAGCGCGGCGACCGCGGCCGCCACGGCACCGGCCTGGGCCTGACCATCTGCCAGGGCATGATCGGCGCGCACGGCGGCAGCGTGCAGGCGCTGCCCGGACGCGACGGTCGCGGTACCCTGATCCGCATCACCCTGCCCCTGCTCAAGCCAGCCTCCCACGATGAGCCCGACCCCGATTGATGCCAGCGTGCCGGCCGCGCGCGTGCTGGTGATCGACGATGAAACCCAGATCCGCCGGTTCCTGGACATCAGCCTGCGCGCGCAGGGCTACCAGGTACGCCAGGCCGCCACCGGCCAGGAGGGCCTGCAGCTGGCGGCCAGCGAAGACATGGACCTGGTGATCCTGGACATCGGCCTGCCGGACATGGAAGGCCACGAGGTGCTGGAGCAGCTGCGCCAGTGGAGCCAGGTGCCGGTGATCATGCTGACCGTGCGTGCCGGCGAGGCCGAGAAGGTGCGGGCACTGGATACCGGCGCCAACGACTACGTGACCAAGCCGTTCGGCACCCAGGAACTGATGGCGCGGGTGCGGGCGCTGCTGCGTACCCGCAGCGTGCCCAGCGATGGCACGCCGCCGGTGTTCGATGACGGCCACCTGCACGTGGACCTGGTACGCCGGGAAGTCGCGCTGGACGGCGAGCCGGTGGCGTTGACCCGCAAGGAATACGCGCTGCTGTCACTGCTGCTGCGCAATGCCGGCCGGGTGGTGACCCAGCCGCAGATCCTGCAGGAGATCTGGGGGCCGACCCACCAGCAGGACACCCATTACCTGCGCATCCTGGTTGGCAAGCTGCGGCACAAGCTGGGCGATTCGGCGCTGGATTCGCGCTACCTGTTCACCGAACCGGGCGTGGGACTGCGGTTCAAGGGGTGAGGTGTGCCGACCAACGGTCGGCACCCACCACAATGCATACTGTTGCTGATGTTGCCGGCCAGCGGCCGGCACTACCGCAGGTGCCGGGCGCAGCCCGGCCTCACCTCAGAATCCCAGCGGGGTGTCGCCCAGCACCGGTTGCAGCTGGCTGCGGAACAACGCCTGGATACGCTCCAGCGCTGCCTCGTCGTTGCCTTCGAAACGCAGCACCAGCACCGGCGTGGTGTTGGAGGCGCGCACCAGGCCCCAGCCATCGGGGAAGTCCACGCGCAGGCCATCGATGGTCGACAGCCGGCCGCCCACGTACGGGTTGTCCGGCGACTGCGCCGCTGCCACCAGCATGGCCACCAGTGCGTGCGGCGTACCTTCGGACACCGCTACCTTCAGTTCCGGCGTGGCCACCATGTCCGGCAGCTCGGCCAGCACTTCATCCGGGGTTTCCTCGCGCTGGGCCAGGATCTCCAGCAGGCGCGCCGCTGCATACAGGCCATCGTCGAAGCCGAACCAGCGTTCCTTGAAGAAGAAGTGGCCGCTCATCTCGCCGGCCAGCTCGGCGTCGGTTTCGCGCATCTTCGCCTTCATCAGCGAATGACCGGTCTTCCACATCAGCGGACTGCCACCGTTACGCAGCACGTGGTCGGACAGCTTGCCGGTGCACTTCACATCGTAGATCACCATCGCGCCGGGGTTGCGCATCAGCACATCGGCAGCGAACAGCATCAGCAGGCGGTCGGCATAGATGATCTTGCCTTCGCCGGTGACCACGCCCAGCCGGTCGCCATCGCCATCGAAGGCAACACCGAGGTCGGCACCAAAGCGCTTGACCGTCTGCACCAGGTCTTCCAGGTTCGCCGGTTCGCTGGGATCGGGATGATGGTTGGGGAAGCTGCCGTCCACATCGCAGTACAGCGGGATGACTTCGGCGCCGATCGCTTCCAGCAGCTGCGGGGCGAGTGCGCCGGCGACGCCGTTGCCGGCATCGGCCACGACCTTCAACGGCCGGTCCAGCTGCACGTCATCGGCGATGCGCTGGATGTAGTCGGCCGCCACCTCGCGCTGCTGGTAGTCGCCAGGTTCGGCCGCCTGCACCAGGCGGCCCTCGACGATGCGCTGGTGGAGATCGGTGATGGCATCGCCGGACAGCGTCTCGCCGCCGATCACCACCTTGAAGCCGTTGTACTCGGGTGGATTGTGGCTGCCGGTGACGGCCACGCAGGTGCCGGTGCGCAGATGGAACGCGGCGTAGTACACCAGCGGCGTCGGCGCCAGCCCGATGTCGATCACCGCACAGCCGGCGCGGCGCAGGCCTTCGGCCAGCCCTGCGGCCAGTTCCGGCCCGGACAGGCGGCCATCGCGGCCGATCACCACTTCGCGGAGGCCCTGCTCCAGCGCCACGGTGCCGATCGCCTGGCCGATCAGCGCGGCGGTCCTGGCGGTCAGTTCGCTGCCGACAACGCCACGGATGTCATAGGCGCGGAAGATACCGGCGGCCAGTTCCTCGGCCGGCACCGGCGGCGGCGGCGGCGGCGGCGCGACGTCATCGCTGGCGGCAGCGGCCAGCGGTGGCGGCGCCCTCTGCAGGGTCTCGCTCAGGGTCGGGCCGTGGTCGGCTTCCGCTGCGGCGGCACGGCGCGGCAGCGGCAGGGTCTTCGGCAGACGGCCGCGTCCCACCACCAGCAGCACGGCAATGAAGGCCAGCAGCAGCGCAACGATGGCGCTGGCCAGCGCACCGAGGCCGAGCGGGCCGGGCTCGACGTTGGGCACCGCCGCCACCAGCCGCAGCGGCGTGCCCGGAACCGGCCGGGCCAGCGCTTCGGCACTCTCGGCCAGGCTGGCATCGCCCTGGGCGACAAGATCATGTGCGCCCTGGCGCAGGGCGAGGAAGCCAGTGGACGGCGCACTCACCTGGTCGAGCGGAGAGGTCAGCCGCAACAACGGCTGGCGCACGTAAAGTACGGCCGGGCCAAGGCTGCCCAACTGTACCGGCGCCGCCAGCCCCAGGCGGTTGCCACCGCCATCGCGGACCACGCGCAGCCCGGGCCGGGCCTCGGCCAGCGCTTCTTCCAGCAGGGCCAACCGGGCATAGCCGAAGGCTGCCGGGTCGGCATAGGCACTGGCCAGATCGGCAGCCAGCACGTCAACCTGCTCAACGCCGGTCCAGCTCTCGCGCACGGCCAACGCCGCCGCTGCGGCATCACCGGCCTGCAGCGCCTGCTGCACGCGTTCATTCTTCAGCTGCTGCTGCAGCTGCTTCAACTGGCCGGCCGCCGCATCCTGCAGGCCCTGCACGGCCTGGTCACGCGCTTCTTCCAGCGCCTGGCCATTGGCCTCCTGGCGCCATTGCTGCACCGCGCTCCATCCGAACCAGCCGGCCAGCAGGACCAGCAGCCCGCCCAGTAGTGGCGCGCTGCGTCCCAACGACCGTCCCCGCTGTCCTTCCCCGATGCCGCTCATCGATGTCCCCCGTCAACGCACCCCGGTATGGCCGAATCCACCCGTTCCGCGCACGCTGTCGGTGAAAGTATCCACCACCTGCAGGCTGACGCGGGCGATCGGTACCACCACCAGCTGCGCGATGCGATCGCCCGGCTCGATGGTGAAGGCCTCGCGGCCACGGTTCCAGACGCTGATCAGCAGCGGCCCCTGGTAATCGGCGTCGATCAGGCCGGTGCCATTGCCGAGCACGATGCCGTGGCGGTGGCCCAGCCCCGAACGCGGCAGGATCACTGCGCACAGGTTCGGATCGGCAATGTGGATGGCCAGCCCGCTGGGAACCAGCGCGGTGTCACCCGGCTGCAGGGTCAGCGCGGTATCCAGCGCGGCGCGCAGGTCCATGCCGGCACTGGCTTCGGTGGCATAGGCCGGCAACGGCCAGCTGTCGCCGAAGCGGGGATCCAGCAGCTTGACCTGCAGCGGTTGGGACGTGGATGGGTGGGTCATGCCTGGAGTCTCCGCGCGATCAGCGCCAGCAGTTGTTCGGCCAGCTCGCGCTTGGAGGTGGCCGGGAATACCTGTTCACCGTCCTGCCAGAAGGCAGTGGCGGCATTGTTGTCGCTTTCGAAGCCGCCGCCGCTGATGCCGACCTGGTTGGCGATCACCAGGTCCAGGCGCTTGTCGACCAGCTTGCCACGCGCATATTTCTCCACATCGTGGGTCTCGGCGGCGAAACCGACCACCAGCTTCAGCGACTGCGTCTGCGCGGCGACTTCGGCAAGGATGTCCGGCGTGCGCACCAGCTCGATCACCAGCGACTGGCTGTCGGCGGTCTTCTTCAGCTTCTGCGCGGCCACCTGGCGCGGCGTGTAGTCGGAGACCGCCGCGGCACCGATATAGATGTCGGCCGGCAGCGACTTCAGCACGGCCTCGCGCATCTGCGCGGCCGAGCGCACATCGACGCGCTGCACGCCGGGCGGCGTCGGCAGCTGCACCGGACCGCTGACCAGCACCACCTGCGCGCCCATCGTCGCGGCGGCGGCGGCCAGGGCAAATCCCATCTTGCCGCTGCTGCGGTTGCCGACATAGCGCACCGGGTCGATGTCTTCATAGGTCGGGCCCGCGCTGATCAGCAGGCGCAGGCCCTGCAGCGCGCGGGTTTCCGGCGCGGCAACCGCTGCTGCCGGGCTGCCGTTGGCCGCAAGCGCGGCGACGATGTCGCCGGGTTCGGCCAGGCGGCCGGGGCCGGATTCGCCTTCGGCCAGCGGGCCATCGACCGGACCGATCACCTGCGCGCCGCGCTGGCGCAGCAGGGCGATGTTGGCCTGGGTGGCCGGATGCAGCCACATGCGGTGGTTCATCGCCGGGCAGAGGGTCAGTGGCGCGGTGCTGGCCAGGCACAGGGTGCTGACCAGATCATCGGCATGGCCCTGGGCCAGCCGGGCCAGCAGATCGGCGGTACCCGGCGCGACCACGATGCGGTCGGCCCAACGCGCCAGTTCGATGTGGCCCATGGCCTGTTCGGCGGCGCTGTCCCACAGCGTGGTGCGGGTTGGCTGCCCGGACAGGGCCTGGAAGCTGAGCGGAGTGACGAACTGCTGGGCACCGGCGGTCATCGCCACCTGCACCTGGGCACCGGCGTCGCGCAGGCGCCGCACCAGTTCCAGAGCCTTGTAGGCCGCGATCCCGCCTCCGACGCACAACAGCAGTTTCTGACCTTCCAGCGCGCGGGCCGGCGCGGGGGAAGCGTTGGGGGAGTCAGCCACCTGGAATTCCTGTGCAAACGAGGGCGTTAGCTTACCCGATGGCCAGTAATGTCCCGGTGCACGGTGCACATAGCCGGCAGCTATCAGCAGATGGAGTCGGTCCGGGTTGACCGGAGTTCACCCGGCATCGGTTTCGGACCATTCCTATACCGCGACCGCCCAGGCCTTTGCAGAATCGAACGTTGTCCGCTGCCTGCAGCCCTTCATCCACGCTCCGAGGAACCCCCTTTGCACCCACGCATCATCATCGCCGATGACCATCCTGTCGTCGTGCACGGTATCCACACCGTGCTGCAAACCCATCCGCTGCAGATCGTCGCCAATGCCGGCGACGGCGCCGAGCTGCTGCAACTGCTGGAGCGTCTTGAGTGCGACGCAGTACTGACCGATCTGGCAATGCCGGGCCCCGGCCCGGAAGGGGCGGAACTGATCGGCACGCTGCATGCCCGCCATCCCGGCCTGCCAGTGGTGGTGCTGACCAGCGCCCGCAATCCCGGCCTGCTCGACGGCCTGTTGCGCAGCGGCATCCGTGGTCTGGTCGACAAAAGCGCCGACTTCAACGATCTGCCGCAGGCACTGAACGCGGCGCTGTCCGGACAGCTGTTCATATCCGAGAGGCTGCGCCGCCGCCTGCAGGCCCGCGACCTGATGTTTGCGCGCACACCGCCGCCCCTTTCCACGCGCGAACAGGAAGTGCTGGACCTGCTGGCGGCCGGCCTGAGCGTGAATGCCATCGCCGGACAGTGTGGGCGCAGCCCGAAGACGATCAGCCGGCAGAAGGGCGAGGCCAAGCGCAAGCTGGGCCTGCGCAACAACCAGGAACTGTTCGACTACCTGCAGACCCGGCGCAACTGAGGCATCGGCTGACCCGGGCCTGCGGCAAGCGCCGATGGGAGGCGCCCGCGCAGGCAGCGATGATGCAGGTATGCCCATCCACGACTGGCCCGAGCAGGAACGTCCCCGCGAGAAGCTGATCGCGCGCGGGGCAGCGGCCCTGTCCGACGCCGAGCTGCTGGCCCTGTTCCTCGGCTCGGGCGTCGGCGGCCGCGATGCCGTGCAGACCGCGCGCGACCTGTTGCAGGCACACGGCCCGCTGCGGGTACTGCTCGACCGTTCCGCCGGTGAACTGGCCCGCCTGCCCGGGCTCGGCCCGGCGCGCAGCTGCACCCTGGCCGCCGGCCTGGAGCTGGCGCACCGCTACCTGGCCGCCGAGCTGGAACACGGCGAGGCGGTCGGCAGCAACCCGGCCGCGGTCGGCCGCTACCTGCAGCATCGCCTGCGTGGCCAGGCCAGGGAGATCTTCATGGCCCTGTTCCTGGACAACCGCCACCGCCTGATCGCCTGTGAAGAGCTGTTCCACGGCACCATCAACGCCGCCCCGGTCTACCCGCGCGAGGTGGTCCGGCGCGCCCTGCTGCACAACGCAGCGGCGGTGATCCTCAGCCACAACCACCCCTCGGGTGACCCCGAACCCTCCGGCGCCGATACCCGCATCACCGATGAACTGCAGCAGGCGCTGGCACTGGTGGATGTGCGCCTGCTGGACCACTTCGTGGTCGGCGAGGGCCGTCCCGTTTCGTTTGCTGAACGGGGCCTGCTGGCCCAGCCGCAACCGCGCCTGTTCGGCTGAGCGCCCGCCCACCAAGGGGCGTCGGCTGCCCCACAGGCATGTTCTGGTCAGCGTGGTCGCTGGTATCTGCGCTAAAATGGGCGATTCCGCCGCTCATTCTCACAGCAGGCCTCGTGAAAAATCTCCTCCGCGCCCTGATCAGCCAAGGCATCGAAGCCTTGCGCGCCAATGGCACCCTGCCCGCCGACTCCCTGCCGCCGGACTTCGTGGTCGAGCGCCCGAAGACCCGTGACCACGGCGACTTCGCCACCAACGCCGCGATGCTGCTGGCCAAGGCCGCGCGCAGCAATCCGCGCGCACTGGCACAGGCGCTGGTCGAGGCGTTGCCGCGCAGCGAGGATGTCAGCAAGGTCGAGATCGCCGGCCCCGGCTTCATCAACTTCCACCTGGCCCCGGCCGCGTACCAGCGCGAAGCCGCATCGGTCATCAAGGAAGGCCACGACTACGGCCGCAACCTGTCCGGCAATGGCCGCACCGTGGGTGTGGAGTACGTGTCGGCCAACCCGACCGGCCCGCTGCATGTCGGCCATGGCCGCGCCGCGGCGATCGGCGACTGCGTGGCACGCGTGCTCGATGCCAACGGCTGGAACGCCAAGCGCGAGTTCTACTACAACGATGCCGGCGTGCAGATCGAGAATCTGGCGCTGTCGGTGCAGGCCCGCGTGAAGGGCATCGCCCCGGACCAGGATGGCTGGCCGGAAGGCGGCTACCGCGGTGAATACATCGCCGACGTCGCCCGCGCCTACATGGCCGGCGCCAGCGTCGACCTGGAAGGCACCCTCGTGGTTGGCGCCAAGGACCCGCAGGACATGCAGGCGATCCGTCGCTTCGCCGTGGCCTACCTGCGCAACGAGCAGAACCTGGACCTGGCCGCGTTCGGCGTCGACTTCGACATCTACTTCCTGGAAAGCTCGCTGTACGCCGACGGCAAGGTTGCCGAAGCCGTGGCCAAGCTGCAGGCCTCGGGCCACACCTACGAGGAAGGTGGTGCACTGTGGCTGCGCAGCACCGACTTCGGTGACGACAAGGACCGCGTGATGCGCAAGTCCGACGGCACCTTCACCTACTTCGTGCCGGACGTGGCCTACCACCTGTCCAAGTGGCAGCGCGGCTACGAACGCGCGATCACCGAGCTGGGCGCCGACCACCACGGCTCGCTGGCGCGCGTGCGCGCCGGCCTGCAGGCGATGGAAGTAGGCATCCCGCAGGGCTGGCCGGAATACGTGCTGCACCAGATGGTCACCGTCATGCGCGGCGGCGAGGAAGTGAAGCTGTCCAAGCGTGCCGGCAGCTACTTCACCCTGCGTGACCTGATCGAGGAAGCCGGCCGCGATGCCACCCGCTGGTTCCTGATCGCGCGCAAGCCCGATTCGCAGCTGACCTTCGACATCGACCTGGCCCGCCAGCAGAGCAACGACAACCCGGTGTTCTACGTGCAGTACGCGCACGCCCGCGTCTGCAGCATGCTGCGCATTGCCACCGAGAAGGGCATCAGCCATTCGATGAGTGCCGGCCTGGCAGGCCTGTCGATGCTGGACGACGACGACTCGTTGATCCTGATGAACGAAATGTCGCGTTACCCGGAAGCGGTCGAATCCGCGGGCAACCTGCTGGAACCGCATCTGATCGCGCAGTACCTGCGTGAATTGGCGCACGCCTTCCACACGTGGTATCAGAGCAAGAAGATTCTTGATCTGGACCTGGACCCGACCGAACGTGATGCACGCCTGACCCTGGCCTGCGCAGCACGCCAGGTACTGGCCAACGGCCTCGACCTCCTGGGCGTCAGCGCCCCGGAAAAAATGTAAGCATCAGGAGACGCAGTACTCATGGCAGCACGACGCGGCAAAAGCCAGGCACGACGCAACAGCGGCAGCCAGGGCACACCCGGATGGGTGTGGCTGGTGGCCGGTGTGGCGATTGCTGCCGTGGTGTTCCTGGCGGCGCCGAACCTGTTCAAGGGCGAAGGTGACGGCTTCCTGCGCGCCGGTCCGCAGCCCAACCCGAACGCGCAGCCGGCCCCGGTCGCTGATGCCGACAGCGATGTCGGCACCCAGCCGGCCGCGCAGCCGGCCACGCCGAAGCCGGCCGAACCGGAAAAGCCCGCCGCCACCCAGTACGACTTCTACACCCTGCTGCCGGGCAAGGAAGTGGAGATGTCCGACGCCGAGCTGGCCGCCAGCGCGCGCGCCGAAGACCAGCGCCGGGCCAAGGCCGAGGCGCAACGCGCACAGGCCGCGCTGGAAGGCAAGCCGGTGCCGCCGGCGACGGCGACTACGCCCGCTCCGGCAGTGGCCAGCACCGCCAGCGTGTCCAGCACCGCGCAGGTGACCGCCAGCAGCCGACCGCTGCCGGCACCGCTGAGTGAACGTCCGGCGGCGGCAACGCCAGCGGCGGCCACGGCACCGGCCTCGACCAGCAGCACCGCTGCGGCTCCGGCACCGCGCACGGAAACCGCAGCCGCCGCTGCCAGCACCGCTCCGGCGGCTGCCGCGCCGGCTGCCGCCGACAACGCCCGCTACATCCTGCAGGCCGGCGCCTTCGGTGCCTCCGGCGATGCCGAAGCGACCAAGGCCAAGCTGGCGATGATGGGCCTGGCGGCACGCGTGGAGTCAGCGCAGATCAACGGCAAGACCGTGTACCGCGTGCGCATGGGGCCGTATGGCAGTGCCGGCGAACTGTCCGAAGCCAAGCAGAAGCTGGATGGTACCGGCCTGCAGGCGATGGCGATCAAGGCCCAGTGAGCCTTCGGGCCTGAACAGGAAAAGCCGGGCATTGCCCGGCTTTTTTTTGGCCCCTATAGCGCCGAGCCCACGCTCGGCGCCAGGCAACGCGCTGGCCGTCAGCCTTCGCGGGCAACCTGGAACCCTGCGAACGACTGGCTGACCGGCATCAGTTCCAGCCGATTGATGTTCAGGTGCGGCGGCAGGCTGGCCACCCAGAAGATCTGTTCGGCGATGTCTTCGGCCGTCATCGGGTTGGCGCCGCTGTACAGCTTGTCCGAGGCATTCTGGTCGCCGTGGGTACGGACCACGGTGAACTCGGTTTCGGCCATGCCCGGCTCGATCGTGGTCACGCGCACGCCGGTGCCGTGCAGGTCCGAACGCAGGCCCAGCGAGAACTGGCTGACGAAGGCCTTGGTGCCCCCGTAGGCGTTGCCGCCCGGATACGGATAGACACCGGCCACCGACGAGATATTGATGATCGCCCCCTTGCGCTCGACCAGCTGCGGCAGCAGGCGGTGGGTCAAGGTCACCAGTGCGGTGATGTTGGTATCGATCATCGTGGTCCAGTCGGACAGCTTGGCGCTCTGCGCCGGCGCGGTTCCCTGCGCCAGGCCCGCGTTGTTGACCAGCAGATCGATCTCGCCGAAGGCCGGCGGTAGCGCCAGCAGGGCCGCTTCCATCGCCACCGGATCGCGGATGTCGAAGGCCGCGGCATGCACGACGTCCTTGCCATAGCGATCGACCAACGGCTGCAGGCGCTCACCGCGGCGGCCGGTGGCGATCACCTTCCAGCCCGCCTGGGCGAAGCGGTGGACGGCGGCGGCGCCGAAGCCGGAGGTGGCGCCGGTAATCAGGACAGTGCGGGTCATCAGGCAACTCCAGAGGGAAAAACCAGACCCCCATTCTGGCACTGACGGCTGCTGCCGGTGTTGCTGGATCGGCCCGCTCCGGGTCAGATCCCGTTGCTCCGCAAAGGGATCTGACCCCAGCGGCGAAGGGATCCGGCCCCGGCCGATGGGGTGACCGGTACAATGGGCCATGATCAACAATGATGTCCTGCGCAGCGTGCGCTACTCCCTGGACCTGGGCGACCACCATGTGGTGACCCTGTGCCAGATGGCCGACCCGGCCTTCGCCGTGGATACCGAGCAGGTAAAAGCCTGGCTGCGTCGCGAGGACGAAGCCGGCTTCGAGGCGATGAGCGATGGCGCGCTGGCGCACTTCCTCGATGGCCTGATCGTGCACCTGCGTGGCCGCGATGAAAGCCAGCCGCAGCGTGCGGTGGAAACCCGCATCGACAACAACCTGGTGCTGAAGAAGCTGCGCGTGGCCTTCCAGTTGCGCGACGTCGACCTGATGGAGATCTTCGCCAGCGCCGGTTTCAACGTGTCCAAGTCCGAAGTCGGCGCGCTGTTCCGCCAGCCCGGCCACGCCAACTACCGGCGCTGCCTGGACCAGATGCTGCGCAACTTCCTCAAGGGGCTGAGCCTGCGCCTGCGCGGCTGAGCACGGCTTCGACGAACGCCCGCGCCGCCGGGGTCGGCAGCCGCTGCCAGACCAGGTGCACGCGCCGGGTCGGGGTCGGTTGCAGCGGAATCTGCACCACGCCCTCGAACCCATCGGCGATCAGCGCTGGCACGATACCGACCGCCAGCCCATGGCGGACGAAGCGCTCGACCAGCTCCATCAGGTTGACCTCGAAGCGCACCGCATGCGGCAGGCCGGCGGCGGCGAACGCCTCATCGGTCTGCCGGCGTGCACCGGTCCCGCGCGGGAAATCGACCAGCGCCTCGTCCCGCAGTGCGGCCAGCGGCAACCGCTTGCGCCCGGCCAGCCGGTGCGACGGCGCCAGCACCGCCACCAGGTCTTCCTCCTGCAGCATCTGGTGGCAGACGCCATCCAGCGCTGCCGAAGGTGCCAGCCCGACCAGGGCAACATCCAGCTCGCGCGACTGCACCTGCGCGATCAAGGCCTCGCTCTTCTCCACCCGCAGCTGGAATTCCACCTGCGGGTGCGCCTGCTGGAAGGCCGCCAGCATCGCCACCACGTCGATATCGGTGAGCGAGGAAATCTGCCCGATCGCCAGCTGGCCGCGGACTTCGCCGCTGACCGCGGCCACCTCGGCACGCAGGTGGCGCAGGCTGGCCAGCACCTGGCGCGCGTGCACCAGCAGCACCTCGCCCGCAGCGGTGGCGCGGACCCTGCGTGGCAGGCGCTCGAACAGCGGCGTGCCCAGTTCCTGCTCCAGGTAGGCGATCTGGTGGCTGAGCGCGGACTGCACCACGTGGCAGCGCTCGGCGGCGCGGGTGAAGTTGCCCTCCTCGGCCAGGGCGACGGCGAACTCGAGCTGCTTGAGATTCACGCAACCATCTCATTTCCAGATGACAGGGATGATGATGATTCATTTCCATCATGCCTGCAGCAGGCGGACACTGTACACCCCGCTTCCTGGAACACCGCGTGAGCCCCACCCTTCCCCCCCTGCACCGCTGGCAGGTACTGCTGATGTCGGTCGCCACCGGCGTTGCGGTCGCCAGCAACTACTATGCGCAGCCGCTGCTGCACACCATCGCCGATGCCTTCGGGGTGCCGTTCGGCCAGGTCGGCATGGTGGTCACCGCCGCGCAGCTGAGCTATGCCGCCGGGCTGATCCTGCTGGTGCCGCTGGGTGACCTGTTCGAGCGGCGCCGCCTGATCGTGGTCATGAGCCTGCTGTCGGCCATCGGCCTGGTGATCAGTGCCTGCGCCCCGTCACTGGCCTGGCTGCTGGTGGGCACCGCGATCACCGGCTTGTTCTCGGTGGTGGCGCAGGTGCTGGTGCCGTTCGCGGCCACGCTGGCCGCACCCGAGCATCGTGGCCGCGTGGTCGGCACGCTGATGAGTGGCCTGCTGCTTGGCATCCTGCTGGCACGCACCGTGGCCGGCCTGCTTTCCAGCCTGGGCGACTGGCGCCTGGTGTATGCCATCGCCGCCGCCACCCTGGTGCTGACCGCGCTGGCACTGCAGCGCGGCCTGCCGCGCTTCCACCACAGCGCCGGCCTGGGCTACTTCGCGTTGCTGCGCTCGATCGGCGTGCTGTTCGTGCAGGAACCGGTGCTGCGCCAGCGCACCCTGCTCGGTGCCTGCAGCTTCGCCATGTTCGCCATCTTCTGGACGCCGCTGGCGTTCCTGCTGGCCCAACCGCCCTACGCCTACAGCGACGCCACCATCGGCCTGTTCGGGCTGGTCGGTGCAGCCGGCACCCTGGCGGCCGGCCTGGCCGGGCGCATGTCCGACCGTGGCCAGACCGGTCGTGCCACCGCCATCGCGCTGTTGCTGTTGCTGCTGTCGTGGCTGCCGCTGGGGCTTTCCGCACAGTCGCTGCTGGCGCTGCTGGTCGGCGTGGTGGTGCTGGACCTGGCGGCACAGCTGCTGCACGTCAGCAACCAGAACCTCATCTATGCGCTGCAACCGGCGGCGCGCAACCGCCTCAATGCCGGCTACATGACCGGCTACTTCATCGGCGGATCACTGGGGTCGCTGCTGTCCGCGCAGGTCTACCAGCGCTTCGGCTGGACCGGTGTCTGCCTGGCCGGCGCCGCCGTTGCGGTACTGGCCCTGCTGTTGTGGCTGCCCGGCGCGCTGCGCGCGCGCCAGGCCACGGCGCCGAACTAGAAGCTGCCCTGCAGCGCCAGCTCCCAGCGCCCACCGGCATTGCCCGGGAACAGTCGCTTGGCCGCAGTGTCGGTGTCGTGCACGGTAGCGCGCAGCTCCCAGGCCGGCGCCAGCGTGGCAACGGCACTGAGCTGGCCATGCAGGTAATCCGGGCCCTGTGCGGTGGCCAGCCAGTACTGGCCCACCGCCGCCTCCAGGCGGAACCGCTCGTGCAGCGGCACGCGCAGCCCCAGCTGGGCATAGGTGCCGCGATGGCCCCCGGCCAGTGCGTCGCTGGAATGCGCCAGCTGCAGCCAGGCACGCTGCTTCCAGGTCAACGTCGTATTGAGCTCGGTCCAGTCCAGCGCGCGGCCGGTACCCGGGTACACATAGCGGGTCAGGTTCGCATCCAGCGACCAGTCCGGGGCCAGTGCCCCGGACCAGCCGGCCACCAGGTCGAACTCGCTGCGCGCACCATTGTCCGGCTTGAACGAGACACTGGAGCCCCACACGCTGGCATACCAGCCCGACCCGATCGAAACCTTGGCACCCGCCTGCACCGCCGGGTCTCCATCGCTCTGCGAGCTGCCGCGCCACACGTAATCGCTGGTCAATGCCGCATTGCCGTTGACCTGTACCTGCGCCTGCGCACTGCCGATTCCCAGCAGCCCTGCCAGGGCGGCCACCATCGCCGCCATCATCCCCTTGCTGTTCACTGCACTGTTTTCCTCGTCGAAGGCGGTCACGCCGCCGGGACGGCAGTGTCGGCGGCAGGGCCGTAACGGATCGAGGGTGCAGCCCGGCTGTGCGCGCAAATTCGGCGTAAATCCCGCATGGCGGGGCCGCACGCCAGCGGCGCGGTATCATGGTGCCTTGTTTCCAGGAACCAACCGCGTGGACGCCATCCTGACCCCGGTATCGATCGGCGAGCTGATCGACAAGATCACCATTCTCGAGATCAAGGCCGAGCGCATCGACGATGCCGCCAAGCTGGCCAACGTGCGCACCGAGCTGGACGGCCTGCTGCCGTTGCTGCAGCAGCAGCTGCAGGCACAGCCGGCCCTGGCTGCGCTGAAGCAGCAGCTGAAGGCGATCAACGAGCGCATGTGGGACATCCAGGACCAGTTGCGCGACAAGGAAGCGGCGCAGGTGTTCGATGATGCGTTCATCCAGCTGGCACGCGGCGTCTATGGCACCAATGGCGAGCGCGTGCAGGTGAAGAACGAGATCAACCGCGTGGCCGGTTCGGCGCTGGTGGAAGAGAAGCAGTACCAGGGCGAGTAAGCCCGTTCAACCGCATTCGAGCAGGTGGCGGAAGCGGAACAGATCACAGTCGCCGCGGATGCCGAGCTTGCGGTAGGCCGCGCTCTTCTGCGAGCTGACCGTGCTCGGCGAGCGGCCCCAGCGCTCGGCTATTTCGCTGGTGGTTTCACCCTTCAGCACCAGGCCGAGCACCTGCCGCTCACGCGGGCTCAACGGCGTCAGCACCGGGAGCCGGGTGTTTCGCGCGTGCGGCAACCGCAGCTCCGCGCGCAGCTCCGGGGGCACGAAGCGCCCTCCTCGGGCCACCACATTGATCGCGCGCAGCAACCACTCCGGCGGGGTCGATTTGGACAGGAAGCCGCGTGCTCCGGCACGCATGGCGCTGGTTACCGTGCTGGCATTGCAGTATGCCGAGAGCACCAGTACCGGCAACGCCGGCCAGCGCCGTGACAGTTCGCGCAGCAGGGCCAATCCATCGCCCTGGTCACCCAGCGGCAAGGCGTCCACCACCACCAGGTCAATACCGGTCGGGTTGCGCTCAAGCAGCTGCAGCAGGTCTCCTTCGCAGGACAGGCTCGCTGCCACCCGCAGGTTGCTGTGCGGACGCAGCAGCACTTCCACGCCCAACCGCAGTACCGGATGCGGATCCAGCACCGCCACGCGTCGTGGCCGAAGAGGATGCCGGGGCGAAGGTGCGGGCGGCATTGGCAGCGGGTCCAGCAACAGGGAACGCTCACCCTAGAGCGGCGCCTGCAGTGGCGGTATCCAATTCCTTGCAATGCCCGGCCGGGGCGCAGCGCAGGCCAGCGGGGCGTTCCGTCTGCACGCCGCGCAAACGCAACAGGCCCGGCATGGGCCGGGCCTGTTGAGGCATCTTCAGCGCGCATGCGCGCCGAGGAGGCAATTACCAGCTGAAGCGCGGGCCGACGGTGTATTCCTTGTCGCCGTGGCGGTTCATCTTCAGCTCGCCGTTCAGGCCCCAGTTCTGGTTCAGCTTGACCTGGCCACCCAGGCGACCGTACCACTGGCCGTCGATGTTGACGCCGTGCTTCTTGGCGTAGTCTTCGTAGCCGACCATGCCGTAGACCTCGGCGTGGGCACCGAAGGCGGTGCGGATACCGGCTTCAGCGCTGTAGCCGTTGAAGTCCAGGCCGTGCTTGCGATCGAACTTCTGGTAGGCAACGCGGGCCACGAAGTCGGTCGACGGAGCGATTTCGACGTTGTAGCCGGCACCGATCTTCCACTGGTCAACCTTGATGTTGGTGTGGTCGATTTCCTGGCGGTTGTACTCGCCGAAAGCGTGGAAGTTCGGCAGGAAGCCGTAGGAACCCTTCACGCCCCAACCATCAGCCTTGATGCCGTCGACGTCGGTCTTGGCATAGTCGGCTTCAGCGTAGTTGTAGGACAGGTTCTCAGCAGCCGAAGCGGTGAACGGCAGGGCAGCGGCCAGGGCCAGAGCAATCAGCGAATTCTTCATGGGGGTACACCTTTACTTTCTTATGGTGTGCAGCAGCGCCAGGGCGCCATCGCATCGGAAATGTAAATTCTCCGTTATTCGCCACAACGTTCCCTGAAAACAGCCGTTTTCGCATTGCTGAATTTTTGGGCTTGATTCAGGCTGGCTCTGGCATACGCGCGCGGCGCGCGTGCATTTGTCTCCATCGACGATTGCAACAGGAGGTTGCCTTGCACGTGCCCGATCCGTTGTGGATGCCCGTTCGCGCCGCCCTTGTGGCATGCGCTGCCCTGTTCCCACTGCACCCGGTACATGCGCTGCAGGCGGCCGACTACCAGCGCGCCGAACGCGTGCACGACAGCCATCTGCGCGGTGCGCTGCGCAATGCCTCGGTCGTGCCGAACTGGCTGGCCGATGGGCGCTTCTGGTATGAACGCGAAGACGCGCTGGGCCGGCGCCAGGCGGTCTTGGTTGATCCGGCACGGGCTGCCCGCCAGGTCCTGTTCGAGCCTGCCGCACTGGACAGCGCAGTTGCCCCCCTCGGTGCCAGCGGGCCACGCCTGCGCCTGGCCAATATCCAGCTGACCGGGGATGGCCTGCAGCTGCGTTTCAGCGGTGAGATGCCGATCGATTGCCAATGGCCACGCTGGCACTGCGTGCGTTCGCAGGGCGCCATGGCAGCGGCCGATGCACTGCCCTCGCCCGCTGGCGATGCCTGGCTGCAGGTACGCGACAACAATCTGTGGCTGCAGTCGCCCGCAACGCCAGCACGCGCGCTCACCACCGGCGGTGAAGCCGGTCATGGCTATGGCGTACTGCCAGACTTCAGCCTGCGCGGCATTCCACGCCGCCAGGGCCGGATGCCGGTGCGCCCGTTCGCGGTCGGCTGGTCAGCGGACGGTCGCTACGTGGCCGGCATCCGCTTCGACGAGCGTGCGCTGCAGGACTACCCCTATCTGGAAAGCAGCCCGGGCAACGGTGCACGCCCGCGCCTGCACACGGTGAAGCTGGGGCTGCTGGGCGACAGCCAGCAGGTACGCGACAGCCTGTATGTGGTGGATTCCCGCAGCGGCAGGCAGCATGACATCGCCCTGCCCGAAGGCTGGAACACCTTGGCCGAGGCCGGCATCCTGGGCTGGGACGGTGACCGCCTGTACGCCGCGATCGCGCACTTCGGCGCGCCGCGCCGCCTGCGCCTGGTGGAGATCGAGGCCGCCAGCGGTGCAGTGCGCACCGTGCTGGAGGAAGCCAGCGAGACCCGCATGCAGCTCAACGTGTATTCGTACAACCGGCCGGCGGTAGCGATCCTGCCCGGGCAGGACACCGCCGTGTGGTTCTCGCAGCGCGATGGCCGCGGCCATCTGTACCGGGTGCGTCTTTCCGACGGCAAGCTGCTGCGCCAGCTGACCCGCGGCCCATGGGTAGTGCGTGACCTGCTGGGGGTGGATGCGGCAGGTGGCTGGGTGTACTTCAGTGCCGGTGGCGTCGACGCTGGCGATCCCTACGTGCGTGGCCTGTACCGGGTATCGCTGCAAGGCGGGCCGATCCAGCGCCTGGCCGCCGATGGCAACGATCACATGGCCGATGCCGGTACCAGCACTCTGTTCGGAGGACGCCCAGCACGCGCCGTGTCGCCCCGTGGCGACTACCTGGTGGATACCGTCTCCAGTCTCACGCAGCCTCCTCGCACGGTGCTGCGTGCCAGTGACAGCGGCCGCGAAGTGCTGCTGCTGGAAGCGGCAGACAACCACGCGGTGGTTGCCGCAGGGTGGCGCCCGCCGCGGCGCGAACGGCTGCTGGCCGCCGACGGGCACACGCCGGTCTTCGCCACGGTCTACCTGCCACGCGACTACCGCGATGACGGCCGTTTCCCGGTGATCGATGCGATGTACGGCGGCTCCTTCGTCAGCAATGCGCCGGTGACCTATGCCGAGGCGGTGTCGGCCTTGAATCCGGTATCGCGGGCCAGCCTGGCCGAACTCGGCTTCGTGGTGGTCAGCATCGATGCCCGCGGCACCGGCGGCCGCGACAGGACGTTCCATGACAGCAGCTTCCTGCAGGGCGCCGATGTGCAGCTGGATGACCACGTGGCCGCACTGCGCCAGCTGGGCCAACGCTACCCGGGCATCGATCTGCAGCGCGTGGGCATCTACGGGCATTCGTTTGGTGGCTACAGCGCAGCACGCGCCCTGCTGCGCTACCCCGCCTTCTACAAGGTGGGCGTGGCCTCGGCCGGCAGCCACAACTTCCAGGGTATGTACGGCGGGGCGGTGCATGGCATGGACCGGCTGTTTGCGGGCGTGCTGCCGGCCACGGCCATGGCCGATGGCGTGCCGGCGCCCTTTGCCGGACTCGACAATGCAGCCTTGGCCGGCAACCTGCGCGGCCATCTGATGCTGGTCTATGGCGAGCTGGACGAGAACGCGCCGCCTGCGCTGACCCTGCAGCTGGCCGCCGCGCTGAACCAGGCCCAGCGCGGATACGACCTGCTGTACCTGGCCCGCCAGGACCATGAGTTGTTCCGCAACGACGCCACCTACACGCACCGCATGTGGGACTACTTCGTGCGCCACCTGGCCGGCCAGCAACCGCCGGATACGCTGCTGGCGCCGCTGCCCGGCGGCCCTGGCTGAACAGGCCCAGGCACGATGTCGATCCACGCCGCCCGGGTTCGTCGGTTACATGAAGGCCGTGCATGCGGCACGGTCCACCCAGGAGACAGGCAATGAGCTACATCGATGGTTTCGTGCTGGCGGTGCCCACCGCCAACAAGGAGAAGTTCCTCGCCCACGCACGCAGTGGTGATGTGGTGTTCCTCGAGTACGGCGCATTGCGCGTGGTCGAATGCTGGGGCGATGACGTGCCGCACGGCAAGACCACCGACTTCTTCGGTGCGGTGAAAGCCACGCCGGATGAAACGGTGGTGTTTTCCTGGATCGAGTGGCCGGACAAGGCGACCCGCGACGCCGGCATGAAGAAGATGATGGAAGACCCGCGGCTGGACCCGGAGAAGAATCCGATGCCGTTCGACGGCGCGCGGATGATCTTCGGCGGCTTCGTGCCGATCTACGAACTGACCCGCTGAGCCCGGCGGCCGCGCTCAGCGCGCGTCCGCTTCATCGCTGGAAGAGGCATGGCCGGCGCCCAGTGCGGCGCCGGCACCGAGACCCATGCCAGCTCCCATTCCGCCGCCTCCGCCACCTCCACTGCCACCGCCAGCCCGGCCGCCCTTGGCGTCGCCGTCGTTGCGGCCCTTGCCGCCACCGCTGGCACCGGGCCGGGTCGGCCCCTGCGGTGGAATCTGCAGATCGGCCGGGATCGGCGCAAGGTCCAGCGCCCCGCGTACGAAGTCGCGCAGCGAGACCACCAGGGCATGGGTGTGCACCGGCCGTCCCTGCGCCAGCTCGTTGGCAGCGCGCGCGGCCAGCCGCACCTGTTCATCGGTGCCGAGCAGCAGGATGTCCGACAGCGCCGCTTCCACGGCGTCGCGGATGCGACGTGCACGATCCGAGCGCGGCTCGGCGATGCCTTCCGCATCCTCGCGCAGGCGCAGGTCGCGGCGATGGCTGGGATCGACGCCCAGGTCACCGGTGAACGAGCCACCGAGGGTCTTGTAGGCCGCCATCAACGTGCGCAGGCGTTCGTTGATCTGCCGGTTCTCGCGCTCGCGGCGCTGCTGCAGGGTCTGCATCACCAGCAGGCGGATACCCACGCCCAGCAGGGTGATCAGGACCAGGCCGGCCAACGTGGACAACACGCCCTGCCAGGAACTGAAGTCGATACCACGCATGGTCGGGACTCCGGCGGGAAGAACCTGCATCTTGCCCCATCCGCCGCCCCTGAAACGCGAAAGGCCCTCCCGCCGGTGGGCGGAAGGGCCTTCTGTCGCAACGCGATTACTTGCGCTTGGCGACCTTGCGCACAGCCTTGACCGGCGCCTTCTTGGCCGGAGCCTTCTTGGCGGCGACCTTCTTCAGCGGTGCAGCCTTCTTGGCGACAGCCTTGCGGGTAGCGGCGACCTTCTTGCCAACCGCCTTCTTGGCGACGGCGGTCTTCTTGCCGACAACCTTCTTGGCAGCAGCGGTCTTCTTGGTGGCGACCTTCTTGGTGGCGGCAACCTTCTTGCCGACAACCTTCTTGGCAGCAGCGGTCTTCTTGGTAGCGACCTTCTTGGTGGCGGCAACCTTCTTGCCGACAGCCTTCTTCGCAGCCACGGCCTTCTTGCCGGCGACCTTCTTGGCGGCGACGCTCTTCTTGGCCACAGCCTTCTTGGCGGTGGCGACCTTCTTGCCGACCACCTTCTTGGCGGCCGCAGCCTTCTTGGCAACGGTCTTCTTCGCGACGGCAGCCTTCTTGGTGGCAGCCTTCTTCACGGTGGCGACCTTCTTGCCGGCGGCCTTGGTGGCAGCCTTGGTGGTCTTCTTGGCAGCGGCGGCCTTCTTGGTCACAGCCTTGCCGGCAGCAGCCTTCTTCTTGGCCACTTCCTTCTTCAGGGCAGCGGCTTCGGCCTTGGCGTTGTTCTTGGCGGCTTCCAGCTTCTTCTTGGCCTTGGCAACGGTCTTGCCGACCGACTTGGCAGCCTTCTCGGCCTTCTTGGCAACGGTCTTCTCGACCTTGGCCACGGCCTTCTTGGCCTTGGCAACGCGGGTACCGGCAGCCTTGGTGGCGCGCTTGACGGTCTTCTTGACCGACTTCACTGCGTCCTCGGCAGCGTGGGCGATGGTCTCGCCGACATTGGTGGCGGCTTCTTTGACGTTCTCGACGGCGTCGGTCACGACCGACACACCATTACCGTTGCTCATGTTGCCCTCCTGCGGGCCTTAAGTATCAAAACGGGGCGATGCTATACCGACATTGACGATCGTGGAACGGGGCATGCGCCAGCAATCGCATCTGCTGCGACGGCAATGGTGTAGCCCAATGCCCCGGCGCACGCGGTGGGTTTTCAGGAAACCCCTTTTTTTAAGCGCTACGCCACGCGTGCCGCGTGCGCCATGACGGTGCTTGCGTACACCGGCGCGGGTAGAGCCACCGGTGCGCGTTGTGGCGCATTGCGGCACCCGGTTGCGCGGAACTGCGCAAGTATCGGTCTGTGTCCACGTGGCGTGCGGTGGCCTGCGGTGGTGCAGGCATCGTCGGCGCGGATGTCGCCAGCACCCGCTTTGCGCCCCCGGCAACCGCCCGCGGAACGGGCCGTTTTCATGGCGCATTTATCCAGATCGCGACACACTCATTCAGCTTGTTCTAACGTAGGGCCGAACCGCCCCCACCCACGCCAGCGAACCGACTCCCATGCGACCGCTTCCCACCCTGCTCACGCTCGCAATCGCCGCCGCCTTTGGTGGCTTCGTTGCCACCGGCCTCAATGCCCACCTGGACAACCGTGCCGATGCCGCTCCGTTGCCGACGGTACTGCCGACCACGGCAGCGTTGCCGGCCTCGGTCGCCGGGCAGGCGGTGCCGTCGCTGGCGCCGATGCTGGAGAAGGCGATGCCGGCCGTGGTCAGCGTCAACACCAAGCAGGTGGTGCGGGTGCGCAACCCGTTCTTCAACGACCCGTTCTTCCGCCGCCTGTTCCCGGACATCCCGCAGGAGCGCATCAACGAATCGCTCGGTTCCGGGGTGATCATCGACGCCAAGGAGGGCCTGGTGCTGACCAACCACCATGTCATCGAGAACGCCGATGACGTGCAGGTGACACTGGCCGACGGGCGTACGGTCAAGGCCGAGTTCCTCGGTTCGGACCGCGATACCGACATCGCACTGATCCGCATCCCGGCGCAGAACCTGACCGACATCAAGCTCGGCAACAGCGACCAGCTGCGCGTCGGCGACTTCGTGGTGGCGATCGGCAACCCGTTCGGCTTCAGCCAGACGGTCACCTCCGGCATCGTCTCGGCGGTGGGCCGCAGCGGCATCCGTGGGCTGGGCTACCAGAACTTCATCCAGACCGATGCCTCGATCAACCCGGGCAATTCCGGTGGCGCGCTGGTCGACCTGCAGGGCCAGCTGGTCGGCATCAATACCGCCAGCTTCAACCCGCAGGGCAGCATGGCCGGCAACATCGGCCTCGGCCTGGCGATTCCGTCCAACCTGGCGCGCAGCGTGGTTGACCAGCTGGTCAAGCATGGCGTGGTGGTGCGCGGCACGCTGGGCGTGGAGAGCCAGAACCTGACCGCGCAGATCGCACAGGGACTGGGCCTGGGTGAAACCCGTGGCGCGCTGATCACCCGCGTGCTGGCCGGTTCGGCGGCCGCAGCCGCCGGCCTGAAGCCGGGCGACGTGGTGGTATCGGCCAACGGCCAGCGCGTGGACAGTGCCGAAGCCCTGCACAACGTCGAGGGCCTGGCCGCAGTGGGCAGCCCGCTGGCACTGGAGGTGCGCCGCGAAGGCAAGCCGCTGCAGGTCAAGGCGACGCTGAAGGAACAGGCGCGCGCGGTCAGCGGCGACAGCCTGGACCCGCGCCTGGGCGGCGCCACCTTCGTCGATCTGCCCGAGTCGTTGCGCCAGTCCGGCGTGGGCGGCGTGCTGGTCAGCGAGGTCAAGCGCGGCAGCCGCGCCGCGAGCAACGGCCTGCAGCAGGGCGACATCATCACCGATGCCACCGTGGGTGAATTCGCCGACCTGGCCAGCTGGCGCGCCAATTTCCAGCAACGCCCGCCGACCCTGGTGCTGCGCGTGCTGCGCAACAACGGCCAGCAGCAGGGCCAGCTCGTGATGCGCTGATCGCCCAGCCGTAACACCCCCTATACCCCGGCAATGCTATTGCTGTCAGTCCAGGTCGGCACCGCCGACACCCGTTCCCCCATCGCAACAGGAGTGATTCGATGAGCCCCACCAATACCGAGAACCTGAAGGAACACCTGGGTGAAGCCGGTTCCCACCTGAAGCAGGCCGCCAGCGCTGCCGGCGGTGCGATCAAGGGCGCCACCGGTGCCGCCACCGATGAACTGCGCATCGGCAAGGCCAACGTCAAGGCCGAGCTGTCCGACAGCGCACTGTCCGGCCTGGCCGCTGCCGAGTTCGGTGGTGCTGCCGCCAAGGAACAGGTCGACGCGCTGATGGACAAGGGCAAGGACCTGATCGACAGCGCCGCCGAGCTGATCCGTGAACGTCCGCTGGCCTCGTTCGGCGTCGCCTTCGCTGCCGGCTGGATCATCGCCAAGCTGGCCCGCGGCAGCAGCGACAAGTAAGCCGCGGCGTGAGCGAAGACAACGCGCAAGCGCCTGATCCGGCGGCGACCCCGCCGCTGGATGAGAGCATCCGCCAGGTCGGCGCGGCCGGCCGTGCCGCCGCCGATTCGGCCAAGCACACCCTGCGTTCGCTGCGCCGGTTGGCCTCGGCCGACTTCGCGCTGGCACGCAGTGCGTTCGGTCGTGCGCTGGCCTGGGCCGGCGTGGCGATCGTATTCGGGGCCTCAGCCTGGCTGCTGATGGCCGCCACCCTCATCGCCCTGCTGCAGAGCTGGGGCCTGAGCTGGCTGCAGGCCCTGCTGATCACCTCGCTGCTGAGCCTGGCGGTCACCGTCTATGCCATCTGGCGGGTGTCGTACTTCTTCCACCACACCGGCATGCACGCGACCCGGCGCCAGCTGTCACGCCTGGGCCTGTTCGACGAGCCCAGCGAGGACGATCCGGATGCCGGCGTGCAGCTGCCGGAGGGCAAGCCATGAAGTTCGGTGCACTGCAGCGGCGGGTGAAGCGCTGCGAACAGGTGGTGACCGTTCGCCTGGGCGAGACCCAGGACCACTGGTCCACGCTCAGCCAGGTCTGGCGCCAGGGCTGGTCGCCGCTGCGCATCGTGGTGGTCGGTCTGGCCGGTGGCTTCATCGCCGGCAAGCTGGAGGTACCGGGCAAGGTCAACGGTGCCCGTTGGCTGCAGATGGTGGGTTCGGTCTCGAACCTGTTCGCCAGCGCACAGGCCGCGTTCGCCACGGCGATGGCGGCGCAGGCCGCAGCCAGCGCCGACGATGCGGCCGAAGAAGCCGACGACGCCAGCGAGCAGGCACAGTCGGCTGCCGCGGCCTCCACGGCACGGGCGGCGACGGCGCCAGCGCCCGGCACCGAACCGGAACTGCGCGAACCGCGCCCGGCCGAAGCGGCCACCGAACTGTCCGAACGTTGATCCCTGGAATCCGCCGCGCCGGTCGCGGCCGGCGGATAATGCGCTTCCTTTTCCGGTTCCGGCTGATGCATCGATGAGCGACCCCCTCCTGTCCCCGCCAGCGGCCGGCGCCGAGATTCCCGAGCCAGCGTTGCCGCCACCGTCACGCCCGCGCGGGCCGATGTCACTGGTGGTACTGGCCACCCTGGCGGTGGGTTACACGCTGTGGGCAGCACAGGACATCATCCTGCCGGTGCTGCTGGCGGTGTTCTTCGCCCTGGTCGGCAACCCGATCCTGCGCCTGCTGCAGAAACTGTGGATTCCGCGTGCGCTGGGCGCACTGCTGGTCCTCGGCGCCGGCCTGGGCGTGACCGGCGCACTTGCGGTGCAACTGATCGGCCCGGCGATGGAATGGGCGCAGGAAGCACCGCAGCAGCTGCGCAAGGTTGCCCGCCAGGTGCAGGACCTGACCAAGCCGGTGCAGCAGGCCAACCAGGCTGCGGAGAACTTCGCCCGCGTCGCCGGCGGCGACAGCAACCACAAGGTGCAGGTGATCCGCACCCAGCTCGACGACCCGTACCGCATGCTGACCCGCGCGCCACGGCTGGCCGCCTCGGTGCTGGCGGTGGTGCTGCTGACCCTGTTCTTCATGATCTACGGGCAGAACCTGCAGCGCGCGGCAATCGCGTTGTTCCCGAACCGCCAGCAGCAGCGCTTCACCAGTGACATCCTGCGCTCGATCGAACGCGAGGTGTCGCGCTACGTGCTGACCATCAGCGTGATCAACACCCTGGTCGGCCTGGTCTTCGCCGGCGTGCTGATGCTGTTCGGCATCAGCCTGCAGGACGCCCTGCTATGGGGCACGGTGGCGGCGCTGCTGAATTTCGCCCCGTACGTGGGCCCGCTGATCGGCGTGGCGCTGATGCTGCTGATGGGCTTCGTCGAGTTCCGCGATCCGCTGCAGGCCCTGCTGCCGGCCGCCGCCTACCTGGGCCTGCATACCCTGGAGGGCCAGCTGGTGACCCCGATCGTGCTCGGCCGGCGCATGAAACTGTCGCCGCTGGTGCTGATCCTGGCGCTGATGGTGTTCGGCTGGGCCTGGGGCATGATCGGCCTGCTGCTGGCGGTGCCGCTGCTGGTCTGCATCAAGCTGGTGCTGGCACGGCTGGACGGCATGCAGGGCTGGGCGCGCCTGCTGGAATGAAAGCCCGCCCGGGCGGGGGTAGAATGGCGGGGTGAATTTCCCCGTCCAAGCCATCACCCTCGACCTTGACGACACGCTGTGGCCGTTCGCTCCGATCGGCGCCCGCATCGACCTGGTCCTGCACGAGTGGATGCGCGAACACAGCCCTGTCACCGCCGCGATGTATCCGGTGGTGGCGATGCGCGAACTGCGCGAGCGCCTGTATCACGCCCATCCGCACCTCCACCATGACCTGAGCGCACTGCGCCGGCTGACCCTGCACGAAGCGCTGCACAGCAGCGGGGCCAGCCTGGAGCTGCTGGAGCCGGCCTATGAAGTGTTCTATGCCGCGCGCAACCAGGTCGAGTGCTACCCCGATGCGATCGACGCGCTGGCGCGCATCGCCGCGCGGGTACCGGTGGCGGCACTGAGCAATGGCAACGCCGATCTGGAGCGGATCGGCCTGGCCCATCATTTCGCCTTCCAGCTGGGCGCGCGCGAACATGGCGCGGCCAAGCCAGAGGCAAGCATCTTCCATGCCGCCTGCACCCGCCTGGGTGTGGCGCCGGCACAGGTACTGCACGTCGGCGACCATGCCGAGATGGATGTGGCCGGGGCGATCGCCGCTGGCCTGCGCGGGTGCTGGATCAACCGCGAAGCAGCCACCTGGACCCATCCGCAGCTGCAGCCGGACCTGCAGTTCGACACCCTCACCGGCCTGGCCGACTGGTTGGATGCCAACCTCGATGCCGCCGCACCCCGGAGTATCTGACGCATGAGCGAGATCACTGGTTTCACCACCGACACCGCCGCAGCCCTGCCGCTGCATGTGCTGGACCGCGAGCAGTTCGCCGCGTGGAAGGACGGCCAGCCGGCCGCCACCCAGGCCTGGCTGGCCTCGCAGGGCTTCACCGCCGGCGCGCACAGCGTGGCCCTGCTGCCGGGTGCCGATGGCCTGGCCGGTGCCGTGATCGGTGTCGGCGATCGCGCCGATGCCTACAGCTATGCACATGCGCCGCACGCACTGCCGGAAGGCAGCGTGTGGCAGCTGGCCAGTGAACTGCCGGCCGCCGAACAGGCGCTGCTGCAGCTGGGCTGGGGCCTGGGCAGCTACCGCTTCGACCGCTACCGCAAGCGCAACCGTGCGCCGGCGCAGCTGGTGGCCGCACCGGGCGGCGAAGTGGCTGATCTGATCGCCGCCAGCCTGCGCGTGCGCGACTGGGTCAACACCCCGACCGAAGACATGGGCCCGCAGCAGCTGGAAGACGCCGCGCGCGCTCTGGCCGAGGCGCATGGCGCGCAGGTCGAGGCGATCACCGGCGATGAGCTGCTGAAGCAGAACTTCCCGGCCATCCACGCCGTCGGCCGCGCCTCGCACCGCGCGCCGCGCCTGGTGGTGCTGCGCTGGGGCAAGGACACCGACCCGGCGCTGGTGCTGGTCGGCAAGGGCGTGTGCTTCGACACCGGTGGGCTGGACATCAAGCCGGCCGACGGCATGCGCAACATGAAGAAGGACATGGGCGGCGCCGCGCATGCACTGGCCCTGGCCGGCCTGGTGATGGCACGCGGGCTGCCGGTGCGCCTGACCCTGCTGGTGCCGGCGGTGGAAAATGCGATCGGCCCGGATGCGTTCCGCCCGGGCGAAGTGATCGCCACCCGCAAGGGCCTGAGCGTGGAGATCGACAACACCGACGCCGAAGGCCGGGTGATCCTGTGCGACGCCCTGACCTTCGCTGGCGAACAGAAGCCGGACCTGGTGCTGGACTTCGCCACCCTCACCGGCGCCGCGCGCATCGCGCTCGGCCCGGACCTGCCGGCACTCTTCAGCAATGACGACAGCGTGGCCCAGCAGTGGCTGCAGGCCGGCGACGCGACCCGCGACCCGGTCTGGCGCATGCCATTGTGGCGCCCGTACCTGCGCTACCTGAGCAGCGGCATCGCCGACCTGGCCAACGCCGGATCGCGCATGGCCGGCTCGGTGACCGCGGCCCTGTACCTGGAGCGCTTCCTGGAAGACGGCCAGCGCTGGGCGCATCTGGACGTATACGCCTGGAACGACGGTGAACGCCCGGGCCGCCCGGCCGGTGGCGAAGCGCTGGCGCTGCGCTCGGCGTGGGCGATGCTGAAGCAGCGCTACGGCTGATCGGGTGGGTGCCGACCGTTGGTCGGCACGCCGTCCCCGGCAAATCTGACGAAAAATTGAATTTCGGCCCCGGCCGGGTTCTGCGAGGATGTGTGGGTCGACCACCCACACGCTCCGTGAAGGCAGGACTCCGACCATGTCGCTCTTCCGCTACACCCGCGCTGGCCAGACCCCAGGCGCACCGCGCACGCATTCGCCGCTGCTCTGGATCGCACTGATCGCGCTCATCCTTGGTGCGGTCGCGCTGACCTTCGCCTGGCTGGCCGGCTGGATCGGTGGCCGCCTGACCGCGCAGCGCTTCACCGACACCATCGAAGCCACCGGCCCGGCCCACCCCGGCTTCCGCCGTGCGCACAGCAAGGGGGTCTGCGTGAGCGGCTGGTTCGAGCCCAGCGCGCAGGCGCCCACCCTGTCCAGTGCCCGGGTGTTCTCGCAGAAACGCGTGCCGGTGATGGGCCGCCTGTCGATCGGCGGCGGCGACCCCTATGGCGCCGACAACACCGCACGCGTACGCAGCCTCGCCGTGCAGATGGTCAGCGATGATGGCCAGGAATGGCGGATGGCGATGAACAGCTTCCCGTTCTTCGCGGTCCCCGATGCCGAGGCGTTCTACGAACAGACGCGCGCCTCCATTCCCGACCCGGCCACCGGCAAGCCCGACCCCAAGAAGATGGCCGCGGTGCTGGCGAAATACCCCAGCGCGCAGGCGTTCCAGCAGTGGGCCAAGAGCGCACCGTGGACCAGCAGTTGGGCCGACACCACCTTCAACAGCGTCAACAGCTTCTGGTTCACCAACGCACAGGGCCAGAAGCGCGCGGTGCGCTGGCGCTGGCAGCCGCAGGCGCCGGTGCTGGAAATGGATGCGGAAACCCGCAGCAGGGCCAGCGTGGATTTCCTCAGCCAGGAACTGCAGCAGCGCCTGGCCCGCGGCCCGGTACGCTGGAACCTGGTGGTCACCACCGCCGAGCCCGGCGATGCCATCGATGATCCGTCGGTACCGTGGCCCGAGTCACGCGACCAGGTGGTGGCCGGCGTGCTCAGCCTGGACCAGATGCAGTCACAGGAAGCGGGCGCCTGCGGCCAGATCAATTTCGATCCGCTGATACTGCCCAGTGGTGTGCGCGGCAGTGACGATCCGATCCTGGCAGCGCGCTCGGCGGTGTATTCGCAGTCCTTCAACCGTCGCGAGCGCGAGCGCGCCAGCGGCAACGTCGAGCAACCGAAGGAGGCGGCACGATGAGCACCGGCAATGGCCACTTCAACCCGCTGGCGCGGGTGCTGCACTGGTCGATGGCGCTGATGATCATCGCCATGCTGTTCATCGGCGTGACCATGGTCGCCTCGTTGCACCTGCGGCCGATGCTGATCGACCTGCACCGCCCGCTCGGCATCGCCATCGGCGTACTGGTGCTGCTGCGCCTGTACAACCGGCTGCGCCATCGCCCGCCCCCGCTGCCGGCCGACCTGCCTGCGTGGCAGATGATGGCGGCCAAGGCCTCGCACTGGATGCTGTACGCCCTGATGCTGGCGATGCCGCTGATCGGCTGGGCGATGTTGTCGGCCGGCGGTTATCCGATCGTGCTGTGGGGCGGGCTGCACCTGCCGCCGATCGTGCCGCACACCCCGGCGCTGTATGCCGCCCTGCGCAATGCGCACAGCCTGCTGGCCTATGTGCTGTTCGCCACGGTGCTGATGCACGTGGGCGCGGCGCTGTTCCACCTGTGGGTGCGCCGCGATGGCGTGTTCCAGGCGATGGCGCGCGGCAAGGATTGATCGGGTTCGCCGGGGGTTCCCGGCGGGTTGTTTCCGCCGCCTGCGGAGAGGTGTCACTTTCTTTGCTCGTGCAAAGAAAGTAACCAAAGAAACACGCCGCCGGGGCGCGAGCCGGTGCTACGCACCGGTGCCCTGCGCTTCTCGGGGAATCAGGGGACGGCGCCGAACTCGCTGCGCTCAAACACCGGCGCCTCTTCGCCCCTGATGCCCCTGCGATGCTCGGCTCGCTCAAGGCGGACCCAAGGTCAAATGCCACAGCTGCACCCAGTCGATCCACGCCATGCGTGGATGCCGTTGCCGTTGCCGTTGCCGTTGCCGTTGCCGTTGCCGTTGCCCTCCCAGTCCGCCTTCAAGCGAGCCGAGCACCGCAGGTCCGGCGAGGGCGAAGAGGTGCGGGTGTCTGAGCGCAGCGAGTTCCCGCACCGCCCCTCGACGGACCGAGGAGCGCAGGGCACCGGCGTGCGAAGCGCGCCGGCTCGCGGCCGGCGGAGCGTTTCTTTGGCTACTTTCTTTGCGCGCAAAGAAAGTGACACCCCCGCAGGCGCGGAAATGATCCGCTACAACCACCCCTTCTGCCGCGCCAGCCGGTAGGCCTCGATGCGGTTGCCCACGCCCAGCTTGCCGATGCACTCGGACAGGTAATTGCGCACCGTGCCGTGCGACAGGCCCAGCTGCTCGGCGATCTCGCTGGCGCTGCGGCCCTCGCCGGCCAGCCGCAGTACCCGCCGCTCGCGGTCGGTCAGCGGGTCGGCCTGCGACCAGGCGTCCAGCGCCAGCTGCGGGTCGATCGCGCGGATGCCCTGCTTCACCTTGCGCAGCGCGTCGGCCAGGTTCTCGGCCGGCGCATCCTTCAACAGGTAGCCCAGTACCCCCGCTTCCAGCGCGCGGCGCAGGAATCCGGCGCGGGCGAACGTGGTCACGATCACCACCTTGATCGGCAGTTCGTGGCGGGCAATGCGCTGCGCCAGCTCCAATCCGGACAGGCCCGGCATCTCGATGTCGGTGACCAGGATGTCCGGTTGCAGCTGCTGCAGCATGCGCCATGCCGCCTCGCCGTCAGCGGCGCTGCCCAGCACTTCGATATCCGGCTCCAGCCCCAGCAGCGCCGACAGCGCGCCACGCACCATCGCCTGGTCTTCGGCCAGCAGGATGCGGATCATGCCGCACCGTCCTGGGCCAGCGACGGCGGCGCGCCCGGCGGAAGTGGCGTGGTCGCGGCGGCCAGCGGCACACGCACGGTCAGTACGGTGCCGTCGCCGCGTACGGATTGCACCGTCAGCTGCCCTCCCAGTGCGGCAACGCGTTCGCGCATCCCGCACAGGCCGTTGCCTTCGGCCTGTACGCCGCCGCGGCCATCGTCGCGGATCTGCATCGCCAGCATGCGTCCCTCCAGCATGAACTCCACCCGTGCCTGGGTTGCCTGCGCATGGCGCACGATATTGGTCGCCGCCTCGCGCAGCACCAGCGCCAACCCGCGTTCGACATCCACCGGCATTGCCGGTGGCGGCGCGTACTGCAGGTGCACCTGCTGGCATTCCAGCAGCAGCCGCGCCGACGCCAGTTCACCGGCCAGATCGCTGGCACGGATGCCGGTGACCGCACTGCGTACCTGTGCCAGCGCTTCGCGGGCGATATCCTCGGCTTCGCCGATCTCCTGCCGCGCACGCGCGTCGCCGCGGTCGTGCAGCTTGCGGGCCAGTTCCAGCTTCAGCGTGATCAGCGACAGGGTGTGGCCCAGCAGGTCGTGCAGGTCGCGGCCGATGCGCTCGCGTTCGGCGGTGGTCGCCAGCCGCCGCACTTCCTCCTGCGACAGCTGCAGGGCGGCGTCCTTGTCCTTGTTCACCGCTTCCACGTTCACCACCATGCCGATGATGAACGACACTGCCGGAATCCAGACCAGGCTCTGCCAGGGGTAATGCGAGAGCGTGGCCACCGCGCAGAACACCGCGTTCAGCACCGCCAGCTGCAGCATGTACACCCACCAGCCGCCGCGCCCGCAGACACGCAACATCACGCAACCGAAGATGAAATAACTGATGCCCGAGGGATACCAGGGCACCAGCAGCGTGGCCAGCGCCACCATCGCCAATGCGTAGCGCGGCGCATGGTGGCGCGGTGCCAGCAGCAGGCGGGCGTACAGCAACAGGAAAAGCGGGTAGCTGCCCAGGGTCAGCAGCACCCAGCGCAGGGTGAAGCCACCACTGAACACCGGCGTCATGAACACCCACACCGTCCACAGCAGGTGGATGGCATCGGCCCAGGCCGGCTTGCCGCGGCGCAGGTTGTCGGCCACCGCGGAATCCGGTGCGGGGCGCAGCAGGGACGCGGACCAGCTCAACGGCACGGGGGAATCCAGACGGGGACGATCGCTGCCGATCATGCCAGTTCAGCCGACCCGGCGCAGGCGGCGGCGCGCCAGCAGCAGCGCCACCACCGTCACCGCCAGCAGCACCAGCAGATGGCCGGCCACGCCGCCCACCGACGGCAACCCGACCATCGGCAGCGCCAGCTGTGCCAGGTGCCAGGTCGGCCACAGCGGGGCCAGCGTCGAAAACACTTTCGGCAGCGCCGACAGCGGCAGCCACAGGCCCGACAGCAGGGCCAGCGGCAGGTAGACCAGGTTGACCATCGCCGGTGCCGCGCTGGCACTGACGTGGCTGCCGATCAACAGCCCGATCGCGCCCAGCGGCAGCGCCGCCAGTCCCGCCACCGCCATCAGCTGCACCACCTGTACCGCCTGCAGGTGCACACCGCCCAACAGCCGCGCCACGCCGATCAACAGCGAGGCCACCAGCAGCGCGAACATCACCGCCATCGCCAAACGTGCCAGCAGCGGTGCCGCCGCCGGCATCGGCAGCGCGCGCTTGAGGGTCAGCAACCCGCCTTCGCGATCCAGCGCCAGCTGCACGCCGAAGCCGAACAGCGCCGGGGCCATTGCACCGAACACGCAGTAGGTGGCCAGCAGGTACAGCGGCGCCGGGCCACGGCCGAGCAGCACGCCGAACAACAGGTAGAACAGGACCGGGAACAGCAGCGACGGCACCGCAAAGGCCGGCGTGCGCCAGGCGCGGCGCAGTTCGGCCCGCAGTTCAGCGCGATACGGACGCAGTGCCTGCCGCCATGCGGGCAGCGGCAGCCTGGCAGCAGGGGTCAGGGTATTCATGCGGCCTCCCGGGTCATGTCGAGGAAGGCGTCGGCCAGCGCCGCGCCTTGTACTTCCAGTTCGCACAGCTGCGCATCGGCGGCCAGCAGACGTGCCACCACCGGCTCCGCCGGGCTCGCCAGCAGCAGCAGATGCTCGCCGTCGCGCTGTACCTGCTGCACGCCCGGCCAGTGCTGTACTTCGTCGGCAGGCAGCACGCTGCGGCAGCGGATGCGTCGCGGCCGGTCGGCCAGGCGCAGCTCGCCGAGTGCGGCATCGGCCAGCACCCGGCCCTGCTCCAGCACCACCACCTGCTGTGCCAACGCTTCGGCTTCCTCCAGATAATGGGTGGTCAGCAGCACCCCGCATCCTTCGGCCACCAGCTGCCGGATCGCCTGCCACATCGCCTGCCGCGCCTGGATGTCCAGGCCAGTGGTGGGTTCATCCAGGAACAGCACGCGCGGGCGGCCGCACAGCGCGATGGCGAACTGCACAGCGCGCTGCTGGCCACCGGACAACTGGCCGTAGCGGCGGCGCGCCAGCGCCTGCAGGCCGGCACGCTGCAACACCTCCTGCAATGGCATCGGGTCGGGATAGCAGGCACTGGCCTGCGCCACCAGTTCATCCACCTGCAGCATCGGCGGCAGGCTGGTGCTCTGCAGCATCACGCCCAGGCCAAGGCGGCTGGCCCTCTGCTGCGGGTCGCCGCCGAGCAGTTCGACCTGGCCTGCATCGGCCCGACGCAGGCCCAACAGCACGCTGATCGCGGTACTCTTGCCGGCACCGTTGCGGCCCAGCAAAGCCAGCACCTGGCCAGCGCGGACCTGCAGGTCGATGCCCTGCAGGGCGGTATGGTCGCGATAGCGCACCTGCACCTGCTGCAGGCGGGCCAGCGACGGGGCGATCGGATCCATGAGCGGTACCGGTAGCGGGGACGTTGCCATCCTGTGCCGCCGTGGTCACATTTCGCAGTTGCCGCCGTCAGTGTCATCGGGTGACAGCTGTCACTGCCGTCATCGCTGTGCCCGCCTTCATGCTGTGCCGCACGCTCCACTGCCGGAACCGCCGCCGTCCGCTGTCCCGGCCACACCCGCCCGAACGCCTGTGATGGAACGAATGAACGCTTCTGCCGAGCTGTTGAAGGAACTCCGTATCGACCGCAAGTCGCCGCCGCCCGCCTCCGGTGGCAGCGGCCACGGCGGTGGCCGCCGCTGGCTGTGGATCGCGATCATCGTGGTCGTGCTGCTGGTGGCCGCTGCCGTTGCCTTCCTGTTCGGCCGTGCGCCGGCGGTGGAGGTGGAGACCGCGCCTGCGGTGGCGATCCAGCAGGGCAGCGCCAGCAGCTCGGTGCTCGATGCCAGCGGCTACGTGGTGGCCCGGCGCATGGCCACGGTATCGGCCAAGATCACCGGCAAAGTGCGCGAGGTGATGATCGAGGAAGGCATGCGGGTCGAGGCCGGCCAGATCATGGCGACGCTGGATCCGATCGATGCCGATGCGCAGCGCAGCCTGTACGCCTCGCAGCTGCAGGCCGCGCGCAGCCAGGTGGCCGGGCTGGAGGCGCAGCAGAAGCAGGCCAGCGCCGAAGCCGGCCGCCTGCAGGCGCTGGTTGGCCAGCAGCTGGTCTCCCGCTCGCAGTACGACCAGGCCGTGGCCCAGCGTGACAGCCTGCGCGCACAGCTGGACACCGCACGGCGCAACGTCAAGGTGGCCCAGGACCAGCTGTCCATTGCCGACCTTGGCGTGGACAACAACATCGTGCGCGCGCCATTCTCCGGCGTAGTCACCGCCAAGGCCGCGCAGCCCGGCGAGATCGTGTCGCCGCTGTCGGCCGGTGGTGGCTTCACCCGCACCGGCATCGGCACCATCGTCGACATGGATTCGCTGGAGATCGAGGTCGAGGTCGGCGAGGCCTTCATCGGCCGGGTGCAGCCGAAGATGCCGGTGGAGGCCACGCTCAATGCCTACCCCGAGTGGAAGATCCCGGGCGAGGTGATTGCGATCATCCCCACCGCCGACCGTGGCAAAGCCACGGTGAAGGTGCGCGTGGCGCTGAAGGTGAAGGACCCGCGCATCGTGCCGGAGATGGGCGTGCGGGTCAGCTTCCTGGAGCAGGCCCAGCCGCAGACGGCCGCCAAGCCGCAGGGCGTGCGCGTGCCGGGCGGTGCCGTGGTCCAGCGCGATGGTGCATCGGTGGCCTTCGTGCTGGGTGACCAGAACCGCGTCCAACAGCGCACGGTGCAGGCCGGCCAGGCGATGGGCAAGGACCGCCAGATCCTCAAGGGCGTCAGCGCAGGCGAGTCGGTGGTGGTGAACCCACCCGACACGCTGCGCGATGGCGCCAAGGTGCAGCAGAAACAAGCGCAGTAACGGCCTGGCGCCCACCGGGCGCCGCCGGCAACACCGTTCGACGCACGCCCCGGCCAGCGCCGGTGCGCTTTCCTGTTTCCCGCCTTCCGTGGAGAACCCCCCATGTCGACCCTGGTTTCACTGCGCAACATCACCAAGACCTACCAGCGTGGCCCCGAGAAAGTGCAGGTACTGCATGGCATCGACCTGGACATCGCCAGCGGCGACTTCGTCGCGCTGATGGGCCCATCCGGTTCGGGCAAGACCACCCTGCTCAACCTGATCGGCGGCCTGGACAACCCCAGCGGCGGCGAGATCAGCATCGAAGGCGAGCGCATCGACCAGATGAGCGGTGGCCAGCTGTCGACCTGGCGCAGCCATCACGTCGGCTTCGTCTTCCAGTTCTACAACCTGATGCCGATGCTGACCGCGCAGAAGAACGTGGAACTGCCGCTGCTGCTGACCCACCTCAATGCCGCGCAGCGCCGCCGCAATGCGGAGATCGCGCTGACCCTGGTCGGCCTAGCCGACCGCCGCAGCCACCGCCCCAACGAGCTGTCCGGCGGCCAGCAGCAGCGCGTGGCGATCGCCCGTGCGATCGTCTCCGACCCGACCTTCCTGATCTGCGATGAACCGACCGGCGACCTCGACCGCCAGTCGGCCGAGGAGATCCTCGGCCTGCTGCAGCAGCTCAACCGCGAGCACGGCAAGACCATCATCATGGTCACCCATGACCCGAAGGCCGCCGAGTACGCCACGCACACGGTGCACCTGGACAAGGGCGAGCTGGCCGACGCGCCGCTGGCCCACTGACGGAGGCCACGGCGATGAAATACTTCTCGTTGGTCTGGGCGCAGTTGTTCCGCAGCCGCACCCGTACCCTGCTGACGCTGCTTTCGGTGGTCGCTGCATTCCTGCTGTTCGGCATGCTCGATTCGGTACGGGTCGCGTTCTCCTCCGGGGGCAGCGTTGAAGGCGCCAACCGCCTGATCGTGGCCTCGCGGCTGTCGATCACGCAGTCGCTGCCGATCCGCCTGGAGGCGCAGGTGCGGCAGGTGGCCGGGGTGCGCGACGTGGCCTATGGCATGTGGTTCGGAGGCATCTACCAGGACCCGAAGAACTTCTTCCCGAACTTCTCGGTGTCGCCCAACTACTTCGATGTCTACCGTGAGTTGCAGATCGACCCGGCGCAGCTGGAGGACTGGAAGCAGACGCGCACCGGCGCCATCGTCGGCGAGACCCTGGCCAAGCAGTTCGGCTGGAAGATCGGCGACACCATTCCGCTGCAGGCGACGATCTTCCCGCGTGGCGGCAGCAACGACTGGCCGCTGCAGCTGAAGGGCATCTACCGTTCCAAGGACCGTGCGCTGGCCGCCAATGAAGAACGCCAGTTGATGATGAACTGGAAGTACTTCGACGAATCCAACGACTACATCAAGAACCAGGTGAGCTGGTACACGGTGACGCTGGACAATCCGGACCACTCCTCGCGGGTGGCGCAGGCCATCGATGCGATTTCGGCCAACTCCGACCACGAGACCAAGACCCAGACCGAATCGGCGTTCCAGCAGGCCTTCGTCAAGCAGTTCGCGGACATCGGCATGATCGTCACCTCGATCATGGGCGCGGTGTTCTTCACCCTGCTGCTGCTGACCGGCAACACCATGGCGCAGGCGGTGCGCGAGCGCGTGCCGGAGCTGGCCACGCTGAAGACGCTGGGCTTCAAGGACAGCACCGTGCTGATGCTGGTGATGGTCGAGTCGGTGCTGCTGATCGGCCTGGGTGGCCTGATCGGCATGGGCCTGGCCGCGCTGATCCTGCCGGCGATCGGCCCGAAAAGCATGGGCATGCTGCCGCCACACGTGCCGACCCCGACCTGGCTGATGGGGCTGGGCCTGATCGTGGTGATCGGCATCATCGTCGGCCTGCTGCCGGCGCTGCGTGCCAAACGCCTGAAGATCGTCGACGCACTGGCCGGCCGCTGAGGAGGACACCGACATGTTCAAGAGCAGACTCAAGAAGTGGCTGGGCAATGCAGTGACGGTGCTGCTGCTGGTGATCGGCCTGGTGCTGTGGATCGGCCTGCCGTGGATCGGCGTACTGGCGGTGGCGGTAGTGGTGGCCCTGTGGCTGCTGCTGACCCGTGGCGGCCGGCTGGCGCTGGCCGCCACACGCATCGGCGTGGCCAGCCTGCCGCAGCGCTGGGGTGCATCCTCGGTGATCGTGGTCGGCATCGCCGGCGTGGTCGGCGTGCTGGTGGCGATGCTGGCAATGGGCGAGGGCTTCCAGGCCACGCTCAACAACACCGGTGACGACACCACGGCGATCGTGCTGCGCGGGGGCTCCCAGGCCGAAACCAACTCGGTGATCACCCGCGAGCAGGTACCGATGCTGTCCACCCTGCCCGGCATCAGCCGCGATGCGCAGGGCCGTCCACTGCTGTCACCGGAACTGTCGCAGGTGGTCAACCTGGTGTCGAAGTCCGACGGTACCGATGTCAACGCGCAGTTCCGCGGTGTCGGCCCGCAGGCCTGGGCGGTGCACGACAAGGTCAAGATCATCGAAGGCCGCAAGTTCGCCACCGGCCTGCGCGAGATCGTGGTCGGCCAGGGCGCGCGTGGCCAGTTCCGCGACATGGAGGTCGGCAGGACGCTGACCCTGGGCAACCAGACCTGGACCGTGGTCGGCCTGTTCGCCACCGGCGATGCCCATGATTCGGAACTGTGGACCGATGCCGACACGTTGGCCACCACCTACCAGCGCAGTGCCTGGCAGTCGATCAGCGTGCGCACCGAGGGCAAGGCCGGCTTCGAGCAGTTCAAGGCAGCCGTTGCCGCCGATCCGCGCCTGAAGCTGGATGTGGAAACCACCCGCGTCTACTACAGCAAGCAGGGCGGCGGCCTGACCAAGCTGATCGACATCCTCGGCAAGGTGATCGGCACGATCATGGCGGTGGGTGCGGTGTTCGGCGCGCTCAACACCATGTATGCGGCGGTGGCCACGCGCGCGCGCGAGATCGCCACGATGCGCGCGATCGGCTTCCGTGGTCTGCCAGTGGTGACCGCAGTGATGCTGGAGACGATGCTGCTGGCCCTGCTCGGCGGCCTGCTCGGGTGCGCGGTGGCATGGCTGCTGTTCAACGGCTACAGCGTGTCCACCATCGGCAGCAACTTCAGCGCGGTGGTGTTCAAGTTCCATGTGTCGCCGGAACTGCTGTGGACCGGCCTGAAATGGGCGCTGGGCATCGGCCTGGTCGGCGGCCTGTTCCCGGCGCTGCGCGCGGCCCGATTGCCGATCACCACGGCACTGCGCGAAACCTGAGCATCGCGCAGCGATACAACGCGCATCGCGCAGGGGGACGGAGCGAAGGCTCCGTCCCTTTTCTTTTGCGCGTCATCCACGCATGGCGTGGATCTACCGGGCGATGCATCCACGCAGGGCGTGGATCTACCGGGCGATGCATCCACGCAGGGCGTGGATCTACCGGGCGATGCATCCACGCATGGCGTGGATCTACCGGGGCGATGCATCCACGCATGGCGTGGATCTACCGGGGCGATGCATCCACGCAGGGTGATGAGCGAGGACGTGCAGTAGATCCACGCCATGCGTGGAGGGATGCCTGCGCACCCGCACTGCTACAGATTGCGGAAATACCGCCGCTATCGATGCCTCTGCCCACCACGCACGCAGCGCGCGTGACGCTGCGCACAGTGCATCTGTGGATTGTTGGTTGCGATTCATTTTCGCGCACCTGCGCGCCACGCAGGTAAACAGTTGCGAATGAAAACACTCTAGAATCGCGCCCCCCACGTTGGTTTGCAGCACCCCACGCGCCCATAGAACGGGCGCTTGTTTTTCCTGAAACACGAGATTTCACGGATGTCCCTGAAAACCACACCGCTGCGCAACGCGATCGTCATCGCGCTGGCCGCCAGCTGCACCACCCCCGCCTTCGCACAGAGCGCCGGCGATACCCCGACCAACCTCGATCGCATCGAAATCACCGGCTCGCGCATCCGCCAGGCCAGTGTCGAAACCGCACAGCCGGTGGTCGCGCTCAACCGCGCCGAGATCGAGAAGAAGGGCTACGTCAACGTCGCCGACATCCTGCAGGACGTCACCGCCGCCGGCGCACCGAGCCTGAGCCGTTCCTCGTCGCTGAGCTCTGCGCGCGACTTCGGCGGCATGTACGTGAGCCTGCGCAACCTCGGCCCGGAACGCAGCCTGGTGCTGATCGACGGCCGCCGCATGGGCGTCAGCGCGGGCGGTTACTCCGACCTGGCCTCGATTCCGTCGGCCATCGTCGAGCGCGTGGAAGTACTGACCGATGGTGCCTCGGCGCTGTACGGCTCGGATGCCATCGCCGGCGTGGTCAACATCATCACCCGCAAGAACTTCGACGGCGGCGAAGCCAGCGTCTATGTCGGCCAGTACGGTGAAGGCGACGGTCAGAAGCGCTCCTACAGCGCCACCTTCGGCAAGACCTTCGAACGCGGCTGGTTCAGCGTCGGTGCCGAGCGCACCAAGGAAGACGAGATCCTCGGCAGTGAGCGCGAGTTCAGCCGTTACCCGGGCGGCCCGCGCCATTCCGACGACGTCAATGCACTGAGCCAGACCACGCAGTGGGGCACCGTCACCGTGGCGGGCAAGCCGCTGACCGTGGGCCCGGGCGGCGACCCGAGCGACAAGCGCAACTTCCACACGCCCAATCCGGCCGATGGTTCCAACACCAAGACCAACATGAGCCTGCTGAGCGGCCTGGAGCGCACTTCGGTGTTCGCCAACGGCGGCTTCTCGATCACCGATGACCTGCGCATCGTGGCCGACGCGATGTACAGCAAGCGCGAGTCGACCAAGCACCTGGCCGGTTACCCGTACTCGGTGTCCAGCGCACAGGCGAGCAAGGGTACCCGTGCCGCGCTGTCCAAGGACAGCGCGTTCAACCACTGGGGCCAGGACGTGCTGTTCTCGCACCGCACCGAAGAGATGCCGCGTGCGACCGAGAACAACCTGGAAACCAAGCGCGCCAGCATCGGCCTGGAAGGCAGCTTCGAAACCGGTTCGCGTTACTGGGACTGGAACGTCAGCTACATGTACAACCGCAATGAAGGCGAGCGCATCGGTACCGGCAGCATGTACCAGCCGCACGTCAACCAGGCCGTCGGCCCGTCCTTCATGGATGGCACCGTGGCCCGCTGCGGCTCGCCGGGCGCGGTGATCGCCGGCTGCGTGCCGTGGAACCCGGCCGCTCCGATGGGCTACACCGGCCCCGGCTCGCTGAGCAACCAGGATGTGCAGGACTACCTGTTCACCCGCTTCGTCGACAAGATCGAGAGCACCACCAAGGTCGCCAGCGCCAACATCTCCGGTTCGGTGTTCACCCTGCCGGCCGGCGATGTCATGGCCGCGATGGGCTTCGAGCACCGCAGCGAAGAAGCCAGCTACACCCCGGACATGATGGTGCAGAAGGGCGAGATCGCCGGCACCACCGGCCAGCCGACCCGTGGCGACTACTCGCTCAACGAGGTCTACCTGGAACTGCAGGTGCCGCTGCTGGCCGACATGCCGTTCGCCCGTGAGCTGTCGCTGGACCTGGCCGGTCGCTACACTGACTACAACACCTTCGGTTCGACCACCAACAGCAAGTTCGGCCTGAAGTGGAAGCCGATCGACAGCCTGCTGGTGCGCGCCACCTACGGCACCGGCTTCCGTGCGCCGACCGTGGACGACCTCTACGGTGGTGCGGTGAAGAGCCGCGATTCGTTCACCGATCCGTGTGACACCGCGTTCGGCATCGCCGCCAGCAGCCCGACCGTGGCGGCACGCTGCCAGGCGCTGAAGGTGCCGGCGAACTTCCGCCAGCAGACCGCGTCGGAAGGCAACGTCGCCAACCGTCCGGGCCAGCAGGGCATCGCCGACTTCGACTCCGGTTCCAACGCGAACCTGAAGCCGGAAACGGCCAAGACCTGGACCGTGGGCCTGGTCTACAGCCCCGAGTTCGTGCCGGGCCTGGACGTCAGCCTGGACTGGTGGAAGATCCGCATCAACAACGCGATCGTGGGTGAGTCCGCCACCGACATCCTCAACCAGTGCTACGTGCAGGGCGTGGATTCGGCCTGTGGCCGCTTCACCCGCTCGACCAGCGCCATTACGCGTGGCCAGGTGACTGCGCTGGACCGCTCGCTGGTCAACGCCGGCTACCGCGAAACCGCCGGCTATGACTTCAGCCTGCGTTACCGCCTGCCGGAAACCACGTTCGGCCGCTTTGCCGCCACCTGGAACACCACCTACACCGAGTACCTGGAGCAGCGCAACGACAACGCCGCCACCACTCCGGTGGAGCAGAAAACCGGCTGGCAGGGCAACTTCCGCGTACGCTCGACCTTCAACCTGGATTGGCAGTACGGCGATCTGGGCATCGGTTGGACCGCCCGCTACTACTCGGGCATGAAGGAAGCCTGCTCGTACGACCTGGCCGGCGGCCCGGACTGCAACATGGCCGGCTTCGTTTCGCCGTACACCGATGCACAGCCGAGCCGCAAGGTTGGTTCCAACACCTTCCACGACCTGCAGGTGCGTTACAGCCTGCCGTGGGACGGCACCGTGTCGCTGGGCGTGAACAACGTCTTCGACCACCAGGGCCCGATCATGTACAGCCAGCCGAACAGCAGCTTCACCTACTTCGGTGGCTTCGACATCGGTCGTTTCATGTACATGAAGTACCAGCAGCGCTTCTAAGCCTGCAACCGCGTTCCCGCCCCAGCCATCTCTCTCCTGGCTGGGGATGGAAGCAGAGCGGCGCCCCTCGGGGCGCCGCTCTTTTTTTGGGGGTCAGATCCCTTCGTGGAGCGAAGGGATCTGACCCCAGCCGGGAAGCGTCAGCGCTTGCTGGCGCACTATTTTGCGCTGATAGCACACTCCGGCGTGCCGGTGGGTTGGGTACAGGTGAACGTAATGTTCTTGTAGCTCGACGGTGGCGGCATCGTCCCGATCAACGGCACACCCGCCCAGCCCGCACGTTCAGCGAAGGCATCGGCGAACCAGCGATCAAAAGACGAGTATTCGTAGCGGGAACCAAACTCATAGCGGACGAAGTCCGCTGCCGAGTGCTGAATTCGACTGGAGTCGATGTCGTACGCCTCCACGAACGACCAGCGGCGGCTCGCGTAGTCGAAGTGGTAAATCGCGTGAATGGCCCAATTATGCTCGAATGCGAGCAGCGCCGCGACCGGATACCCCCGCTCACGGATCACCTGCAGCTGCAGCAGGCGCCCGTCGGAGTCACTGGTATCGAGAAACCCGAAACCACCGTGCCGCTGCAGAAAGCGCAGCACGGTTTCATTCGCCTCGCTCTGACGTGGATGCAGCGCGGAAAGATGGTGGCCCTTGATGAACTGGCCTTCGCCGGCGCGCAGCCCATGGTCCGAGCCCGGCGCATAGAGCTTTACGTCCAACAGGGTCTGCTCGACGCCCTCGCCTGGCCGATAGTGCTCGACCAGCGACAGGAACTGCCGCTCGACCCAGTCTTCGGCATCGAACCGCGTCGCCACCGGCGTGCCCGAGGAGGTTTCAACGGTATAGCCGGTGATGTAGGGAAGATCGATGTCGTACACATAGTGGACACCGTTGCCGAGACCGAGCGCGGTCTGGCGCATCTCATCGGCCGTGCAGAAGTAGCAGCTGTGGGCAATCGGATCGTCCGCATCCAGCGCTCGCGGCGTGGCCTGTACGGCAAACGGAAGGCCCAGCAGAACCAGCAACCACGGTACAGCCACCTTGGGAACTTCCTTCATTGCGATCTCTCCGTTTCAGATCGCAAAGGGGAACAGACCCATGTTCCGCTGGAAATCAAATTTGTCCGAAATCACAACCGGGGTCAGATCCCTTCGTGCAGCGAAGGGATCCGATCCCGGCCGGAAGGCCTCAGCGCTTGCTGGCGCGCATCGTGCGGATGTTGTCGCCGACAAACAGGATCAGGCCGGCCCAGATCGCGGCAAAGCCGATCGCCTTGGCGGTGTCGAACGCTTCGTGGAAGAAGAACACGCCCAGCAGCAGCTGCAGGCTCGGCGCGATGTACTGCAGGATGCCGACCAGCGACAACGGGATACGCTTCACGCCGTAGGCGAAGCCGATCAGCGGTACGGCCGTGATCGCACCACCGAAGATCAGCAGCAGGTCGTTGCGCCAGCCCCAGCCGTGGAAGAACGCGCCGCCATGGCCATTCTCGGCCCAGACCGCAAAGGCCAGCGCCGGCAGGAACAGGTACATGCTCTCCACGCCCAGGCCGGCCACCGGATCCACCGACACCAGCTTGCGCAGCAGCCCATACAGGCCGAACGAGCAGGCCAGGCCCAGCGCGATCCACGGCGGCGTTCCGGCATCGAGGGTGAGCCAGGCCACGCCGATCGCCGCCATCGCCACCGCCACCCACTGCAGCCGGCGCAGGCGCTCTTTCAGCACCAGAACGCCCAGCAGCACGTTCACCAGCGGGTTGATGAAGTAGCCCAGGCTGGTTTCGATGACGTGCCCGGCATTGATCGCCCAGATGTACAGGCCCCAGTTGAAGGCGATGGTCAGGCTCGACACCAGCAGGATCGGCAGCGCGCGCGGCTGTGCCGCGATCTTCTGCCACCAGCCCAGGCGCGAACTGATCAGCAGCCAGCCCAGCACCAGCACGGTGCTCCAGATGATGCGGTGGGCAATGATCTGGAACGAGGGCACCTCGTTCAGCAGGTGCCAGTACACCGGCACCAGCCCCCAGATCACGAAGGTGGAGGCGGTGACCAGCAGGCCCCGGCGTTGTTCTTTCTCGTCCATGCTCATTTCTTTCGCGTCCTTGCCATCGTCAACACCACCACACCCAACAGGATCACCACCATCGCCAGCAGGTCGCGCCAGCCGAAACGTTCACCGTTGAGCAGTGCGCCCAGCAGCACCGCGATCACCGGATTCACGTACGCATAGCTGCCCGCCAGCGCCGGGCGCACGTTCTGCAGCAGCCACACGTAGGCGGTGAAGGCGACGATGGACCCGAACACGCACAGGTAGGCCATCGCCAGCAGGCCGCCGGTATCGGGCAAGGTGGTCGGGCGCTCGCCCACCGCCAGGCCGATCAGTACCAGCAGCACGCCGCCGCAGATCATCTGCCCGGCCGCGGTCATGAACGGGCCCGGCAGGTCCAGCCCGCGGGCCCACACCGAACCGAAGGCCCAGCCGACCGGTGCGATCAGCAGCAGCACCAGCCCCGTTGGCGAGGCCGTCAGGCTGCTGCCGGCGTTGAGCCAGACCACGCCAAGGAAACCGATGGCGATGCCCAGCCACTCGCCACGGCTGGCGTGCTGGCCGCGCAGCGCCGAAAACAGCGCCATCCACAGCGGCACCGACGCCACGGCGGTGGCGGCCAGGCCCGAGGACACCTCACGCTCGGCCAGCACCACCATGCCGTTGCCCAGCACCAGCATGGTCACGCCCATCAGCCCCAGGTTGCGCCACTGCCGCAGGGTCGGCATCGGCATCTTCCAGAACAGGCGCAGCGCCGCGAACATCACGCCGCCGGCAATGATGAACCGGCTGCCGGACACCATCGTCAGCGGCAGCGCACCGCCGTGCAGGGCCTTGGCAATGCCCAGGTAGGTCGAGCCCCAGACCACGTAGACCAGCAGCAATGCCAGCGCGACGAGGCCACCCCGGGGGGCAGCCGCAGACGAAGGGGGGGAAGCCGACATGACACACCAGGGAGCCGGGGGAACGCGGATTCTAGGACGTTTTGAGTATGGTCCGTGACCCCGTACGGTGGCACGCTGTCATCCATCCATGCACCCTGCTCTGGTCTGCTACCCCGTGTTGACGGCCGATGCAGTACCAAGAGGGCTGCCCGGTCGCGCCGCCCCGATGGCCGGGCGCCGTTTTCCCTGCGCACGGACGCGCCGCATCGAGGATTCCCACCCAGATGAGCACCACGTCCCAACCTGCTGTTCCCGCCAACGACCGCGCGGCCCTGCGCCGGTCGATCTCCAATACCCTCAAAGGCTCCGCCGGCAACCTGGTGGAGTGGTATGACGTCTACGTGTACTCGGTGTTCGCCGTGTACTTCGAATCGCAGTTCTTCTCGCCCGATGACAAGAACTCGACGATGTACGTCTGGGCGATCTTCGCCGCGACCTTCCTGATGCGCCCGATCGGTGCCTGGTTCTTCGGCCGCTTCGCTGACCGCCACGGTCGCCGCCTGGCGCTGACCGTCTCGGTCACGCTGATGGCGCTGTGTTCATTCCTGATCGCGATCACCCCCACCGCCGCCAGCATCGGCATCTGGGCAGCGGTGATCCTGCTGTTCGCACGCCTGCTGCAGGGCTTCGCCACCGGCGGCGAGTACGGTGCCAGCGCCACCTACATGTCCGAGGCCGCCATTCCCGGCCGCCGCGGCTTCCTATCCTCGTTCCACTACGTCACCCTGGTCGGCGGCCATGTGCTGGCCCAGCTGACCCTGTTGCTGATGCTGACCTTCTGGGGCAAGCCGGAGATCTCCGAGTGGGGCTGGCGCATTGCCTTCGGGATCGGTGGCATCGCGGCGGTCGTGGTGTTCTGGCTGCGCCGTGGCATGGACGAGTCGCTGTCGGAGTCGTCGATCGAAGCCGCGCGCGAAGGCAAGGCACAGAAGTCCGGCTCGATGTACGAGCTGTTCGTGCACCAGTGGCGGCCGCTGCTGCTGTGCTTCCTGATCACCGCCGGTGGCACCGTGGCCTTCTACACCTATTCGGTGAACGGCCCGAAGATGATCCAGAGCGCCTTCGCTGGCAACGACCCGATGACCGGCACCCTGATCAACCTGGGCGTGCTGGCCTTCCTGATGGTGCTGCAGCCGGTCGGTGGCTGGCTGTCGGACATCATCGGCCGCAAGACCCTGCTGGTGTTCTTCGGCGTGGGCGGCGTGCTGTACAGCTGGTACCTGATCACCCAGCTGCCGCACCAGCATGACGCGACCCTGGCCTTCCTGACCCTGGCACTGGCCTTCGTCATCCTCACCGGCTACACCTCGATCAATGCGGTGGTGAAGGCCGAACTGTTCCCGACCCACGTGCGTGCACTGGGCGTGGGCCTGGGCTACGCGCTGGCCAATTCGCTGTTCGGCGGCACCGCACCGCTGCTGTACCAGGGCGCCCTGAAGACCGGTCACGTCGACTGGTTCGCCATCTACGTGACCGCGACGATCGCGGTATCGTTGGTGGTCTATGTGTTCTTCCTCACCAACAAGGGCCCGAACTGGCTCGACGGCACCCGCAAGTAAGCGTGCCGTACTGATCGCGGCCACCGGTGCACTGCCGGTGGCCGCTGCGCCTGCCGCCCCGCCACTGATGTGGATCGCGGCGACGCTGGCGGCAGCCACCGCACTGGCCTGGCTGCTGCGCCGCCCCAACGCGCAGGCATCGTGGCCGCGCATCGGTTTCGGGGTCGCCCTGCTGGTGTTCTGCGCTGCATTGGCCCTGCAGCTGGCGGTCGACCTGGGCAGCGGCCACAGTTCGCTGCAGCTGCGCCTGCATCGTGGCATCAATGCAGGCTCACCGGTTGACCTGCGCACGATGGTCGCGTGCTATCTGGCCGCGCTGGTGGCTGCCGGCTGGGGCGCATGGATCCTGCTGCGCCGGCGCAGGTAGTGCCGGCCGCTGGCCGGCAACCTCATCAACCTTCGGAAAGCGTGCGGCGTTGCCGGCCAGCGGCCGGCCCCCCCTCAACGGCGCGCGGCTTCGCTCTTGTCGCGCGCGCCGCGGAATTCGGATGCCTTTTCCCACGTCGGCCAGCGGCGGCTGTTGGCCAGCTCTGCGCCCAGGTCGTAGACCAGCAGGGTGTCGGCGGCGTGGCCGCTGGGGTCCCAGCCCGGGGTCCAGGCATCGCAGGCCTGGTGGTAGCAGTCGGCGAAGTACTTCTCACGCAGCGCGCGGCCGGCTTCCACGCCACCGTCCAGCTTGTCCAGGCCCGGGCCGATGGTGATCGCCGGCACGCCAAGGCGGGCGAAGGCGAAGTGGTCGGCACGGTAGAAGAAGCCGGCCTCCAGGTTCGGGTCGGGGCTGTAGCTGCGGCCGCGGGCCTTGGCCACGCGCTCCAGGTCGCCTTCCAGCGACACCCGGCCCTTGCCCCAGGAAGCGATGTCACGGGTCGGGCCATCCGGGCTGAACATCTCGATGTTCAGCACCGCGGCGGTCTTGTCCAGCGGCGCCAGCGGATGCGCGGCGTAGTAGCTGGCTCCCAGCAGGCCCTTCTCTTCCGCGGTCAGCGCCACGAAGTACAGCGTGCGCTGCGGCTGCGGGCCAGCGGCGAACACCCGGCCGAGTTCCAGCACGGTGGCCACGCCGGTGGCGTTGTCGATCGCGCCGCGGCGGATGCGGTCACCCTTGGCGTCGGGCTGGCCGATACCGAACGCATCCCAGTGCGCGGAGAAGATCACCGCCTCGTCGCCATGCTCGCCACCGGGCAGCTTGGCCACCACATTGCGGGTCACCACCTGCTCACGCTTGAGTGCGAAATCCACGCTCAGCGTTGCGTTGTCCAGCGCCACCGGGCGGAAATCGGCACGCATCGCCTTGCGCTTTTCAGCCTCGAAGTCGAGGCCAGCATCGGCGAAGATCGCCTCGGCCAGCTCGCGCTGCATCCAGCCACGCAGCGGCGTGTGCTGGGCCATGGCTTCGGCCTGGCTGCGTTCGATATCGAACAGCGGCGAGGTGCCCGAGCTCTTCACCGTGGCCCAGCCGTAGGCTGCCGGTGCGGTCTCGTGCACGATCAGCACGCCTTCGGCGCCGCGCCGTGCGGCTTCCTCGAACTTGTAGGTCCAGCGGCCGTAGTAGGTCACTGCCTTGCCGTCGAACGCACCCGGGGCATCGGCTTCGAAGTCGGCATCGTTGATCAGCACTACGGCGATCTTGCCGTGCAGATCCACATCCTTGTAGTCGTTCCATTGGCGTTCCGGCGCGTCGATGCCGTAGCCGACGAACACCAGCGGCGCGTTGCGGATCTGCACGCGCTTGCGCGGCTGCAGGCTCTGCAGGGTCACGTCGACACCGTTGGCCAGCGCGCGGCTGCCCTTCTTCAACGACAGGCTGGCCTTGGCCGGGCCGTCCAGCTGCGCGCGCACCAGCGGCACCGGCTGCACCCAGCTGCCGTCCACGCCGCCCGGCTGCAGGCCGTAGCTGCGGAACTGCTCGATCAGGTACTGCACCGTGCGTTCCTCACCCTCGGTGGCCGGCGCGCGACCCTCGAATTCATCCGATGCCAGCACGCGCACATGGCGCGACAGTGCCTGCGGATCGATGCCGCCGCCGGGCAGGTCGTTGGCCGCCTGGGCCAGGCCACCGACGAACAGGCAGGACGACAGCAGCAACACGCGCATCGGATTCACGGCAATACCACGGCTAGCTTGGAAGTCACCAGAGTGTAACGTGCCGGTGGCATCGCGGCGCAGCCTGGGCCATGTCATCCACGCAGGGCGTGGATCTACCCATGGCACAACGGATTCCTGCCGCCAGGGCGCGTGCAGGTCAGCGCGATGCGCGGTCGAGCCAGCAGGCCAGTCCCTGCGCGTTGAGCTCGATGTCCATCGCCAGCACCGCAGTCACCGCCGCCTGGTCCAGCAGGCAGCCATGCTGCTGCGCGCGTTCCAGGTACAGTGCCTGCAGCGCGGCCAGCAGGCAGCGGTGGCGGTCCGGCCGGCCATCGCACTGGCGGCCGATGGTTGCCATCGCATCGATCTGCTCGAACAGGTCGTCGGCCAGCTTCTGCACCTGTTCCACCCGGCCGTAGTGGGTCAGGTACATCGCCTGCGGTGCATGGCCCAGCAGGCGCCGGATCGACGCCTTCATCGCCTCCGGATCGAACTGCACCGGCGACGACGTGGGGAAGATGAAGGGCCCCTGTGCGCTGTCCAGCTCGCGATAGGAGATGCCGAAGGTATCTCCGGTGAACCAGCTGCGGCTGCGGGCATCCCATACGCAGTAGTGGTGCAGAGCGTGACCGGGCGTGTGCAGCAGCAACAGTTCGCGGCCGGCCAGATCAATGCGATGGCCATCTTCAGCCACCACCACGCGGTGTTCCGGGATCGCCTCGATGCGGCCGTAGCTGCGCGCGATCTCGTCGGCGCCGTACACAGCGGTGGCACCGGCAATCAATCGGGTCGGGTCGATCATGTGCGGCGCACCGCGCGGATGCAGCACGGCCCTGGCGTTCGGCAGCTGCTGCATCAGCAGGCCTGCACCGCCGGCATGGTCCAGGTGCACATGGGTCAGCAGCAGCCAGTCCACCGCCTCCACGCCCAGGCCGGCATCGGCCAGCGCCTGCAGCATCGCCGGCACCGACAGTCCGGTGCCGCAGTCGACGAACGCGGCGCGGCCGTTCTCAACGATCAGGTAAGCCGCATCGAACGCGGGCCGCTGGAAGCCGGTATCGATGGTGTGGATGCTGGGGTCGGCGGTCATCGGCACGCACCTGGCGGGATCGGGAACAGACGACCATGGTAGGCGCGCAGGCAGGCCCGGTTCGATGCGGCTTTGGTCGGGTACGGCATTCTGTAGTGCCGGCCGCTGGCCGGCATTACCGATCAGCCGCGGCGCAATGCGAACCGCGGCCGCAGCAGCAGGGCCAGCACCAGCACCGCCAGGAATGCGCCATAGGCATACAGCACCGCCAGCACCTGCGGCCAGATCGGGCCGGCGCCGGGCTGCACCACGCCGATGCGATAGCCCCACAACATCGACAGGATGCTCAGGGCGAAGGCCAGCACCAGGGTGATGCCATCGAACAGGTGCCGCCGCGCGTTGCGCGGCTGGCGTGGGAACAGCCAGTACAGGCTGCCCAGCAGCAGGAACCAGGGCAGGAACAGCAGCAGCGACAACCAGGCCATCGCAGACTCCATGTCATCACGCCGGCGGCGCGCGGACATCATGCCATGGGTGACGCGCGCGGGTAGTTCCGGCCGCTGGCCGGCATTCCCAAGGACAGGGGTAGCGTGCAGTTGCCGGCCAGCGGCCGGCACTACCCTCATGCTTCGCGCAGTACCGCCAGCGCCGCCAGCACCGCGTCCACCCCGGCTTCCAGCTTGAACAACTCGCTCTGCAGCGCGTCGCCCTGCTCGGCCTGCTTGATCACCGCGATCAGCTGGCCGGCATCGCGCGGCGAATCGAAGCCTGCGCTCTGGATCAGCAGGGTGCCGTCGCCGGCGGTCAGCTTGAAGTAGAAGCGGCCATCCTTCTCGCGGTACTGCTTGAACTGCGGCGGCGCCACGCGTGCCAGACCGGCATCTTCGCTGGCGATGTCGCCGGCGCTGGACAGGTCGCGCAGGCCCACCGCATGGCGCAGCTCTTCCAGCAGCGGCGCCGCCAGCTGCTCGCGCAGCTGCTGGCCGCGGCGCTTGAGCAGCGCTTCGATCTTCTCCGGCTCGGCCATCAGCGCGTTGTAGCGCTCGCGCAGCGGTGCCAGTTCGCTGTCGATGCGTTCGAACAACTGCTGCTTGGCATCGCCCCAGCTGATGCCGGCGGCGAACGCCTTGGCGAATTCAGCGGTCTGTTCCGGGCTGGCGAACGCCTGGTACATCTGGAACAGCGCCGAACCCTCGGTGTCCTTCGGTTCGCCCGGTGCGCGCGAATCGGTCAGGATCGAGAACACCAGCTTCTTCAGCTCATCGCGCGGCACGAACAGCGGAATGGTGTTGTGGTAGCTCTTGCTCATCTTGCGGCCATCGAGGCCGGCCAGCGTCGCCACCTGCTCGTCGATCACCACGTCCGGCAGCGGGAAGTACTCCTTGCCATAGACGTGGTTGAAGCGCTGGGCGAAGTCGCGCGCCATCTCGATGTGCTGGATCTGGTCGCGGCCCACCGGCACCTGGTTGGCCTTGAAGATCAGGATGTCGGCCGCCATCAGCACCGGGTACATGAACAGGCCGGCGCTGACGCCCGCATCCTCGTCCACGCCTTCCTCGCGGTTCTTGTCCACCGCCGCCTTGTAGGCGTGGGCGCGGTTGAGGATGCCCTTGCTGGCAATGGCGGTCAGGAACCACATCAGCTCGGTGGTCTCGCGGATGTCGCTCTGCCGGTAGAACCACACATGTTCCGGGTCCAGGCCGCAGGCCAGCCAGCTGGCCGCGATCTCCAGGGTCGCGCGCTGGGTGCGCTGCGGGTCCTGGGACTTGATCAGGCTGTGCAGGTCGGCCAGGAAGAAGAAGCTCTCGATCCCCGGTGCGCGGCTGGCCGCGATCGCCGGACGGATGGCGCCAACGTAGTTGCCCAGATGGGGCGTGCCGGAAGGGGTGATGCCGGTAAGGACTCGGGTCGTCATGACTGCGTGGGGAAACCTTCGATGAACGGGGCCAGTTTACCGTGCCAGCGGCCAACCCCGTCAGGGCCCACGACGCGTTCATTCACGCAACCCCGCTGGAGACGCCCGATGAAACGCCTGCTGCCCCTGCTGCTGATCCTGCCCCTGGCCGGCTTCCGCCCGGCCCCGCCGCCGCCAGCCTATGAGGCGGGCCCCGTGCGGATGACCCTGGTCGACCGCGACCGCGGCACCGAACTGCGCAGCTACCCCGCCGAGGGCCAGCGCTGGGTGGCCGGCGAACGCGGCCATCGCTACGCCGTGCGCCTGTACAACGACAGCCCGCGCCGGGTGCTGGTGGTGCTGTCGGTGGATGGCATCAACGCCATTTCCGGCGAAGATGCCGATCCCGCGCAGACCGGCTACGTGCTCAACCCCGGCCAGCGCGCCGACATCACCGGCTGGCGCAAGAGCCAGGACGAAGTGGCGCAATTCGTGTTCAGCAGCCCCGGCAGCAGCTATGCCAGTCGCACCGGCCGTGCGGACAACATCGGCGTGGTCGGCGTTGCGGTGTTCGAGGAAGCGCGTCGCTGGTACCCGCAGCCGATCCTGCGCCGCGGCCTGCCGGCACCGGCACCGGCGGCTGAAGCCGCCGCCGATGCAAGCGCCAGCCGCATCGAGGGCTACGCCGGCAAGGCACAGGCGCCCGCGCTGGGCACCGGCCACGGCGCTCGCGAACAGTCTTCGGTCCGCGATACCGACTTCGAACGGGCCAGCCGCAGCCCCACCCAGGTGCTGCAGCTGCGCTACGACAGCGCCCGCAACCTGCGCGCGCGCGGCATCCTGCTGGATTCGCCCTCGCGCCTGCCACGCGAACCGCAGGCGTTCCCCAACCGCTACGTGCCGGATCCGCCGGCGCGCTGACCCTCCGCACAGCACGACGCCCGCAACCTCACGGTGCGGGCGTCGTGCTGCAGGGGCAAACCCAGTGGCTTACTTGTAGTCCGGGTAGTCCTTGCGCACGCTGTCCTCGAAATCGCGGACTTCCTTCTCGGCGCGGTCCTTGGCCCAGCCATAACGTTCCTGCAGGCGGCCCGCCAGGTACTGGGCATTGCCTTCGGCCACATCGAAATCGTCGTTGGTCAGATCGCCCCACTTGGCCTGGGCCTTGCCCTTCAGCTGCGACCACTTGCCGGAAATGATGTCTTTGTTCATTGCTGGGAGTCCTTGGTTGCAACGGCGTTCTTACCGTGGCTCCAGCTTCGCGCAGCCGCTGTTGAATGCCGGTCAACCGGCCATGAAAACGCTGCTCACCTGCTTGAATGGTTCACTCCGCTTCGACAGCCGCACGGCGCACAGCGCCGACGAAAAAGGCCGGGGATATCCCCGGCCTTTCCGCTTTCCGTACCGTGCAGGGCTCAACGACCCTTGGCGGTATCCTCGACCTTCTCGCCCGCCTTCTGCACGTCCTTGCCGGCACCGGCAATGGTGTTGCAACCGGCCAGCAGGGCCACCGAGAACATCGACAACAGCATCAGGGCAACTACGCGCTTCATGGGCTTCTCCTTGGGTTTGCCGCTACACCGCTTCATTCGCGGATGGGATTGTTTCGCTCGGCGGGAGAAGGCCAACGCCCACTGCCGCCGCGTGAAGTGCAATCTGGCGGCAAACGCGTGGAGCGGGTGTGAACGGATCAGCGATCCGTTCAGGACAGGACGTCAGTCGCGCATCAGCGTGGACTTGCCGAACAGGCTTTCGACCAGGTCCACGGCCAGCTCGGCGGTAGCATTCTGCTTGTCCAGCAAGGGGTTGAGCTCGACGATGTCCAGCGAGCCCATGCGTCCGGTGTCGGCGATCATCTCCATCACCAGCTGCGCCTCGCGGTAGTTCACCCCGCCCGGCACGGTGGTGCCCACGCCCGGGGCGATGCTCGGGTCGAGGAAGTCCACATCGAAGCTGACATGCAGGTGGGTGTTGTCGTCGATGCCAGCCAGTGCCGCTTCCACCGCGCGCTTCATGCCGTTCTCGTCGATGTAGCGCATGTCGTAGACATCGACCTTGTGGGTCTTGATCAGGCGCTTCTCTTCCGGGTCCACCGAGCGGATGCCGATCTGGTGCATCTGCGCCGGGGTAATCGCCGGTGCACTGCCACCGAGCCGGGTCAACGCATCCGGGCCAAGCCCGCACAGGCAGGCCACCGGCATGCCGTGGATGTTGCCCGAGGGGGTGACATCGCTGGTATTGAAGTCCGAGTGCGCATCCAGCCACAGCACGCGCAGGGTCTTGCCCTGCTCGCGGCACCAGCGCGCAACGGCGGTGATCGAGCCGATGCCCAGGCAGTGGTCGCCGCCCAGCATGATCGGCATGCGCCCCGCCTGCAGTTCGGCATAGCTGGCTTCCATCAGCGCGTGGTTCCACGCCACCACTTCATCCAGGTGCCGGTAGCCGTGCACGGGTGCGGTCCACGGGTTGCGCGGGCCATCCAGGTTGCCCAGGTCGCGCACGTCCACGCCGCGCGCTTCCAGTGCCTCCGGCAGGCCCGCCACGCGCAGTGCTTCCGGCCCCAGCCGTGCACCGCGATGGCCCGCACCGACATCGGTGGGAACGCCGATCAGGGATACGGAGATGGGATGGGCCATGGGTGCCTCCTGCGCTGGGGAAAAAGAAGCACAGTCTAGCCAGAGGTGTGTGACACCACTCGCGGCGGTGCAGCAGGGCGGCCACATGGCATGATGCCGCACCGACCCTGGCGTCCTGCATGGAAGATTGCGATGTCACCCTTCATCAACACGGCCTGGCCGCGTTTTTTCACCCTGGCCCTGCCGATTGCCGCTTTCGCGCTCTGGTTGAACGCCTCAGCCGATCCATCGCCACACGAATGGCTGATCCGGCTGGCCCGCCTGTTGGCACCGTTCTCGCTCCTGGTGTTCCTTGGACTGGGTTGGCAACGCGTGCGAAAGGCGCATGCCCAGTACCCGATCCTGAAAAGCGAGCCGCAGCGTGTGCTGGTGGCCTTGATCGGCAACGTGAAGCTGGCCGCGCTGTGGTTCGGCCTGACCCTGTTTGCGGTGTTCGCGCTGCTGTTGGCCTGGGTTCTGCTGCAACGCGCTGCCGGCTGAGCGTGCGGGTTGCGGTCAGAGAATCGGAGCAGTCGTTCCGGGCGGATAGAGCCCGTTCTGGGCTGTAGTTGATAACCGTTCGCGCTCGAATGGCTGCGCGCTTTCTCGCTGAGTATCCGATGACTGCTTCCAGTACCCCCGACATCACAGATCTGAACCACGAGGTACAACGGCAGCTCGGTCGATGCCTCATACGCCTGCAGCAGTATGAAAGAGTGCTGAAAGCCACAATTGCCATGCAAGAGCTTTCTGGCACCTTAGAATCGCTGCCGCATGCACTGGACGCCCGTCATACCGAGGTTGACGGCAAGACACTGGGCACGCTGGTCGGTCGTCTGATGACCGCCTACATCGTGAAGGATGGAAGCAAACCTTTGGATGACCTGCCGAATCATCAGGTTGGCTCGACGTGGATGAGTGTCCGGATTCAGCAAAGCTTGCCCGAAACGGCCTACCAGATCCTCGCCGATGATCTCAGTACGCTGGTGAAACTGCGAAACGCACTCGTGCATCATTTCATCGATCTTCACGATCTGCGAAGCGTCGAGGGATGCCTACGCGCGCAAAAAGAACTCAGCCGCTCATATGCGGAGATCGACCGTCACTTCGAACACCTCTGCAACTTCGCCGGAGAGATGGACAACGTAAGAAGGCGCATTTCGGAGGTCATTCAATCGCCTCGGTTCCAGGAACTGGTGAGTGATGGCGTCACACCCAACGGCAAGATTCACTGGCCCAGTGCTGAAATTGTCGGAGCGCTTCGGGAAGCTCTCCAGGCACTTTCGATCGATGGCTGGGTGAAGCTTGGAGCTGCCGAGCGCTGGCTGTCAGAGCATCGACCGGACCAGACCCCCAAGAGTTATGGCTGTTCCCGCTGGCGGCATGTCGTCCACGCATCAGGGCAGTTCGAGCTGCGCCGCTTCACGCGCGATGGTCGAGCCGAAGTCTGGTTCCGGGAACGACCCAACTCAGGCAGCTGAAGGGGGAGTGGGTCTTCTGGTAAAGGATGGTGCCGCTTATCCGAATCGAACGGATGACCTACTGTTTACAAGATAGTTGGAGTAATCAGTAGATTCATGCACTTATGCGCTGTTTTTTTCCCGGTGCGGGTTCGTGGAACGCTTGCGGTTCCTGGGTGCATGGTTGAATTTTCCCGGTGCCATAAGGCGCTGCGCCCCCACCTGCAGGCCGGCTTACACGCTCTACCCACGGCGGCAACGGCTAGGCTGTGCGCCATGTGCGGCCGCTTCGTCCAACGCCCTATCCTCGACTTCGGCCTGCCGTCGCTGGTCGACCTCGCGCCGGCGTTGGCCGAGATCCCTCCCAGCTACAACCTGGCGCCCACACAACGGGCGTCGGTCATCCTCGATCGGGGAACAGGCCGGCAGGTGTCCCGGCTCGCATGGGGCCTGCTGCCGTCCTGGGCGAAGGCCAAGAGCCTGCAGGGATCTACCTTCAATGCGCGGATCGAGACGGTGACCACCAAGAACGCCTTTCGAGCCGCCTTCAAGAGGCGTAGGTGCCTAGTCCCGATGGCCGGCTACTACGAGTGGTCGATCAGCGACGTGGACGGAAAGAAGGACCCATGGTTCATCCACGCCGACGGTCCTCTATGGGCTGCAGGACTGTGGGAGGACACAAGCCCTTTGCTGGCCGACGACAACCTGGGCACCTTCACCATCATCACCGGCGACAGTAGCGGCGTGTCGGCCGATATCCACGACCGAATGCCTGTCTGGATCCACCCTGGCCAGCTCGATGCGTGGCTCACGGCCGAGGCGGACGACGCGATGGCCATGCTCCTTGCGTCCAAGGTGCCCGCCATGGAGGCGTATCGCGTCAGCCGAGCCGTCAACACCCCGCGCAACAACAGCGAGCAGCTCCTGCAGCCGGTCGCTTAAACCGACGCCGGCGTCCCACTACTCCCAGCCAAATGGGGGCGGGATGTGTGCTCTGGCCAACCTGTTCGCCCTCACCGCCTCCCGGTATGCGGTGATCTTGGCCACGTCCTCTCGCAGGCGGGCCTCATGCCTGGCCACCCACATCTCGGCGCCGGCGCGACCCTGCTCATAGCTGGTGCACCAGCGGAACGGCCCGCCGGGGCCATGCCGGTGCCGGTCGAGACTGGCGATCCAGATCCCGTCGTTCACCCGTTGCATCAGTACGGCCACCCACACGCCGCTGCAGGCGATGACCGTGGGGGCATCGTCGGGGAGGCTGGCAGAGCGCGTCGTCCAGTAGAAGTCGGGGGGCAGCGGCATGGCGGGGAGGATACGGCTGACCGTCGCAAAGGCTGCGACAAGGGAGCGGGCTGCAGGCGTGCGCATGTGCGGCGGTGGGGATGCTGATGGCCCCCTTACGCGCGATAAGGTGGAATTTTTCAGGTGACCACGGGAAAGAGGTAATAAAGGTAACCACCCTGCAAAGAGCGCCCCATTCACCTTTAAAAACAATGATTTATATTGAATTTATCAAGGTAACAATAGGGTAACCTCTGAGTAATCCCATTACCTTCTTCAGAGGTAACATTGGCGGGGAAAAATTTCCTTATGAATCAATGACATTACTTTGTAGGGATCGAAAAATTACCTCAGATCACCTCGAAAGGTAACCATGATTTTTCCTTTTATATCAGTCACTTATAGCCCGTTTGGCTGCGCGTGTTACCTGGTTACCTCGTTCCCGTGGTCACCTGAAAAATTGGCCCCGCCCGAAGGTGGCCATAGGAGGCCACAGGGCGCCACGCAGACACCCCCTGCCGCGCAGGGAACCGCAGGGCGGACCGGTGCCAGCGAAGCCCGGAGAACGCCATACAGGGCCGGGGCTGGGCCGCGCTGCAGGCAGTGCAGAAAAAGCACCCTATGAAGTGCGCAGGCGTGGCGGGGAGACGAGTGCGCGCGCAGGGTCTCACGCGGCGGCACCGTACGGATATTGGGATAGGCGTACGCATAGGGGCACTCGGCTAGACCGCGCCACACGTGTCTCTCGTCTTTGGGCATAGCTGCGTTCCCTGGTGCGAACAGGTGCCAGCTCTCGCCGGGCAACAACGGTGCAATGGTTGCACTAGTGCAATGGTTGCACTACACTATGCCCATGCCGACGATCAAACGCTTCCCGGACTGCGCCATCACGATGTACGCGGCAGATCATCAACCGCCGCACTTCCACGTGCGGATGCGTGACGGCCGCGAAGCGCTGATCATCATCGGGACCCTTGAGGTACTGTCCGGTTCGGTCAAGGAACGCGAACTAACCGAAGCCCTCGCATGGGCCGTCGTGAACCTCCAAACCCTCACCGCCAAGTGGCAAGAGTTGAACCCATGAACCAGCCCCAATTTGTGATCCAAGACGTTGCCGCCGTGGCGCCGGCTCGCCTCGGCCTGCAGTTCGGTGATGGCTTTGCTGCCGTTGTCGACCTCACCGAGGCCATCATCAAGCACCCCTCGCTTGCGCGGCTTGCCGACCCGAGTGTCTTCCGAGCGGTTGCACCTGATGAATGGAATCGCGGTGTCATCTTTGCCGATGACGACGATCTGACCCTGGCCAGCGACAACCTACGGGCCATGGCAGTCGAGCAGGCGGGTGAACACTCGCACCAGCAGGTAGTCGCCTGGATGCATCACCACGGCCTGTCGCTGGACGCAGCTGCAGAGGCGCTCGGGATCAGCCGCCGCATGCTGGCCTACTACCGCAGCGGCGAGCGCCCCATTCCCAAGACAGTCGGACTGGCGATGCTGGGCTGGGAGGCTTTGGAGAGCGGGCAAACGCTGGACGCCTACGACAAGGTCGCTTAACTGAGAAGGCACTCTCACGCGGGAACAACGAAGGCCGCATTCCGGTGGACCTCCATAGTCCATCCGGGCTGCGGCCTTCATGCTATTCGCGGCTGGGCGCCACCGACTGCAACTGGCTCACCTTGAATAAGGTAGCCATGCTCTGTATCGAAGGAGATTTCAAATGGACCTGCTGCGGCAAGCCATTCGGCGAGAGATAGCACGCGAACAAGAAAACGCGGCCGAAGCGCTGCCGCAACACGCCGACTCGCCTTCGCCAAGAGGGCACGGCAAGCAATCGGTGATGCTGATCGCATCCGATGCACTAGCGTTTGTCGAGGCCGCCCGCGAAGGACTCCCCCATGGCGACTACGCTAGGACTGAGCGCGTCGCAGTCTCAGGGGCATTGCTCGCCTATGGTCTGGATATTGCCTGGTCAATATGCCATCTGCTGCGAACGGAGCCGGAGCGCACGCATATCGTCGCGCTCACGCTCTGGCGTCCACTGGTAGAGACCTGGTTGCGTGCTGTTTTCTTTGCCATCGAAGCAACCGACGAAGAACTGACGGCATTCAGGACGCGGGATGAACTGCCGAAAAGGGCATGGCCCAGTAAGCCCCAGCAGCTTCACGACATTAAAACAGGCCTTATCGCCAAGCTGGTCTCATCCGCCATTTGCCCCGAGGCTCCCGAACTAATTCAGGGCCTCGCCGATGAGCTGACTGACTGGCATGGGTTCGTGCACGGCGGCGAGATTGTCGTGACGCTCTTCGACAACGATGGTTCCTTCCGTTCACAGGTCGGCCCGGACCACATGGGCTTAAAAGTTCAGCGCGTGGCCGTCATGGCGTTTCTGATCGGTATAACGGGCCTCATACTTTCGGCCCAGCATCGCCCGAGGGAAGAACTGGAACCAACCGCAGCCAAGCTCCACGGAATGATCACCGCTTTTCAGAGCCGCTGGCAGGCATTCACCAACTCACACTGACGATCATCGGCTCACCAACGGGAGCCGTGGCGGCATAGTATTCAAGCGGCCGTCCCCAGCTCGAAGGGGTTGAAGCGGATTACCTCATCGCCCAGCCATTCATTGATCGCGGTCAGCCGCGTCTGCAGTGGTGACAGTTCCATCGCAGTCCACACGGTCGCTGCCTCGCGGATCGAGCCAAAGCCACCACTGTTCTGCGGCACGATGCCCAGCAGCTGCGGCGGCGTGCGCAGGGAGGCCAGCATGTCGTCACGGGTCACGCTCTTGATGCCGGTAAATTCATCCTTCGCCGCAACCTCGCTGACGGGAATCAGCTTTAGGCCATCCTTGCTACCGCCCGGCGAGTGCAGGAACAGGTTGCGAAAATTGCCCGGCCCGCGCGACTCGCGCAGCGCGTTTCGAATGCCGTCCACATCGTCCTTCTCGGTCAGGGAGTCGGTCAGGTAAAGAATGAACCCGGCATGCGAGCCGTTGTTGTAATACTTCCGGCGAAACAGCGTCGCCGATTCGTTCAGCAGGGCCGATTGAACAGCCGGCATCCATTCCGGCAGCCCATAAATTTCCTGGTCAACATCTGCCTCCCGGAGCTGGAACACATCGCCGCGAGCAAACTCATGTTCGATCTTTCCGGCGCGGATCTGGAAGAACTCGCCCGGTTCCACGCCTCGGCGCACATACTTGGCCAGCGGCACCGCCAGGGAGTGATTGACGCCGGACATAGCGCGGCGGCGCTCGACATAGGCCATGCCGAAGGTGATGTAGTCCAACGCCAGCTGTGCGAACGCCTCACGGCTCAGCAGCTTGTGGGGCTTGAACGTGCTCACCAGCATGTTGCGCTTGAACGTCAGTCCGCTGTGCAGATAGGGGTTAGCGCGGGTGGTGCGGGACAGCCCATGCAGATCCACCGGCGGTTCGAAATAGCGCCCGTTGCGCCAGCATTCGAGGTAGTCGAGGATGCCGCGAGAGTCCAGCACGGGCGTGGGGTCGCCGAAGGTGAACGCCTCAACGCCGGCAGGGGCGGTCACGGTAGTGCCCTGATCGGGGTCAGTCATCAGCAAATCTCCATGGTGCTGCGCGCAGCGGTGCCGCCTTCCAGCGGTTCATTTTGCAGCGCGTGCATGAGTGCCCACGCCAGATCGGCGTGGCCTGTGGTGCGCGAACGCCCGGCCATGTAGGTGACCTGGCGCCCGCTCGGGGTGATGGTTTTCTGGATCGCCAGCAGCGACTGTGTGAGGTCAGTCCAGCCTGCGTCGTATTCCAGACGCTCGTTCTTGATGACATCGAACGCCTTCAACACCAGCCGGGTCTTCACCTCGGGGGAGTAGTTGAAGATCGTCACGCCAGGGAAGAACTGGCGCACCAGCTGGGCCACGCCGGTGCCCATGCCAGTTGCGTCGATGCCGATATAGGTCACCCAATACCGCAGGGTGATCTGCTGAATGAAAGCGGCCTGTGCCGCGAAGTCCATGCCCTTGAACTGGTGGCGTTCCAGCACGCGGAACTTGCCACCGGGCACCAGCGGCGGAGCCACCACCACAATGCCGGCGCTATCGCCTGTCTCGGCCGGGTCATACCCGATCCACACCGCGCGGTCGCCGTAGGGGCGAATGGCAAGCGGTTTGAAGTCGTCGGCCCAATCCACCCAGCTATCGACCTGGCACGGCTGTAGCATCGTGAGCGGGAAGATGCTGGCGCTGTCGTCCACGAACTCGCACATCAGCAGATTGGCGAATTCCTCGGCGCTGTAGTCGCGGCGCAGCTCCTCGATATCGAACAGGTCGCAGCCCCGGCCAGCCGCATCGAGCACAGTCACGATCTGGCGCCACATGGCGTCTTCACAGCGACGCCCGCCCATCAGCCGCGCGTGGCTCACATCCATCTGGATCTGCTGGGACACCGAACGTCCCTTGTTGAAACGCTCGCCCGTCCAGAAGTCGAACGCTTCATGCGCCATGGTGGATGGCGTGCTGAAGTACGTCTTGCGCCACTTCTTGTGCATCGCCATGCCACTGGCGACCTTGTTCAGCTGGTTAAAACCATGGGTCCAGAAGAATTCGTCGAAGTAGAAGTTGCCGTGGTAGCCCTGAGCGGTGCGGGCATTGGTCCCGAGGAAGAACAGCTCGGCACCGTTGGCCAGGGTGATCGGATCGCCAGTCAAATCACGGTCCAGCACCTCACGCACAAAGCCGCGCATGTAGCCCAAGAAGATATGGGCCTGACTCTTTGAAGCGCTGAGAAAAATCTGATTGCGGCCGGTGGTCAGCGCATCGATCAGCGCCTCGCGCGCGAAGTAGTAGGTGGCGCCGATCTGGCGGGATTTCAGGATCACCCGCGTGCGTTCGTTGCCCGCCCGGTACCAATCACGCTGGTAGTCGAAACACCCATCCACAAACGCCGTTTGCAGGCGTTCGATCTCTTCCTCGCTGAATTCGTTCTTGCGCGCCTTCTTCTTCGGAGCCGCGTTGCGGTTGGCCACCGCCGGATTCAGGTCGGCCTCATTCCCGCCCCCCTGGTAGCGCTGGATGCGGGCCTGGCGCTCAAGCTGGCGGTGCAGCAGGTCGATCTCTTTGAAGTCGCCGCCGGTCTTCCCTTCCTTGTGAATCAGGATCGCCAAGCGGGCTTCCAGTGCGCCGCCAATGCGCTCCACGGCGTCGGCGCGGTCCCATTCGTCGCGCGCCTTCCAGCTATGGATCGTCTTCTCTTTCTCGCCGATCAGGCTGGCGATATCGCACACGCGCCAGCCCATCCAGTACAGGAACTTGGCTTGGCGTCGTGGATCGACGTGGAGTTTTTCGGCTACGCTGGTCACGTGAACAGGTTGCCCGTCGCCACGCGCGCGCGACACGGAAAACCCCCGTAATACAGTCGCTTACACGCTCCACGCGTTGCTGCAACTTCGCCCTCATTCGACTATGGGTCATCGCATCGAGAACCGATGCGCACTGACACCAGCAGAGGGTGAAATGGCCGGTAAGACCGACAAAAAGAAGCTGCGCTCCAAGTTCTTCCGCGTCGCCGTCGAGGGCGCAACCACCGACGGCCGTGTGATCGAGCGTCAGCACATCACCGATATGGCGGCCTCCTACGATCCGCAGCTGTACGGCGCCCGCATCTGGGTGGAACACATGCGCAGCCTGATGCCGGACGGCCCGTTCAAGGCGTTTGGCGACGTATTGGCCGTGAAGGCCGAAGAGGTCGAAGTGGGCGGCGTGAAGAAGCTGGCCCTGTTTGCTCAGATCGAACCGACCGACGCGCTGGTGGCGATGGTCAACAACGACAAGCAGAAGCTCTACACCAGCATCGAGATTGCGCCGAAGTTCGCCGACACCGGCAAGGCGTACCTGCAGGGCCTGGCGGTGACCGACACCCCGGCGAGCCTGGGCACGGAAATGCTGGCCTTCGCAGCACAGCATCCGGACAAGAGCCCGCTCACCCATCGCAAGCAGGCGCCGGAGAACCTGTTCACCGAACTGGAAGAGACGGTAATCACCTTCGATGAGGTCGAGCAGCCGGCGCCGCGCGTCAGCAAGATGCAACTGCTGCTTTCGGGCATCGGCCTGCTGCCGAAGCCGGCACCGGAACCCGCACCGAAGGATGATCCTGCGGCCGATGCGTCCAAGTTCGCCGAACAACTTCTGGCCACCTTCACCGCACAGGAAGACCGAATCGAGCAGCTGGCCGAGGAGAACCGCAGCCTGGCCACCAAGGTCCAGAACCTCACCGCGCAGATGGCCAGTGTGCGCAAGACGCTCGATGACACCCCGCAGACGTTCAGCCAGCGCCCGCCGATCTCCGGCAGCGCCGGCAACGTCGGCGACGCCACCGACTGCTGATCCCCACCGGCCCCCTACTCACGGAGCAACGCAATGCGTACCGAAACCCGTACACAGTTCAACCAGTTCACCCGCCGCGTGGCGGAACTGAACAACATCGAATCTGCCGCCCTGTCGTTCTCGGTCGAGCCGAGCGTGCAGCAGACCATCGAGCAGCGCATTCAGGAGAGCAGCGCATTCCTGTCCGCCATCAACATGCCCGGCGTGGTCGACCTCAAGGGCGAGAAAATCGGCGTCGGTGTGAGCGGCACCATTGCCGGCCGCACCGACACGAGTGGCGACGGCAAGCGCGAGCCTGCAGATGTGACGGCACTCGACAAGACCGGCTACGAGTGCGTCCAGACCAACTACGACACCGCCATCCCTTACGCTCGCCTCGACGCATGGGCGCGTCAGAAGAACTTCCAGACGCTGCTGCGCGACGCGATCATCCAGCGCCAGGCACTGGACCGCATCATGGTGGGATTCAACGGTACCAGCGCTGCCGCTACCACCAAACGCGCCACCAATCCGCTGTTGCAGGATGTGAACAAGGGCTGGCTGCAGCAGTACCGTGAGCACGCCGCCAAGCGCGTGATGAACAAGGGTAAGGCTGGCGGCAATGTGCTGATCGGCGGCGACAAGGCAACGCGTGATTACGCCAACCTCGACGCGCTGGTCATGGATCTGGTGTCCAACCTGATCGACCCGTGGCATCAGCAAGATCCGGCGTTGGTCGTCGTGCTCGGCCGCAACCTGGTGCATGACAAGTATTTCCCGATCATCAATCAGGACAACAAGCCCACCGAGCAGCTGGCCGCGGATCTGGTGCTGGGCACCAAACGCATCGGTGGCCTGCAGCCGGTCGTTGTTCCCTTCATGCCGGCCGATGCGTTGCTGGTCACCTCCCTGGACAACCTCTCCCTCTATTGGCAGATCGACGGCCGTCGCCGCTACATCAAGGAAGAGCCGGAGAAGAACCGCATTGCGAACTTCGAGTCGTCCAACGACTGCTACGTGGTCGAAGACTATGGCCGTGGCGCCGTGGTCGAGAACATCAAGGTCGTTGAGCAGGATGAAGCTCCGGCGGTAGGGGGCTGAGGCCATGGCCGACAGTCCCGCAAAGCGTCACCTGCAGCGCGTTGAAGCCGAGGAGGCGGCCAAGCGCGCAGCGGGCGGCAACCTGATGGAGGGCACGCCGATCTATCAGCAAACCCTGCTGCAGCTGGCCACCGACCGCGCTCGACTGAAACAGATCCAGTCGAGCAAGGCCAAGGGTCAACTCAAGGCCGCGCTGCTGCCGACCTACGACGCGTACATCGAGGGTGTCCTCGCCGCCGATGCGGGTGGCCAGGATGACGTGGTGTCCACGCTGATGCTGTGGAACATCGACGCAGGCATGTACGACGCGGCACTGGACATTGCCGCCTATGTGCTGGCGCATGGCCTGACGATGCCCGACCGATTCGAGCGCACCGCCGGCTGTGTCGTTGCCGAAGAAATCGGCATCGTCGCGCTCAACGCATTGAAGACGGGTGCGGCGTTCGACCTGGGCGTGCTGAATCGGGCTGTCGAAGTGACCAAAGGCCACGACATGCCCGATCAGGTCCGCGCCCGGCTGCTGCTGGCCCGCGCTCGCTCCCTGCTGCCCCCTGGCAGCGAAGAGACACCGCCGAACGCAGAGGACGTTGGACGGGCGGTCGAGGATCTGCGCGAAGCCATCCGACTGCATGACAGCTGCGGCGGCAAGGAAGACCTCAAGCGCGCCGAGCGTTTGCAGAAGAAGTTCGAGACCAGTCAGTCCAACGACTGACCTCACACCGAGCGTACCCCGCAACCCCGCCGGCTCGGGGCCGATCACCAAGACCTCTCTCCCTTGGTGTGACGCCCCGACCACCGGCGACCTACGAGGCCACCATGAGCAGCTTTGTTGCCAACGCATCACCCGCCGCCAAGCAACCCAACGTCACCGCCGGCACGTTCTGGCCGGAGATCGACGTGGTTGCGCTGCGTGAGGCGATCCGTGTCCCCGGCGACATACCGGCACCGCGTATGCGCAGCACCGTGGTGTCGGCCGTCATGGACGTAACGCGGGAGCTGGGAGCGTGGCAGGCAGGCAAGGAAGCCGCCGGCTACGCCACCTTGGCCGACGTGCCAGCGCAGATAATCGACGGCAGCACCCGGCTGGTGCATCTGTTCCTGCGCGCGGTCGGTTGCGCCACCGCCGTCGAACTGCACGAACGCTACCGCTCCTATGACGCCACCGCACAGGGCAACCAGCGTGCGGAGGAACTGACTCCCACCATTGATGAGATCCGCCGCGATCTGCGCAACGCCATCTGCGATCTGCAGGGCCTGCCGCGCGTCACCGTGGAACTGATCTGATGCGCGTCGTCTCGATGCAGGGCGACACGCTCGACGCGCTCTGCCACCGGCACCTGGGCGCCACCGCCGGCATGGTCGAGAAAGCGCACGCACTGAACTACGGCATCAGCCTGCATGGGCCGGTCCTGCCCATTGGCACTGTCGTTGAGTTACCCGACGTACCCGCACCGTCCACCGGCGCCGCGATGCGCCCCCTTGTTCAGCTATGGGATTGATGATGACCGAACCAACCTCTACCGGCAGCATGGCAGCACTGGCAACGGGGGTCGGCCTTGCGTCGATCCTGCCGGGGATCCAAACCGATGCGTTCCTGGGCGCGTTCGCCGGCGCCACCCTGTTCGTCGTGTCGGCCAAGAACCTGCCGATCTGGAAGCGCCTGGTGTATCTGGCCATCAGCGTCGTGGCCGGCTACCTGGGCGGTACCGAGGTGATGCAGCGCTTTGGCGTGGTGTCCACGGGCCTTGCCGCGTTCATCTGTGCGGCGGTCATCGTCACCCTGACCCTGAGCCTGATCGAGCGCAGCCGCTCGGCTGACGTGACCCGCCTGCCGCGTGGAGGCTCCGATGGCTGAGTTCCTGACCACCGCCACGCTGCTGTGCAGCCTGGCCATCTGCATCCGCCTGCTGACCTACCGGCCGGCTCCCGGCGCCAACCACCGCCCCGCCATCGCGTGGTGCGCATGGCTGCTGATCGCCGCCACCGGCGGCCTCGCCCTGCAGATCATGCTGCAGGGCGCCCGCGCCCACGTCACTGTCTGGCAGCTGCTGCTACTGATGGTCCTGCTGGTGGCCACCTATCGTTCGCGCGGCAACGTCGCGCACCTGTTCGGGAGCAACTGACGTGCTGACCGCCCCACTACTGGCGCAGATCATGCAATGCCCGCTCCCCCGCGCTCAGCGCTGGGTGGCGCCGTTCAATGCAGCGATGAAGCGCTTCGGGATCAACACCCCGGTGCGCGCCGCGCACTTCCTCGCACAGGTCGGCCACGAAAGCCTGAGCCTGTCGCGGGTGGAGGAATCGCTCAGCTACAGCCGCGAGCGCCTGCTCGAAGTGTTCGGCAAGTACGTCGAAGGCCCGGAGGCGGCTGCGTTCGTCCACCAGCCGGCGAAGCTGGGCAACCGCGTCTATGCCAGCCGCAACGGCAACGGCAATGAGGCCAGTGGCGACGGCTACGCCTATCGCGGGCGTGGGCCCATGATGCACACCGGCCGTGGCAACTATCGCCACATCGGCCAGCTGATCGGCCAGCCGCTGGAAGAGATGCCCGGCCTGCTGATCGAGCCGGAAACCGGCGCCATGGCAGCGGCGGCGTTCTGGCACGACAACCGGCTCAACGCCTACGCCGACCAGCGCGACGTGCTGAGCGTCAGCCGCGTGGTCAACCTGGGCAACGCCCGCAGCCGCGCCACACCGAACGGGATGGCCGACCGAACCGCACGCACCAACCGCGCCCTGGCCGCGCTGGGCGCACGCTGATGCTCTACCGCGCCCTCGCCCTTGCCGCCCTGATTGCGGCCACCGCCGGCCTTTTCAGCTGCCAGCAGGTGCGGGTGAACCGCGCCACTGCCGCGCTGGACCGCGCCAACGCCGCCCTGGTCAGCGCCAACGCCGAGAAGAAGGATCTGGCCGGCAAGCTGGAACTGGCACAGGGCACCACCCGCGTCGTGACCGAGTACGTGGACCGCGTACAGGTGGTGCGCGAACGCGGCGACACCATCACCAAAGAGGTTCCCGTCTATGTCACTCCGACCGCTGATGCCGCTTGCGCTGTGCCTGCTGGCTTCGTGCACATCCACGACGCCGCTGCGGCAGGCATCGCCCCCACCGGAATTGCCGGCGATCCTGATGCGCCCGCTGCCGGCGTTACGCTCTCTGCCGTCGCCGAAACCACCGCAGCCAACTACGGCCAGTACCACGCCGCCGCCGAGCAGGTGACGGCGCTGCAGCAGCTGGCCACCGAGCTGCACACCGCCCTGGCCGAGTGCGCGCGGCGATGAAGAAGCCCCAACTGCTCCGCCAGCACCTGGTCGCGGCAATGCCGTCGCTCGCCGCCGACCCGGAGCGCCTGCTGGTGTTCGTGGACGACGGCGGGCTGGTGGCCAGCTTCACGGCGGGCCTGTCCTTCCAGTACCGCTACACCCTCGAACTGATCCTGCGTGACTTCGCCGGGGCGCCCGAGGCTGTCATGGTGCCGCTGCTGCAGTGGCTGACGCGGCACCAGCCCGAGCTGCTGGCCAACCCGGACAACCGCGAAAAGCTGGCCTTCGAGGTGGACGTGCTGAGCGATACCGTGGTCGATCTGGCCATCCGGCTACCGCTGACCGAGCGCGTGCGCGTCGTGCAGGACGACGCTGGCGTGTTCCAGCTGCAGTACCTGCCCGAGCCGCGCGCCGAGTGGGAACACCGCCATACGCTCGCTGGTGGTCCGCTGACGGCCGACGGTGAAGTGCTGGGCACCCTGCCGGCGATCACCGAGTGAGCGAGGATCTGCAGCGTCTGGAGGCTTGGGTGGCGCCGCTGCTACAGCGGCTCAAGCCTGCGGAGCGCAGCCGCCTGGCCCGCAAGGTCGGCACCGCCGTGCGGCGCTCTCAGCAAAAGCGCATCGCTGGCCAGAAGAATCCCGACGGTTCCCCGTTTGCAGCACGACGCAACGCACCGCCTCGCCGCGCCAAGGCTGGCCGCATCAAGCGCGGTGCCATGTTCGGCAAGATCCGGCAGGCCAAGCATCTACGCGTGCGGGGCAGTGCCAGTGAGGCGGCGGTGGGCTTCGCCGGCCGCGTCTCCCGCATTGCCCGAATCCACCAAGAGGGCCGCACCGATTCCGTCAGCAAGGGCGGCCCCCGCGTCACCTACGCGCGGCGCATGCTGCTTGGCTTCACCACCGCCGACGAACAACTGATACGCGAGCTGATCCTCGATCACCTGCACACGCTGTAGCGTAAGCGGCTGCGCTACACGCCGCATTCCACGGCCTCGCGCGCGCGCGATGGGAATCTGGACCGGACCCATCCGCCGGTGCATCTGTGTCCTCTTTTACCGCCATCGAAGTCGATAAGCTGCCGGCGCCCGATATCTTCGAGCAGCGCACGTTCGAGGCCATCTTGGCCGAACGCCTGGCCGAGTTTCGGCGCCTGTGCCCCGACTACACCGCGCTGGTCGAATCTGATCCGGTGATGAAGCTGCTGCAGGCCAGCGCGTACCGCGAGCTGGTGCTGCGTGAGCAGTTCAACCAACGCGCACGCGGCCTGCTGCTGCCCTACTCCAACGGCGCCGATCTGGACAACCTCGCTGTGCCGTTCGGCGTGCAGCGCAAGCTGCTGAAGCCGGCAGATCCGAAGACCAACGCCCCGGCCGAGTACGAGAACGACGCAGCGTTCCGGCGCCGCATCCAGCTGGCGCCCGAAAGCCTGTCGGTCGCTGGCCCCGAAGGCGCCTACATCTTCCACACGCTATCCGCACATTCGGACGTGCTCGACGCCAGCGTCGCCAGCCCATCGCCGGGCAAGGTGGTGGTCACGGTCCTGTCGCGACAGGGCAACGGCACGCCGTCGGCGGCGTTGTTGAAGACCGTGGAGTCCGCGCTGCTCAACGACAACGTGCGGCCCCTGACCGACTACGTGACCGTAGCCCCGGCCACCGTGAAGCCCTTCGAGATCCGGGCGCGGCTGGTGACGTTCAACGGTCCCGATAGCGCGCTGGTGCTGGCCGAAGCGCGGCGCCGGGTGTCGCTGTTCCTGCAGCAGACCCAGCGCCTAGGCCGCGACGTGCCGCTGTCGGCGCTCTACTCCGCCCTGCACGTGGACGGCGTCCACCGTGTCCAGCTGCAGATGCCCACGGCGGATATGCCGGTGGACGCGCAGTCGGCGCCGTACTGCACCAGCGTAGTGATCGAGCACGGCGGCACCGATGCCTGACGCCACCTCCCTGCTGCCCCCCAACTCGACGCGGCTGGAACGCGCGGTAGAGCGCGCTGACGCGCAGCTGTCGGGCGTCCCCATGGTTCACGACACGCTCTGGAACCCGTGGAACTGCCCGGCGGAATTTCTACCGTTCCTCGCGTGGAGCGTGTCGGTTGACACCTGGGACAGTAACTGGCCGGAGCGCATCAAGCGCGCCCGCATCGCCAGTTCGTTCCAGATCCAGCGCCACAAGGGGACCGCCAAGAGCATCGCGGACCTGATCGCCAGCTTTGGCGGTCAGATGAAGATCCGCGAGTGGTGGCAGATGACCCCGCAGGGCGAACCGCACACGTTCAGCCTGTTTTTGACCATCAGCGGCGACGGCGGGCAGGAGTCGTCGGCCGAGTTCGTCCACCAGATCGTGGACGCGGTGAACCGCACAAAGCCCGTGCGCTCGCACTTCACTTTCACCCAAGGCATTCAGGCCGACAGCCAAGTCGGAACCGTCGCAGGTGCCCAAGCGGCGGTCTACCGCCGCCTGACGATGACCGGAGATTGACCCCATGCGCATGAAGATCACCAACGCCGGCCGCGCCAAGCTGGTCAACGGCACCAACACCGGCACCAACACGGTGCTGATTTCTCAGATCGGACTGACCTCTACCGGCTTCACCCCCACTGCGGCAATGACGCAGCTGCCCGGAGAGTTCAAGCGGATGACCAGCTTCGGCGGCGAGTCCGTTGCGGCTGACACGATCCACGTCACGCTGCAGGACAGCGGCACCGACAAGTACCCGCTGCGTGGCTTCGGCCTCTACCTGGCCGACGGCACACTGTTTGCCGTCTACGGCCAGGCCGAAGCGATCATGGAGAAGGCGAGCATCTCCACGCTGCTGCTCTCGGCCGACGTGGTGTTCGCCGATATCGACACGGCGCAGATCAAGTTCGGCAGCACGCAGTTCCTGAACCCGCCGGCCACTGAATCGGTCGCCGGCGTAGTCGAGCTGGCAGATGGTCCCGAAACCATCGCGGGCGCGGACGGGGTGCGCGCCGTCACCGCTCGCGGGCTGAGAGCCGCCCTGGACGACCGTTTCGGCGCCAATGCACCGACACCGTTCGTCAAGACGCTGCTGGCGCTGGCCACGGCCGCGGCTATCCGCACCAGCCTCGAATTGAAGGGCGCCGCGCTCAAGGACATGGGCCACGGCAAGGGGCTGGACGCCGACACGCTCGACGGCATGCACGCCGCCGACTTCCCGCAGATCGGAAAGGTTCAGCCGATTGACGCGATTCCCGGCAACTCGAACCAAGTTCGTTGGATCAAGCTGGGCACGCTGCCGTGGCGCGGCGCTGCCGCAAGCATTCTGCTGCTGGAAATGACCAATGGCGCCATCGGCAGCCCTCGCTACGCGTGGGAGCAGATCGCCGCATCAACGCGCACGTTCGACGCGACCACAGTGCTCACGCAGGCGGTTGTTGATGGCATGGTGCAGCACACTCGGATCGGCGCCGACTCTTCGCTTGATCGCCCCAGCCGCTTTGGTGTTGTACTGACCACCGATGCTGCGGGCAAGTCCACAGGTGTCGAGTTGTGGCTGCAGCAGCGCGAGTACAACCAAGGCCATGCCGTGCGCGTGGTCAACGCCACCGGCGCGACGTATCACGGCCCCGGCACATTCGTCACCGCCGAGCCGCAGGGCATCATTTACGCCACCGCCCAGCCGCTCGCGTACATGGGCGATCTGCGGCGCCTGGTCGATGGCACCGAGAACCGCTGGGGCCGTCGTCAGACGTTCGCCCTGGGCGCGTCGTTGTCTGACGATCAAACCCTCGACCTCGGTACCGCTGGCGCCGCGCTACGGGGTAGTGCTGTGGGCAGCGTGGTGCTGTCTGCCGCCGCGAGTAGCGACGGTGGGTTCGTCTACCTGCGCCCCAATGGCAACACCAGCACAGCTGGCCAGCTGGTCGTCTACAAGAACGGCGTTACCGAGATGGCTGGTGCGAGGATCGGGACCGGGGCCGGCGACGGGAAGGTGCTGTGCGAGATGTATTCCGAGCGCCCGTGGCAGTTCAAACAAGGCGGTACCGAGGGACAGACCGGATTGGAGCTGCACGACATTACCGGCGGCAAGGAATTCCGCCTTACGAATGTGGCCAACCCCAACAAGATCGTGATGAACCCTACCGGCAGCTGGGTCTATGCGGCCGAGTTCCGGGGAAAGCTGACTGGCAACGCCGACACTGCCAGCAAGCTTGCAGCACCGCGCACGATCAACGGAACCGCATTCGACGGCTCCGCCAACATTGTGACCACGGCATGGGGCGCTTCCCGCAAGGTGACCATCGGGAACACCGCCAAGGATGTGAACGGCGGCGTGAACTTTGGATGGACCCTGAGCGAGATCGGCGCAGCTTCCGTTGAGGACGTGGCTGCGCGCGTGGCCTATCTCACCCCGACCAGCAATGACGACAGCTGGGTGGACACGTGGAACGCGCTGCGCATCAACCGACAGGGCAACCCCTCGCCTACCACGATGCCGGCGCAGTACACCATTGCCTGGTCCCTGCCCAGCTATGACAACTCCCGTGGCCTTGCCCTGGCCGCCGACTACGGTGGTGGAAACCGGTTCTGGATGCGATCCCGCCGCGACACCGCGCCCGCTGACCAGCGGTGGAAGGCATGGGCGGAGCTGTGGACCGATGCGAACTTCAATCCTGGCGACAAGCTGGACCGGGCTGGCGGCACCATCACGGGCGCTCTGGTCGTCAGCCAGGGCGTGACGTTGCGATCCACGATTGGCCTTGACTACATCGGGGCGAAGTCTCGGCTGATGATCCGCGATTTTGCGGATAGCAGCGGCGTCACCATTGACGCGGTGACCCTGAGCAACAGCGCCTACGCTCCACTGCTTTTGGGTGGCAGTGAACTGCGGTTCAATGGCAAGCCTGTTTGGCATGGTGGCACCTTCGATCCTGTCACCAAGGCAAACCGCATCCCCGGCCAGGTCATCATGTTCGCCGGCAAGAGCGCCCCGGCTGGCACACTCCTGTGCAACGGCGCTGCCGTCTCCCGCACCACCTACGCGGACCTGTTCGCTGCCATTGGCACCCTCTACGGCGCCGGCGACGGCAAGACCACTTTCAACCTGCCGGCTATGGGCGATGGCACCGTTGTAACCCATACCAACAGCGCCGACGCCGTTGGCGGCTTCACCGCCGGTGAGGTGATCCGCCACGCCCACACCGCTAGTTCGGCCAGTGCCGGCAACCACAGCCACACGATCAGTGTTGGTGCCGGCGGCGCACACTCACACGGCGCAAGTGCAAGCGGTGTGGGCGATCACGCTCACGGCGCATGGACTGACTCGCAGGGCCACCACGCGCATACCGGCGGTACGTCTGCGGTAGGCGATCACCAGCACTTGACCGCCTTCGCCGAAGCTGGCTTCGCTTACCCGTGGGGTGCTGACTACGGCCAGCACGCCGGCTCGCGCGGCAATGTTGACTACGACAACCCCTGGCCGAACACCAGCCCCGCTGGTGCTCACTCCCATAGCTTCACGACGGATGGCGCAGGTGGCCACGCCCACAACATCGGCATGAATGGCGCCGGCGCTCACTCGCACGATATTTCTATCGCGCAGGTTGGCGACCACGGCCACAGCGCTACAGCGGCTGACGGCGGCGCGCACACCCATGCGATCACGGTGGCCAACACCGGCGGCGACCGCAACCTGCCGGCGGGTCTGCGAATGATCTACTGCATCACCTACTGAGGACCGGAGCATGTCCAACGAACCCCGCTTTGCCCACGCCTTCGACCCGATCACCCACGCACACATAGGCCCGGTGCGGCTGCAGCCCTCCCCGGACGGCGCCTGGTATCTCCCGGATCACACCGTTGACGTGGCGCCCAAGCGAACTGCTGGCGAGTTCCAGGCACTGCGCCTTTCTGGCGACGGAAAGCGCTGGGATGTAGTGGCCGACTACCGCAATCGGATGCTGTGGGATACGCGCACTGCAATGCCAGTCCCCAACCGCCTCGCGCTCGGCGACACGCTGCCCAACGGCGTGACGCTGGCTGAGCCGTTCCGACTGGATGGCACCACCCCGCAGTGCAACGCGTGGGACGATGGACAGGGCCTTTGGGTGCTTCAGCCGGACTACAGCGGCCGACCGCTCTGGAACAAGGCGGACGGCACGTTCGCCGCGCCGGTGCCGCGTGGCCAGTCGCTGCCGCCATCGGTCACCGACTACGCGCCCCCGTCCAGCCGCAGCGTGCCAGTCACCTACGACGATACGTCGGGAACGTGGGTAGACGTAGTGCCCACTGCACCGGAGGATGTACCGCCGGCTGATCTGAGCTGACGCGGTGATGATCGTAGCGGCGCGGCGCGCGCGCCCGCCGCTGTAGCGGCTCAATCTACCTACCGCGCTACGTGCGCGCGCGAAGGGACGCCGGGAACATGGGGGCATGGATAGTGCGCTGCCCCAACAGATCAACAACCTGCTCCGCGACGGCGTGGTGACCGAGGTCGATCACGCCCGGCACATGTGCCGCGTGCAGACGGGCGAAGCGCACACCGACTTCCTCCCTTGGTTCAGCGCCGCAGCCGGTGAACTGCGCACCTGGGCACCGCCGAGCAGCGGCGAGCAGGTTGCACTGCTGTGTTGCGACGGCGACCTGGCCAACGCCATCGTGCTGCGCGGCCTGTACTGCGAGCAGTATCCGGCACCGTCGGCCAGCCCCAGCCTGACGCTGATCCAGTTCAAGGACGGCGCCGTGGTCAGCTACGACCATGATGCGCACGCATTGGCGGCTGTCCTGCCCGCAGGCGGAACCGTGGCCATCACCGCTGACGGCGGAACCACGATCACCGGCCCAGTGACCATCAAGGGCGCCACCAGCATCGAAGGCAAGATGACGATCACCGGCAAGGCGGAGGTATCCGACGACGTGATCGCCGCCGGCATCAGCCTCACCAAGCACAAGCACGCCGGCGTGCAACCGGGCAGCGGCACCACCGGGTCACCAGCGTGATCGGCATGGATGGCCGCACAGGCGCATTCAGCGATGACTTGGCGCACCTGCGCCAGTCCATCGCCGACATTCTGACCACGCCCATCGGCTCGCGCGTGCAGCGCCGTGAGTACGGCTCGCTGCTGCCCGAGCTGATCGACCAGCCGTTCAACGACGAAACCCGCCTGCGGCTGTTCGGCGCTACCGCCACCGCGCTGATGCGTTGGGAGCCGCGCATCAGCCTGACCCGTATCGACCTGGCTCACGGCGACGTGGCTGGCTCGTTCATCCTCGACCTGCAGGGCCAGCTGGCCACACCGAGCGGCGCATCGCGCAACACCCGCCTTTCCGTACCACTCCGCTTCCACACCCCCTAACCGAAGGAGAAGCCCATGGCCGCCAGCGGCTACCACCACGGCGTTCGCGTCATCGAAATCAACGGCGGCGTCAGGCCGATCCGTACCGTATCCACCGCTGTGATCGGCGTCGTCTGCACGGGCGAGGATGCCGACAAGACCGCCTTCCCTCTGAACCGCCCTGTGCTGATTACCGACGTGCTGAGCGCAGTCGGCAAGGCAGGCAGCACCGGAACACTGCGCGCCACGCTGCAGGGCATCGCCGACCAAGGCAACCCGATTGTGGTGGTGGTACGTGTGGCCAGCGCCAGCAACGACACCGACACCACTGCCAACGTCATCGGCGGCGCCAATGGCGGCAGCTACACCGGCCTGCACGCGCTGCTGGTTGCGCAGGCACAGCTGGGCGTGCGTCCGCGCATCCTGGGCGCACCGGGGCTGGACACCCAGCCGGTGACCGCTGCCATGATCCCCATCGCCAAGAAGCTGCGCGCCATGATCTACGCCAGCTGCGCCGCCAGCGCGACGGTGTCGGAGGCCATCGCCTACCGCGAGCAGTTCGCCGCCCGTGAACTGATGCTGATCTACCCCGACTTCATGGCCTTCAACACCGCCACCGCCTCCACCGGCATGGCCTTCGCCGTCGCACGTGCCCTGGGCGTGCGCGCCATGACCGACCAGCAGCAGGGTTGGCACAAGTCCATCTCGAACGTGCCGGTGGCTGGTGTGACCGGCATCAGCCGCGACGTGCATTGGGATCTGCAGGACCCCAACACCGACGCGGGCCTGCTCAATGCCGGCGACGTGACCACCCTCATCAACTCGAATGGCTACAAGTTCTGGGGTTCGCGCACCTGCAGCGCCGACCCGTTGTTCCAGTTCGAGACGGCCACCCGCACCGCGCAGATCCTCGCCGACACCATCGCCGAGGCGCAGGAAATCTACATCGACAAGCCGCTGCATCCGACGCTGGTCCGCGACCTGCTGGAGAGCATCAACGCGAAGTTCCGCGAGCTGGTCTATGCCGGTTACCTGATCGGCGCCAGTGCCTGGTACGACGCCGGCGCCAACGCTTCGGAGTCGCTGGCCAGCGGCCAGCTGGTGATCGACTTCGATTACACCCCGGTGCCGCCGCTGGAAAGCCTGCAGCTGAACCAGCGCATCACCGACCGCTACTTCGCCGACTTCCCGGCCCGCATCAGCGGCTGAGGCCGCATAAGGAACCCCTGCCATGGCACTGCCCAGCAAGCTGAAAAACCTCAACCTGTTCAACGATGGCATGAGCTACATCGGCCAGGTCACCGAGTTCAAGCTGCCCACCCTGACCCGCAAGATGGAGGAGTACCGCGCAGGCGGCATGCTCGGCCCCATCGACGTAGACCTGGGCCAGGAAAAGATCGAGGCCGAGTGGAAGTGCGGCGGCCTGATGCTCGACGTGCTGCGCCAGTACGGCGCCGTTTCGCACAACGCTGTGCAGCTGCGCTTTGCCGGCGGCTACCAGCGGGAGGACAGCGGCGAGGTGGATGCGGTCGAGATCGTCATCCGCGGCCGCCACACCGAGATCGACGCCGGCACCGGCAAGGTCGGCGACGACACCGAGTTCAGCGTCAAGACCTCGGCCAGCTACTACAAGCTGACCGTCAACGGCCGCACCGAGATCGAAATCGACCTGGTCGGCATGGTCTTCATGGTCAACGGCGTTGACCGCCAGTCTGCCCTGCGTCGCGCCATCGGCGCCTGATCCCGCCCCCCCTGCCCGGCCGCTACAGCGGCTGGGCCATTCCTGAGAGATATAGCGATGACCCGCAACACCACCCATGAAGCCGACACCGTCACCGACGCCGAAGCCACCGGCACCAACGTGATCGTGCTGGAAACTCCCATCGAACGCGGCGAGCAGGTGATCCGCTCCGTTCGCCTGCGCAAGCCGACCGCCGGCGATCTGCGCGGCATCAAGCTGTTCGACCTGGCACAGATGGATGTGACCGCGCTGACCACGGTTCTGCCGCGCATCAGCCAGCCGATCCTGACCACCGCCGACGCCGGCAAGCTGGAACCGGCCGACCTGATCGAGATCGCCCGTGTCATCGGTGATTTTTTCGTGCCGAAGTCGGAGAGGGAGTTCCCGTCTGCGTAGAGGATCTGATGGCCGATATCGCGGTGATTTTCTCCTTCACCCTCACCGAGCTATCGGCCCTCTCCCTGTCTGAACTGATCCAGTGGCGCCAGCGCGCCCATGAACGAAGTGGAGCACAGCAGTGATACAGTCCGCCTATGGACACCCTCATCTTCCTCGCCCTTGCGGCGTTCCTGCTGTGTGCAGTTGGCGCGCTGCTGGTGTGGGCGGTCAGCGCTGGATGCCGCTTCCTGGCCGCGCTGGTAGCCGATCCTACGGACACCACGACGCCGTAGCACGCGCACCGGTTGTCGTCGCATGAGCGGCGGCAACCTTCGCCTGCAGGTGGTGCTGGAAGCGCTCGACCGCGCCAGCGCCCCGTTCAAGAAGGTCATGGCCGGCAGCAAAGGCCTGACCACCGCTCTGCAGGAACAACAGGCCAACCTGCGCCGCCTCAATGCCGCCCAGCGTGACGTTGCCGCCTACCGCCAGCAGCAGCAGGCCGTGCGCGCAACCGAGCAAAGCCACCTGGCTGCAACGCAGCGCGTCGCCGCTCTGGCCCGGCAGATCAAGGAGGCGGGCACGCCTACCCGCAGGCTGAGCCGCGAGTTCAATCAGGCCCGCACCGTTGCAGGCCAGTTAAAGATCCAGCACCAGCAGCAGTCGGTCGAACTGCAGCGCCTGCGCGGTGGCTTGGATCGTGCCGGCATCAGCACGCGGCAGCTGGGCACGCATGAGCGCAAGCTGCGCGGCGAGATTGCCGCCGCCTCGGCGCAGATGGATGCACAACGCACGCGCCTGGCCGCGCTCGATGCTGCGCAGGCCCGTAGCCGCAAGTTCCACAGCGCCGGCATGAACGCTGCTGCACACGGCACCGGCGTGGCGCTGGCGGCGTTCGGTGCGCTGCGTGCGCAGACGCTGCCCATCGCGCAGGCCATGAGCTTCGAGTCGGCCATGGCCGACGTAAAGAAGGTGGTGGACTTCGACACGCCGGACGGCTTCGAGAAGATGGGCCGCGACATTGAGGAACTGTCGCGCCGCCTGCCCATGGTGCCCACCGATATCGCCAAGATCGTCGCCGCCGCCGGCCAGGCCGGCATCGCCAGCAACGAGCTGACCCGCTTCGCCGAGGACGCGGCGAAGATGGGCGTAGCCTTCGACACCACCGCCGAAGACGCCGGCCAGACGATGGCCACCTGGCGTACCGCATTCCGCATGGGTCAGGACGACGTTGTCGTGCTGGCCGACAAGATCAACTACCTGGGCAACACCGGCCCGGCCAGCGTCCAGAAGATCAGCGAGGTGGTGAACCGCATCGGTGCGCTGGGCGAGGTGGCCGGCCTCGGCAGCGGCCCGCTGGCGGCGCTGGGCGCCACGGTCGCCGGCATGGGCATCGAGTCGGAGGTGTCGGCCACCGGCATCAAGAACATGCTGCTCACGCTGTCATCTGGCGATGCGGCGACGAAGCGACAGGTGGAGTCGTTCGAGAAGCTGGGGCTGAAGGCTGGTGACCTGGCTCAGGCCATGCAGAAGGACGCCGGTGGCGCCATCCTCGACGTACTGGAAAAGCTGAAGAAGCTGCCCAAGGCCGAGCAGGCGGCGACGATGACGCAGCTGTTTGGCCGCGAGTCGATCGGTGCGATCGCACCGCTGCTGACCAACCTCGATCTGCTGAAAGAGAACTTCGGCAAGGTCACCGATGCGCAGAAATACGGCGGTTCGATGAATGCCGAATACGCCGCACGCGTGGGGACGGCCGAGAATGGCTTGATCCTGCTCAAGAACAGCGCCACCGTGCTTTCCCAGCGCCTGGGCAAGACCCTGCTGCCGACGGTCAAGGAACTGGCCGCGCGCGTGGCCAAGGTTGCCGACCGGATGGCCGAATGGGTCACGAAGAACCCGCAGCTGGTGGCTACCATCGCCAAGCTGGCCATCGGCGGTACCGCCCTGGCCACCGCGCTCGGCGGCCTGCTGGTGGCCGGCGGCGTCGGTGCCATGGCGCTGACGCAGATCCACAAGGGCGTGATGCTGCTCAGCGGCGGCGGTGGCATCGGCCGGCTGATCGGCCAGGTGCTGTCGCTGGGTGGCCGGGCGTTCCCGATGTTGCTCAATGTTGGCCGCATGCTGCTGCCGCTGTTGGGCGGTATCAGCCTGCCGGTGCTGGCCATCGGCGCCGCCGTGGCCGTTGTTGCCGCGCTTGTCTGGAAATACTGGGAGCCGATCAAGGCTTTCATGATCGGCGTGTGGCAGGGCGTGCTGGATGTGGTCAACCCGATCATGGCCGAGCTGATGACCGCGCTGGAACCGCTGGGGCCGGTGTGGGCGCAGGTGTCCGATGCCATGGGCAAAGCCTGGGCATGGGTGCAGAAGCTGTTCACCCCCTTCAAGGCCACCAGCGAGGAGCTGCAGGGCGCCACGACCGCCGGCCGTGGATTCGGCCAGGTGCTGGGTCAGGTGTTGACCGTCAACCTGCGCATGGCGGTCGCCGCCATCGGTTGGCTGGTGAAGGCGTTCACCTTCATGCTGCCGATTATCAAGAACGCCGTGGGCGGCGCGTGGACCTACCTGCAGGGTGCGTGGCAGCTGATCGTCGGCCTGTTCACCCTCAACGGTGACAAGATCCGGTCGGGCCTGTCCGCCATGTGGGAGGGTGCCAATCAGATCCTGCTCGGCTGGCCCGCGAAGATGATGCAGGCCGGTATCGACATGGTGCAGGGGCTGGTCAACGGCATCGTGTCCAAGGGCAGCGCCGCGATGGATGCCGTGGCCGGTATCGCCTCGGGCGTGATGGACCGCTTCAAGGGGCTGCTGGGCATCCACAGCCCGTCGCGTGTCTTCGCGCAGTTCGGTGACTTCACCATGCAGGGGCTGGCCGGCGGCATCGACCGCAGCCAGGGCGAGCCGCTGCAGCAGGTGACCAGCGTAGGCGACCGCATCACGCAGGCCGGCGCCGGTATGGGCGAGCGCATGCAGCAGGTAGGCGTCGGGGGCGCGAGTGCGCCGGCCAGCCGCCTTGATGAACTGCGCGAGCGGCGCATTGCCCGCGCTGGCGCCAGCGCCGATACCGACCGCGCAACCGCAAGCCGTGACCGCCTACGTGCGGCAGCGGTCGGGGGCGAGCGCGTGGTGCAGATCGGCGCCGGCATGACCCAACGCATGCAGCCCACCGGTGGAAACGGCGTTACCGCGCCCTCCCGCCTGGACGAACTGCGCGAACGGCGCATCGCCCGGATGGCCGACAGCGCCGACACCGCACGCGCGACGGCCAGCCGCGACAAGCTGCGCCAAGCATCGGCCGGATTCGCGCTGGGCGCGGCTGCGCTGCCCGTCATGGCCGCTGCCGCCCCAGTGATGGCCCCGGCTGCTGCGCAAGCCGCTGCGGCCAGCACAGGCGCTTCCAGCTACACCATCCACATCAACGCGCCGGCTGGATCTGATGAGCAGAAGATCGCGGACCTGGTGCGGCAGACCGTTCAACAGATTGAGCGCGACAAGGCCACCCGACGCGGTGCCCGGCTCAGCGACTGAGGACCACCACCATGATGATGACCTGGGGCACGTTCGTGTTCTCCCTCTCCACAGCCGCCTACGGCGAACTGCAGCGCCAGATGACCTGGCGCCATGCCAGCAGCGAGCGCGTCGGCGCCCGCGCAGCCCGCCAGTACGTCGGGCCGGGCGATGACACCATCAGCCTGCAGGGCACCATCGCCGGCGAGCTGGTGAGCGACCTGCAGGTGCTGGACAAGCTGCGCGAGCTGGGCGACCAGGGCAAACCGCAGGCGCTGGTGGAGGGTACGGGGCGCGTCTACGGCCCCTACCTGCTGACCAGCCTCAGCGAGACACGGCGCGAGCTGTTCAACGACGGCACGCCGCGCCTGATCGACTTCCAGATGCAGCTGGAACGTGACGACGACGGCGCCAGCGAGGCCATCGCATGAGGGCGACCCCTTACCCGATCCCCGCGTGGCGGGTGGTGCTGGACGGCAAGGATCTGACCGACCGGCTGGCGCCGCGCCTGCTGGATCTGTCCCTGACCGAGAGCCGTGGCGATGAGGCCGACCAAGTAGACCTGCGGGTGCATGACCATGACGGCATGCTGGCACTGCCGCGCCGTGGGGTCACCCTGCAGGTGGCCATCGGCTATGAAGGTAGCGGGCTGTTCGACAAGGGCACCTTCAAGGTGGACGACGTTGAACACAGCGGCTCACCCGACATCATCACGATTCGGGCGCGTTCGGCCGACCTGACAGGAGCGGTTCGTCGCCGGCGCGAGCGTAGCTGGCACGACACCACCCTTGGCGACATTCTCGGCGCCATCGCCGGCGAGCATTCGCTGCGTGCGTCGGTAGCCGCGGATCTGGCCAGCGTGCCCATTCCACACCTCGACCAAGCCAACGAGAGTGATATCAACCTGCTCACGCGCCTGGGCAAACGCTTCGACGCCGTGGCCACGGTGAAAGCCGGCACGTTGATCTTCGCGCCCATCGGCGCAGGCACTACGGCCGGTGGCCAGCCGCTGCCTGGCGTGCAGATCACGCGAGCATCGGGTGACCAGCACCGCTACAGCGTCGCCGACCGCGAGAAGTTCACCGGCGTTCGTGCCTACTGGGGTGACCGCAAGGCAGCGCGCCGCACCGGCGTACTGGTGGGCACGTCCGACAACGAGAAGAAGCTGCAGGCGACGTATGCCACCGCAGACGAAGCCCGGCAGCACGCCGAGGCCGAATTCAAGCGACTGGATCGTGGCACCGCACAGCTGAGCTACCGGCTCGCCGTTGGACGCGCCGATATCTATCCAGAGCAGACGGTCAACGTCAGAGGCTTCAAGCCAGAGATTGATGGCACCGATTGGTTGGTGGCCAAGGCCACTCACACCATCGACGGCAGCGGGGGCTTCGTTACCGCACTGGAGCTGGAGCGCGGCGGATAGCCCGCGCCGCTCAACCTCAAGAGAGTGCCAGCATTGTGAACACTCTCCACGCAACAAGAAGCAGGGCGCCGAGGAAAAGAGCACGGAATTGCCACATTTTGCACGAACCAGCCTTGGCGTTCTCGGTGTCGATTTTGGCGTCGAGCTTGCTCACCAACGCGTCGTATGCCTTCTTCTGCTTTGCGTCCTGTGGCTTAAATTCCTTCTGCAGCTGCAGCCATTTCACGTTAGCGTGGCGCGCCCGGTTTGCGTGGTCGAGGAACCTTATTCCAAGTAGAAGCGACAGCAGCAGGGAGCCAGCTGCGATCAACAACACGCTGCCGGGTAGATCGAACCGTTGCCCATCAAGTTTCTGGACTACGAACCCCACAGCGGCACCAGTGGCGCCAAGCAGGAAATATGCGTGCTTCTGCTCGGCCTCTACATACTGAGCAATCAGTGTCTTTTCCGCATCCGCGAACGCCATTCTCTTGCCCCAGCTCCTTGAGTTCTGCGGATACTATCAGTGCCGCGCCTGCCTGCGGCGACCCCACCAGCTGCGTGCCCACTTCAATAGCAGTGGCTTGAGGTAGCGAGTGGCAGCACCTGCGACCAGGAATAGAGCCGCGTGAGGAAGTGTCGAGCCGCACGCGGCTTCAATGCTCGGTGTTGGGTAGGTTGCCTGCCAGATTGCCAGCGCGATCAGCGCAGTAGACAAAGGGCGCCCAGTTTCCGTGGGCGCCCTCTCTGTTTCGGTCTGCGCGAAGCGGGGATGCTCCGCGTGGGGGCACTGCATCTGCACGTCACCCGTAAACACCTGGCCGATCACGGCCCCATCAAACACGGTATGACCGCTGCACACGCACGTTGCCACACCACACTTCACATTCTCACCGCAACTCATAGTCCGTTACACCGTATTGCGCGCCCCCAGCGGGCGCATCTTGCGGTGTGGTTAACGGCCTGAATAGAGCATGGCGTGAGCGTTATCGGCTGGGTTTCTTTGATGCTTTAGGCGCCTTGACGACAACCTTCTGCCCACGCAGATCCACATCCCCGCTGATCTGCTGGCCGATGCTCGTGTTCTCGAACGTGGTACGCGGTGCAGCTGCTGCCGCCGGTACTGCACCGCCAAGCGCGATTAGCGCGGCCGCGCGTGCAGAAACCGACGCATTGCGCCAGGCATCGAGCAGATCCGCATCGGATTCGGACAGCCGATCACGACGGCCGACCAACACATAGGCCACATCCATACCGAGTTCGTCGGCAGCGACGAAGTACGCGCCACCGGGCAGGTGTGCATCTTGCTCGAACAGGATCTGCGTGCGCTTGGCAACACCGCAGGCCAGTCCCATGGCCTCCTGGGTCATGCCCAGACGCTTCCGTTCTTCTTTCAGGCGATTACCTACAGACACGCGATTTCCCCCTTGACAGGTGCAGTTAACTTCACCACCATTCCACCTAGAAATACACAGGGGAAACGGAATGAAAGCCCAACGACGTACCACTGCGCTGCGCACTGCCGAACAAGCCCGGCAGTGGCTCATCGACAACGGCCTGTCCGTTCCCGCGTTTGCGGAGTTGCATGGACTGGACCGGCACGCCGTCAACAATGCTCTGCGCAGCACCAGCAAGTGCCGGATCGGAAAGACCCACGATGCTGCCGTCGCGCTCGGCATGAAGGCCGCCAGTGATTCTCACACAGATTCACCCGTTTCCACCCGTATTCGCACGGTCAAGAAGACTGCCGGCAAAGCCCCGGTTAAGTCGAAGGTTGCGAAGAAGGCGCGGGGTAAGGCATGAGCGCCACAGTCGGACAGCGCGCTGTGTTCTGCTGCCCTGCCTGCAATGCCCGGCTGGTAAAGCGCACCAGTGCGTTGCAACACCCGTTCCTGCGCACTGACGCCTATGTCTGCCCGAACCCCATGTGTGGGGCTACGTACACCGGCAGTTCCGAACTGACCAACGTGGCCAGCCCCAGCGGCCTCCCCAGCGCTCCGGCCTGCGAACTGCCGCCTACACCCGGATACCAGCGGACGATGCTGCAGACGCGTTGGAAGCAAGACCAGGGCGAACTACAAACCGACTGGATCGACGCAATCGAGTCCTGTCCCCCTGACGGCGAACAGCCCTCGGTCTGATCCACCTTTCCCCTTCCACCACCAACTGACCTGGCGCCATCTGGCGCCAGCTAGGGAGTGCTGCGCCTGTGATGCGCCACAAGACACAATTTGACGGCTGGTCCTCGGCAATGGAGCCGAGTTTCGTCACTGCTCCGGTGCGTATCGAGTACGTGCCCTATGCGCAGAAGCAGCGCGACGCTGCCGAGCTTGGCGCACTGGTCAAGGCCCACATTGCACGTGGCGGCGCCTATGAGGTGCTGCCTTCGCACACCGCTGCACAGGTGTCTGCATGAACCTGTCCGCAGCTGCAACCGATCTGCACACTTATACACAGTTTTACTTGACTTCCCCAAGGACGGGGAGCAGGATTTGCCGCAAGGAGCGTAGAAACTCCGAGTCAACAGCGGTATCCGCGCCCGTCAGCATCGCGGTTTTTTTGCGCCTGCTTTTCGAGCGCACCGACGCTTTCCTGCGTCGGGAGGGCGGCAGCCATACAACACCCGCAAGGGGAAAACTGCCCGCCGGACTGTTGACCGGTTTCTACCCTCCCGACACCCTCGGTGCGTCGCGTAGAAACGTCTCGCCGAGGTTTCCAATCTCGTCAACAGGAGACGTCTCCGTGCCTCACGGTGCCCCTTCCACGCCCGGTAACCCTGCCGCGCGTCAGCTTTCGCTCGCCTTCGGCCTGATCGCCGACACCCTCGAATGGCCCCACGATGCGTATCAGGCATTCATTGCCCGCCTGCTCGCCGTGGGCGTGTGTCCGCTCGCAATCACCCTGGGTGACGTGCTTGCCGCCTACTACGCCACGGGTGATGCCAACGGCAGCGCACCCAGCACCGACGACAAGGCGGTGCACTGATGGCGCCCCCTTCCAACGTGGCCCTTCCTGAACCGGCTCTGCGACCTGTCATCGTGCTGGAAACGCAGATCCCCGGCTTCGGCCTGCGCGCTTCTTTCGACCAGCACAAGATTCTGTTTCTGGCCTTGGTACATATCGAGTCGGACACCGCAGCGACCTTCACCGCGCATCACTCACGCAATGTGATGCGAACCGCAAGCGGGGGAATCCAGATTGGAACCGTCGTCTACCTGCTCGCCAAGGGTGAGGCCGAGCGCTTCTTCCAGTGGCTGCGCACAGGCGAGAGCTACCCCGGCGGGGTGAACTGATGGCCCGCAACAACGGGCATACGCCTGTGCTGCCCGGTCCGGTGGATCGCGGCGACCAGGTCATCAGCCTTGCCGACTACCTGCGGCTGTGCCGTATCGCCGCAGCGGCCGAACTGCTGGCCAAGCTGCCCAGCGAGGCCGCGAAAATGCTGGAAATCGAGGCTGATCACACCTCAGCCGTCGCGCAATACATGGCCGAAGACCTCGCCGCGATCCTCGGCCGGTCACGCCCCGCTGTCGAGTAACACCACCCCCGATCCCGGCAGCGCGCCAACGCCGCCGGGGTTGGTCAGGAGAGAACCATGCAACACCACCGCACCGCCGCTCTCGCGGCGAACGAAGGCTGAGCCGCCATGCAAGAAGAAATCCGCCAACAGGTACTGTCGCGCGTACAGCGCGACTATGGCCTCAAGCACCGCAGCGGCACCCCGTACATGCGCGGGGGCAAGTGCCCCCACTGCGGCAAGAAGGAGCTATACACCAGCTACGAAAAGCCTTGGGTTCTGCGCTGCGGCCGACAGGCCAAGTGCGGCCAAGAGGTGCGCGTGCGCGACCTCTACGACGACCTGTTCGATGACTACTCCAAGGCCAACCCGCAGACGCCGCAGGCGCCGCATGCGGCTGCCGATGCGTACCTGGCCACCGCCCGCGGATTCAGCGTCAAGCCGTTGAAGGGTCTCTACACCCAAGAGGACTACTACGACCGCGCAAAGCGCCAGGGCACGGCCACGGTCCGCTTCCCCTTGGTGAAGGGAGGCTGGTGGGAACGTCTGATCGACCGCCCCCACCGGTTCGGCAAGATGAAGGCCCGTTTTGCGCCGGGGGAGAGCTACGCCGGGGTGTGGTGGGGCGCGGCCGCTCAGGACCAACTGCGCACCGCCCGCGAAGTCTGGATCGTGGAGGGCATCTTCGACGCCATTGCCCTCCTGCAGCGCGGCATCTGCGCGGTTGCCGCCATGTCGAGCAACGCCTACCCCGAACTGTCGCTCAAGGAACTGAAAGCGGCGCGTCCCAACGATCTGCCGGTGCTGGTGTGGGGGCTGGACAACGAGCCGGGCGCCCGCGCCTACACGGTCAAGCACGCGCGCCGGGCCGAGAAGCTGGGCTATCGGTGCATGGCTGCGCAGATCGAGCAGGTGGGCGACAAGAAAACCGACTGGAACGATCTGCACCTGCGCGCACAGGCGGCAGAGGATGGCGACGCACAGTGGCAGGCTGACCTCGATCTGGCACGCCACAACGGCGCCGTCCTGATGGCGCGCACCGCCGTGGACAAGGGGCTGGTCATCTACCAGCGCGAGCAGAAGACCGAGTTCCACATCGAGTTCGCCTCGCGCCTGTTCTGGTTCGAGTTCGACGCGGTGCGCTTCGACAAGATGATGCGGGAGAAGAACCCCGATGACGAAGAGGGAGCGGTCAGCGAAGAGACTGAAGCCAAGATCCGGCGCGCCTGTGCGTCGGTGCAGCAGATCGCCAACTGCTACCCCGAAGCCCTCTACTTCCAACGCCACGAAGCTACCGACGAAAGCTGGTACTACTTCCGTGTTGACTTCCCCCACGACGCACCGTCGGTCAAAGGCACCTTCACCGGCGCGCAGGTGGCCAGCGCTACCGAGTTCAAGAAGCGAATCATCAGCCTTGCGCAGGGCGCCGTGTTCAGCGGCAGCGGTCAGCAGCTGGACCGGATGATGGAAGACCAGCTGTTCAACATCAAAAAGGTCGATACGGTCGATTTCGTCGGCTACAGCCCTGACCACAAGGCGTACATCTTCCCCGACCTGGCCGTGCGTGCCGGCGAGGTGACCCTCGCTAATGCCGAGGACTATTTCGAGTTCAACAAGCTGCGCATCAAAACTACACAGAGGTCAATCCGCATGGACATTCAACGCGATCACGAAAACTACTCCACCGACTGGCTCGGCTGGCTCTGGACGTGCTTCGGCACGCACGGCATTGTGGCGCTCACGTTCTGGTTTGGCTCGCTGTACGCCAATCAGATCCGCAGCAGTCACAAGTCCTTCCCGTTCTTGGAAGCCACGGGCGAGGCCGGCGCAGGCAAGACCACGCTGCTCAACTTCCTGTGGAAGCTGCTGGCCCGTGCGGACCATGAAGGCTTCGACCCTGCGAAGTCCACGAAGGCCGGACGCGCCCGTGCCATGGGGCAGATTTCCGGCATGCCCATCGTGCTGCTGGAAGCCGACCGCAGCGACAGCGGCGATAAGGCACACGCCAAGTCGTTCGAGTGGGACGAACTGAAGGACTACTACGGCGGCGGTACCCTGGCCACGCGCGGTGTGCGCAACGGCGGCAACGAAACCTACGAACCGCCGTTCCAAGGAACCATCGTCATCAGCCAGAATGCGCCCGTTGACGGCAGCGAGGCGATCCTGACGCGCATCGTGAAGCTGCATTTCAAGAAACCGACCGCGACGACCGAGAGCCGGCAGGCCGCCGACAACCTCAATGCACTGCCGGTCGAGAAGCTGAGCTACTTCCTGCTGGCCGCGCTCAAAGCGGAAGCCGCAGTGATGGAGAAGTTCGCCGAGCGCGTGCGCTTCTACGAAGCCAGGTTGCGCGAGGAAAAGGAGCTGCGTGTCGAACGCATCATCAAGAACCATGCGCAGATGCTCGCACTGCTCGACGCACTGCGGCTGGTGGTGAACCTGCCCGAGAACATGGTGCGTGATACGCGGGACGCCCTGGTCAAGATGGCCACCGAACGTCAGGACGCCATCGGCGCCGATCACCGCATCGTCTCCGAATTCTGGGATGCGTTCGAGTACATCGAGATGCAGGCCAGTGGCGACAAGCGCAGCGTGCTGAACCATTCGCGCGAAGAAAGCCGTATCGCCATCAACCTCAACGAGTTCATTCAGAAGGCCGGCTACTTCGGTCAGCAGGTGCCCGACATTGGCGACCTGCGACGGCTGCTGGTCGAGTCGAAGCGCCACAAGTTCATCAGCGCCAATACCGCCGTGAACAGCGCGATCCGATCAACCCAACTGCTCAGCAGCACCGTGAAGTGCTGGGTGTTCCAGAAGTAAGACCCGTAGCAACAGCAAAGGCCCGGCGGGGAGTGCGCCAACACCGCCCCCAAGGCCATCCACCAACGAAGTTCAGGAGAGAACCATGCAACAGATGACAGGCAAAGCCATGACCACCCTCGCAAAGTCGCTGGATTCCAGCACCGGACCCGGAGCGGAGGCTATCACGGGTGCGCATAACCGTGTGAATGCTGGTAGCGGCGGCGAATCCGAAGCCAGCGCAACCATCACCCTGCATGTCACCCACAACCGCGTGATCGCCACGGCGATGCTGAACATGGGACCGGCCAAGATCGCGCAGTGCGTGTTCGAGCGTCGGAAAGGGAGCAGGAAGGGCTGGGAGCTGGTGAAGGGGACCGACTTCAACGACGAAACCAGCTGGATTTCGCCCGAGCTGGCCGACCTGGCCAGCCGCGTGCCCTTCCCCTACGAGGTGGCCAACATGCTGCCCGGCAAGCGGGCAACGGCCGCTGCCGTAGCGCAGGCGGCGCAGGAGGTGGCCAATGGCTGATTTCGTCGCCCTGTTGGCCATGTGCGTGCTGCTGCCGGTCGCCGGCGCCACCATGCTCAAGATGTGGCAGACGCGCCCGCCTCGGCGCCGTCATAGCGGCCTGGCCGTGGGCCAGATCCCGCAGCCGCTGCGGCGCCGTGCCCCCATGGCCGTGCGCCGGGGGGTGGCCCATGTTTGAACGGATGATCCGTGACCCCGGCAGGCACTGCCCGGACTGCGGCCAGACGGGCGTCCTTGACTTCACGAACGTTCCCGCCTCGGTGAGGACGTACGCCCGTGAAGACGGCAACTATGCGGACCACAACGGCCCGTCCCGCGACTACGAGTGCCGCAACTGCGGCGCCTCGTTCACGCTCACCGGTTGGGAAAATTCCCAGGTTGATATCGACACCGCCCGCAGGTTCCTCGCCGCTGAGTTCGAGAGCGCCGGCCTGCCTCACGTCGCCGGCGGCATCCTGACCGGCACCAGCCCCTTTGGCCAGGGCGCGTACATCACCGCTGTTGCAGCCGCGCTGACGGCGCCCTGTGCGGCCTGTGGCTGCGCGAAGGAGGCCGCCCATGGGTAAGCGCCAGATGATTGCGGTGTGGTTCTCCTGCGGCGCCGCGAGCGCCGTAGCGGCGAAGCTGACGCTGGACCGCTACGCCTCGACCCATGAGGTCCGCATAGTGAACAACCCCGTGGCCAACGAAGATCCCGACAACCTGCGCTTTGCCCGCGATGTGGCCGCATGGCTGGGGGTGGAGGTCGAGACGGCCATCAATTCCAAGTTTCCCACCTGCGACGCCGTGGACGTGTGGGAGAAGGAGCGTTACATGGCCGGCGTCGCTGGTGCCCCCTGCACCCGCGCACTCAAGAAGCGGGCACGCCAGGAATGGGAGCTGATCCACAAGCCTGACTTCCACGTCCTCGGCTTCACTGTGGAAGAGCGCGCACGCCATGACCGGTTCGTTCGCGGCGAGCGCGAGAACGTGCTGCCGGTGCTGATCGAAGCGGGCTTGAGCAAGCCCGACTGCGCCGCTCTGCTGCTTTCTGCCGGCATTGCGTTGCCGGCCATCTATCTGCGCGGCTACCCCAATGCAAACTGCATCGGCTGTGTGAAATCGCAGTCTCCGACCTACTGGAACCACGTGCGCAAGCATGACCCGAAGGTGTTTGCCGAGCGCGCCGAGCAGTCGCGCCGGCTGGGCGCTCGGTTGGTCAAGGTGAAGGGCCAACGGATCTTTCTCGACCAGCTGCAGACCACAGACAAGGGCGGCTCCATGAAGTCGCTGAACTTCGATTGCGGAATTTTCTGCGAAGAACCGCCGCATCACATTGTTCCCAGCCGCACGGAGGCTCAGGCATGAAAGCTATCGACTTGTTCGCCGGCGGCGGCGGATTCACGGAAGGCGCACAGCAGGCGGGCTGCGAAGTGGTATGGGCCGCGAACCATTGGCCGGCGGCTGTCGCCACGCATGCGTTGAACCATCCGCATACGGAACACGCGTGCCAGGATCTGCAGCAGGCCGATTGGTCGAGACTGCCTGCGTTCGATCTGCTGCTGGCGTCGCCCGCCTGCCAGGGGCACACGCACGCGCGTGGCAAGGAACGTCCGCACCATGACGCAACTCGCTCTACCGCGTGGGCTGTGGTTTCGGCGCTCGAATCCTGCTCGCCGGAATTCGCCCTCATCGAGAACGTACCCGAGTACATGCAGTGGCGGCTGTTCCCCGCATGGTGTGCCGCTGTGACTTCGCTCGGCTATGCAATCAGCCCGCACCTGGTCGATGCGGCCGACTTCGGTGTGCCGCAGCACCGTGTGCGGGTTTTCATCGCGCTGACCAAGAGCAAGCACCCGATCCAGCTGCAGCTGCCACCGCAAGATCATGTGCCGGCCAGCAGTTTCATCGACTTCACGGCTGGCAGTTGGACGCCCATCGAGCGACCGGGCCGGGCGGTGGCAACGCTGGCCAGGATCGAGGCCGGCCGGGCTGCATTCGGCGACCGGTTCATAGCACCGTACTTCGGTAGTGGTTCGGGCCTCACCGGCCGTTCGCTGGCGCGCCCGATTGGCTCGATTACAACCCGCGACAGGTGGGCAGTGGTCGATGGTGACCGCATGCGCATGCTCACCGTCGATGAAGGACGCGCCGCCATGGGCTTCCCATCGACCTACCAGCTGCCATCCAACAAGCGGGACGCGATGCAGATGCTCGGCAATGCCGTCTGCCCGCCAAAGGCTCGCGCCATCATCACCGCGCTGCGGGAGGCCGCATGACACAGCGACAGAAGACACCGCCGCGCCCCCTCCCTGCCTGCCCGGATAGCCACCCGGCGCGGTACATCCACGATCTACGCCGCGAGGGCGCGGGCGGTGGCCATCTCATCGAATGCCGTTGCAGCACCACGGCGAAGCACCCGACGTTCGATCTGGCGTGGGCGCACTGGCACAAGCAACACGGCCTGCAGCCGACCGCCGCGGCGGTGGAGGAACCCTTGCCGAGCAACGTGTTACAGATGAAATTGTTCGCAGCAGGGAGGGCTTGAGCATGGCGCAGATCCTGCACTTCACCGATCTACAAAGGATCTGCGCCCCTGATGGTCCGCCCCCCACACCGACAACGGTGGAGCGGTGGGCGGACGCTCAAGGGATTCTGTATAAGTACGACCGGCGCGGGCGCATCTGGACCACCGTCGAGGCCATCAACGCGGCCTTGGGTCTGCCCGGAGCAACGGCGTTGGCGCACGAAAGTACACTGCTGGAACTGGTCTGATGACACGTGGTCGAAAAAGGAAGTTCAACCCGGAGATCCCTGGTCACATTGACCAGGGATCGCTGCCGCGCGGCTTGTACTGGGAGGACGGCCGCTGGTACGTGCTTTCCCCTCACCCCGAAGGTGTTGGCAGGATCAAAACGACCGTGGCGAACGGCAATGCCCGATTGTCAGATCTGCACGCCATCATGGAAGCGCGGGGCGGCGGCAGCCTGCGCGGTTCGCTCGATCACCTGACCGAGATTTTCAAGAAATCCAGCGAGTACCTGGACCTCACCGCCAAATCGAGGGCGGGATACGACTACTGCGCCGCAAAGGCTTGCGGATACATGCTGCGCGATGGCCGCATGCTTGGCCAACAGCGCATCGAGCAGCTGTCGGTGCCGGTACTGCAGCGCGTAGTGGAAACGCTGGCCACAGGCAGGCCAGCCATTGGAAGCGTGCCGGGGATCCCAGCGACGCCGGCAGCGGCCAACCGCGTCGCCAGTTACCTACGGCGCCTGTTTGCTTGGGGCATCCGCCATGGGCACTGTGCTACCAATCCCGCTGACGGCATCCGCAAGGTGCGTGAGAAGCGCGACGCACGCATGCCCGACCACGACTCGTTCGACGCGGTGCTGCAGTTCGCTCGGACTTGCGCCGGCCGACAAGCGCATACCGCAGGCAGCTGCCCGCCGTATATCCCAGCGGTCATGGTACTTGCCTACGCTGTCCGCCTGCGCGGCATTGAGGTGGACACGCTCACTGATGCCCACCTGCAGCACGAGGGCATCCGGAGCAACCGCCGAAAGGGGTCACGCGACAACGTGACGCTGTGGACCAAGGAACTACGCGCGGCTGTGAAATGGCTGCAGGGTTACCGGGACGAACGAATGCAGGCGCACGGCCGGCCCGTACCGATCAAACCGGAACAGCGGCGCCTTCTGGTTTCGGAGTCCGGCACCCCGCTGACGAAATCGGCCCTCGACAGCGCCTGGCAACGCATGATCCGCCGCGCGATTGCTGAGGGAGTGATCGAGAAGGACCAACGCTTCGCGCTCCACGGCCTGAAGCACCGGGGAATCACCGACAGCGAAGACAAGGGTGCTGGTGGCCACGTGACCGAGGCAATGCGTCAGCTGTACGACCATTCCGTGCCGGTGGTCAAAGCAGCCGTGAAACCAAAAAAGAGTCGTTAATTTTCCCGGTAATTTTCCCGGTAAACGTAAAAAGGCCAGCGCCCCGCGCTGGCCTTTTCTATTGAAACCCCTATTTTCAAGGCGTTTCGGCGCTTCCCATGTGGTGCCGCTTATCCGAATCGAACGGATGACCTACTGTTTACAAGACAGTTGCTCTACCAACTGAGCTAAAGCGGCATGGGAGGTACACCGGCGGCAGTGCCGCGGTCAGGGGATTCTAGCGCAGTCGCGCGCATTCCAGCGACCGGCTCTGTGCCGCGCCGCTGCGCTGCTGGGCCTGGGCCGGCTGCGTAGCCGCCGCCAGCTGGGCTTCCAGCCACCACTGGCCGGCGTCGCCGCTGGCGACCAGGCGCGGCTGGAAGCCGGCGGCCTGCACGGCGGCCATGCGCCGCTCGGCGCCTTCACGGTTGCGGTACTGGCCCAGCGCCACGGCGTTGATGTCCTCGCCCTGGCTGATGATGTAGTAGTCGCTCAGGCCCGCAGCCACGATGCGCTTGACCGTGGCCTGTGCCTCGTCGCGGCTGGCGGCCGCCGGCAGCATCACCCGGTAACGGGCACTGCCACTGGCAGCAGGCTGTTCGCGCAGGCGCACCTGGCTGAGTGCCGTACCCGCCTTGCCCTGTGCGGCAGCGGCAGCGGCACGGTCCGCAAACGGGCCCAGCGCGATGCAGCGCGGCGGTTCGGTGGCAGCAGGCGGAGCCGCCGGCTTTTCCACCACCGAAGCAGGCGCGGGCCTGCTGACGGTGGCAATGGCAGGTGCAGGTGCGACCTCGGCCAGCTTGGCAGTGGCCACCTCGGGCTTGGCGGGCACGGCGGGCGCAGGCGTTGCCGCCACCGAGGTTTTCGCCGCCGGTTCGCGCTCCATCAACGGCGCGGTCGGCAGCGCAGCGCTGGCGTCGGCCGCGGCAGTCGCATCCACGCCACCGGGCACCCAGCGCAGCTCGGCCACGCCGGCCGGCGGCGGCAGCGGCGCGGGCCGTTGCGGCGCATCGCGCAACAGCCACCAGCAGGCAACGCCAAGATTGAGGATGGCCAGTACGACGATCAGGGCACGGGTCAGCATGCGCGGATACTAGCCTGCGGGCTGGTGCACCGCCCAGCGGGCGAGGCCATCCAGCACCAGCGACGGGTGGTAATCGGCAGCGGGCAGCAGCGGCATCAGGGCCGGAGCGCCGCCACCATGCACCAGCAGCGACGGCGCCACGCCGAGCAGCGCGTGCGCCTGCTGCGCACTGCGCTCGATCAGCGCCACGGCCGCACCGTCACAGCCGGAGGCCAGCGCATCGGCGGTGTCGTTGGCGAATTCGCTGTAGTCACCACCGCTGGCGGGCAGCTGCACCGCCCGCGCGTGCAATGCTTCGCGCATGGTGGTGGGCGATGCGGAAATACGGCCGCCGTGGTGCTGGCCATCGGCGTCGAGCAGGTCAATCGTCAAGGCCGTGCCCACGCCAACCACCAGCACCGGGCGCTGCGCCTTGGCAGCGGCCAGCAGGGCCAGGAAGCGGTCCACGCCGAATTTTTCCGGTTTGGCATAGGCGATGCGCACGCCCGCGCATTCGGCGCTGGTGCGCACCACGTGCACGTGCTCGAAGCGGCGCTGCAGCTGGTCCAGCATGGCGCTGGTCAGCGACGGCGCGGCCACGCTGGCAACGAAGGCGGTGCTGCCGCTGGGCAGGCTGTGCGGCGGCTGCCCGGCCATGCCCTCGGCGCCATGTGCCCAGGCCTGTACGTCACCGGCACGGTCACCCTGCAACGGCGCGAACTTGAAGCGCGAGTTGCCGAGGTCGAACAACCAATCGCTCATGCCGCCCTCACGCTGACTTCGCCGGCATGCAGCAGGCGCTCCTGGCCGTCGATGCTCACGCGCAGGGCGCCGTCATCGGCCAGGCCAAGTGCGGTGCCCTGCTGCCACTGCCCTTCCAGCTCCACGCGTACTTCGCGACCGGCCAGCATGTCGAAGGCGGCATAGCGCGGCAGGAACGGCGCCAGCCCTTCTCGGTCGAATTCCTCCAGCGCCGGCAGCAATCGCGCCAGCACGGCGGCGACCACCGTATTGCGGTCCACCGGCGTGCCGGCCAGCGTGTCCAGGTCCACCCACGGCTGGGTGATCTGCTCGGCGAACGCGGGCGGCATGTGCGTGTTGATGCCAATGCCGATCACCGCGCGCGCCGGGCCCGCGTACTCGCCACCGCCTTCGGCCAGCAGGCCGACCAGCTTGCGGCGGCCATCCACGATCAGGTCATTGGGCCACTTCAGCTGGGCCTGGGTGAAGCCAAGGTCATGCAGCGCTTCGGCCACGGCGATGCCCGCCACCAGGCTCAGCCCGGCCAGGCGACCGAGGCCACCGGAGAACAGCCGCAGCACCGACAGGTAGATATGCGCGGCCAGCGGCGAGGCCCAGGTCCGGCCACGACGGCCACGACCACCGGTCTGGCGCTCGGCCAGCAGAACGCTCACCCCGCGCTGGGGCGCGCTGCAACGCAGCAATTCGGCGTTGGTCGAGTCCACGGTCCAGGCCACCTGCAGGTCATGCAGCAAGGGCAGAACGGCAGCCGGCAGGCCGGCGCGGATCGCGTCCGGGTCCAGCAGGTCAACCGGTCGGGTCAGGCCATAGCCCGCGCCGGCACGGCCCTCGATGTCCACACCGGCGGCCCTAAGTCCTTGAATGCGCTTCCAAATGGCCGCCCGGGTCTGGCCCAGCTCTCGGGCCAGGGCATCGCCGGAAAGGCGACCGGCAGCGAGTTTGGCCAGCAATTGGCGATCGTCCACGGCAGCTTCCACGAAGTCAGGAAGGAATTATGCGGGAAAGCCGCCAGCGACGCCTGCCACGCTGGGTTCCGCGGGGGCTTCCAACTGGGCGCCGGGTTCGGGCTAGAATCGGGAACTAACCTTCCCTTAACGTGGACGTCGTCAATGCGCCGTTATGCCCATTGCCTGATCCTGCTGACGATGCCCTTCGCGGCGTCTGCAACGGCAGCGCTGGACGACAGCCGCGGCGCCTGCGTGTCGTCCAACGGGGATGCCGCTTCGCAGCGCGCGCCGACCGCGACGGCTTCGGCAGCCAGCACCAAGCCGGCCCCGGTCCGCCCGGCCGCCAGCAGCGCCACCAGCACCGGTGGCGGCGGCAGCGATGACGACGTGCTGCAGCGCATCCGTGCGCCGAAGTGGCACAGCTATCTTCCGGGAATGTTCCGCTGATCAAGTCGGTGCTGCGCTGGCTGCGGCCCGCGCCGCGGCCGATCGAGGATGCGCTTTGGGATGATGCCTGCCGCCGCGCGGCCTGGCTGCACGGCCTGGACGACGGACGGCGCGGCCGCCTGCGCGTGCTCGCCACCCGCTTCCTGCACGAGAAGACCATCACGCCGATCGGCGAGCTGCAGCTGCAGGCCGGCGACGGCGTGCTGCTGGCCGCGCTGTGCTGCCTGCCGCTGCTGGAGTTCGGCGAGGTCGGCCTGCAGGGCTGGTCGCAGCTGATCGTCTATCCCGATGCCTTCCGCGTGCACCGCAGCCACATGGATGCGGCCGGCGTCCTGCACGAATGGGATGACGAGCTGATCGGCGAATCGTGGGACAGCGGTCCGCTGATCCTGTCCTGGGCCGACGTGCAGGCCGATCTGGCCGCACCCCATGAAGGCTACTGCGTGGCGGTGCACGAGATGGTGCACAAGCTGGATGCGCTGGATGGCGCGATGGACGGCACGCCGCCGTTGCCGCGCGAATGGCAGCGCCAATGGGCGGGCATCTTCCAGCGTGCCTACGATGCGTTCTGCATGCGGGTGGATGCCGGCGAGGAAACGCTGATCGATCCGTATGCCAGCGAAGCACCGGAAGAGTTCTTCGCGGTCGCCAGCGAGTACCACTTCTCGGCGCCGGATCTGCTGGAGAAGGAACTGCCGGAAGTCGCCGCACAGCTGCGGCGGTTCTACGGTGAGCCGCCGAAGATCGAATTGCGGTAGTGCCGGCCGCGCGTTGGTGCGCGCGATTACGGTCCCGGCGGCAGGCGCACTTCGAAGCGGGCGCCGCCCAGTTCGCTGGAACGGCCCACGGCCAGCTCGCCGCGATAATCCTTGATCAGGTCCTGCACGATCGACAGGCCGATGCCGTGGCCCTGCACCCGCTCGTCGCCACGCACGCCACGCTGCAGTACCTTGCCGATGTCGTCCGGTGCGATGCCCGGGCCATCGTCGTCCACCGCCAGCAGCAGGCCGGCGCGGCGCGCATTCGGTGCCGGCAGCGGCTGCGCGGTCAGCAGCACGCGGCGGTTGGCCCACTTGAAGGCATTTTCCAGCAGGTTGCCGAGCAGCTCCTGCAGATCGCCGGGTTCGCCATGGAAGCGCGCCGCCGGATCGATATCGAATTCGCACAGCACGCCCTTCGAGGCGTAGACCTTCTCCAGCCCACGCACGATTTCCTCGGCGTTGGACTCGATCGGCAACGGCGCGGAGAACAGCTTGTGGCCCGACGATGCAGCACGTGCCAGCTGGTACGAGACCAGGTTGTTCATGCGCTGCAGCTGCACGTCCAGCTCTTCGCGCAGCGCGCCATCGCCGGCACCGCTGTCCATCTGCGTGCGCAGCACCGCGATCGGCGTCTTCAGGCTGTGCGCCAGATCGGCCAGGGTATTGCGCTGGCGCTCGAGATTCTCGCGCTCGCTTTCAATGAAGGCGTTGATGCTGTCGGTCAGCGGTTCCAGCTCGCGCGGATGGCGCTCGCTCATGCGCTCGGTCTCGCCGCGCTGCACCTTGGTCAGCTCGGTGATCACGCGGCGCAGCGGGCGCAGGCTCCACTGCAGGATGACGGTCTGCAGCAGCAACAGGATCAGGCCGATGCCGCCCAGGTAGAACCAGACGCGGCCACGGAACACGCGCAGCTGCGCGCCCAGCGCGCGCGAGTCTTCCATCACGTAGATGGTGTACGGGAATTCGGTGGCCGGGTCGGCGTCGGCGTCCCACACCAGGCCCAGGCCGTAGCGGTACACCGAGCCCTGGCTGCCGTCGATCTGGATCATCGGCAGCGGGCCTTCGAACACTTCCTGGCGCGGCGCCAGCAGGCCACCGCCGACGGTGGGCAGCATCGGGCCTTCGGCCGACATCGAATTGCCCTTGCCGTGCGGCATCACCACCTGCAGGTAGAGGCCACTGCCCGGCACGTCGAAACGCGAATCCGGCGGCTGCTCGCGGATGTACAGCGAGCGGTCGCGGGTGAAGTCGATGCCGGCCGCATAGGCGGTCGCGTAGTTCTTCAGGCGCTCACGCAGGTTCGCCTTCGCGGTATCGGCGAAGGCGGCATCCAGCGCGTAACCGGCCAGGGCCAGGAACGCGACCAGGCCCACGGACGCGGCAAGCATCTGGCGCGCCTGCAGGGAGCGCGGCCGCCAGCGTCGGAAGAACCACAGACGGCCGGACATCATGGTATCGCCAGGCTGAGCCGGCTCAGCCCTCGTTGCGCGGAATCGCGAAACGGTAGCCGCGACCGCGCACGGTCTCGATCGGCTTCAGCTCGCCATCCGGATCCAGCTTCTTGCGCAGGCGGCCGATGAAGACCTCCAGCACGTTCGAGTCGCGGTCGAAGTCCTGCTGGTAGATGTGCTCGGTGAGATCGGCCTTGGAGACCAGTTCACCGGCATGCATCATCAGGTACTCCAGCACCTTGTACTCGTAGCTGGTCAGGTCGACATTGCTGCCGGCGACACTGACGGTCTGCGCGGCGAGATCCAGCGCGACCGGGCCGCATTCCAGCGTCGGCTTGCTCCAGCCGGCGGCACGGCGCAGCAGCGCGTTGACGCGGGCCAGCAGCTCTTCCACATGGAACGGCTTGACCAGGTAATCGTCGGCGCCCTGCTTCAGGCCCTCGACCTTGTCCTGCCAGCTCGAACGCGCGGTCAGGATCAGCACCGGGAACTTCTTGCCTTCGTCACGCAGGGCCTTGATCAGCTCCATGCCCGACATCTTGGGCAGGCCGAGGTCGATGATGCCGACGTCGAACGGGACTTCGCGCCCCATATAGAGGCCTTCCTCGCCGTCCTGTGCAGCATCGACGGCAAAGCCTTCGCGCTTGAGCCGGGCTGCCAGGGTCTCACGCAGCGGGGCTTCGTCTTCGACCAGAAGGATACGCATGAACTCTCCCTAGTGTCCTGGGTGTGGCCCGGAGGCCTGTGGGGTACGGGTTGATAGCGCCGACTATCCCTGTTCAGGGGTTATCGCCGCGTAGTGATGACATATCCGACCGCGGCGTGCGCGGCTGTGAACGCGACGGGGCGGGGTCGTCCATGTAGCGGACCCGGCCCCGGTCGTCCATGTACTTCACCCGGTTGATGTCACGACCATCGAACGGCACGCGCTCGGCGCCGAGGATGTGGCCGCCGGTGGTGCGCTGCACGCGGCGCACGGCATCGGACAGCGAACGCTCGTCGCCACGGTTGCCGCGCTCGCCCCGCTCCATCATCTCCGCCCGCCCCTGCTCGCCGCGCGGCGGCTGTTGCGCCAGCGCCGAAGACAGCGGCGCAGCCGCCAGCACCACGCAGGTGGCCAGGGCAATGCGGCAATGGAAGGGAGCGGAAGACATCGATGCGATCCTAGCCGAGCACGGCGATTCGTTCAAAAGTCGTAAATCCGGGTGCCGGGTTCGGGACCCGGCGCTTTACAAATCCTTTGCAAATTCTTGGTTTGGAGCAGTGAATCCGGTCTGAACTTTTCCGGCCCGACCCCTGCGTTATTCAGCTAGGTGAACATTCGGGACGAATCGGCGTCCCTTGTCAAGTCAGGAATGTGACTACGGTCACGCTGCGGCGCGATCGGCGTCGCGCTCGGTCACCGCCAGCGCCTGTTCGACCAGGCGCCAGTCGGCGCCCGGGCGGTGTGCCCCCTCGCTGAGCACCTGGCGGAACGCACGCCCCCCGGGCTGGCCGTGGAACAGGCCGAGCAGGTGGCGGGTGATGTGCTTCAGTGCCAGGCCTTCGCCCAGCCGCGCTTCCACGTAGGGACGCAACGCGCGCAGCAGGTCACCGCGGGGCTGCAGTGCCATGCCGGTGTGCAGGGCCTCCAGCTGATGCAGCAGGTAGGGGTCGTGGTAGGCCGCGCGGCCCAGCATCACGCCATCGACGTGGGCGGCCTGCGCCTGCACCGCTTCGAGGCTGGCCAGGCCGCCGTTGAGCACCACCGGCAAGGCCGGGCGCTCCTGCTTCAGGCGGTAGGCCCAGTCGTACTTCAACGGCGGGACCTCGCGGTTCTCCTTCGGCGACAGGCCCTTCAGCCACGCGTTGCGGGCGTGCACCACCACCATCGCCGCACCGGCAGCGACCTGGCGGTCGACGAAGCCGGCAAACACCTCGTAATCGTTGTCCTCGTCCACGCCCAGGCGGCACTTCACCGTCACCGGGATCTCCACCGCATCGACCATCGCCGCCACGCACTCGGCCACCAGCACCGGCTCGCGCATCAGGCAGGCGCCGAAACGCCCGGCCTGCACACGGTCGGACGGGCAGCCGCAGTTGAGGTTGACCTCGTCGTAGCCCCATTCGGCGGCGATGCGCGCGGCCTGCGCCAGCAGTGCCGGATCGCTGCCGCCGAGCTGCAGCGCCAGCGGCTGTTCGCTGCGGTCGAAGCCGAGCAGGCGCTCGCGGTCGCCGTGGATGACCGCGTTGGCGTGCACCATCTCCGTGTACAGGCGCGCACTCGGTGCCAGCACGCGATGGAACACGCGGCAATGGCGGTCGGTCCAGTCCATCATCGGGGCGACGGACAGGCGCAGGGAATCGGCGTAACGGGCGGTGGCGGACGTCATCGGAGCGTTGATCTGGGAGACTGGCATTGCCAGTGAGATCAATAGTTTACACCGGGCGGCTGAACGGCGGTGGGCGGCGCCGGAAGCCACTGCGGCGCTCTGGGCCGGCGCCTGGCCACAGCCCGGGCCACGCCCACCGGCCATGACGGGCAACCGGTCACAGTTGTCGCGATTCGTTGACGACGTCGAAATATTGACGCCGCTATAGTCCAGCGCTCGCAATGGATTGGACGTGTGGAGCAGATGATGCAGCACAAGCGTATGAGCAGGACCCTCGCCGCCGCGCTGGCGGTCGCCGCCCTGGCCATCGGCACGGCAGCCGCAGCACCGGCCGCAACCGGGCTGAGCCCGACCTTCAGCAGCTGCCGGGACAAGGCACAGGGTGCGGTCGAACAGGCCGCCTGCCTGTCCTCGGAAAGCGCCCGCCAGGACCAGCGCCTGAACCAGGCCTACAAGCAGCTGCAGGCAAAGCTGAGCGGTGCCAAGAAGACCAAGCTGGTGAATGCCCAGCGTGCGTGGCTGCAATCGCGCAGCCGCGATGGCGAACTGGATACCGCGCTGTACGACGACACCCAGCCGGGCAACCTGCAGGGCGAGTTGAACGATGTGATGCGCCTGAGCGCGCGTGCCGACCAGCTGCAGAAATACCTGCAGCTGCTGGACTGACCCAAGGGAGGGCATGGCCCTCCCACTGCACAAGGAAGTAAGACATGCCAACCAACATCGATACCCATGATCTGGATGCCACTTCCGGCGCGGTGTATTTCGCCGTCGGCCGTGGCACCGAGGGCGGCCCGGCCTCCTACCACCTGGCCATCGCCGGCATCACCCAGGGCGTGACCGAACCGCACTGGGGGACGGTCAGCCGGGTCGCGCAGAACAGCGGCTACAGCCTGGGCGCGATCCAGGTCGACTTCGGCCAGCGTGGCGAATGGGCGCTGGGTGCCATCGACGGCCATGCGCTGAAGGCCGGTGAGACGACCTATGTCGACGCCGTGATCGAGCAGGCCAGCGCCTATGCCAAGGCGCACAACCTGCCCTTCAGCCAGGACCACGCCGACCTGCGCCGCGACCTGCTCAGCCATGGCAATGGCCTCAGCGGGCGCAGCTCGATCCAGTTCATTGACACCGCCACCCGCGACAGCATCAACGCCTGGGCCGGGTCGGCCGAAGGCAAGCAGTGGATCCATGCCAACATCGACTACCCGCAGGTGCGCAATGCCACCCGCATCGGCATGACGATGGTGGATACCCACGGCGGCAACATCGCCGAGGAAAACCGCTTCGAAGCGATCAGCCTGATCGCCAAGACCGCCAACCAGTTGCCCAGCCAGCTGCCCAAGCTGCAGAAGGTGCTGGAAGAAGGCGGTGACTACGAGGCGCTGCGCGCGAAGGCCGGCCAGATCCGCGAAACCTACCAGTACTTCGATGCGCCCAAGGCCGGCGACATCGCGGTGCGCTACGAGGATGCCTACGCCAACAACAAGGAGGCGATGGACCGTGCCCACGCCAAGGTCAGCAGCCGCGACTACTCGCCGGCCGGCGAGCACAACGATGCCGACATCAAGGTGGCGCTGGACCAGATCGGCGCACCGCGCCAGCAGGCCGGTTCGCATACGTTGAAGGAAGGTTCCAGTGGCCGCGACGTGTTGAAGCTGGAAAGCAACCTGGTGGCCCTGGGGTATGCCAGTGCCGATGGCCAGCAGACGCTGAACCCCGACCGCCGTTTCGATGCCAGCACCCGCAAGGCGGTGGAGGATTTCCAGCGCGCGCACAACCTGGAACCGGTGGACGGCAAGGCCGGCCCGGCCACGCTGGCTGCCATCGACCGCGACGCGCGCGAACTGCAGGGCAACCTCACCGCGCTGGGGCTGACCGATGCCAAGGGCCACGCGATCGGCAGCGATGGCTACCTGGGCGCCGGCAGCCGCCATGCGATCAACACCTTCCAGCAGCAGCAGGGCCTGCCCGCCACCGGTATCGCCGATGCGGAAACCCGCCAGGCACTGGCCAGCGAAGTGCAGCAGCGCGCGCAGGCACAGGGCCAGGCAGCGCCGCCACAGGCCGCCACCGATCCCGCGCGCGAGACGGTGTACCCGCTGTCCGACCCGCGCAGCCCGCAGAACTGGCTGTATACCGAGACCCTGGTACAGGTAAAGTTCGCCGAGGAAGCCCGTGGCCTGCCCTCCGGCGAGCACAGCGAAAAGCTGGCCGCTGCGCTCACCGTGGAGGCCGCGCGGGCCGGCCTGTGGCGGGTCGACCGGGTCGAGCTCAACCAGGACGGTTCAATGGCACGCGCGGTGCAGGCCAATGCACTGCATGACGAAAGCGCGTTGAACCGCAACACGGCGCCGGTGTCCACTGCGGATGCGATGCGACAGAGCGTGCAGGAGAACAGCGAGCGCGCCCTGCAGGCCGGCGATCAGCAGCGCGAGCAGCAGAAGATCGACCAGCAGACCCAGCAGCACGGCCCCCGGGCCATGATGGCGTGAACCCCACCGGCCCCGGGCATGCCCGGGGCCGGTACCGGCGTCGCCCCGGGCGCGCGCCGGATCAATGGGCGCCGCCGCGCCCGCCCACCTGTTCGATCAGGGTCTGGCTGGCCGCATTGAGGCCCACTACCGTCACCTCGGCACCCTGCGCGACCAGCTTTTCCCGTGCACGCTCCAGTGCCGCCACTGCAGTCAGGTCCCACAGGTGGGCATCGCTCAGGTCGATCCTCACCTTTGCCGCCACGTGCTGATAGTCAAAGGCCGCGCCAAGCTGGCCGGCCGAGGCGAAGAACACCTGGCCGCGCACGCGATAGACCTGCATGTCGCCGGCCTCCTCGCGCTGCACCTCCAGCATGCGCCCAACCTTGCGCGCGAAGAACAACGCCGACAGCAGCACGCCACTCAACACGCCCTTGGCCAGGTCGTGGGTGGCCACGGTGACCACGACGGTCAGCAGCATCACCGCCGACGAGCTGCGTGGCTGCGTACGCAGGTCGCGCAGCGAGCGCCAGCTGAACGTACCGATGCTGACCATGATCATCACCGCCACCAGCGCTGCCATCGGAATCTGGCGCACCCAATCGCTGCCATACACCACCAGCACCAGCAGCAGTACGCCGGCCACCAGGCAGGACAGGCGGCCGCGGCCGCCAGAGGTGACGTTGATCACCGACTGGCCGATCATCGCGCAACCGGCCATGCCACCGAGCAACCCGGTGAGCGTATTGGCCAGGCCCTGGCCGACGCATTCGCGGTTGCGCTCACTGGGGGTTTCAGTGATGTCCTCGACGATCTGCAGGGTCATCATCGATTCGAGCAGGCCGACCACCGCCAGCGTGACCGACACCGGCAACAGGATGCGCAGCGTGCCCCAGCTGAGCGGCACATCGGGCAGCAGGAAATGCGGCAGGCTGTCCGGCAACTGGCCCATGTCACCCACGCTGCGCACATCGATGCCGAAGCCGATCACGACCGCGCTGAGCACGACGATGGCCACCAGCGGCGAAGGCACCGCGCGGGTGATCCGCGGCAGCAGGTAGATGATGGCCAGCGCAGCCGCACACAGCATGTAGACGGCCGGGCCGCGGCCGATCAGTTCCGGCATCTGGGCCAGGAATATCAGGATCGCCAGCGCATTGACGAAGCCGGTGATGACCGAGCGCGAAACGAAACGCATCAGCGCGCCGAGCTTGAACGCGCCGGCCAGCACCTGCAGCAGCCCGGCCAGGATGCTGGCAGCGAACAGGTACTGCAGGCCATGATCCTTCACCAGATCGACCATCACCAGCGCCATCGCGCCGGTGGCAGCGGAAATCATGCCGGGGCGGCCCCCGGCGATCGCGGTGACGACGGCGATGGAAAAGGCCGCGTACAGGCCGACCCTGGGATCGACGCCGGCAATCAGCGAGAAGGCGATGGCCTCGGGAATCAGGGCCAGGGCGACGACGGTGCCGGACAGCAGGTCGCCACGGAGGTTGCCGAGCCATTGCTGGCGCAGGGGGTAGGACGTTTGCATGGGAGAACTCCGCGCGCACGCGGTCATGGCCACGTGGCGCTGCAGTGGAAAGACACGGGTTCCTGAGCCGGTCAGGCCGGCCGCCGATGTGCGGCAAGGGTCAGGGTGGCGTGATCACTGCAGGGCGAAAGCGGGGTTCGTGGGAGGGGCGCAGTCTACGGGAAGAGCCCCGACAACGGTAGCGCGGCGGCCGCGGAACACGGCTCCGCTCTACAATCCGGGCATGGCCACCGACCGCGCGCAGTTCTTCGACCCCGCCACCGAACAGGGCGTGCTGCGCCTGTCGATCGCCGGCGCCCTGCTGCTGGCACTGGCGGCCGTGGTATTCGGCCTGCTGGCCAATTCCTCGCTGATCATCTTCGACGGCATCTATGGCCTGATCGACGTGGTGATGACCTGGCTGTCGCTGCTGGTCGCGCGGCTGATCGCGCTGTCCACGCAGACCGATGCGCTGCAGTCGCGACTCAACCAGCGCTTCACCATGGGCTTCTGGCACCTGGAACCCATCGTGCTGGGCGTCAGTGGCACGCTGATGATCGGCGCGGCCCTGTATGCGCTGGTCAATGCCGTGGACGCGCTGATGTCCGGCGGCCGTCATATCGCACTGGGGCCGGCCATCATCTTCGCCGGCCTGTCGCTGGTGGCCGAGAGTGCACTGGGCTGGTTCGTGCTGCGCGCCAACCGCCGCATCGGTTCGGAATTCATCGCGCTGGATGCGAAGAACTGGGTGGTCGCCGCCAGCATGTCCGCCTGCTACATGGTCGCTTTCCTCGGCGGCGTGCTGGTGCAGGGCACCTCATGGGCGTGGGTCGGGCCGTACATCGACCCGGCCATCCTCGCCTTCGTCTGCGTGCTGGTGATGATCGCCCCGCTCGGTACCGTGCGCCGGGCGTTGGCCGGCATCCTGCTGGTCACGCCGCCGGAACTGCAGGCCCATGTGGACGCAGTCGCACGTGCGATCGTGGCCAGGCACGGCTTTGTCGAGCACCGCAGCTACGTGGCCCAGGTGGGCCGTGGCGAGCAGATCGAGCTGTTCTTCGTGGTGCCGGAAAACGACCCGCCACGGCCACTGGTGGAATGGGACCAGCTGCGCGACGAGATCGGCGATGCGCTGGGTGAAGCCTCGCCGGACCGCTGGCTGACCATCATGTTCACCACCGACCGCGAGTGGACGATCTAGGCCGACAGGACGTTCGATCAAGTTTTTCGTACGAATTGCAACCCAACGTACGCGGAAACCGGGCAAAGTAGGCTCCAACGCAACACCCACCCACCGACCAGGAGCATCCCGATGTCCATCGAAAAGGTTCTGTACACCGCCCAGGCCACCTCCACCGGCGGCCGTGAAGGCCGTTCCGTCTCGTCCGACAACGTGCTGGACATCCAGCTGTCGACCCCGCGCGAACTGGGCGGCGCCGGCGGCCCGGGCACCAACCCGGAGCAGCTGTTTGCAGCGGGCTACTCGGCCTGCTTCCTCGGCGCGCTGAAGTTCGTGGCCGGCCAGGCCAAGGTCGCGCTGCCGGCCGACACCACGGTGACCGGCAAGGTCGGCATCGGCCAGATCCCGACCGGCTTCGGCATCGAGGCCGAGCTGACCATCAACGTGCCGGGCGTGCCGCGCGAGCAGGTGGAGGAACTGGTGCAGAAGGCGCACATCGTCTGCCCGTACTCCAACGCGACCCGCGGCAACATCGACGTGACCCTGGTCGTTGCCTGATGCGTCCGGGTCAGAGCCCTTCCGCGCTGCGGGAGGGATCCGACCCCGGGCAAAAAAATGGGCGGATGCCGGTCGAAACCGGGCATCCGCCCATCCCACCTTCGTTGTCCCGCATGGGGGCATGAGGTTGCCGGCCAGCGGCCGGCACTACTTCTCGCTGGTAATGAGCTGCACGACGCTGGAGAAATCCAGCTTGCCGCGGCCGGCCTGGTGGTTCATCGAGTACAGGTTGCGGGCCACTTCGCCCAGCGGGATCGAGGCGCCGACACTCATCGCCGCTTCCACCGCCAGGCCCATGTCCTTCAGCATCAGGTCGCTGCCGAAGCCGCCGCTGTAGCCACGCGAGGCCGGCGCGTTTTCCAGCACGCCCGGCCACGGGTTGCACACTTCGGTGGCCCAGCTGCGGCCGGTGCTGACGGCCATCATCTGCGACAGCACCTTCGGGTCCAGCCCGTGGGCCACGCCCAGCGCGATGGCTTCGCCGGTCACCGCCATGATCACGCCCAGCGCCATGTTGTTGCACAGCTTGGCGACCTGGCCGGCACCACTGGCGCCCACGTGGAAGATGTTCTTGCCCATCGCCTGCAGCACCGGGCGGGCGCGCTCAAGCGCGTCCTCTTCGCCACCAACGATGAAGGTCAGGGTACCAGCCTGGGCACCAGCGGTACCGCCGGACACCGGCGCATCGATCATCTGCAGGCCACGCGCGGCGGCGGCTTCAGAGACCTTGCGGGCACTGGCCGGGGCGATCGTGCTGCAGTCGATGACCAGCGCGCCGGCCGGGATCGCGGCGAGGATGCCCTCGTCACCCAGGTACACGCCTTCGACGTGGCGGCTGGCCGGCAGCATCGAGATCACCACGTCGGCATCAGCAAGGGTGTCGCGTGCGGACGACGCCGCGCTGGCACCGGCATCGACGGCGGCCTGCACCGCCGCCGGAACCAGATCGAACACGCGAACGCTGTGACCGTTCTTGACCAGGTTGGCGGCCATCGGGCCACCCATGTTGCCCAACCCGATGAATGCAATGCGGCTCATGCAAGGCTCCTTTCAGCAAGGGAAGTACCCAGGTCGGCCAGCGGATGCGCGGCATCGGCCCAGGGCGAAGCAAAGAACGTGTCGGACCACGCGGTGGTGGCATCGGCCAGGGCGGCCGGGTTCCACTGCGGAGTGCGGTCCTTGTCGATCAGCAGCGCGCGGATGCCTTCGGCGAAATCACCGTGGGCGGCGCAATGCAGGGCGACGATGTACTCCAGGCGGTAGATCGCGGCCAGGTCCTGGCCGGCGCTGCGACGCTGCAGTTCGTACGACAACCGTGCCGAACCGGGTGCACCGGCAGCGAGGGTCTTCTGCGCGGCCTGCAGCCAGGCATCATCGGTCTGCAGCCCGGCAATGCGCGCGACGATGGCCTCAAGGTCATCGCCCTCGCACAGCGCATCGAGCTGCGCGGCATGGGCCAGCAGCGGGCCGGTGGCGGCATCGCTGGCATGCGACTGCAGCAGATGGCTGAGGCGTTCGTGGTTGTGCGCGGCGTCGCTGGACCAGGCCACCTGCAGCAACGCCTCGAATACCGCATTGCGGCGCTCTTCGGCCACGTGCAGGTCGGCCAGGCCGGCGTAGATGGCATCACCCGGGTTGAGCAGCGCGCCGGTCAGGGCCAGGAACAGGCCGCCCTTGCCCGGTACGCGCGGCAGCAGCCAGCTGCCGCCGACATCGGGGAACAGGCCCACCGTGATTTCCGGGAAAGCCAGCTTGGAACGCTCGCTGACCACGCGGTGGCTGGCACCGGACATCAGGCCGATGCCGCCGCCCATCACGATGCCATGGCCCCAGCACAGGATCGGCTTGGCGTAGGTGTGGATCAGGTAGTCGACGCGGTATTCGACGTCGAAGAATTCGGCGGCGTAGTCGTTCTCGCGGATGTCGCTGCGACCGGCGTCGCGGAACGCGCGCATGCTCTGGTACAGGCTGTGCAGGTCGCCGCCGGCGCAGAACGCCTTCTCGCCCGCGCCCTGCAGCACCACCATGGCGATGCCGTCGTCGTCGGCCCAGGCGTTCAGCTGCTGCAGCAGCAGGTGGGCCATCGGCAGCGAGAAGCCGTTGAGCGTGCGCGGCGCATTGAGCGTGGCGATGCCGATGCGCGTGCCGTTGCCGGCTACGCGCTCTTCGAACAACACCGGTGCTTCAACGGCAACGGTGTCGGTGCTCATGCGTTCTTCCACTGCGCGGCGCGCTTTTCCAGGAAGGCGGTCACGCCCTCGACCTGGTCGGCAGTGTCGAACAGGTCGACGAAGGCTTCGCGTTCGGCCACCAGCGCCGAGGCGTGGGTGCCGGTACGGGTCGACTGCACCAGGGTCTTGCAGGCCGCGATGCTGGTCGGGCTCTGCTTGCCGGCCTTCTTCGCCCATTCCAGTGCCAGCGCCTTGGCTTCGCCCTTGCCGACCTTCTCTTCGGCCAGGCCGATGCGCAGCGCGGTTTCGGCGTTGATGCGCTCGCCCAGCAGGATCATGCGCTTGGCCCAGCCTTCGCCAACCAGGCGAGGCAGGTTCTGGGTACCACCGGCGCACGGCAGCAGGCCGACGGTGGCCTCCGGCAGTGCGACCTGGGCATGCTCTTCAATGATGCGCAGGTCGCAGGCCAGCGCGCATTCCAGGCCCCCGCCCATGGCGTAGCCGTTGATCGCGGCAATCGACACCCCACGGAAACCGGACAGCGCCTCGAAGGCCTCACCGAAACGGCGTGCCGCTTCGCGTGCAGCGGCCTTGTCACCGGAGGCGAACTGGTTGAGGTCGGCACCGGCGGAGAAGAACTTCTCGCCTTCGCCGGTGATCACCAGCGCATAGACGTCACGATCCGCGTTGAGCGCGCCGACCAGGTCGCGCAGCGCCGACAGGCTGTGCACGGTCCAGGTGTGCGCCGGTGGGTTGTTCAGGGTGACCACGGCGGTGTGGCCATCCACCTCCACCTTCAGGCCCACATGCTCCTGGGTACGCCAATCCTTCATCGCAGTTCCTCTTCGGTGTTGAGCAGGTGACGGGCAACGATCACCCGCATGATCTCGTTGGTGCCTTCCAGGATCTGGTGCACGCGGCAGTCGCGCAACAGGCGCTCGATCGGATATTCGCGGATGTAACCGTAGCCACCGTGGATCTGCAGCGCTTCATTGCAGACGTTGAAACCGGCATCGGTGGCGAAGCGCTTGGCCATCGCGCACCACACATTGGCATCGCTGGCACCGGCGTCGAGCTTGCGCGCAGCGGTATGCACCATCTGTCGTGCGGCTACCAGCTGGGTGACCATGTCGGCCAGCTTGAACTGCAGCGCCTGGAACTCGGCCAGTGCCTTGCCGAACTGGCGGCGCTCGCCCATGTAGCGGCGCGCGGCATCCAGTGCACCCTGCGCGGCGCCCAGCGAACAGGCGGCAATATTGATGCGGCCACCGTCGAGCCCCTTCATCGCCAGCTTGAAGCCGCCGCCTTCCTCTCCCAGAAGGTGGCTGACCGGCACGCGGACGTTCTCGAAGGTGATGCCACGGGTGGGCTGGCTGTTCCAGCCCATCTTCTCTTCCTTGCGGCCGAAGCTGATGCCCGGCAGGTCCGACGGCACCGCGATCGCGCTGACCCCACCGGCACCGGCACCGCCGGTACGCGCCATCACCACCAGCAGCTCGGTGGCACCGGCGCCGGAGATGAAGGCCTTGGCGCCGTTCAGCACGAAGTGGTCGCCATCGCGCACCGCGGTGGTCTTCAGCGAGGCCGCATCGGAGCCGGCGCCCGGCTCGGTCAGGCAGTACGAGGCCAGCTTGAGGCCTGCAGCCAGGTCATTGCCCCACGCTTCGCGCAGTGCCGGCTGGCCCCACTTCGACACCATCCACGAAGCCATGTTGTGGATGCTGATGTAGGCCGCGGTCGACGGGTCGACGTTGGCGAGTTCCTCGATGACGACGGCGGCGTCCAGCCGGCTCAGGCCGCTGCCGCCCACTTCCGGGTCCATGTACAGACCGCAGAAGCCCAGTTCACCGGCCTTGGCGATCGCTTCGCGCGGGAAGATGCCCTCCGCATCCCATCGCGCGGCGTGCGGCGCCAGTTCGGCCTGTGCGAAGTCGCGTGCCGCCTCGCGGTACGCCTGCTGCGCTTCTTCCAGTTCCGTCGTCATCGAGTGGCTCATGGCTGCTCCTGGCCTTACTTCAGGCTGATCGTGGTGTTGACGCCATGGCTCAGCGTCTCGTCATCGAACCAGCGCGCGGTGACCGTCTTGGTCTGGGTGTAGAACAGCACTACCTGCTTGCCGTACGGGCCCAGGTCGCCCAGCTTGGAGGCGCGCGAACCGGTGAAGGAGAACAGCGGCACCGGCACCGGGATCGGCACGTTGATGCCAACCTGGCCGACATCGATGTCTTCCTGGAACTTGCGTGCGGCCGCGCCGGACTGGGTGAACAGTGCGGTGCCGTTGCCGTTCGGGTTGCTGTTGACCATCGCGATGGCCTCTTCCAGCGTTTCCGCTTCGAGGATGACCAGCACCGGCCCGAAGATTTCTTCCTGGTAGATGCGCATGTCGGTGGTGACACCGGCAAAGATGGTCGGGCCGACGAAGTTGCCCTTCTCGAAGCCATCGACCTGCGGCTTGCGGCCATCCAGCACCAGCTTGGCGCCCTGCTCCACGCCCGAGGCGATCAGGCCTTCCACGCGCTCGCGGGCGCTGCAGGAAATGACCGGGCCGACGTCGGTACCGGCCACGGTGCCACCGCTGACCTTCAGGGTCTGCGCCTTGCTCACCAGGTCCTGCACCCAGTTGCGCGCTTCGCCGACCAGCACCAGGGTGGAGGCGGCCATGCAGCGCTGGCCCGCGGCACCGAAGGCGGCGCCGACCATCGCGTTGAGGGTCTGCTCCTTGTTGGCGTCCGGCAGCACCACGGCGTGGTTCTTGGCGCCCATCATGCACTGCACGCGCTTGCCGGCCAGCGAGGCGCGGTTGTAGACGTGGGTGCCGACGCGGGTGGAACCGACGAACGAAACAGCCTTGATGTCCGGGTGGTCGCAGATCGCGTTGACCACTTCCTCGCCACCGTGGACGACGTTCAGCACGCCCTTCGGAATGCCGGCCTCCAGCGCAAGCTCGACCAGGCGCATGGTGACCATCGGGTCCTGCTCGGACGGCTTGAGGATGAAGGTGTTGCCGGTAGCGATGGCCATCGGGAACATCCACAGCGGGATCATCGCCGGGAAGTTGAACGGGGTGATGCCGGCGCACACGCCCAGCGGCTGCATGATCGTGTAGGTATCCACGCCATTGGCCACGTTGTTGGCCAGCTCGCCCAGCTGCAGGTTGCCGATGGCCGCAGCGTGCTCGACCACTTCCAGGCCACGGAACACATCGCCTTCAGCATCCGGCAGGGTCTTGCCCTGTTCGGCGGTGAGGATGTGGGCCAGCTCGCTCATGTTCTCGCGGATCAGCTGCTGGTACTTCAGGAAGATGCGCGCGCGGGTGCCGATCGGGGTCTTGCGCCAGGTCTTGAAGGCTTCCTTGGCGGCGGCGACGGCGGCATCCACTTCGCTGGCGGTGGCGAACGGCACCTTGGCCAGCACGTCCTGGGTGGCCGGATTGATCACGTCCTGCCAGTGGGAGGTAGCCGATTCAACGAACTGGCCATCGATCAGCATGCGGATACGGGGCGCTGCAACAGTCATGACGACAATCCCACTGGGTGCGAAAGATGCTTGGCATTATTCACAGCACCCGCCTCGATTTCCGGGCTGAATCCGCTTAATCTGGCCAACACACCCCACGATTCCTGTTAATCCTGTGAATCATTCAGCGCCTCAGCGACAACTTGGCCTGCGCCTGCTGCGCCTGCGCGAACAGCGCGGCTACAGCCAGGCCGACCTGGCACGGGCGCTGGGGTTGTCGGCCAGCTACCTGAACCAGATCGAGCGCAACAAGCGCCCGCTGACCCCGGCCGTGCAGAAGAAGCTGGGCCAGGTGCTGGGCGATGTTTCGCCGCTGTTCGACGAAGATGAGCCGGCGGCGCTGCAGGAAGCGCTGGGCGAGACGCTGCGCGACCTGGGCCTGGCCGAGGTCAGCGCGGTCGAGCTGCGTGCCCTGGCCGGCAACCTGCCGCAGGTCAGCCGCGCGCTGCTGGACCTGCATCGCCGCCACCTGGCACTGCGCGAACATGCCGCGGCGCTGGAGTTCCAGCTGGGCGAACCGGGCGCCGGCAGCACCCTGCCCGCTGGTGACCAGGTGCGGGAATTCTTCAACCGCATGCACAACCACATTCCCGAACTGGACGAGCTGGCCGAGCACCTGTTCGCCGAATGGGGCCTGTCGCCGGGCCACGTGGCGCCCCGCCTGCGCCAGCTGCTGGCCGACCGCCACGGCGTGCTGGTGGAAGTGGCCGCGCTGCAGGCCGGGCGCGAGAAGCGCCAGTACGATGCCAGCACGCGCCGGCTGTGGCTGCCGGACTATCTTGAACCGGGCCAGCAGGCCTTCCAGATGGCCGCGGAGCTGGCCCTGCACGGCTACCTGCCGCAGATCGATGCGGTGGTGGCACGCGCCGGCTTCAGTGACGACGCGCGCATCGCCCAGGCCCGCATCGGCCTGTCCAATTACTTCGCCGGCGCGCTGGTGATGCCGTACATGCGCTTCCTGCGTGCGGCCGAGGCCAGCAGTTACGACATCGAGCTGCTCGCGCACCAGTTCGGCGTCGGCTTCGAAGCGGTCTGCCACCGGCTGAGCACACTGGCACGGCGCAGCGCCCCCGGCCTGCCGTTCTTCTTCATCCGCGTGGACCGCGCCGGCAACGTGTCCAAGCGCCACTCGGCCACCGATTTCCACTTCTCGCAGGTGGGCGGCTCATGCCCGTTGTGGATCGTCTACGAGGCGTTCAACCAGCCCGGCCGCATCCTCACCCAGACCGCGCGCATGCCCGACGGGCGGCGCCATTTCTGGCTGGCGCGGCAGGTCAGCAGCGGTCCGGTCGGCCACGGCCAACCGCGCAAGACCTTCGCGGTGGCGCTGGGCTGCGATCTGCAGCATGCCGAGCGGCTGGTGTATTCACTGGGGCTGGATGTGCAGAGCCCGGGCAATTCGGTGTCGATCGGGCCCGGCTGCCGGGTATGCCCACGCGAGGACTGCATGCAGCGCGCGTTCGCGCAGCTGCCCGGGCGCTAGGCTCGGCTCCGGTGGGATTCATCCACGCATGGCGTGGATCTACTAGACCTTTCGTGCATCCGCTGGCCCCAGTGCAATGGCCTGGGGCCAGCGGCCTTTGCCGTCGAAAGGGCCGCTGGCCCCGTCAGTAGATCGGTGTCACCTTCATCTGCGGCAACGGGCGTGGTGCGCCGTCGGTGAGGTCGGGGCCGAGGTCATCCCAGCTGCGCCCCTGTTCGACCATCAGGCCCCATAGTTGCTGCGAGGCCAACCGCTTGTCTTCCGAGCCCAGCTTGTACGAAGGCGGCGCCGGCTGGCCGCTGGCAACCATCGCATACGCCGCGCGATAGGCCAGCACCTGCTGCGCCGGGTCATCGGTCCGCGCCACTTCCAGCGTGTAGCGCTGGTAGGCCGAGGCCAGGTTGCGCCAGCGGATCCAGTAGTGGTTCTCGAACGAGAACGCACAGAAGCGTGCACCGGCCAGGCTGCCCTTGTCGGCGATGCGGGTCAGGACCTCCTGCGGCATGTCCAGGTTCATGCCGCCCTCGTCACCCTGCAGGCTCACATGCACGATGCGGTCGCGATAGCCCGGCGCGCGTGCCTGCAGCAGGTCGCGCCAGTTCTGCATGGTCGCCACCACCGCGAACAGGAAGCGCCCCAGTTCCGCGGCCGCCAGCGGCGTGGCGATCGACTGGTAGGTGCGCTGCCAGCCGTGGCGGTTCTCGGTGGGCAGGAACACCGCATGCTCCAGCGCCTGGCGGCCGCTGCTGCCGTGGCTCACGTCTTCGGCATGCTGCGGGTAGACCAGGTTGATGGCGAAGGTCGGCCAGCGCGGCAACGCGGCATCGAACAGGTGGATCGGGAAGTTGCTGCTGATGCCGCCATCGGAGAACCAGCAGATGCGGAAGGCCGTGATCACCGGGCCACAGGCCTGGCCGGCGCTGGTCAGTCCTTCCATGCTGTCGGCAACGTTGTGTTCCGGATCGGCCGCCGGCGCGGTCGGTTCGCAGCGACGCTCACGGCGCGAGGGCTCGTGCAGCGGCACCGCGCTGATCAGCAGCGGGAAGCTCAGGCTCATGCGCGTGGCGACCAGCACCGGCAGCTGCGGGCCCTGCGGCAGGTGGTAGTACTGGCGCCCCTCCACCTCCAGCGGCGGGCCGGCCCGCTGCACCAGCCACTGCACCACGCTGGCCGGGAACAGCTGCTCGAACTCCTCGCGCAGGAACCAGAACTGCGCGCCACCGAGGGGCAAGGTGCGCGGTTCGTTGTGCGATACGCAGGTGGTGATCATCTGCAGGCTGATCGCGTGCGGGCTGTCCGGCTCGCCGGCATAGCGCGGCGCGTCGTGCAGGTCGGCGAAGGTCAGCGGCGCATCCAGCGGCTTGCCGGACAGCTGCTGCAGGCAGGCATGCAGCCACTCGGTCAATGCCGGTCGGCGCGCATCACCGCCAAGGCCGCTGCACAGGCCCAGCAGGTTGCGCCGCGCCACCCGCGCAACGCGCAGCGCGGCACCGGCAACGCCCGCGCCGTAGGCACACAGCAGCGATGGCAGCAACGTGGCCGCCACGCCACTCCAGCCGCCGCCCCACCAGCCCAGGCCGAGCAGCAGTGCCAGCGATACCAGCACCTCCAGCGGCGCGATCTCGAATACGGCGACGGCCAGGCACGTCAGCTTGTGCGGCAGGCGCGCATTGCCGGTCAACACCACCAGCAACCGGTAGGCGGCGCGTGCGCCCCGTGCCGGCTGGAACAGGCTGTAGATGAAACCGCGCCGCGACAACTGTGCCGACACCGCCGACAGTCCGCCATAGCCGGCATCGCCAGGCAGGTGCTCGCCGGCCTGCTGGCGACGATCACCGCACGCCGCCGCGGCCGCCACCGCCGCGGCGATGGCGCCGGCCGAGGTGCCGCCGATGCTCTTGAACCGATACTCGCGGGCCAGCGCCAGTACCGCGTTGGGGTACACGATGCCGCTGGTGATACCGCCCTTCATGACCAGATCGCAATACTTGTCTGCCACTGTCCTGCCCCCGCTGCCGACTGTGCCTGAGACGACGTCATCTGACGTTGCTGACCCAGTATGACCTGAAGCCTTCTCACAGCCTGAGAACCCGGCCACGCACGCTGCCGCTGGCGGCGTCGCAGAGGCCCGGGCACACTCCGCACAGGATCTTCATGCAGGGATTGCCATGACCACCCGACGCGCGTTCATCGCGGGCTGTGGAACCGCCGTTGCCGCCAGCGCATGCGGGCGACGCGAGACACCGCTGGCCAATGACATCAGCCAGCTGGAGCCGACCGGGATTGCCCGCGTGCAGGCCATCCACCAGCAATCGGAGCTGCTGGCCGCCCTGCGTGGCCACGACGGCGAGGTCTGCCTGGCCGGGGCGCGCTACAGCATGGGCGGCCAGACCAACGCCAGCGGAGCATTGCAACTGGACCTGACCGGCTACAACGGCCTGGTCTGGCTGGATGTCGCGCGGCGCGCGGTGCGCGTGCAGGCCGGCATGCGCTGGCGCGCGCTGCAGGAACTGCTGGACCCGCACGAGCTGTCGGTGAAGGTGATGCAGAGTTTCAGCAACTTCACCGTTGGTGGCTCGGTATCGGTCAACTGCCACGGCCGTTATGTCGGCAATGGCAGCCTGGCCGCGACGATCCGTGCGCTGCAGGTGGTGCTGCGCTCAGGCGAAGTGGTGGAGACCTCGCCCGAGCTGCACCCGGAACTGTTCGCCGCCGTGATCGGCGGCTATGGCCTGATCGCGGTGGTCAGCGAGGTCGAACTGGACCTGGCCGGCAACGATCATATGGCGCGGCACATGGAACCGGTGGCGCTGGCCGACTATCCGCGCTGGTTCCGCGACAACGTGCAGTCGCGCGACGACGCGCTGATGCACAACGCCGACCTGATGCCGCCCCGTTTCGATGCGCCGCTGACGGTGACGTGGCGGCGCAGCAGCGCCGCGCTGACCGACCCGAGGCGCTTGATCCCGGTGGGCGCCAGCTACGCCCATGAGCAGAACATGATCTGGGCGGTGTCGGAGCTGCCGGGCGGCCCGCAGCTGCGTGCGAGCAAGGTGGTGGCGCCGCAGCTCAGCCAAGCACGGGTGATCCGCCGCAACCTTGAAGCCAGCCTGGACGTGGCCGCGCTGGAACCGCGCACGCGCGCGATGTCCACCTACCTGCTGCAGGAATACTTCATCCCGGTCGAGCGTTTCCAGGCGTTCGCCAGCCGCATGGCCGCCATCCTGCAGCATCATCGGGTGGAGGCGTTGAATGTATCGATCCGCCATGCGCCGGCCGATCCCACCGCGTTGATGGCCTGGGCGGACCAGGAGGTGTTCTGTTTCGTGCTGTACCACAAGCAGCGCCGGCATCCCTGGGGAGACACGATGGCCACACGCTGGACCCGCGCCCTGATCGACGCCGCACTGGCCTGCGGTGGCCGCTACTACCTGCCCTACCGGCCACACGCCACCCGCGAGCAGTTCCAGCGTGCCTACCCGCAGTGGCAGACCTTCCTCGAACGCAAGCGCCGCTACGACCCGCAGCTGCAGCTGGTGAACCACCTCTGGCAGCGGTACATGACCGCGCCCTAGCGCGGGCACGGCCGGCGTGCGGCTCAACGGCCGCCGCGGTCGCGGCCCTTGACCATTGCCGCCAACAGGTCCACTTTGCACACGCCGAAGGTATCCCTGCCCTCGCTGCTGCAAAGGCAGGGATTTGAATGGGAATCCGGTGACGGCGCCTCGCGCGCCCATTCCGGAGCTGCCCCGCAGCGGTGAATGGAAACGAATCCTGCCAACAGCACTGGGCTCGCGCCTGGGAAGCGGCAGGTAGTAGGTGGGCCGCGGCCCGTGTCCATCAGCCCGAATACCGGCCCCGGCCGGGGGACACGACCGTCCCCTGACTCGACCTGGAATCTCCGCGGGGAGGTTGCCGGGGCTGTCGCTGTCCTGCGCATGCAGGCGGCGCGGTCGCGCGCGTCCTGTTCACGGAATCCGGCCAGACCCGATCCCCACGCGCTGATGCATGGGCCACCGCCGTTGCCGGCGGTCCATGCGGTACCCGACCATGACCGAGCTCCAACGCCCCACCCTGACCCTGCCTGCCGATGGCAAGCGCCTGCTGCTGCATTCGTGCTGCGCGCCCTGCTCCGGCGAAGTGATGGAGGCGATCACCGCCTCCGGGATCGACTACGCGATCTTCTTCTACAACCCCAACATCCACCCGGTGAAGGAATACGAGCTGCGCAAGCAGGAGAACATCCGCTTCGCCGAACAGCACGGCATCCCGTTCATCGATTGCGACTACGACACCGACAACTGGTTCAGCCGTGCACGCGGCATGGAGAACGAGCCCGAGCGCGGCATCCGCTGCACGATGTGCTTCGACATGCGATTCGAGCGCACCGCACTGTATGCCCATGAGCATGGCTACGACACCATCAGCTCGTCACTGGGCATCTCGCGCTGGAAGAACATGGCGCAGATCAACGACTGCGGCATCCGCGCCGCCTCGCGCTATGAAGGCCTGCAGTACTGGGACTACAACTGGCGCAAGGGCGGTGGTGCCAGCCGCATGATCGAGATCAGCAAGCGCGAACAGTTCTACCAGCAGGAGTACTGCGGCTGCGTGTACTCGCTGCGCGACGCCAACCGCCACCGCCGCGAGAACGGCCGCGAGCGCATCAGGATCGGCCTGCTGTACTACGGGCAGGACACCGAGGCGCCGCAGGCCGATTGACGTGTGGCCATGTTGACGTGTGGCCATGGGGCGGCCACGCTGGTCGCCCCTTTGGTTGTACCGGACCTGCCATGACCGCCCTGCCCGCCGATGTCGCCCTGCTGGTGATCGATCTGCAGCCGGACTTCATGCCCGGTGGCGCACTGGCCTGCGACCACGGTGACGCGCTGGTGGCACCGGTTGCCGCGCTGCTGGCGCAGCGCCAGTACCGCACGGTGGTGGCCACCCAGGACTGGCATCCGGCCGATCACGCCTCGTTCGCCAGCCAGCATCCCGGCCGGCGTCCGTTCGAGACCATCCTGCTGCACGCGCAGCCGCAGACCCTGTGGCCCGACCACTGCGTGCAGGGCAGCACCGGCGCCGCCCTGCATCCGGGCGTGGACTGGACCGTCGCCGACCTGATCCTGCGCAAGGGCACCCGCCCGCAGGTGGACTCGTACAGCGCCTTCCGCGAAAACCACGGCCCGGACGGCGAACGCCCGGCTACCGGCCTGGCCGGCTGGCTGCACGAACGCCGCATCCGCGAAGTGCACGTGTGCGGACTGGCCCGCGACTACTGCGTGCTGTGGAGCGCGCAGGATGCGGTGAAGTCCGGGTTCCGGGTGAAGTTCCTGTGGGAGTTGACCCGGCCGGTGACCGCGGCCAACGATGCGATGGTGCGCGAGGCACTGGGCAAGGCGGGCATCGCAGTCATCTGAACCGCCCTGCGGGGATGACGGGATTGCCGGCCAGCGGCCGGCACTACCGGAACACCACCGTGCGGTGCCCATTGAGCAGGATGCGGTGCTCCACATGGCGGCGCACCGCGCGTGCCAACACCAGCGATTCGGTATCGCTGCCCAGCCGCACCAGCTCGCGCGGCGCCATCGCGTGGTCCACGCGGGCCACGTCCTGTTCGATGATCGGGCCTTCGTCCAGGTCTTCGGTGACGTAGTGCGCGGTGGCGCCGATGATCTTGACCCCGCGCGCGTGCGCCTGGTGGTACGGCTGCGCGCCCTTGAAGCTGGGCAGGAAACTGTGGTGGATGTTGATCGCACGGCCAGCCAGCGCACGGCACAGGGTGGGTGACAGGATCTGCATGTAGCGCGCCAGCACCACCAGGTCGATGCGCTCGCGTTCAACCAGGTCGATGATCTGCTGCTCCTGCACCGCGCGCGTCGCGGCGTTGACCGGCAGGTGGTGGAACGGTACCTGGTAGGACGCGGCCAGCGCCGCGAAATCCGCGTGGTTGGAGGCCACCGCGGCGATGTCGACCTTCAGCTGTCCGCTGTGGGCGCGGAACAGCAGGTCATTGAGGCAGTGACCCTGCTTGCTGACCAGCACCAGCAGGCGTGCACGACGGCGGCCATCATGCAGCTGCCAGTCCATGCCGAAGCCGGCCGCAAGCGCGGCCATCGCCTCGTGCACCGTCGCCAGCGGCAGGCTGGCGTCGCGGTCGAAGTGCACGCGCAGGAAGAACCGACCGCTCTCCTCATCGCCGAACTGCTGGGCGTCGAGGATGTTGCAGCCATGGTCGAACAGCAGGCCGGACACGCGATAGACGATGCCGGTACGATCGGGACAGGACAGGGTGAGGATGGAATCGGGGCGCATCGCCCGAGTGTAGGGCAGCGCCCGGCCGACCGGATCGATGGTCACCGATGCAACCGAAACGCTTGGTTCAGTCCCAAGCGATACTTGGCTGTCCCCATGGCAAGCTGGTCGGTCATGAACCTGTTGCAACTGATCCGCAGCTTCACCCGCACCGCAGAGACCGGCAGCATTGCCGCCGCGGCCCGCATCCTTGGCATCAGCGCCACCGCAGTCGGCCAGAACATCAACCGGCTGGAGGCCCATCTGGGCGTACGCTTGCTGAACCGCAGCACGCGCCAGCTGGCGCTCAGCGAGGCCGGTGCGCTGTACCTGGCACAGGTGCGCCACATCGAGGCCGACCTCGCGCGCGCGCAGGCGATGGTCACCTCCGGTGACATCGAGCCGGCCGGGCCACTGCGCATCGCCAGCAGCAGCGCCTTCGGCCGCCATGTGCTGGCGCCACTGTTGCCCTCGCTGCAGCAGCGCTACCCGCAGCTGCAGCTGGAGCTGCGCCTGACCGACCGCGCCGTGCAGCATGGCCCGGAAGCGGTGGATGCCAGCATCCGCATCGGTGCGCAGCTGGAAGATGGGGTGGTCGCACGGCAGCTGGCGCGCGTTCCGTTCGTATTCTGCGCCTCGCCGGCATACCTGGAGGCGCACGGCACGCCGCAGCAGCCGTCCGACCTGGGCGGCCATCGCGGCCTGCTGCACCGTTTCCCCACCGACGGCCGGCCGCTGCGCTGGGGCCTGCTGAAGGACGGCCAGCGCGTGGACGCCGCGCTGCCGCCGAGCATGGTCTGCGATGACATCGACGCGCTGGCGACACTGGCGGCGGCCGGTGCCGGCATCACCCGGCTGGCCGCGTTCGTGGCTGCGCCGTACCTGCGCGAGGGTCGCCTGCAGGCGGTGTTCGATGCGCACACGGCGTGGCGGCCGGAGCCGATGGAGGTCTACTTCTGCGTCAGCGACCGCCGCGACTTCACCGCCAAGATCCGCGCGCTGTTCGAACACCTGCAGGCCGGCATGGCGCCGGCCTGGCGGGTGTAGCTCAGCGCGCCTTGAACACGCCGCGCGCATCGCGCGGCTCGCAGCGCAGGTACTGCGGTGCCGGCTCCACGCTGTCGCGCAGTGCGGCGGCGGCGTGCCAGGGCCAGCGCGGGTCGTAGAGGATGCCGCGTGCCAGTGCCACCGCATCGGCATGGAGATGGCGCAGGATCGATTCGGCCTGCTCCGGCTCGGTGATCATGCCCACCGCGATGACCGGCATGCGCACCTTGGCCTTGATCGCCGCCGCGAACGGCACCTGGTAGCCCGGGCCGACGGTGATCTTCTGGCGCTCGTCGAGGCCACCACTGGAAACATGCAGGAAATTGCAGCCACGCGCGTCCAGCACCTGTGCCAGTGCCTCGCTCTGCACCAGGTCCCAGCCACCCTCGACCCAGTCGCTGGCGGAAATGCGCACGCCCACGGCGACCTTGTCCGACACCGCCGCGCGCACAGCGTCGAATACTTCCACCAGCAGGCGCAGGCGATTGGGCAGCGAACCCCCGTAGCCATCGGTGCGGCGATTGCTCAACGGCGACAGGAACTGGTGCAGCAGGTAGCCGTGCGCGGCATGCAGCTCGATCAGTTCGAAGCCCAGGCGCTCGGCGCGCACCGCGCTGGCAGCGAACGCGGCGATGACCTCGGCGATGCCGGCCTCGTCCAGTTCCTGCGGAGCGGGATCGGCGGCATGGAACGGTAGCGGTGACGGCGCCAGCGTGGTCCAGCCACGCGCGTCGTCGGCCGGCAGCTGGCCACCACCGTCCCACGGCCGCTTCACCGAGGCCTTGCGCCCGGCATGGCCCAGCTGGATGCCCAGCGGCATCGGCGACCAGCGGCGGACGCTGGCCAGCACCTGCGCCAGCGCCGCCTCGGTGCCGTCATCCCACAGGCCCAGGTCGGCCCAGCTGATGCGTCCTCGCGGCTCGACGGCGGTCGCTTCCAGGATCAGCAGGCCGGCACCGGACTGCGCCAGGTTGCCCAGGTGCATGGCATGCCAGTCGCTGGCGCGGCCATCTTCGGCGGAGTACTGGCACATCGGTGCGATCACGATGCGGTTGGACAAGGTCAGGGGGCCGAACGAGATCGGCGAAAACAGCTGGCTCAAGACGGTGATGAACGACGTAGGGGGTGCGTATTGCACCGCTGCGCGGCGCGCGAATCAACCGTCTGGATGGATCGCTGTTTCGCGCGGCCCGCTGCAGCCGAGCGTAGGCTCGGCTCTACGGAAGCCCTCGACCCTTGTAGAGCCGCGCCTATGCTCGGCTCAGGGCGAAGCCCACGTGGACAGCGCTTCGGCGCAGTCGCGCTGGTCCTTGAACTGCAGCAGGTCGTCGGCGCGGGTGCGGCCCCGGTTCAACGCCGCCACCGGCAACCCGGCCCTGGCCGCGGCCTGCACGAAACGGAAGCCGGAATAGACCATCAGCGACGATCCGACCACCAGTACAGCGTCGGCCTGCTGCAGATGGTCGTGCACCGCCGCCACCCGTTCACGCGGCACGTTCTCGCCGAAGAACACCACATCCGGCTTCAGCACGCCGCCGCAGTAGGGGCAATCGGGCACCACGAAGCGGGAGAAGTCGGTCTCCAGGTCGGCGTCGCCATCCGGGGCGATGCCGGCTTCCAGCGCGTCCCAGCCCGGATTGGCGTCGCGCAGGCGCAGCTGCAGGTCCTCGCGGCCGCTGCGGCGCTCGCAGCCCATGCAACGCACCAGGTCCAGGCGGCCATGCAGATCGATCACGTTGTGGCTGCCGGCGCGCTGGTGCAGGCCATCCACGTTCTGGGTCAGCAGCAGCTGCAGCTTGCCGCGGCTTTCCAGCGCGGCCAGCGCCTGGTGGGTACCGTTGGGCCGGGCCAGGCCGAAACGCGGCCAGCCCAGCAGGCTGCGGGCCCAGTAGCGCTGGCGGGTGGCCGCCTCGCCCATGAATGCCTGGTAGGTCACCGGTGGCGTGCGTTTCCACTGGCCGTCGGCATCGCGGTAATCGGGAATGCCCGAGGCGGTGCTGCAACCGGCGCCGGTCAGCACGAACAGGCGCTGGGCGCGGTCGATGAAGTCGGTCAGCGGCGGGGTCATGGCTGCCAGATGGGGGCGCGTGGGCGCCCCCGCAAGCGCCGCCCGGGGCGGCGTGGTCAGGCTGCCGGCAGCGCCGGCACGGCGATCGGGTGGCCTTCTTCGTCCAGCGCGATCATCACGAAGTGGCCGCGGGTGCACAGCTTACGCTCGCCGCTGTGCAGGTCCTCGGCAACCAGTTCCACCTCGACCTTCATCGAACTGCGGCCGACTTCGACGATGCGGCCAATGGTTTCCACCATCTGGCCGATGCGGATCGGCAGCTTGAAGTCGACCTGGTCGCTGCGCGCGGTCACCACGGTGCGGCGCGAGTAACGGGCGGCCGCCAGGAAGGCGGCCTTGTCCATCCACGCCAGTGCCTGGCCGCCGAACAGGGTGCCGAGATGGTTGGTGTGGTTGGGGAAGACGATTTCGGCCATGCGCACTTCAGTGGGCGGCACGGTCTCGGGGATCGGGGTCATGGTGGGGCTTCGGTGTGGGGTGCCGCGATTTTAAGCCAGGCCCCGTGCAGGCGGCGCTACACTGCGCCACGCCCCCTGCCAGGACCGCCCATGCCCGCGACTTCCGACCTGTTGGCCTTCGCCCTGATCTCGCTGGGCATGGTGCTCACGCCCGGGCCGAACATGATCTACCTGGTGTCACGCTCGATCTGCCAGGGCCGCCGCGCCGGCCTGATCTCACTGGGCGGGGTAGCCCTGGGCTTCGTGTTCTACATGCTGTGCGCGGCGCTGGGCATCACGGCCCTGCTGATGACCGTACCGCTCGCCTATGACGCGCTGCGCATCGGCGGTGCGCTGTACCTGCTGTACCTGGCCTGGCAGGCGCTCAAGCCGGGCGGCCGCTCGCCCTTCGCGGTGCGCGAGCTGCCGCCGGACGGTCCAGGCCGGCTGCTGGCGATGGGCTTCCTGACCAACCTGCTGAATCCGAAGATTGCGGTGATGTACCTGTCGCTGCTGCCGCAGTTCCTGCACCCGGAAGGCCATGGCAGTGTGCTGATGCAGTCGCTGGTGCTGGGCTTCACCCAGATCGCGGTCAGCGTGAGCGTCAATGCGGTGATCGCGGTGATGGCCGGCAGCATCGCCGGCTTCCTGGCCGCACGCCCGACCTGGCAGGCGCTGCAGCGCTGGCTGATGGGCACGGTGCTGGCCGGCCTGGCGGTGCGGATGGCGGTGGAAGGACGGCGCTGACAAAAAACCCCGGCGTTGGCCGGGGTTCTTCGTTGCGACAGGCCTGACCGGTTCGATCAGAAGTTCATGTCGAAGGCGACTTCGCCCTGCACGCCGACCTGGTAGGCCGAAACGCGGCGTTCGAAGAAGTTGGTCAGTTCCTGCACGTCCTGCAGTTCCATGAACGGCAGCGGGTTGCGCACGTTGTACTTCTTTTCCATGCCCAGCTTGGCGAAGTGCTGGTCGGCGCAGTGCTGCAGGTACTGGCGCATGTCGCGGGTCGAGATGCCGGCCACGCCACCGGACAGCACGTCCTCGGCGAACTGCACTTCGCATTCGATGGCTTCGGCCAGCATGTCGTAGACCTGCTGCTTCATTTCATCGTCGAACAGGTCCGGCTCTTCCTCACGCACCACGCGCACCGACTCGAACGCGAATTCCATGTGCGCGCTCTCGTCGCGGAACACCCAGTTGGTGCCCGAGGCCAGGCCCGGCAGCAGGCCGCGCGAACGGAAGTAATACACGTAGGCGAACGCAGCGAAGAAGAACAGGCCTTCGATGCAGGCGGCGAAGCAGATCTGGTTGAGCAGGAACTGACGGCGCTCGGCACGGGTCTCGATGCGCTTCAGGTCCTGGATCGAGTCGATCCACTTGAAGCAGAAATCGGCCTTCTTCTTGATCGAGTCGATGTTCTCCACCGCGGCGAAGGCTTTGACGCGCTCTTCCGGATCCGGCAGGTAGTTGTCGAGCAGGGTCAGGTAGAACTGCACGTGCAGCGCTTCTTCGTACAGCTGGCGCGACAGGTACATGCGCGCTTCCGGCGCATTCAGGTGCTGGTACAGGTTCAGCACCAGGTTGTTGGACACGATCGAGTCGCCGGTAGCAAAGAATGCGACCAGGCGGTGGATCAGGTGGCGCTCACCCGGCGACATCTTGCTGTGCAGGTCGGTGATGTCGATCTGGAAGTTGATCTCTTCCACCGTCCAGGTGTTCTTGATCGCGTTCCGGTACATGTCATAGAACTGCGGGTAGCGCATCGGGCGCAGGGTCAGTTCAAAACCGGGATCGAGCAGCATCTGCTTGGGCTTGTCGGCCATGGGTGTTTCCTTGAATTCCTGGGTGAGCCGCCGGGCATGGCCCGGCGCTACCGTGGGTGTTTTTCCGTAGCCGGGCATGGCTCGGCTCTACAGGTGCGGGGGGCTCGAGTGCCGACCAACGGTCGGCACCCACCGCGCGGTGTTACTGGCAGGCCTCGCAGGCTTCCGGGTTTTCCAGCGAGCAGGCGATGGCTTCGTCCGGGCTGAACACCTTGGCCGGGGCCGCGCTGCTCACCGTGGTCTTGGCGATCTTGGTGGCCGGGCGCGAACGCAGGTAGTAGGTGGTCTTGATGCCCTGCTTCCAGGCGTACATGTACATGGAGGACATCGCGCCGATGTTCGGGCTTTCCATGAACAGGTTGAGCGAGGCCGACTGGTCGATGAAGGCGCCGCGCTCGGCGGCCATGTCGATCAGCGAACGCATCGGCAGTTCCCACGCGGTGCGGTAGACCTCGCGCAGCGTTTCCGGAATCTGCGCCACGCCGGCGATGGAGCCTTCGGCCAGCTTGATGGCGTCGCGCATCTCCGCGGTCCACAGGCCCAGCTTCTTCAGCTCGTTGACCAGGTAGCGGTTGACCTGCAGGAAGTCACCGGACAGGGTCTCGCGCTTGAACAGGTTGGACACCTGCGGCTCGACGCACTCGTAGCAACCGGCGATCGAGGCGATGGTCGCGGTCGGCGCGATCGCGATCATCAGCGAGTTGCGCAGGCCGTGTTCCTTGATGCGGGCACGCAGGGCATCCCAGCGCTCGTTGTCTTCCGGCACCACGTTCCAGGCATCGAACTGCAGTTCGCCACCGGCGGCGCGGGTGTCGTTGAACGACGGGTGCTTGCCGCGTTCCTGGGCCAGCTCGCAGGAGGTTTCCAGTGCGTGGAAGTAGATCGCTTCGGCGATCTTCTTCGACAGGGCGCGGGCTTCGGCACTGTCGAACGGCAGGCGCTTGCGGAAGAACACGTCCTGCAGGCCCATGCAGCCCAGGCCGACCGGACGCCAGCGCAGGTTGGCGCGGCGGGCGGTTTCGATCGGGTAGAAGTTCAGGTCGATGACGCGGTCGAGCTGGCGCACGGCCAGGCGCACGGTCTCGGCCAGCTTCTCGAAATCGAACTCGTTGTGCTCGTCGAAGTGGTTGCCCAGGTTGATCGAACCCAGGTTGCACACCGCGGTTTCATCGTTGGACGTGACTTCCAGGATCTCGGTGCACAGGTTCGACAGGTGGATCACGTTGCCGGCACGCAGGGTCTGGTTGCTGGCGCGGTTGCACTTGTCCTTGAAGGTCATCCAGCCGTTGCCGGTCTCGGCCAGCGTACGCATCATGCGGGCATACAGCTTGCGCGCGGAGATGGTGCGGTTGGCCTTGCCCTGGGCCTCGGCCTGCAGGTAGGCCTGCTCGAAGGCTTCGCCGAACAGGTCGGTGAACTCGGGCACGACGCGCGGATCGAACAGCGACCATTCCTGGTCGGCCTCGACGCGCTTCATGAACAGGTCCGGCACCCAGTTGGCCAGGTTCAGGTTGTGCGCACGACGGGCTTCGTCACCGGTGTTGTCACGCAGCTCGAGGAAGTCCTCGATGTCGGCGTGCCAGGTTTCCAGGTACACGCAGGCCGCGCCCTTGCGCTTGCCACCCTGGTTGACCGCGGCCACCGACGAATCCATGGTCTTCAGCCACGGCACGATGCCGTTGGAGTGGCCATTGGTCGACTTGATGAGCGAACCACGCGAACGCACGCGGGTGTAGCTGACGCCGATGCCGCCGGAGAACTTCGACAGCTGGGCGATGTCGCCGTACTTGGAATAGATCGACTCCAGCGAGTCCTGCGGCGAGTCCAGCAGGAAGCACGAGGACAGCTGCTCGTGGGTGGTGCCGGAGTTGAACAGGGTCGGGCTGGACGGCAGGTAGTCGAGGTTGCCCATGCGCTTGTACAGCGCCAGGGTCTCGGCCACGTCCTCGCTCAGCGCGCTGGCGATACGCAGGAAGAACTGCTGCGGGGTCTCGATCACCTTGCGGGTGTGCGGGTGGCGCAGCAGGTAACGGTCGTACAGGGTACGCAGGCCGAAGTAATCGAAGTTCAGGTCCAGCGCGCCGTCGATGGCATCGTTGAGCTTGCGTGCATTGGTCTGCACGAAATTCAGCAGGCGGTCGTTGATCAGGCCGACTTCATGGCCACGGCTGACCGACTGCGAGAAGGCGTAGATTTCCTGGCCGGAGACTTCCTTGGCGATGTAGTTGGCCAGCAGGCGCGCCGCAAGGCGGCCGTACTCGGGCTCTTCACCGATCAGCAGGGCGGCGGTGCGGATGGACAGTTCGTCCAGTTCGCGGGTGGTGGCGCCGTTGTACAGGCCGGAAATGGTGCGGGTGGCCACGCGCATCGGATCGACCGCGTGCAGGCCTTCGGAGGAACGCTGCACCGCGCGCACGATCTTGTTCAGATCCACCAGCTCGGTCGTGCCATTGCGCTTGGTCACACTCATCGCGTTGGCCGTCGGCGGCGACGTCAACAGGAATTCGCTTTCCTTCTCGATGGTGGCGCTGGATTCGGTGGTCACGGCGTGTGTCCTCTTGGCGTGATTGGGGGTGCTGGATGCATCGGGTGACGCGGCCCGGGACATGACAGCCCAGGATTGCAGGACGGCGTCGCAGGGGGTGAGACCCTGCGCCTGCCACTGCCGTTGACGATCGCGGAGGAGTACCGCTGCGGCCCCAGGATTTGGGGTCGCCGTGACCGACGGCCACAAGATAGTGGGGGTAACTGGGTCCGTCAACGCCAAATGTAGTGAAATTCGGCAATCCCTTGCGCCGCAAGGATCGTGCCATCGGCGGCCTGATCGGACGCTTCAGACCTGCCGGAACGGGCTGCGCAGTCAAGCCCGAAACACGTCATTGCGGCAGTACAGCACCGCGCGGAAACGGAACAATGACAGCTTCACATGACAGTGATGAAGCTGGCTAGGGACAACCCTGTGGATAGGTCGTGGGCAGCCGGTGGGAATCCGGTGGACGGGCGACGTCCGGCCTGCCAGGGGCTGCTGGCAGCCGGTTGCCAGCCGCCGGGGCAGGCATTGCACCTGCCCCGGGCATTGCGGTCAAAGACCGAAGGCGTAGTTCAGCGTCAGGTTGCCATCCAGCGGGGTTCCTTCGGTGATCGGCGCGCCGCGCACCGTTTCACTGGCGACGAAGGCGCTGACCCGCAACCCCATCGAGAACACGCTGCCGCTGAGCGGCAGGGCACCGGTGGTGCCCGAGGTGGTCCAGCTGTGCGACAGGGTCTTGTCCAGGAAGGTGCTGGCGGCACCGGTGCCGGAAGCCGCACCCTTGGTCCCGCGCAGCACGTTGACGTTGGCCTGGTCGACCTTGGCCCCGTTCAGGGTCACCGTGAAGTAGCCCAGCTTGCTGGTGGGGAAGCCCGCCACCGCGCCCAGCCCGAAGTTCTGCGAGCTGACGCTGGAGCTGGAGGCCTCGCGGTTGTCGACCACCTGGAAGGACATGAAGGTCTTGCCGCTGCCGCAATCCACCGTCCACACCTGGTCGATGGTGGACAAGGTGAGATAGCCGGTGGTCGGGATCAGGCTGGCATTGACCTTGCCGTAGTCGTAGACGCCATCCTTGTCGGAGCTGACCACGCAGGTCGGCGTCTTCACCGTGCCGGTCACCTCCAGGTCCTTGGGTGCAATGGCAGCAGAGGCCATGCCACAGGCCGACAGCAGGGCCAGCGCGAGCGAGGAGCGGATCATAGGGGTACGCATGGGAGCCTCCTTACAGGCCGTAGGCGAAGTTCAGGGTCAGCGAGCCTTGCAGCTTCGCGTCCTCGGTGATCGGGCCACCCATGGTCTGGCTGCCGGCAAGGCTGGCGACCACATCCAGATCGGTCTCGAACACGCGGCCGATCTGCTGCAGGTTGGCCGCCGTCTGCGCCCAGCCCATGGTGTAGCTGCTATGCCGCAACGGCGCCGTGGCCGCGCGGGTAATGGCGGTGGTGTTGGTGGTGAACACGTTGGATGCGGTGCCGTTCACCTTCGGGTTGCGCATCGTCACCGTGTAGTAGCCCAGCTTGCCGGTGCCGTTGACGTTGCCCATGCCGAAGTACGACGTGTCCGTCGCACTGGCCGAAGCTGCAGCGTTGTCGGTCACCTTGAAGGTCAGGTAGGTGTCGCCTTCGCACTCGATCTTCCAGGCCTTGCTGATGGCCGGAAGCACGTTGTAGGTGGTGCCGGTGCGGATATCGCCCGGGCCCAGGCTGCCGTAGTCGTACACGCCGTCATCGCCAGCGGTGACCAGGCAGGCCGGGACATCCAGGCTGCCGGTGACCTTCAGGGTCGAGGGCGCGATGGGTTCTGCGTGCACGGCACCGGCCGACAGCAGTGCCAGCACGGTCGCGGCAAGGGAAAGCTGGACTTTACTCATGGTGTGGAAACTCCCAGGTTGGAGGGGGATGGGGGGACCGTCTGCGACGACGATCCATTGGCGGAGCGACCGAGGTCGCTACCGGCAATACGGGCACCGCGCGTTCGCGGCAGTGCAATGAGGGCATCACAGGCAACGTCCTTCGGATGCTTCGTAGGGACGCGCGGGATCGAACCGGGCCGGCACGCGGTAGTGCACTTCACAGCGACCGCCGGCATCGTCCAGCAGCACCGGCTTGCCGATCTGTTCGTTGTCCAGGATCGCGTTGCCCTGGCCGATCACGGTGCCGATGAAGTCGCCTTCGGCGGAGTACAGCGCGGTACCTACCCGTGCCAGTTCGCCGCCGCGGGTACGCACGGTCAGCAACAGCTGGCGCACCGGGTGCGCACTGATGGTGGGGGTGGCGACCGCACCGCGCGCCAGCGCCAGATCAAGCGTGGTACTGGCAAAGCGCTGGTTCAGCGGCAGCGTTCGCCCGTCCAGCTGCAGGCGGGTGGGCCGGTAAGGGGTGATCGACGGCAACACCGCGGTGCCCAGCACGGAGGTGGTGGCACTGCCGGCGCCGCTCAGGCCGATCCCGGCCACGCGTGGAATCCGGACCACGGCAAAGGTGTCGCCAATGCGCGAGCTGGAAAACGCCAGGGTGCGCCCCGAGGCCAGCGCTACACCGCCGCTGGCGGCCAGATACTGGGTCTGGGCCTGGCCCTGGATGTGCGAGGCCCCCGCATTGAACGCGCCATACGCGGTGCGCTGGCTGGCTGCGACCGCCAACCGCTGCTGCGAACCGCTGTGCGATGCATCCACGTTGTAGGCCAGGCCACCTGCGGTGCGGCTCTGGAAACTGGCGCCCAGGTTGCGCGACGCATCTTCATAGCGGTAGGCACGGGCACTGACGCTGCCGCGTCCCAACGGAACCTGCAGATTGACGAACGCGGCGCTGCCACGCCCCTGCGCATGCTGCAGGGTCAGGTTGACGTTGACCCGGCCGAACCGGCGTGACGCCGACAGCGTCTGCCCACGGCCAACATCGCCGCCATAGCGGCTCTGCCAGAACGTGTAGGAAAACGCGCCCCACCTGGCGCTGGACCAGCCCAGCGAGGCCGACAGCGATTGCTGCAGCCGCTCGTCGCGCGAAGCGCAGGCCTCCGGCAGGGTCCAGGGTTCGCACGGCCACGGCCGGGTATCGCGCAGCGGCAAGGTGTCTTCCAGCGTCGCGAAGGCAGCGCTGCGGCGCTGCCAGGACGCGCCCATGCTGAGTCCATTGTCGAAGCTGGCATTGCCCTGCAGCTGCAGCTCATGGCCGAAGCCCCATTGCGCAGCATGCGAGAAACGCGCGCCCACGCCCCAGGTGCTGCGCGAGCCAAGGCTGAAGCCGGACTGTGCTGCCAGTCCCTGGTAGTCACGCGCAAGCAGCAGCGACGTGCTGACGCGGGTATCCGCGCGCAGCTGCGCAGCGCCCCCGGCGTGGACCAGCCAGGGCGCATTGCCCTGCAGGTGCACGCCATCGCGGGCACGGTAGCGCCCCACCCCCAGCTGGAAGGCCGGCGCGGCATCGGCGTCCGGCACATCCATCGGTGCCGGTACCCGATAGCGGGTGGTGCGCCCGTCCTCTTCGCGGACTTCCACATCGAGGTCGGTGCCACGGTGGGTCACGGCGATGTCGCTGATCGAATAGGCACCGGGCGCGACCACGCTGCGGTGCACGACGCTGCCGCGCTGGCGCACTTCCACCACCGCATGGCTGTCGGCGATGCCTTCGATCGGCACGCTGAGGCGGCTGGCCTGGCGCTGCATGTCATCGGAAAACAGCTGCGCACCCAGCATCGGCGTGCCACCGAAGCCTTCCGAGGCCAGGCTCAGCTGGCCCGCCTGGAACACCCCCGAGGCACGCTCCAGCGCACGCTGGGCATAGGTTTCCTGCTGCACGTAACGGCTCTGCGAGCGACGCCGTGCATAGTCGCCGCGGCTGCGTACGGCCCAGTTGGCGGTGTTGAACCCCAGTTCCATGCGTGCACTCAAAGAATGGTCATTGCCCGTGCGTCGTTGCACGCGCTGGGAGAAAACGTCGTAGTTGAGAACCAGCGCACTGCCGCCACGCTGGAAGGCACCGCCCGCGCTGCTGTCACGCAGGGCCGTGGCCGGCACCACCAGATCCATCCGCGCACTGCCGGGCCGCAGCTCGACCCGGGTGCCGGGATGGATCTGCTGCAGCGGCGCACAGGCCTGCTCCGGGTCGTCCTGTTTCAGGCCCAGCTGCGCCAGCACTTCGGCGGAAAAACACGGCTCACCCTGAGCATCGAACCGCACCTGCAGCGGCTCGCGGCGCATGCCGTTGACGCTGGCGTCGACCTGGTGCACGCCGGGCAGAAAGCCGGCCCGGCGTGCAAAGAAGCGTGCAACGTCGGCCGAGACGCCATTGCGCTCCAGCTGCTTGAGGTCGAACTGCACCTCCTGTGCGGCAACGCCGGTGGCGGTACTCATTCCTCCCGCGCCGATCACCAGGGCGGCAACCGGCGCCAATGACGGCGGCTGCCTCATGGGTGGGGTCCTTGCATGCAGTGGCAGTCAACGCCGCGTGCTCACGGCTGCAGCGGCAGTTGTTCCTTGTCCTTGGCGAAGCCATAGCGGCTCAGCGGCACGATCTCGACGTGGCCGTTGCTGCCGCCCACGTCGCCCGCCAGGGTCAGCACCCGCGTTTCGCCCGGCATCAGGTAGGGATGCGGCAGCACACCCAGCGCGGCGGAGGGCTGCAGGCGCAGCTCGGGACCGACCCGGATCACATGCGGTCCACTGTTGTGGACGGTCAGCTGATCACCTTCGATGGAGAAGCGCAGGTCCTGCCAGGGACGGACTGCAACAGCCACCGCACGCGGCTGCAGGATGAAGCCGATCTGCTGGCGGATCGGCATGCGCATGCCGCGCTCGCTCTTCTGGGTGACACCTTCGAACGACGCCCGCAGCATGTACTCGCGATCCAGCACCACGCCCTTCTTCAGCGTGAAGTTGACGATCTGGCTCTGGCCCGGGTCGATGCGGGTCACCGCCGGGGTCACCAGGATGTTGCCGGCCATCGGCCGCTCGTCCAGATCGTCCACGCTGCTCAGCAGCAGGATCGGCTCGCGGCCGGGATTGCTGATGTTGAACGCGGTGCGCCCTTCGCGCTCCTCCAGGATCACCGTATTGCTCTGCAGGGCGAAGGTGGACGCCTGCAGCGGCAGCGCCGGGCCGAGCAGCGCGGCGGCGGCCAGCCATTTGCAGGCCAACAGCGTCCCGCGCCGCTTCGAAAGAAGAGCGTTCATGGCAGTTCCCGTTCAGTGGGGCCCCGTTGCGGCACAGGCACGCGACGTCAGGCGATGACGGACATGCTAGGGCGCCCCCACCCGGTGAACTATCAGGCGAGTCCTAAAGTGATATCGATTGACGCCGATGGCCCCGCCGCGTGGGTACAGGGCCAGCCATCACCATGCGGCGCGCGCTCACGCCCGGTGCGGGGTTCCCAGGTATTCGGCGCTCTGCATCTCGATCAGGCGCGAGGCGGTGCGCTCGAATGCGCCCTGCAGGCGGGTGCCGGTGTACAGCTCGATCGGCGAGGTGCTGGCGGTGCAGACCAGGTTGACGTGGCGGTCGTACAGCTCGTCGATCAGGTTGACGAAGCGGCGCGCGGCATCTTCGTTCAGGCGGTCGAAGGCGGGAATGCCCCCCAGCAGCACGGTATTGAACTCGTGCGCGATCTCGATGTAGTCCGACGGCCCGCGCGGGCCTTCGCACAGTGCGGCGAAATCGAACCAGGCGATGCTCTTGCCACGGCCCCGGACCGGAATCTTGCGACCCTCGATCTCGATGTTGCCGGGCTTGGCCGGCTGGCCGCCACTCAGCTCGTTCCAGCGCGTGGCCAGCCAGTCGTCGCTGTCGGCGGCCAACGGCGCGCGGTAGACCGGCGAGCGGGTCAGCGCGCGCATCCGGTAATCCTCGGTGCCCTCGGCGTACAGCTCCACGCAGAAGCGCTGCAGCAGGCCGATCGCCGGCAGGAAGCTCTCCCGCTGCAGGCCGTTGAGGTACAGGTTCTCCACCGCCGTGTTGGACGTGGTGACCAGGGTCACGCCCTCGGCGAACAGACGCTCGAGCAACCGTGCCAGCAGCATCGCGTCGCCGATGTCGGTGACGAAGAACTCGTCCAGCACCAGCACGCGCAGGTTGCTGCGCCATTCCTGGGCGATCTTCGCCAGCGGGTCGCTCTGCCCCTGGTGCTCGCGCAGGCGTTCATGGACGCTGCGCATGAAGCGATGGAAGTGGGTGCGGTACTTCTGCCTGATCGGCAGCCCGTCATAGAACAGGTCAACCAGGAAGGTCTTGCCGCGGCCGACACCGCCCCAGAAATACAGGCCCTTGACCGGCTCGGGTTTCTTCCAGAACGAGGACAGACGGTCCAGCCAGCCCTCCTCGGCACTGTCCAGCAGGCCCAGGTGGATGCGGTCCAGTTCGGCCAGCGCCGCGTGCTGGGCCGGGTCGTTCTGCCAGTCGCCGCGGGCGACCCCTTCCGCATACCGCTGCGACGGGGTCAACTCGGTTGCACTCATGCCGCCGCGCCCAGCCAGTGCTTGACGCCGTGGGTCAGCGCGCCGCGCAGGTCGATCAGCTTGCGGTGGAAGAAGTGGCTGGTTTCCGGCATGCGTACCAGCTCATGCGGAAGATCCAGCGTGTCCAGCCACTGGTAGACGGCCTGCGGATCGACGATCTCGTCCTGCTCGCCCTGGATCACCAGCCAGCGCGCCGGCGGTGCGACGCCCTCGAAATCCCAGCGGCCGGCCGGCGGCGCGATCGAGATCAGGGCTTCCGGCTGCAGCTCGGCGGCGGCCTTGAGCGAAACGAACGCGCCAAAGCTGAAACCGGCCAGCCACAGGCGGTCGTCGGGGCGCTGGCTGCGCACCCAGGCGGTGACGGCCTTCAGGTCGTCCTGCTCGCCGACGCCGTGGTCGAAATCACCGGCCGAAGCGCCGACGCTGCGGAAGTTGAAGCGCACCGTGGCGATGCCCAGCTCGCGCAGGGTGGTGGCAGTCATGGTGACCACCTTGTTGTGCAGGGTGCCGCCCTCGGTGGACAGCGGATGGCAGACGATGGCCACGATCGGCTGCACCGGCACATCGGCCTTGGGCAGGTCAACGACCACTTCCAGCGGGCCGGCCGGGCCATCCAGTTCGAGGCAGGCGGTTTGGCCGGGGGCGACGGGGAACGAGGGATTGCGCATGGCAACATGATACCGTCCCCCGCCCCTGCCCTGTGCCCGCCCCATGCTCTACCTGTCCCTGGCCGTGATCTGCAGTGTGCTGGTCTCGGTGTTGCTGAAGGTGGCCGGACGCCGCCAGCTGGATGTCGCGCAGATGGTCACCTGGAACTACCTGGTGGCCGCGACCCTGACCGCCGTGGTGCTGCGGCCACCGCTGGATGCGCTGCGCGCGGCGCACGCGCCGTGGCTGTCGCTGCTGGCGCTGGCGGTGGTGCTGCCGTCGATCTTCCTGGTGCTGGGCCGCGCGGTGGCGGTGGCCGGCATCGTCCGCAGCGATGTGGCGCAGCGGCTGTCGCTGCTGCTGTCACTGGCGGCCGCCTTCCTGTTCTTCGGCCAGACCGCGACGCCCTGGAAGCTGGCCGGCCTCGGCCTGGGCCTGCTGGCGATGGTGGCGATCAGCCTGCGCCCGCGCGGCCCGCAGGTGGCGTCCTCGCCCGGTGGCTGGGGCTGGCTGCTGGGCGTGTGGGGGGGCTTCGCGGTGGTCGATGTGCTGCTCAAGCAGGTAGCGCTGTCCGGCACGCCGTCGATGGCGGCGGTGCTGGCCAGCTTCAGCGTGGCCTTTCTGCTGATGCTGGCACTGCAGCTGTGGCGTCATGCCAGCGGGCACAGCCGGCTGGCCTGGCGCAACCTCGGCGCGGGGGCCCTGCTCGGCCTGCTCAATGGCGGCAACATCCTGTTCTATGTCCACGCGCACCAGGCGATGCCGCAGAGCCCGGCCACCGTGTTCGCCGGCATGAACATCGGCGTGGTGGTGCTGGGCGCGCTGGTCGGCATGTTCGCCTTCGGCGAGCCGACCACGAAGTGGAACCGCGCCGGCCTGGCGCTGGCAGTGCTGGCGATCGGGCTGATCGCCTGGGGCTGAGCCCGCGGCGATCCCGCCTTCCGTAGCGCCGAGCCAGGCTCGGCTGTCCTGGGCATTCGGGTCAGAGCCCATTCCGTTGGAATGGGATCCGACCCCGGCCAACCTTATCTGTCGAAGCCCAGCAGCAGCGGGTCGTGGTCGGAGCTGCGCCACGGGCCCTGCACGTTGCGGCCCTGGTAGCCACTGGCATCCTGCTCGTCGGCGTTGCTGTGCCATTCGGCGGCACCGCGCAGGCGCTTGGCCATGCCCGGATTCAGCAGCGCATGATCGAGGCGGCCGGTATAGCCGTTGTAGACGTAGCTGTAGGGATGCTCGACCTTGGCGACCTTGAACGCGTCCTGCCAGCCCAGCTCATGCAGGGTGCGGATCGGGTCCTCCATCGCGTAGGCGTTGAAATCACCCAGCAGCACCGCATCGCTGGCACCGGTAGCGGTCGGGTCGGTCTGCAGCCAGGCGTGCAGCTGCTGCGCCGAGGCCACGCGGGTGGCGTTCCAGCAGCCCTGGTTGTCGTTGCGGTCGGCGTCGGCACCGGCCGCATCACGGCAGCCCTTCGACTTGAAGTGATTGGCGACCACCACGAACGGCGCGCCGTGCTTGCCCCGGAAAGCCTGTGCCAGCGGCACGCGGCTGTGCTCGACGAACGGGCCACCGGTCAGCGTGGCCGGCTTTCCGACCGGCTGCAGGCGCGTGCTGCGGTAGATGATGCCCACCCGGATCGGGTTGTCGCCGGGGCCGTTGCCGGCGTCGACGAAGCGCCAGTCACCCTGCGCGCCACGGTCGCGGTTGAGTGCATCGACCAGCTCCGCGATGGCCGACTGCGGGCCGTAGCCGTCGTTCTCCAGTTCCATCAGCGCGGCGACATCGGCGCCCAGCGCATTGACCGTACCCACCAGCTTGGTCACCTGCGCCTTGTGCTCTTCAGGCGTGCGCGCGCCGCGCAACGTCGGGAAGCCGCCGCCGTGGCCGTCGCCATTGAAGAAGTTCTCCAGGTTGAAGGCCGCCACATGCAGGCTGCCCGGCACCGTCGGCACTGCCGGCCGCTTCAGTTCCGGCAGCTTCAACACGCCTTCAACCTGCAGCCGCGGGCGGCCCTGCGGGTCCACGCGCACGATGCCTTCCACATTGCGCAGCTGCATGCCGGTGCGCAGCACCGGATTGCCCGGCAGGTAGGCCACGCTGCCCGGGTCACGGGCGTCGCTGCCATCGTCCAGCAGCAGGCGGCGGCGAGCGTTGTCGGCCATCACCTGCTCGTAGCCGGCGGTACCCGGTGCGGCCACTTCGGTCGGCTGCCAGAGACGGCCGTCGAAGGCCACCGTGAGCTGGCCGAAACGCTCCAGGCCGTCGGTACCGGCCAGGGTGAGCGGTGCGGCGATGCGCACGCGCTGGCCGTCCAGCGCGCGCCAATCGGCCGGGGCGGCGGCCAGCACCACCGTTGCGCTGCCGCGCGCGGCAGGAGGCGCCGCGGCTGGAGCGGCCTGCGGCTGGGCCTGGGCGAAGGCGCTGACCGGCAACAGCAGGGACAGGGCAAGGGCGAGGGAGCGGCGGCGCATCGACGGACGATTCCTTGGAAGAGGGCGCACAGACTAACCCTGAAATGCGAAACCCCGCCTGCAGGCGGGGTTTCGACCACGGTGGGCAAAGCCGGGGGTCCGGTCGTTGGCTGGCAACCTCATGACTCCGCATGCATACGGGGTTGCCGGCCAGCGGCTGGCGCTACCTGCGGGCGGGTTGCGCCCGCTATTTCAGGTTGCCCAGCATCCAGTCCACGGTGGCGTGGATCTGTTCCTCGGTCAGCGCCGGGTTGCCGCCCTTGGGCGGCATGATGCCGCCGTCCGGGCCGGTATAGCCCTCGATGGCGTGCTTGTAGAGGGTGTCCTTGCCCTGCGCGATGCGCTTGTCCCAGTGCGAATGGTCCAGCGTCGGCGCCATGCCCACGCCGTTGGTATGGCAGGCGGTGCACAGGTTGTCGAAGATCACCTTGCCGTCCTTGGTGCCGCCGTAGGCCACCTGCGAGGCGGCCTTGGCCAGCGCCGCCGCCTTGGCCGCGGCCTGCGCGGCGGCACCGGTGCTGCCGGCGTAGACCGCGCCGGTCGGCGAGATCCGCTGTTCAGTGCGCTTGACCGCGGTCGGCGACACCTCGGGCGGAATCCGGGTGTGCAGGTAGGCGGCAAGGAGGATGAGGCCGAGGGTGATGGTCGCCAGCAGCGCGATCACCATGGAGAAGCGTTTCAGGAACTCCAGATCGTAATTCCGCACTCTTCGTTACCCCTGGCTGATAGTCGTTGGACCACGGCTGAGCGACTGCGTGATGGAGCGAGTATAGAACGCGCTTCGCGTGCGACAACAGGCGTTGCCGCTGGTGCGGCGCAGCATCGCCAGGCATGGGCTGGGCATGGGGTCAGATCCCTTTTGCATGGCAGAAGGGATCTGACCCCGGCAGAGCAAGCCGGCCAGCGGCCGGCTCTACCGGGCGACGGGTGCGCCGATCGCGCGCAGGCAGAAACTGCAGATCGCCTCCACCAGTGCGTCCTCGTCACGATGTGCTTCGCGGCTCGGCGCGGTCGGGCCGACCATCGCCTCGGTGAAGGCGCCGACCAGGCAGGCGGCGGCCACATGGGCGTCCTGTACCGGCAGTTCGCCGGCTGCCACGCCCTCCTCCACCAGGCGCAGGAACACGTCGCCAAACGCGCGGCGGCCGCGCATGCGCTCGGCTTCCACATCCGGGTCGACCGGTTCGACGATGAAGGCATGGGCCAGCCCCGGCCCGGCCAGGGCGCGGCGGACAAAGGCGGTGATTGCCAGGCGCAGGCGCTCGCTGGCGGCCTCCGGGCCACTGGCAATGCGCTCCATGATCGCCACTTCGTGGGCCACGGCGGCGTTGAGCACCTCCACGAACAGCTCGGCCTTGGAGGGGAAATGGCGGTAGATCAGGCCGGTGGACACCCCCGCCTGGGTCGCCACGGCCGTCACCGGCGCATTGCGCCAGCCACCGGCAGCCACCCGTTCGCGGGTCGCCAGCAGGATCCGCTCACGGGCCCCGGCCAGGCGTTCTTCCATCAGTGCAGAGCGTTTATAGGCCATGTTTTGATTCTATTTTCAATTTTTGAATTTGTGTTCACTTCTTTCCCAAACCCCGCTACGCTGGGGCCATCGCCCGTGCGGGTGGCGGTCCTGCAGACCGCCGCCCGCTCCCCCGCCGGGTGCGTCCATTCCCTGCAGTCCCGTCGTGGAGCCACCGCAATGCACGTGCCATCCCTGAACTTCGATCTCGGTGAGGAGATCGACCTGCTGCGCCAGAGCGTGGCCCATTTTGCCGCCGCCGAGGTCGCGCCGCTGGCCGCCGAGGCCGATGCGACCAACCAGTTCCCGCTGGCCCTGTGGCCGAAGCTGGGCGAACAGGGCCTGCTTGGCCTCACCGTGGAAGAAGAATACGGCGGCACCGGCATGGGTTACCTGGCCCACGTGGTGGCGATGGAAGAGATCTCGCGCGCGTCCGGCGGCATCGGCCTGTCCTACGGTGCGCACTCCAACCTGTGCGTGAACCAGCTGCGCAAGAACGGCAACGAGGCGCAGAAGCAGCGCTTCCTGCCCGGCCTGTGCAACGGCAGCCTGGTCGGCGCGCTGGCGATGAGCGAACCGGGCGCCGGCTCGGACGTGGTGTCGATGAAGCTGCGTGCGGACAAGCGCGGCGACCGCTATGTGCTCAACGGCAACAAGATGTGGATCACCAACGGCCCGGATGCCGATGTGCTGGTGGTCTATGCCAAGACCGACATCGACGCCGGTGCCAAGGGCATCACCGCGTTCCTGGTCGAGAAGGGCATGAAGGGCTTCTCCACCGCGCAGAAGCTGGACAAGCTGGGCATGCGCTCCTCGCCCACCTGCGAGCTGGTGTTCCAGGACTGCGAGGTTCCCGAAGAGAACGTGCTGGGCCAGGTCGGCGGCGGCGTACGCGTGCTGATGTCCGGCCTGGACTACGAGCGCGTGGTGCTGTCCGGCGGCCCGCTCGGCCTGATGGCCGCGGCCATGGACGTGGTGATGCCGTACGTGCACGAGCGCCACCAGTTCGGTGAGGCGATCGGCAGCTTCCAGCTGATCCAGGCCAAGATCGCCGACATGTACGTCGGCCTCGGCGCCTGCCGTGCCTATGTGTATGCCGTGGCGCGCGCCTGCGACCAGGGCCGCACCACCCGCCAGGACGCCGCAGGTGCGATCCTGTATGCCGCCGAGAAGGCCACTTGGCTGACCGGCCAGGCGATCCAGATCCTGGGCGGCAACGGCTACATCAACGAGTATCCGACCGGCCGCCTGTGGCGCGACGCCAAGCTGTATGAAATCGGCGCCGGCACCTCGGAAATCCGCCGCATGCTGATCGGCCGCGAACTGTTCCAGCGCACCCTGTAAGGCTACCGCGATGACCGTCCTGAACAGCCAGCTGCAACCGGGCAGCGATACTTTCGAAAGCAACCGCGCGGCCATGCAGGCCGTGGTCGACGACCTGCACGCCACCCTCGCCCGCACCGCCCTGGGCGGCAACGAGGCCGCGCGTGCCAAGCACACCGCACGCGGCAAGCTGCTGGTGCGCGACCGCATCGATGCCCTGCTCGACGCCGGCAGCGCCTTCCTGGAAATCGCGCCGTTGGCTGCGCATGGCATGTACGACGATGCCGTGCCTGCCGCCGGCGTGGTCGCCGGCGTCGGCCGGGTAAGTGGCGTGGAGTGCGTGATCGTGGCCAACGACGCCACGGTCAAGGGCGGCACCTATTACCCGATGACGGTGAAGAAGCACCTGCGCGCGCAGGAGATCGCCGAGCAGAACCACCTGCCGTGCATCTACCTGGTCGACTCCGGTGGCGCCTTCCTGCCGCTGCAGGATGAGGTCTTCCCCGACCGCGATCATTTCGGCCGCATCTTCTACAACCAGGCCAACCTGTCCGCGCAGGGCATCCCGCAGATCGCCTGCGTGATGGGCAGCTGCACCGCCGGCGGCGCCTATGTGCCGGCAATGAGCGACGAGACGGTGATCGTGCGCGAACAGGGCACGATCTTCCTGGGCGGTCCGCCGCTGGTGAAGGCCGCCACCGGTGAAGTGGTGAGCGCGGAAGAGCTCGGCGGTGCCGACGTGCACACGCGCATCTCCGGCGTAGCCGACCACATGGCCGACAACGACCTGCAGGCGCTGGCGCGGGTGCGCGCGATCATCGCGCAACTGAACTGGCGCAAGCCGGAGCCGGCGATGGCGGTGCAGGCCAGCGAAGAACCGCTGCTGCCGGCGCACGAGCTGTATGGGGTGATCCCGGCCGACACGCGCAAGCCCTATGACGTGCGCGAGGTGATTGCGCGGCTGGTCGATGGTTCGCGCTTCGACGAATTCAAGCCGCGCTACGGTGCCACCCTGGTCACCGGTTTCGCCCATCTGAACGGCTACCCGATCGGGATCATCGCCAACAACGGCATCCTGTTCTCCGAGTCGGCCCTGAAGGGCGCGCACTTCATCGAACTGTGCACCCAGCGCAACATCCCGCTGGTATTCCTGCAGAACATCACCGGCTTCATGGTCGGCCGCAAGTACGAGCAGGGCGGCATTGCCAAGGACGGGGCCAAGCTGGTGATGGCCGTGGCCTGCGCCAGGGTGCCCAAGTTCACCGTGGTGATCGGCGGTTCGTTCGGTGCCGGCAACTACGGCATGTGCGGCCGTGCGTACTCGCCGAACTTCCTGTGGATGTGGCCGAACGCACGCATCGGCGTGATGGGCGGCGAGCAGGCCGCCAGCGTGCTGGCCACGGTCAAGCGCGATGGCATCGAAGCCAAGGGCGGCCAGTGGCCGGCGGCGGAAGAGGATGCGTTCAAGGCCCCGATCCGCGAACAGTTCGAGCAGCAGGGCCACCCGTACTACGCCAGCGCACGCCTGTGGGATGACGGCGTGATCGATCCGGCCGACACCCGCCGGGTGCTGGCCCTGGCGCTGTCGGCCAGCCTCAACGCCGCCCCGCAGCAGACGCGCTTCGGCGTGTTCCGCATGTAATCCGTGCCATGACCGAGCCTGTTGCCATGTTCACCAAAGTCCTGATCGCCAACCGCGGCGAAATCGCCTGCCGCGTCATCGCCACCTGCCGCCGCCTCGGCATCGCCACGGTAGCGGTGTATTCCGATGCCGACCGCAGCGCACGCCATGTGCGCCTGGCCGACGAAGCGGTCCACATCGGCCCGGCCGCCGCGCGCGAGAGCTACCTGCGCGGCGATGCCCTGCTCGACGCCGCCCGTCGTACCGGCGCGCAGGCGATCCACCCCGGCTACGGTTTCCTGTCCGAGAACGCCGACTTCGCCGACGCCTGTGCGGCGGCCGGCATCACCTTCATCGGGCCGCCGGCCAGCGCGATCCGTGCGATGGGCGACAAGAGCGCGGCCAAGGCCCTGATGGCCAAGGCCGGCGTGCCGTTGACCCCCGGCTACCACGGTGACCAGCAGGCACCAGAGTTCCTGCGTGCGCAGGCCGACGGCATCGGCTATCCGGTGCTGATCAAGGCCAGCGCCGGCGGCGGCGGCAAGGGCATGCGCAAGGTCGAACGCAGCGAAGACTTCATCGACGCGCTGGCCAGCTGCCAGCGCGAAGCGGCCTCGGCATTCGGCAACGACCATGTGCTGGTGGAGAAGTACGTCGAGCGCCCGCGCCACATCGAGATCCAGGTGTTCGGCGACAGCCACGGCGAAGCGGTCTACCTGTTCGAGCGCGACTGCTCGGTACAGCGCCGCCACCAGAAGGTGCTGGAAGAAGCGCCTGCGCCGGGCATGAGCCCCGAACGCCGCGCCGCGATGGGCCAGGCGGCGGTCGATGCCGCACGCGCGGTGGGTTACGTCGGCGCCGGCACAGTGGAATTCATCGCCGGCCCGGATGGCGATTTCTACTTCATGGAAATGAACACCCGCCTGCAGGTCGAGCATCCGGTCACCGAGTACATCACCGGCACCGACCTGGTGGAGTGGCAGCTGCGCGTGGCCTCGGGCCAGCCATTGCCGCTGCGCCAGGATCAGCTGGCCATCCACGGCCATGCGATCGAAGCGCGCCTGTACGCCGAGGATGCCGACCGCGGCTTCCTGCCCTCCACCGGCACCCTGCGCCGCCTGCGCCTGCCGACCCCATCGGCCAACGTGCGCGTGGATACCGGCGTCGAAGAAGGCGACAGCATCACGCCGTACTACGACCCGATGATCGCCAAGCTGATCGTCTGGGACGTGGACCGCGAGGCCGCGCTGCGCCGCATGAGCCAGGCCCTGGCCGACTGCCAGGTGGTGGGCGTGACCACCAATGCCGGCTTCCTGCGCCGGCTGGTGAATACCGATTCGTTCAGCCACGCCAGGCTGGATACCGCACTGATCGAACGCGAGCAGGTGGCGTTGAGCGCGGTAGGCGACAGCGACGACGCGCGGTGGCTGCTGGCTGCAGTGGCGGCGGTGGCCAGCACCGCCAGCGCCGACCAGGATGCGCGCGACCCGCATTCGCCGTGGCAGGCACAGGACGGCTGGCGCCTTGGCGCGGCAGCGCCGCGCGTGCTGCCGCTGCAGCAGGGCGAACGCCGGCACACGCTGAAGGCATGGGCACAGGCCGACGGCTGGCGCGTGCAATGCGATGACGCCGCGCCGGTGACCGTGATCGGCACCGCCGACAGGCAGGGCCTGGTGGTGCAGCTGGAGGGCCGCCGCTGGTCGCTGCAGCTGCTGCACGAGGGCGACCAGCTGTACCTGTTCGGCGCCGATGGCCAGCATCGCTTCACCCTGCACGACCCGGTGGGCGAATCGGACCACGCCGCCGTCGATGCCGGCAGCCTGCTGGCACCGATGCCCGGCAAGATCGTGGCGACCCTGGTCGCGGCCGGCACCGAGGTCAAGCGCGGTACGCCGCTGGTGGTGCTGGAAGCGATGAAGATGGAACACACCCTGCAGGCGCCGGCTGACGGCACGGTCAAGGGCTACCGCGCCAAGGCCGGCGACCAGGTCGGCGACGGCGCGGTACTGGTCGATTTCGAAGCGGCCTGATGCGGCACCGACCGCGCGGGATCAACCCGCGCGGTCTTCGAGGTTCCAGATCACGCCCGCCGGGTCCAGCTCACTGGTGGTCATCTGCGAAGCGCGCCATCCGAAGCCGCAGACCGCGAGCACGCCCTCATTGATCGTATCGAGGCCCAGCGCGCGTTCAATCGGCTTTTCATTGATCGCTGCGGTGATGAAGGCACCGAGGCCGGCATCGGTCGCCGCCAGGTACAGGGTCTGCGACAGGTGCCCCGCCTCCATCGCGACCACCCGATAGCTCTTGCCATGCTGGCGATACTTCCAGTACGTCCTGTTGAAACGCGGGGACAGGATGACCAGCACATGCGCATCGGCGAACCAATGCTGCTGCCCGACCATGGACATCACGAAGTCGCGATCGATGGGCACCGGGCAGTCAACCGGCATCAACCCATGGCCCTGCGCCCGATAGAGGTACATGCCGGCGGCAAGCCCATCGACATTGCGCACCAGCACATAGGCTTCGACCGGATGCAGTCCACCGCCTGAAGGCACGTTCTTCTTCAGGAACACCAGATCATCGCCTTCGCGCTGGTATCCGGTACTGCCGAATGCACGTTGCAGCATCTGGCTCAACAGGGGCAGCGGCAGTGGCCGTGCACTGTCGAAGTTCCGGCACGTCACGCGCCGCGCAAGCAGTGCATCGAAATCGTTGGGTTGCATGGGTGGCAATGGCACCAGCCCTTCTTCCGTGGCTGCGGCATGCGAAGGCGGCGGGCCCAATGTCCTGCGCATCTGCGAGGCCGTTTCGATCTGCGATTCACGCATGTTGCGCACAGCATCGACGTCCTCCCAGCGCGAGAAGGCATGCATTACCGCGGCCAATGGATGCCAGTGCGTCGCGCGCAGCCGTTCATCCCGTGCGGCAGCATCGTCGTCCTGCCCGCGGGCCAGCACCAGGCCCGTGGCCATCAGCTGCTGCATCGCCGGCGAGCCGACCTGCCCTGGGTCAAGCGTGGTCCACGCACTTGGACTCACGCTGCCAAGCAATGCCTGGGCGGCAGCGTCCAGCAGCACCGGGGCATCCAGGTGCGGGGCCAGTGCTTCCCAGGCGAGCGTGCGCACCAGGCCATCGCCGCCACGCAGCAGGCCCTCAAGTTCAAACCGGATCTGCTCGGTGGGCTGTACCACCACGATCGCGCAGCGCCTGACATCCATCGAATCAATCATCCTTCATCGTGAATCCACGTTATCGAACCGCGACGGAATTCCTTTACATTCCAGTTCCGCACGCTCAAGAAGCGCCTCGCCGGGCCGACATCACCTCTGCCTCTCGACACTCCATGGATACACGACACAATGCCCACGTTGACGCTTTCGCTGCCGGTTGCCAAGACTCTGGTTCACCGCCTCGCCACCGATGACACCTTCCGCCAGCTCTTCGCCAGCGACACCGCCGCCGCGATCCTGCTGGCCGGACACGTTCCGTCCGATCCCGCCGAACTCCAGCAGTTCGTCCAGGATTGCTGCAAGAACATCTGCCTGGCGGAGAAGGACGTCATCGCACAGGCCGAAGACCAGATCATCGCCATGCTGACCAGTGGTACCGGCTACTCGGTGCCGATGCTCGAGGACGGTTACGGCGCGCCGCGCACGCTGCGCTGAGCCACCACCGGGTCGGTGCCGGCAGCACCTGCCGGCACCGCCGTGAGCTTCCGCACATCCACAACGTTGAGTGCCTGCAGGCAGAAACTGCACTGCGCTTCGGCGTACGCCAGCCCGGGGCGATCGCGCAGCCAGCGGGTCTGCTGCTGGGCGACATCGACCAGGCCGGCTTCCAGTGCCAGCTCGCGCACCGCCAACCGCACCTGCAGGCGCGGCTGCGTCTTCAACAGCGGCACCAGCAGGTCCAACGCTGGCCGGGGCTGACCTTCATGCTGCATCAGCCGCGCGGCCAGCAATGCGATGTATTGCCGCAGCACGCTGCTGTCGGGACGTTCCTGCAGCAGCTTCATCCTTGCCTGCACCGCTCTGGCCGGTGCCGCGTCACCCAGCCGCAACGCCAGCAGGGCTGCCGCGTGGGCCGCCACCAGGCGATCCACCGTCTCGACGGCCGGTTCGCCGCTCAGCCCGGCGAACGGCGCAGTGGCCGCCACCCGCGCGACAGCGAGCGCGTTGGATCTCCTGCCAGCCGTCATGTAGGCAACGGCAAGGGGCATATCGAAGTTGTATCGATCCATGCCCTGGCGCTGCCCGGCGTGCACCCGCCCCTGCTCGGCACGCCTGATCGCGCCCTCGATATCGCCCTGGTCCAGCGCAATCGTCGTCGCGAAATTGCCGGCGTGGAAATTGTCCGGAGCAATGCGCGCCAGCAGTGCATTGGCCTTTCCGAACTGACCACGCGCAGCGGCCACCGATGCCTGGCGCATCAGTGCACCCTCCCAGCCATTGCTGGCAGCACGGCTGAACGCGATATCGGCCTCGGCATAGCGCTCGCTCGCCAGCAATGCACGGCCGTACTGGTCCTGCGCGATCTCCGGGAGGTCGACCCTGCTCTGCGCAACCCGCCCGGAAAGCACCAGGGCCTCGGCAAAACGGTTTTCGTGGAACAGGTTCAGGCCGGCGTTGTAGCTTGCGGGCATGTAGTCCGGATACAGCTCGGCCATGCGCGCCCAACCGTCGGTGGCGCGATCCGGATCGCGGATCTGCAGCATCCAGTTCTGCACGTACAGGCGCTCGCGTGGCGTCAGGTGTGCCGAGCGACGGCGCGCCTCCTCCAGCAGGCGCGCGGCTTCGTGGTAGTTCATCGTGGCAAAGCGGCAACGGCTCTGGCCCAGCCAGGCCAGCGCAAAATCAGCATCGACCTGCAGCGCCTGCTCGTAGAACGCCATCGCACCGGTGAAGTCTCCGCGGCTGTAGCGCTTCTGGCCCAGCGCAAACGCGCGCAGTGCGTCCATGCTGCCCGTGGTCACCTCCGGCAGCGCCTGGCTGTCGCGCTGGATCAGCGTCGCCTCTTCGCCGAGGCGATCGCGCAGCTGGCGGGAAACATCGTCCACCGCGGCCAGCACCGCGCCGGCCTTGGCATCGGCCGATACCACCGCCAGGGTACGCAGGGTCGACGGTTCGACCACTTCCACACTGAAGCGGGTACGGCCGCCGATGTCGGTCGCCGAAGGCACGAACAACAGGCGTGCGCCGGTGCGCACTGCCACGGCGGCGGCATCGGTACGCTCGCGGACGCCACCATCCAGCGGCTTGCGCATCATTTCGAGGGTGCGCCCAACGCGGTCGTCGCTGACCACGTTGACGTAGCGGGACTGCTCGAGGCTGATCCGGAACGCCTGGTCCAGCGCATCGTCCAGCAACGGATTGCCGGTCAGGTTGCGCAGCCCGCCCAGCACCACCCAGTCGCGTTCGGCGAAGGCGATGGCCGGCTGCGGCCGGGTCAGCAGCCAGACCCCGAGCACGGCGGCCAGCAGTACCGCGGCCTGCGCCGCCATCGCCAGCGGACGGCGCCACAACGGCAGATCGCGCTGGGCCTTGGCCGTGTGCCGCAGCCGTCCCGGCGTCGGCATGTCCGCCGCCTGCACGCCAAAGACCTCGGCAGGCTGGCTGACCCCCTTGAAGCGCCAGCGCCCGAACGACCGCCACTGCAGGCCCTCGGCAGTGGCGCCCAATGCTGCGCTGGAGCGACGCACGATCGATTCGGCCACCGCCGACAGCAGGATCTGCCCCGGCTGCGCCAGCTGCATCAGACGCGCCGCCATCGGCTTGGCCAGCCCTTCGACCTCGATCGCCTTGGCGCCGGCCCGCACCGCCTCGGCGCTGTTTTCCCAGGTCAGCACATCGCCGACGTGCAGCCCGGCCCGCGCCTGCAGGCGGATCTCGCGTGCCTGCCCGAGCGGCTGCAGGCCGCGCTGGTAATCCAGGGCGAAGCCGAGCGCGTCGATCGGGCGCTCGAACAGCATGAACAGCCCATCGGAGCGATCGATCAGCTGGCCGTTCCAGCGCTGCTGCAGGGCCAGCACCAGCCGGTCGTGTTCCTGGAACAGTTCGGCGGCGGCGACATCGCCGATGCGTTCGACCAGCAGTAGCGAATCACACAGATCGGTGAACAGCAGCGCACGCAGTTGCTGGTTGTGCGGCGTCGACGTTCCGTTGTCGCCATTCATCGCCTCTGTCTCCCGATCAAGGTGTATCCGCTGCGTCCACCCAACGCAGGCAGTTGCCGCCATCGCGCTTGGCCTGGTACAGCGCGCGATCCGCGCTGGCATACCACTCGCTCCATCCCGCATCCGGCGCCAGCAGGCTGGCACCGATGCTGACCAGGCTCACATGCGGCGTGCCACTGCTGCGTTCCAGCAGTCCGTGCACCGCACTGAGGATGAACTCGGCCGCGTGCTGCACGATCTCATGGTTGCCACGGCGCAGGATCAGGCAGAACTCGTCGCCACCCAGTCGGCAGGCCAGGTCCTGTTCACCGGCCATCGAACGCAGGATGTTGCCCATGCTCTGCAGCACACGGTCGCCGGCCTGATGGCCGTGGCGGTCGTTGATCTGCTTGAAGCGGTCGCAATCGATCAGCAGCAGCGCCTGCGGCAGGCCATGGCTGTCGACGCGGCATTCCTGCAGGTACAGGGTCAGGCCGCGGCGGTTGTGCAGCCCGGTCAGTTCATCGGTACGCACCAGCTCACGGGTATGGGTCAGCTGGTGGGTGGTGATGTACAGGTTGTCCAGCGCGGTTTCCAGGTCATGGTTGCGCCGGCGCAGCTGGCTGATCAGGGCCTGTTCGTTGGTCAGCACGCGCATGATCGTGCGGCGCAGGAAGTAGGCGACCAGGCCGGGATCGGATTCGACCAGGCGATGGAAGTCGGCCGGGCCCAGTTCCAGGATCTCGCAGTCGACCAGGGCGCGTGCGCTGGCACTGCGCGGATGATCGCCGACCAGCAGCCCCAGCTCACCGAAGAACTCGTGCTGGCCGAGCGTCTTGATCACCAGGTCCTCGCCGAAGTCCAGTTCGATCTGGCCTTCCAGGATCACGTACATGCGCTCGCCACGGTGTCCACGCTGGAACAGCCACTGTCCGGCATGAAGCTTGCATGGGCGGGCGAATCTGGCGAACAATGCGACCTCGGCATCGGACAGCAGCGCATGCACGATCTCGGCCATCGCCACCCGGGCGATACCTGACGTCACATCACTGTTCTCGGCCGCACCCCTGCCGGTCATTCCCTGCACCCGCCGCCAGCGTCCCCTGGTGAGCCGCGGAGCATAGCATCGCTTTAAAATGTGCGCCCTATCTCATTTTGAGCCTTGCGACCCTCATCTCCAATGTGAAGAGGCGCGCTGGCCGTTCTGGTCGTCGTTGTCCGCATAAAAGTCGTTCCGGATCAACCTCATGGCCACCTTCACAGGGTTTCGGCCAAATTGCCGCAGGCAGGGTGCGCCGGATTGACGCTGCCTGCGTTCGGCGCGGTTCCATCGATACAACAACGCCGGCAGGTCCCCCGACCGGCCGGCGTTGTCTGGCCCTTCCCTGGCCCCCCTGATCGTTCTGGACCCCGGTAGTGCCGGCCGCTGGCCGGCTGCCTTGCGGCGCCCGGGCATCACGTGATTGCCGGCCAGCGGCCGGCACTACTGCATCAGGCGGCGCGTTCGCTGCGCCCGCCGTGGAACTGCTCTTCCTCGGTCGAGCCGGTCAGCGCGGTGGTCGACGACTGGCCCTGCTGGATCGCCTGGGTGACCGCATCGAAGTAGCCGGTACCGACCTCGCGCTGGTGCTTGACCGCGGTGAAGCCACGCTCGGCCGCTTCGAACTCGGCTTCCTGCAACTCGACGAAGGCGCTCATCTGGCGGCGTGCATAGCCGTGGGCCAGGTTGAACATGCCGTAGTTCAGCGCGTGGAAACCGGCCAGGGTGATGAACTGGAACTTGTACCCGTAGCTGCCCAGTTCGCGCTGGAACCTGGCGATGGTGGCGTCGTCCAGGTTCTTCTTCCAGTTGAAGCTGGGCGAGCAGTTGTAGGCCAGCAGCTTGCCCGGGAACCGGGCATGGATCGCCTCGGCGAAGCGGCGCGCGAACTCCAGGTCCGGCTTGCCGGTCTCGCACCACACCAGATCGGCGTAAGGCGCGTAGGCCAGGCCGCGGCTGATCGCCTGGTCCAGGCCGTTGCGGGTCTTGTAGAAACCCTCGACGGTGCGCTCGCCGGTGGTGAACGGCCGGTCGTTGCCGTCGATATCGCTGGTCAGCAGATCGGCGGCCTCGGCATCGGTGCGCGCCACCAGCAGGGTCGGCACGCCCAGCACGTCGGCCGCCAGGCGCGCGGCGTTGAGCTTCTCGATGGCCTCGCGGGTCGGCACCAGCACCTTGCCGCCCATGTGGCCGCACTTCTTCACCGAGGCCAGCTGGTCTTCGAAGTGCACGCCGGCGGCACCGGCCTCGATCATCGCCTTCATCAGTTCGAACGCGTTGAGCACGCCGCCGAAACCGGCCTCGGCATCGGCCACGATCGGCTGCAGGAAGTCGATGTCGTCCTTGCCTTCGGCGTGATGCAGCTGGTCCGCACGCAGCAGCGTGTTGTTGATGCGCTTGACCACCGCCGGCACCGAATCGGCCGGGTACAGCGACTGGTCCGGATACATCTGCCCGGCCAGGTTGGCGTCGGCAGCGACCTGCCAGCCGGACAGGTAGATCGCCTTCAGCCCGGCCTTCACCTGCTGCATGGCCTGGTTGCCGGTCAGCGCACCCAGCGCATTGACGAACTCGCGCTCATGCAGCGATGCCCACAGCTTTTCCGCGCCCAGGCGGGCCAGCGAATGCTCGATGTGGACGGTGCCGCGCAGGCGCACCACGTCGGCCGCGGTGTAGTTGCGCTGGATGCCTTCCCAACGCGGGTTGGTATCCCAGTCGTGCTGGATCTGTTCGGCAGTGGGCAGCTTGCTCATGTCTTTCTCCAGTTCGGTTCGTGCGTGCAGCGGGGAGGGAAACGGCAGGAAACGCGGGCAGGCGATCAGTCGATGCGCGCGTAGGCCGGCAGGGTCAGGAAATCGGTCAGTTCGGTACTGCGGCTCAGTTCGCCAAGCAGGGCGATGGCTTCGCCGATGCGGGCGCCACCGGGCAGCGCGGCGGTGTCGCCCAGCCGTGCCGGCAACTGCGCCAGCGCGGAATCGAGCAGGGCCAGGTCGATCGCGGTGCCGTCATCGAGCTGCTGGCCGGGCGTGTGCAGCCACTGCCACAGCTGGCTGCGGCTGATCTCGGCGGTGGCCGCGTCCTCCATCAGGTGATGGATCGGCACGCAGCCGTTGCCATCCAGCCATGCCGCCAGGTAGCGCACGCAGACTTCCACGTTGCCTTCAAAGCCGGCGCGGGTGATCGTGCCCGGCGGGCGCGCGATCAGCTCATCGCGACCAACGCGCACATCCTGGCGCAGCACCGCGTGCTGGTTGGCGCCGGGCATGTGCTCGTCGAAGATCGCCATCGCCACCGGAATCAGTGCCGGGTGTGCCACCCAGGTGCCATCGTGACCGGCACTGACCTCGCGCAGCTTGTCGGCGCGCACGCGGGCCATCGCCTGCTCGTTGGCGGCGACATCGTTGTTGATCGGGATCTGCGCGGCCATGCCGCCCATCGCATGCGCACCACGGCGGTGGCAGGTCTGGATCAGCCGTTCCGAATAGGCCTTCAGGAACGGCTGGGTCATGGTCACCTGGCCACGTTCGGGCAGCACGCGGTCGGCGTGGCGGCGGAAGGTCTTCAGGTACGAGAAGATGTAATCCCAGCGCCCGCAGTTCAGGCCGACGATGCGGTCGCGCAGCGCGTGCAGGATCTCGTCCATCTCGAACACCGCCGGCAGCGTTTCGATCAGCACGGTCACCTTGATCTGGCCGTGCGGCAGGCCGAGCATGCCCTCGATGTGCGACAGCGCGGTCTCCCACAGCGCCGCCTCTTCCATGCTCTGCAGCTTGGGCAGGTAGAAGTACGGGCCACGATCCTTCGCCTGCAGGGTGCGGGCATTGTGGAAGGCGAACACCGCAGCATCGAACAGGCCACCGGCAATGAACTGGCCGTCGATGCGCACGTGCTTCTCGTCCAGGTGCCAGCCGCGCGGGCGCACGATCAGCACCGCCTGTTCGTCGTAGGGACGCAGGCTGTAGTGCTTGCCCGCCTTGCCGTTGGAGGCCGGTGCGGTGTACTCGAGGTCACCGCGCACCGCCGCTGCCAGCGATTGCTGGCCAGCCAGCAGGTTGCGCCAGGTCGGCGAGGTCGAATCCTCGAAGTCGGCCATGAACACCTTGGCGCCGGAGTTCAGCGCGTTGATGACCATCTTGGGGTCGGTCGGGCCGGTGATCTCGACGCGACGGTCCTGCAGCGCGGCCGGCAACGGGGCCACGCGCCAGTCGCCGCTGCGGATCGCAGCGGTGTCCTCGCGGAAGTCCGGCAGGCCGCCCTGGTCAAAGAACGCCTGGCGCTCGCGGCGGGCCTGCAGCCGTGCCTGCCGCCCCGGTTCCACCGCGCGGTGCAGCGACACCAGCAGGGCCAGCAGCGGCGCCGGCAGCAGGGTGTCCTGGCCGGCCACGCGGGTCGCCAGGGCGATGCCGGGAGTGGCCTTGCTGGCAGGGGTGGGAACAGCGGAAGCGACGGCGGACATGGGGCGACTCCAGCAGTGGGGGAACGCCTCCACGGTGCCGCCGGGGCCGAGTATTTGGCAAAACAGTTTTTGCAATGTCCTACATAAATTGTGCTAATACTTATGACACGATGACCACACGCAAGCCGCCAAGTCCTCGTTTTTCCTACAAATCCGACCGGCTGAAGCCCCTGCGCGCGTTCTGCCAGACGGTGCGGCTGGGCTCGGTCTCACGGGCGGCTGAGGCACTTTTCGTCAGCCAGCCGGCGATCAGCCTGCAGCTGCAGGCGCTGGAACGGGAGCTGGGGGTGCCGCTGTTCGAGCGCAGCGGGCGTCGCCTGGTGCCCAGCCGCGAGGGCCAGCTGCTGTATGAGATGGCGCAGCCCCTGGTCGAGAACCTGGATGGACTGGAGGCGCGCTTCCGCGACAAGGTGCGCGGCCTGGACGCGGGCGAGCTGAACATCGCCGCCAACAGCTCGACCATCCTGTACCTGCTGCCGAAGATCGTCGAACGATTCCGCCTGCACCATCCGGACGTTCGCCTGACCCTGCACAACGCGATCAGTGCCGATGGCACCGACCTGCTGCGCGAGGACGCCGCCGACCTGGCGATCGGCTCGATGACCGATGTGCCCGCCGATCTCAGCTACGCGCCGGCCTACCGCTTCGAGCAGGTGCTGATCGCGCCGCATGACCATCCACTGGCCAGCGGCGGCGAACTGGAACTGGCTGACATCGCGCGCTATCCGCTGGTGCTGCCGCCGAAGCGGCAGATCACCTACCGCCTGGTCGACCAGGTGTTCCAGCGCCACCGCATCGCCTACACGGTGGCGCTGGAAGTGGGCGGCTGGGAAGTGATCAAGCAGTACGTGGCGATGGGCATGGGCATTTCGATCGTGCCGGCGCTGTGCCTGAACGAGGCCGACCGCGAGCGATTGGCGGCGCGCTCGATGAAGCGCTGGTTCCCCGAACGCAGCTACGGGGTGATCGTGCGCCGCGGCAAGGCGTTGTCGACGCAGGCACGGGCGTTCATCGAACTGATCCAGCCGGAGCTGTTCAGTCCGCGCGACTACGACCAGAGCGGGCATTCGGAGCGCTGAAGGGGTTACGGCAGGGCTGCGCCCTGCACCTGCCGAAGCTGAAGCAACAGCAGAAGCCGGCTATCCGTGGGTTGGCGAGGTGTCGACCTTGGTCGACACGGTAGATCCACGCCATGCGTGGATGACGATTCCGGGCGTCGGGCTGGATAGACTGGCCCCATGTCCATCGAACTCCGCCACCTGCGTTACTTCCTTGCCGTTGCCGATACGCTGCACTTCGGCCAGGCCGCCGAGCGGCTGGGCATGTCGCAGCCGCCGCTCAGCCAGCAGATCCGCCAGCTGGAAGCACTGCTCGGTGCGCGCCTGTTCGTGCGCAGCCATCGTCGCGTGCAGCTGACGCCCGCAGGCGAGCTGCTGCAGGCGCGCGCGCGCTCGATCGTGCTGCAGGTGGAAGCGGCGGTGGACGAGGTGCAGCGCGCGCAGCGCGGCGAGCAGGGCGAGCTGCGCATCGGCTTGACCCGGGCCACGCCGCTGTCTCCGCAGATACCGCGTTCGATCCTGCAGTACCGCCAGCGCTATCCGCAGGTGCGGCTGCAGCTGAGCGAGATGAACACCCTGCAGCAGATCGATGCCCTGCTCGATGGCAGCCTGGACGTGGGCATCATCCGCAAGCGCGCCTTGCCGCCGGAGCTGGTCGCGCACAGCCTGTTCGTCGATCCGCTGGCGTTGATCGTGCATGCCGGCCACCCTGCCCTGCGCAGGCTCTCGAAGCAGGGCACGCTGTCGCTGCGCGACTTCGCGCAGGAGCCGTTCGTCGCCTTCCGCCGCACCGCGGGCGCCGGCATCCATGACCACATGATCGCGCTGTGCGCGGCGGCCGGCTTCACCCCGCGCATCGTGCAGGAGGCCGGCGAAGCCTCGACCCTGATCAGCCTCGCGGCCGCAGGTCTGGGCGCGGCGATCCTGCCTTCGTCGTGCGACCACATCCGGGTGGAAGGTGCGCGCTTCGTGGCGCTGGCCGATGCCGGCGCACATTCGGAGGTACAGCTGGCGTGGCATCGCGAAGGCGTCACGCCGCTGATCCGCAATTTCGCCGGGCTGCTGCGCGAGGCGTTTGCCGAAGGGTGAGCGTGCAACCAACCCGGTAGTGCCGGCCGCTGGCCGGCATGCTGACCCAAGCAGAGTTGCCGGCCAGCGGCCGGCCCTACCGTACGCGTTGGATCACGCGGTGACCGGCTGCGGCGCACGCTGCTGCAGCGCCCAGACGATGCCACCCCCGATCAGGGTCAACACGGCGGCAAACAGGCACACGCCCAGCCAGTCCCACGCCGCATAGGCCAGCCCGCCTACGCCACCCAGCACACTGGACCCCAGGTAATAGGCGAACAGGTACAGCGCCGAAGCTTCGGCGCGCATCGCGCCGGCGCGGCTGCCGACCCAGCTGCTGGCCACCGAATGCCCACCGAAGAAGCCGAAGGTGACCAGTGCGATGCCCACCGCCATCGTGCCCAGCCACGGCATCGCCAGCAGCGCGATGCCCGCAGCGATCAGCGCGAACGAGATCGACAGGATGCGGCCGCGGCCATGGCGCGTGGCCTGCTGGCCCATCCACGCCGAGCTGAAGGTACCCACCAGGTACACGCTGAAGATCAGCCCGACCACGGTCTGGCTGAGGTGGTAGGGCGGCGCCAGCAGGTGGTAGCCGAGATAGTTGTAGAGGGTGACGAACACGCCCATCAGCACGAACGAGGTGGCGAACAGCCACGGCAGGCCCGGGTCGGCGAACAGCAGGCGCCAGCGCGACGGCAATTCCCGCAGGCCGCCGCGGCGGGCATGGAAATGGCGCGAGTGCGGCAGCTGCAGCCACAACAGCACGGTGCTGGCGATGGCGATGATCGAGACCACGCCGATGCCCCAGCGCCAGCCCCAGTGGTCGGCGATGATGCCGGCCAGCAGGCGCCCGCTCATGCCACCGATGGCGTTGCCCCCGATGTACAGGCCCATCGCCAAGCCCAGCGCGCGGCTGTCCATCTCCTCCACCAGGTAGGTCATTGCCACCGCCGGCACGCCGCTCAGCGCCAGGCCCAGCAGGGTGCGCAGCACCAGCAGCGTGGCCCAGTCATCCACCAGTGCCGTGCACAGTGACAACATCGCTGAGGCCAGCAAGGCCGCGATCATCAACGGCCGGCGGCCGACCGCGTCGGAGAGCAGGCCGGCCAACAGCATCGCCACGGCCAGGGTGCCGGTGGTCAACGACAGCGACATCGCACTGCCGGCAGCGGAGACCCCGAAGTGACGGCTGAATTCCGGCAGCAGCGGCTGCACGGTGTACAGCAGGCCGAAGGTGGAGAAGCCGGCCAGGAACAGCGCCAGCGCGGTGCGGCGGAAGGCCGGCGTGCCCTGCTGGATGCGGGTCTCGGTGCCGGGCTCGACAGTAGCAGGGCGGCGCTCGATGGCCGCCGCGGTTTCGCCAGTCATGGGATCGATGGGCCGTTGGGGGCGGCCGGGCGTGGGAGGGAACGGGCCCCAGACTAGGCCCGCCCATCCAGTCGATCCATAACCCGATAGGTCAGGATCGATACGTGAAACGTATCAATTCAGGTTACAGGCGCTGCCACTCGAAACCGTCGCCGCGGCGGTAATACACCGCCACTGCGCGGCCATAGACCTTGCCGGCGTCGACGAAGCCGAAGAAGCGGCCGTCGAAGCTGTTGCCGCGATGGTCTCCCAGCACCAGCACCTTGCCGGCCGGCACCACCAGATCGGCGATGTCCGGGCCACCGCCCATGTCCAGATCGAGGCTGGCACGGCGCTGGCCGAAGGCCTCCACGTCCTGCAGGTCGGCAATCTGCAACGGCTGGCCGTTGATGCTCAGGTGGCCCTCGTGCAGCTGCACGTGGTCACCGGCCACCGCCACCACGCGCTTGATCAGGCGGGTGCCGTCGGCCGGTGAATCGAACACCGCCACTTCGCCGCGCTGCGGGGTACCGGTTGCCATCAGTTCGTGGTGGGTGAACGGTAGCCGCAGGCCGTAGGCGCGCATGTCCACCACCACCCGGTCACCGGGTTGCAGGGTCGGCTGCATCGAACCACTGGGCACCACGTAGTGGTTGGCGAGGGTATCGCGGGCAGCGGCGAGCAGGCCAAGCATCACCAGCAGCGGCAATGCCTCCTTCTTCAGCCAGGCCAGTGCGCGTTCGGCGAAGGGGGGGCGGGCAACAGCATCCATGGCAGGCTCCGAACAGGTAGTAGCGCTATCAGACCACATCCTGGCGCAGGAGGTTCCCGCACCTGGATCCTGTAGAGCCGAGCCCATGCTCGGCTCCACAAGAGCAGGCCTATCGAAGCATTACGCAGCTTTTACGCCGGCCGCGGGGGGCGGGCATCGCACCTTTACGGCCCGCGCGCGCATCGTGTGCCCACCGCGCCACAGGGCGCATTCCGCAAGGTGTTGTATGACCCTCCTGGTGATCCGCCACGCGTCTCCGTCGGCGCCGCGCCCGCAGCTGCCGGCGCAGCTGTCCGGCCACCGCGTGCTGTGCAGCGACTGCGCCAGCCTGTCCGAAGTACGCCAGTGCCTGTGCCAGCCGCAGGCGCACTCGGCCGACTGGGTGCTGCTGGATGTCGGTGCCGCCGACGAGGCGCAATGGCAGGCCGAGGGCGGCGCGTTGCAGGCGGCGCTGGAACGGCTGCCGGCGCAGTACATCGAGCTGCAGGCCCCCAGCGAACCCGGCCTGGAGGCGCGCCTGCGCCTGCAGCACGGCCCGGCGGCCGTGGTGGTTGACCAGCGCAGCCAGCAGGCCGGCTATCCGCTGTCGCTGGCCATCGTCGGCCGCCGCCTGGCGCAGGAGGGCTGAGCCATGTCGATCTTCATCATCCGCGGCCCGGAAGCGGCCGGTGCGCTGATCCGTACCGCGATGCCGCTGCCGGCACCGGTGCTGAAGTCGCTGGTGCATCGTGCGATCGATGCCGGCACCAGCGTCGCGATCCGTGCCTGCGGTTCGGAACAGGAACTGCTGGATGCGCTGCGCGTGGCCGACCACAGCCGTGGCGAGGTGACGCTGCTCGATCCCGGCGCGTGCGCCAACAGCCTGCGCCTGCAGCGCCTGCTGCCCTACCTGCACAACGCCTACGTGGAAGTGCATGACGACGGTGCGGTGGCCGAACCGTGCCTGCCGGCCGGCGTCGGCCAGCGCCTGGGCATTGCCGCCGGGTATGGCGCGCAGAGCTACGTGCTGGCGCTGGACATCGCGCTGGATCACCTTGGCCTGGCCGAGCAGGCCAACCGCGTGCACGTGGGGACGTGACCCGCTTCTGTAGAGCCGGGCCATGCTCGGCTGGCGCTGGCGGGGGCGGGGCGCATCAGCCGAGCATGGGCTCGGCTCTACAGACAGACAGAATGAAAAACGGCGGGGTTTCCCCCGCCGTTTTCATCTTCGTTACTTCAGCCCGCGGAACTTCAGCAGCGGTTCCACCGACGGATCCTTGCCGCGGAAATCGCGGTACAGGGTCGACAGCTCCACGCTGTTGCCGCGCGAGAGGATCTTGTCGCGGAACTCCTGGCCGTTGGCGGCCGTCAGGCCACCGTGCTCGGTGAACCACTGGTAGGCATCGTGGTCGAGCACCTCCGCCCAGAAGTAGGCGTAGTAACCGGCCGAATAGCCACCGCCCCAGATGTGGTCGAAGTAGGTGGTGCGGTAACGCGGCGGCACCTGCGGCAGGTCGACCTTGAACTTCTTCAGTGCGCTGGCTTCAAACGCACCGACATCCTGCAGCGGCGCATCGGCCTTCTGCGTGTGCCAGGCCAGATCCAGCAGCGCGGCCGACAGGTACTCGGTGGTGGCATAGCCCTGGTTGAAGCTGCGCGCCTTGAGGATCTTGTCGACCAGTTCCTGCGGCATCGCCTCGCCGGTCTTGTAGTGCTTGGCGTAGTGGGCGAATACCTTCGGGTCCAGCGCCCAGTGCTCGTTGAACTGCGACGGGAACTCGACGAAGTCACGCGAGGTGGCGGTACCGGCGATCGACGGGTACTTCACGTTCGAGAACATGCCGTGCAGCGCATGGCCGAACTCATGGAACATGGTGGTGACGTCGTCGAAGCTGATCAGCGCAGGCTGGCCGGCGGCCGGCTTGGTGAAGTTGCAGACGTTGTAGACCACCGGCTTGGCACCGGTCAGGCCGTCCTGCTCGACGAACACGTCCATCCAGGCGCCGCCGGACTTGCTGTCACGCTTGAAGTAGTCGGTGTAGAACAGGGCCAGCGAAGTGCCGTCCTTGTCGAACACTTCGTACACCTTCATGTCCGGGTTGTAGGTCGGAATGTCGTTACGCGGCTTGAAGGTGATGCCGTACAGCTGGGTGGCGGCGTAGAAGACGCCGTTCTGCAGCACGTTGTCCAGTTCGAAATACGGCTTGATCTGCGACTCGTCCAGGTCGTACTTGGCCTTGCGCACCTGCTCGGCATAGAAGTCCCAGTCCGACGCGGCCACCTGGAACCCGCCCTTCTGCGCGTCGATCACCTTCTGGATCTCGCCGGCTTCGGCACGGGCCTTGGCGGTGGCGGCCGGCACGGTGTCGGTCAGCAGCTTGAGCGCGGTGGCCGGGGTCTTGGCCATCTGGTCGCCCAGCTGGTAGTCGGCGAAGGTGTCGAAGCCGAGCAGCTTGGCCTTCTGCGCACGCAGCTGGGCCAGGCGCTGCACGGTCTGCCGGGTATCGTTGGCATCGCCACGCTCGGCGCGGGTTTCCGAAGCCTTCAGCACGGCGGCGCGCTGGTCGCGGTCGCTCAGCGAGCCGAGTACCGGCTGCTGGGTGGTGTTCTGCAGCGGCAGCAGGAACTTGCCATCCAGCTTGCGGTCCTTGGCAGCGGCCGCAGCGTTGTTGATCGCATCTTCGTCCAGGCCGGCCAGCTTGGCCTTGTCATCGACGACAACGGCGGCGGCGGCGGTGGCGGCCACCAGGCGGGTGTGGAACTGGGTGGAGAGGGTGGTCTCTTCCACGTTGAGTTTGCGCAGGGTCGCCTTGTCGGCGTCGGACAGCTGCGCACCGGCGCGCACCAGGCCGTCGTAGTAATGCTCGACCAGGCGCTTCTGCACCGGATCCAGCTCCAGCGTGTCACGCTGGTCGTACAGCGACTTCACACGCGCGAACAGCTTCGGATCGAGGTTGATCTCGTCCTGGTGCGCGGCCAGCTTCGGCGCTACTTCTTCCTGGATCTTCTGGCGTGCATCGTTGGTATCGGCCTGGACCAGGCCGAAGAAGATGCGCGACACGCGGTTCAGGGTCTCGCCGCTGCGCTCCATCGCCACGATGGTGTTGTCGAAGGTGGCCGGTTCGCTGCTGTCGGCGATCTTGCGCACGTCGGCCAGGTGCTGGCGCATGCCTTCCTCGAAGGCCGGCAGGTAGTCGCTGTCCTTGATCTTGTCGAACTGCGGCGCCTGGAACGGCAGCGTGCTGGCGCTCAGCAGCGGGTTGGTCGAGGCTTCGGCCGGCTGCTGGGCCGGGGCTTTCTGGGCTTCGGACACGGGGGTGGACTCCTTGCCGGAACAGGCCGCCAGCGCCAGGCTGATGGCGGCGGCCAGGACTACGGTACGCGACATGTAAAACGCTCCTTGGGCAGACGGTACGGAATACCAGCCCTCCACCCTACTCCTGTCGCGCTCGCCCGGCATGTGCCGGACGTGGCGTCTATGCGGCGGCCTGCGGCCGCTTCAGACCGTGCCGCGGGTCTTGCCGATCCACGGCCGGTAGAACTCGCGGATGGCAGCCATGTCGGCCACGTCGTCGCCGCTCGGCGTGAACAGCGGGCCGATGCCGATGGTCTTTTCCGGGTAATGGAAATACGCGGCCAGGATCGGCACGTCGGCCATCCGCGCGATCTTCAGGAAGCCGGCCTTCCAGTCCTTCACGGCCTTGCGGGTGCCCTCGGGCGTGATCGCGAACCACATCTTCTCGTTGTTGCGCAGCAGGTCCACGGCCTGGCCGACGGTGCCCTGCGGCGAACTGCGGTCCAGCGGGATCACGCCCAGCTTGTGCAGCAGCGGGCCCAGCGGCCACCAGAACAGCGAAGCCTTGCCCAGTACCTTCACCTTCATGCCCAGCGCGATCTTGGCCGCCATGCCCCACAGGCCGTCCCAGTTGGACGAGTGCGGGGCGATGATGAAGACCAGCCGGGGGATGTCAGGCAGGGTGCCGGTCACCTTCCAGCCCCCCATACGCAGGGTGCAGCGCGCCAGCCAGCGCAGGAAGGCGTTGGGTTTGACCTGCGGCATCTGCGGCGGTACGGCCGGCAGCAACGGAGTCGGGTTGTTCAAGCAATCACTCCCAGTCACGTGATGAGCGCCCACGCTTGATCTGTGCGCGCCCGCGTTTGGCGTCCAGACGACGCAGTTTCGACCCGAGGGTCGGCTTGGTGGCCTTGCGCGGTTTGGGCACGCTCAGCCCGGCCTGGATGAAGGCCGCCAGCCGCTCGCGCGCATCCTCGCGATTGCGATCCTGGGTACGGAAACGTTGCGCGTCGATGACCAGCACGCCTTCGCCGGTCATGCGCCGGTCGCGCCGCGCCAGCAGGCGCGCACGCAACGGTTCGGGCAACGAGGGCGAGTTGGCCACGTCGAAACGTAGTTCCACCGCGGTGGAGACCTTGTTGACGTTCTGGCCGCCAGCACCGCTGGCACGCACGAACCGCTCGACGATCTCGCCGTCGGGGATTTCAAGCTGCGCGCTGATGGTGACCGGTCCACTGCCCATCCGCGCATTGTAGCGGCAGCCACGCACCGGAGTGCGGCATCTCGCGCCGTATGCCGCCGATCAGGTGCCGAACACGCCGCCTTCGCCTTGGCTGCGGGTATGCTGGCCGTCCCATGTACCGCAGGAAGCCCGCATGACCCGCACCGCACCCGCCCTGCCGTCCCTGCTGCGCCGCGCCGCCCTGCTGCTGGCGCTGGCCGTGGCCAGCGTTCCGGCCCTGGCTGCGCCGCCGACCGACGGCGACATCAACCGCCTGCTGTCGGCCTCGCGCGCGCAGAGCATGATCGACACCATGCTGCCGCAGATCGAGGCGATGCAGCAGCAGCAGTTCCAGCAGGTGGCCGCCCAGCGCCAGCTCAATGCCCAGCAGCAGGAGCAGCTGAAGCGGATCCAGGCGCGGACCAGCCAGACCCTGCGCCAGGCGTTGTCGTGGCAGCAGCTGCGGCCGATGTACGTGGACCTGTACAAGAAGACCTTCAGCAAGGAAGACGTGCTGGCGATGGCCGAGTTCTACGAGAGCGCCGCCGGCCAGAGCCTGCTGGACAAGACCCCGGCCCTGATGCAGAACGTGATGGTGGCGATCCAGGCCCGCATGCAGCCGCTGTTCGCGGACCTGCAGAAGGACCTGGAAGCGATCGTCAACGAGCCGGAAAAGAAGTAGGACGGTTAGCTGCGGCCGGATCCCTTTCCTGACCGGAAAGGGGTCTGATCCCAATCCGGGCGAATGCCGCTATGCTCGCGTTCCCATGTACTGCAGGACGCTCCGCATGATCCGTTTCCTCACCGGCCAGCGCCGATCGCGGCACCGCCTCGTCATCGCGATGACGATGCTGCTGGCAGCCTCCCCCGTGTTCGCCACCCCCGCCTCGGAAGCCGACGTGGATCGCCTGCTGACCGCCTCGCGTGCGGAGGCCATGATCAACTCGGTCCTGCCGCAGCTGCTTGCCGCACAGCAGCAGCAGGTGGAACAGCAGCTCTCGGGGCTCGACTTCATGCCGCAGCAGCTGGAACTCATCCGCCGCTTCCAGGCAACGAACGTCGATACGGTCACCCGCGCAATGGCCTGGAAGGAAGTGCGCCCGATGTATGTCGATCTCTACCGGGACGCGTTCAGCCGCGAGGAGATCCTCGCCATATCGGCGTTCTACGAGAGCCCGATCGGCCACGCCATGCTCGACAAGACCCCGGCACTGATGCAGAAGTCCATGGAGTTGAACATCGCCCGGTTGCAGCCGTTGATGGCCGACATGCAGAAGCGGCTGCAGGCCGTGCTGCTGGAGGCTGCACTGCTGAAGGAACCCGCGCAGGACAAATGACGCCCGCGCGCGGTGCGCGGCCGGCAAGCGCAGCCGAGCGTGGGCTCGGCGCTACAGGTCCGGGCTCCAGCCGAACAGATCCAGCGCCTTCAGGAACTCACGGTCCAGCGGCGCGCTTACATCCACCGTGCCACCGTCCGGATGCGGGAAGCGCAGCCGCTCGGCGTGCAGCAGCATGCGGTGCACGCCCTGCATGCGGAAGATGCGGTTGTGGCGGCCATCGCCGTGGCTGGTGTCGCCGATCATGTGGTGCGAAAGGTGCTTGAGATGCCGGCGGATCTGCCGGAAGCGCCCGGTCTGCGGCTGGCAGCGCAGCAGTGCATAACGCGAGCGGGTGAACTCGCCGACCGGCACCGCCAGCTCGCCGGTAGCCAGGCGCTGGAAGTCGGTGATCGCCGGCTTCTTCACCGGCTTGCCCGGGCCTCCGTCGAGGTCGTGGTCGACCCGCCAGGACAGCTCGGCCGGCCAGCCGCGGCAGACGGTCAGGTAGTCCTTGGCCACTTCGCCTCCCATCAGCGCCTTGCCCAGCGCGCTGGCGCTGTCGCGGTCGAAGGCCAGCAGCAGGCAGCCGCTGGTCGCCCGGTCCAGGCGATGCACGAGGAAGATCGGGCGGCCCAGCTGCTCGCGCAGGCGGTCGGCCAGGAAGTCGTCTTCGCCACGGGCCAGCTTGCTGTCGTGGACCATCAGCCCGGCGGGCTTGTTGACCACGGCCAGGCGCTCATCCAGATGCAGCAGCTGCAGGGGCGCGGTTTCGGTCTCGACCGCGGCGAGGGTGTCAGGTTCGGTACTCACCGCAGGATTATACGGGTGCCCTGATCGGGGTCAGATCCCTTTTCCTGTGGAAAAAGGATCTGACCCCATGTCGGGCCGGCACCCGTCAGGCGTTGCGCACCGCCAGCAGCTCGCCGTTGCCCACCGGTACCAGGCTGGTATCGAAGGCCGGATCGGCATCCAGCAACGCGCGCAGCGGTGCCATCTGCGTGGCGTGCGAGGTGGCGTTGTCCACCACCAGCAGCCCGCCCGGGCGCAGCACGCGCCGCAGCTGCGGCCACCAGCCTGCGTACTGCCCGCGGTCCGAATCGAGGAACAGCAGGTCGATGCTGGCGTCGGCGGCCTGCAGCAGCCACGGCCCGGCATCGGCGTGGACCAGCGTGATGTGGGCGCCCAGCCCACTGCGCGCGAACGTGGCGCGCGCCATCGCGACCTTGTCTTCGGCGTACTCCAGCGTGGTCACATGGCCATCGATGGCGGCGGCGGCCTCGGCCAGCCACAGCGTCGAGTAGCCGTTGGACGTACCGATTTCCAGCACCCGCCGTGCCTGGCCGAAGCGCACCAGCACCGACAGGAATTCGCCGGTATCGGCCGTGATGTTGAGCATGCGGCGATCGCGCTCACTCTCGCGTGCGTCGTTGTCGGCGCCGAAGCGGGCCAGCTCGTCCTTCAGCGCCTGCAGCACGGGATCTACTTCCACCATGCGCGGAGCAGCGCCACCACGCCCACCGCACCGGACAGCCAGCTCCACATCGGCAGATCGCCCCAGTACCAGCCCGGTGGCTGCACGACATACATCAGCGCGGCAATGGCCAGCAGGCCGACCCCGGTGATCGCACCCACCGCGCGCTTCTGCAGCCGCTGCAGGCTGGCGTCGAGCGCCACCAGGTCGCGCGAGCGCATCGCCAGCTCGTGGCGGCCTTCCACCTGCTGGGTCAGCCAGGCGTGGACCAGGCGCGGCATGTCCGGTGCATGGGTCATGATTTCCGGCAGGCGCTTGCCGAGCTCGCGCACCACCCGGCGCGGGCTGTAGCGCTCGCGCAGGATCTTCGCCAGCACCGGCTTGGCCACCGCCCAGATGTCGATCTGCGGATCCAGCTGGCGGCCGACACCTTCGATGTTCAGCAGGGTCTTCTGCAGCAGGATCAGCTGCGGCTGCAGGGTCAGCTGGTAGCGCTGCGCCACGCGGAACAGCTTCATCAGCACTTCGGCCAGCGAGATCTGCGACAGCGGACGGGTGAAGTACGGCTCGCACACCGAACGTACCGCCGCTTCCAGATCGTCGATGCGCACGTGGTCGGGCATCCAGCGCGCCTGCACGTGCAGCTCGGCGATGCGGCGGTAATCGCGGTTGAAGATGGCCATGAAGTTCTCGGCCAGGTAGTACTGATCTTCCTGCGAGAGCTGGCCCATGATGCCGAAGTCCAGCGCGATGAAGCGCGGGTTGGCACGGCGCGCCGGATCGGTGTCGACCCAGATGTTGCCGGCATGGGCATCGGCGTGGAAGAAGTTGTCGCGGAACACCTGGGTGTAGAACACCCGCACGCCCTTGGCGGCCAGTGCCTTGCGGTCGATGCCGGCCTGGTCCAGCGCGGCGATGTCGTCGGAGGGGATGCCCCACACCCGTTCCAGCGTCAGCGCGCGCTCGGCGGTGTGGCTCCAGATCACTTCCGGCACGTACAGGTCGTCGGAGTTCTCCCAGAAGCGGCGCAGCACGCTGGCATTGGCACCTTCGCGCTGCAGGTCCAACTCGGCCGCCAGGGTGTTCTCGACTTCGGCCACCACTTCGCGCGGGCGGATCTTGTCGGCGCGCGGATGGGTGCGCTCGACCAGCGCCGCCAGCGAATTGAGCAGGGCGATGTCGGCGTCGATCTGCTTCTCGATACCGGGGCGCAGCACCTTGACCACCACCTGGCGGCCGTCGGCCAGCGTCGCCGCGTGCACCTGGGCGATCGAGGCCGAGGCCAGCGGTTCGGTGTCGAAGCTGGCGAATGCCTCGCTGACCGGCAGGCCGAGCGCTTCCTCGACGATGCGGCGCGCGGTATCGCCATCGAACGGCTTGACCCGGTCCTGCAGCAGGGTCAGCTCATTGGCCACGTCCGGCGGTACCAGGTCGCGGCGGGTCGACAGGATCTGGCCGAACTTGACGAAGATCGGGCCGAGATCCTGCAGCGCCAGGCGCAGGCGCGCACCACGCGATTGTGCGGCGATGCCGGCCGAAGCACGCGGCACGAAGGGCTTGGCCAGGCGCAGCCAGCGCTCGGCCGGCGTGCCCTGCAGCAGGTCGTCGAGGCGGTAGCGCAGGATCACCCGGCCAATGCGGCTGGCCCGCAGCACGGCCTTCATGCGGCACCCCGCAGGCGCTGCACGCGTGCGCCGAGGCGCTCGACGTCATCACGCAGCACATCCACGTCGTCGTGGAACGCATCCAGTTCGGCACGCGGCACCACATCGCGCGATTCCTCGGTGATGAATTCGGCAGCGCTGTGGGCAAGGTCGATCGCCCCTTGGCGCGCATGCTGCAGGGCGCTGCGCAGGGTGTTGGCGACCTGCACGCCCAGCACTTCACCGAACACGCTGACGAACGGCTGCTGCCAGTCCGGGTCGAAGCCCTTGGCCAGCTGCTGCAGGCGGCGCGCCAGTTCGGCGTCACCGGCCACGCGCACGCGGCCCTTGCCGTTGCTGTCGCCACGGCGCGCGTTGGCCAGCAACGGCAGCTGCGCCAGCACGCCGGCCAGGCTGCTGCGCACGGCCAGGTCGGCTTCCTGCGCGTCCACCGGGCCCACCCGCAGCTGCTCGCCGTCAACGCTGATGCGCATGGCCAACGAGGGCGCATCCAGGGTCAGGTCGATATGCCGGCCATCGAGGCTGGCCAGCGCATGGCGGGTATCCGGATCCAGCGCCAGCGCGCGGTTCAGGGCGATCTGCAGGGCACGGCCAGCGACCGGCTTGAGGGACTTGAGCAGGGAAAGAGCCATGTGCCCATTCTACCTGCGTGGATGGCAGGCTTGGGCCGGGCCGCCGCCCGGCACCCGCAGAGGCACCGGCCTCTGGCCGGCAAGATCAACATCAAACGCCGGCTTCCCGTGGGGGAGGCGAGGTGGGTCCGGTGGTTCATCTGTGCCTCACCTGAGCGGCAATGGAAGGTTCATGCTGTACGGCCACGCAACGCACAGGACACTGCAATTCCCATGGCACGGACCCGGGTCGGCATCATCTTCGGCGGCAAGTCCTCCGAGCACGAAGTTTCACTGCAGTCGGCGAAGAACATCCTCGACGCACTCGACAAGGAGCGCTTCGAGCCGGTGCTGGTCGGCATCGACAAGCAGGGGCAATGGCACCTGAGCCAGCCGGATACCTTCCTGATCAACGCCGATGATCCCTCGCGCATCGCGCTGCATCGTTCCGGCACCTCGCTGGCGGTGCGCCCGGGTGCCGAGCAGGCGCAGCTGCAGCCGTCCGACGCAGCCGCTGGGCTCGGCCAGATCGATGTGGTGCTGCCGATCGTGCATGGGCCGCTGGGTGAGGATGGCGCGCTGCAGGGCCTGCTGCGCATGGCCAACCTGCCCTTTGTCGGTTCACCGGTGCTGGGCTCGGCGGTGGCCATGGACAAGGACGTGACCAAGCGCCTGCTGCGCGATGCCGGGCTGCAGGTGGCACCGTGGCTGTGCATCCGCCGCCACCAGGCAGCGGCGGTCGAGGCCGATGCGGTGATCGCGCAGCTCGGCCTGCCGCTGTTCGTGAAACCGGCCAACCAGGGTTCTTCGGTGGGCGTGAGCAAGGTCAAGGACGCGGCCGGTTTTGCCGCGGCGCTGGAGCTGGCGCTTCGCTACGACCACAAGGTGCTGGTGGAATCGGCGGTAGTCGGCCGCGAGATCGAGTGCGCGGTGCTGGGCAACGAGCAGCCACAGGCCAGCGTGTGTGGCGAAGTGGTGCTGCACGACGAGTTCTACGCCTACGACACCAAGTACATCAACGCCGATGGCGCCGAGGTGGTAGTGCCGGCGGATATCGATGCGGCCACCCAGGCCCGGATCCAGCAGGTCGCGTTGCAGGCCTACCAGGTGCTGGAGTGCGCGGGCATGGCGCGGGTGGACGTGTTCCTCACTGCAGGCGGCGAGATCGTCATCAACGAGGTCAATACGCTGCCGGGCTTCACCCGGATCAGCATGTACCCGAAGTTGTGGGGAGCCAGCGGCGTGGACTACACCACGCTGATCACCCGCCTGATCGAACTGGCACAGCAGCGCCACGCGGCGGATCGTTCGCTTCTGTAGGGCCGGGTTCTGCCGGGTCGCTGTGCCGACCAACGGCCGGCACCCACCGGGGAACATCACCCACCGGGGGAAACAAGGCCGGGCAACGGTCGGCAACGATCGGGGAACATGGCCGACCAAGGTCGGCATCTACCGGCAGCACAGTGCCGGCCACCGGGCCGGCACTGTTCCGGGTTTTTCTAGCCGCGCTTGCGGAACATCGAGATCACCGCCAGCACCAGGAAGATCACGAACAGGATCCAGGCGATGTTGCTGGCGGCGCCGGCGATGCCGGAGAAGCCGAGCACGGCGGCGATGATGGCGATGACGAAAAAGATGACGGCGTAATGCAGCATGGCGCTCCTCGCAGATGTCCGGGCCGTTGGATGGCGTGGGTCCATCCTCCCGATCTGGCGGTGTGCAACCGGTGATGGCGACCTATGCAGCAGATGAAGCCTTCAGCCTGCGCAACCCTTCTTCGATGCTGACCTGCGGCACATAGCCGAAATCACGGCGCGCCGGCTCCATGCTGTACCAGTGCGGCGTGCACAGCTGCTCAGCCAGGAAGCGGGTCAGCGGCGGCTCGCCCCGCAGGCGCAGCAGCGGCCACAGCCGTTCGCAGATCGCGCCGATGCGATAGGCGGTCTTGAAGCTGATCGCCTTGTCCACGGTCGGCGCAGCCACGGCCTGCAGCAGCTTGTTGACCAGCTCGCGCATCGGCAGGGGTTCGCCATTGGAAATGAAGTAGGCCTTGCCCGCGCATGCCGCGCCCGGTGCCAGCGCCTCGAAGGCGAGGAAATGCGCCAGCGCGGCGTTGTCGATGTAAGTGGTATCGACCTTGTTGCTGCCATCGCCCACCAGGCGCAGGCGCCCCTGCCGTGCACGCTCGGCCAGGCGCGGTACCAGCTGCTGGTCACCCGGTCCCCAGATCAGGCGCGGGCGCAGTGCCACCGTCGCCAGCGTGGCATCGTTGGCCGCCAGCACGCGCTGCTCGGCGATCGCCTTGGTCGCCGCATACGGCGCCTGGAAATCCTCGCCGTACGGCACTTCGTCGGCACCCAGGCCCTCCACCGGATGGGTGGCGCGGTGGGTCACGCTGGGCGTGGAGGTGTACACCAGCCGGGTAATGCCGTGCGCACGGCAGGCCGCGATGACGTTGTCGGTGCCGACCACGTTGGCCTGGTGGTAGCTGTCATAGCTGCCCCACGCGCCGGCCTTGGCGCCGTTGTGGAACACCGCATCGACGCCGGCCACCGCATGCAGCACCGCCTGCGCATCGGCCAGGTCGCCGCGGATCTGGCCCACGCCCAGGGCCTGCAGCTGCGGGTAGTGGCTGCGGTTGAACGCCAGCACCTGGTGGCCACGCTCGACCAGCCCGCGGCACAGCGCCTGGCCAAGGAAACCACCACCACCGGTGACCAGGATCTTCATGCGCGCTTCTCCAGTTCTGCGCTGGCCCAGACGGCGAGCTTCTCGCGACCGATCTTGGCGTTGTGACGGATATCGACGGGGAACGCCGGATGCACCAGGAAATGCTGCAGGCCTGCGTCGGGCAGGCGCGCGGCGGCCTTGGCGCGCAGAGCGTCCTGCAGTGCCGGGCTGTCAGCCTGGCCGCGCTGCAGCTCCACGCACAGCACCGGCACCTGCGCGCCCGCGGCCCCCACGCCGACCAGCGCCGTGCGCGCCACGCCCGCTACGGTGTTGAACACCGGCTCGACCTGCTCGGTGTACAGCGGCCCGCGCGCGGTCTCCACGCGCTGCGTCTTGCGCCCGCAGAACCACAGGCGGCCCTGCGCATCGAAGTAACCGACGTCGCCCATGCGATGCACGATGCGGGTGCTGCCATCGGCCAGGGTCTCGCCGATCTTCGCTGCTGCGGTTGCCTGCGGGCGATTGAAATAGCTGTCGGTCGCGGTCGGTCCGGCCACGGTGATCTCGCCCACCTCACCGGTGGCCAGCACCCGCACCTGCGACCAGTCGGCCAGCGCGGCGTCATCGATGGCGATGATGCGCACGTCGTTCGGTTCGACCACGCTGCCCACGCAGGTCCCGGCGCCGGCCTCGGTTGCGGCGCGGGTGCGCTCCAGTTCGCGGCCTTCGACCACCGCTACCGGCAGGCACTCGGTAGCGCCATAGGGGGTCCAGAACTGCGCATCGGCCGGCAGCAGGCCGCGGATGGTGGCGACCACGTCCGGTGGCACCGGCGCGCCGGCCGAAGTCACCCGGGTGACCGTCGGCAGCGGCCGGCCATGCCTGGCCAGCACCCGCATCAGCGCCGGCGAACCGAACAGCTGGGTAATCCCGAAACGCTGGATGGCATCGTGCAGGCGAGCCGGGTCGGCCTGCGCCGGCCGCGTCGGGTCCATGTCCGGGATCACCGAGGTCAGGCCCAGCGCCGGATCGAACAGCGCGAATGGCGGGAAGGTCGGCAGGTCCACCCCACCTGCCTCCATGCCGAACGCACGGCCCAGCAGCTCGATCTGGCCGACAAAGTGGCGGTGGCGATAGACCACGCCCTTGGGCACGCCGGTTGAGCCGCTGGTGAACAGGATCGCGGCCATGTCCTCGCCCTCGGTGGCGGCCAGCATCGGCCCCCCCTTGGCGCCGGCACGTTCCAGCGCGGCCAGGGTGGTGCCGCCCCAGCCGAGGCGGCGGCCCACGGTGACCAGGCGTGTCGCCGACGGTGCCCAGCGCAGCAGCAGCCGCGCCACATGGGCCAGCGGGATGCCGATGAAGGCCTCCGGCTGCGCCTCGTCCAGGCACTGCTTCAGTGCACGCCGGTCGATGCCGGGGTCGACCAGCACCGGCACCGCTCCCAGCTTGAACAGGGCGAACATCAGCAGGAAGAACTCCGGCGACGGCCGCACCATCACCACCGTGCGCACGCCACGACCGATCCCATAGCCGGCCAGGCCGGCAGCCATGGCGTCGCTACGGGCATCGAGCTGGCGGTAATCCAGGGTCACGTCGTATGCGGCCATGCCGTTGCCGGCGCCGCGGCGGCCGGGGCAGCGGATGGCGATCTGGTCGGGGCGTTCACGCGCCAGTTCAGGCAAACGGGCGGCAATGTTGCAGGGTCGGTTCATCCGTTCATTGTCGCCGCTTACGGAATTTCTTGCGCGGCGGCCCACTTCGTGGAAAATCCGCACCCTCGTTCCTGATTCCGACTGCCGCCCGGGGCGGCTTGCCCATGCAACATCCCTGCATGACCTGCGGCGCCTGCTGCACCCAATACCGCGTGGCCTTCCACTGGATGGAGTCGGACGAGGTCACCCCCGGCGGCGTGCCGCACCAGCTGACCGAAGTGCTCGACCCGCACCGCCTGTGCATGCGTGGCACCCACTCCAAACCGGTGCGCTGCGTGGCACTGGATGCGCAGATCGGCGTGTATTCACGCTGCACCATCCACCCCAACCGGCCCAGCGTGTGCCGCGAGGTGGATGCATCGTGGGAGTACGGCAAGGCCAGCCCGCAGTGCGACAAGGCGCGCATCGCCTATGGCCTGGATCCGTTGACGCTGGCGGACTGGCGCTGGCGCGACGAGGCCGACAACGACGACGATCACCCCGACGACAACGGCAACAGTCCGTCGCCGCAGGCGCCGGTCGCGGCGTAGTGGTAGTGCCGGCCGCGGGCCGGCAACCTCATCAACCCTTCGGGTGTGCCGACCAACGGTCGGCACCTACCCCTTCCTCTTCCGGTGGGTGCCGACCGTTGGTCGGCACACCGATCAGATCGGGTTCGCGTCAAGGAACGCGCGGATCTCCGGCACCAGCACTTCGTGCTTGTCTTCCAGCACGTAGTGGCCGGCGTCCTCGAAGGCGTGTACCTGGGCCCGCGGCAGCGCGGCCTGGAAGCCCTTCAGGAAATGATGGTCGAACACGAAGTCGCGCAGGCCCCAGCCGAGGAAGGCCGGGCGGTCGGCGAACGACGGCAGCGCCTTGCCGGCACGCTCCAGCAGTGACCACGCCTGGTCGGCCGGCGACAGCGGAATGTCCTGCATGAAGCGGATGGTGCTGATCCGGTTCGCCCAGTTGTTGTACGGCGAGACGTAGGCGCGGCGCACGTCGGCCGGCATCCTGCGCTCCACGCCCAGCCACGAGGCACCGGACGAGAAGGCGTTGAAGGTGCGGATGATCCACTCACCGATCCTCCAGTGGCGGCCCAGCGCGATCTGCCACGGCATCTTCTTCGCTGCCGGCATCGGGAACGCGGCGGTGTTGAGCACCACCAGGCGCTTGACCTGCTCGTGGTGCGACAACGCCCAGCCGAAGCCGATCATGCCGCCCCAGTCGTGCACCGCCAGGGTCACCGGGCCGGTGATGCCCAGGTGCTTCAGCAGTGCGTCGAGATCGTCCACGCGCGACTGCAGCGTGTACGCGTAGCGGCTGTCATCGGGCTTGTCCGACAGGCCCATGCCGATGTGGTCCGGCACGATGCAGCGGTAGCGGTCCGACAGGCCGGCCACCAGCGTGCGCCAGTAATAGCTCCACGACGGGTTGCCGTGCACCATCACCACCACCTCGCCATCGCGCGGGCCTTCGTCGAGATAGTTCATCGACAGGCCGGGACGGACCTCGAAGCGCTGCGGGTGGGCGGGGTAACCGGGAAGATCGCGCATGCGGAGCACCTAGGGAGAATCGCGGCGCGGGTAGAGCCGAGCCGATGCTCGGCTGCTCTCCGGTCAGGCCGCGGAAAAGCCGCGCTGCGCGCGTAAGCCGAGCATGGGCTCGGCTCTACAGGAAACCGGGCCGGGCCTGGGCCCGGCGCTACAGGGAGTCTGGCGGAACAGTCTTACCAGACCACTTCGGCCATCGAGCAGTTCAGGCCCGAGCCGATGCCCAGAAGCGCGATGCGGTCGCCCTTCTTCAGCTTGCCCAGCTGCTTGAGCTTGCTCAGCACGATCGGCACCGAGGCCGGGCCGATGTTGCCGTGCTCGCCGAAGATGGTCATGACCTTCTTCGGGTCGATGCCGAAGTTCTTGATGAACGCGGCGGTGTGCGGCTGGCTGACCTGGTGGATCACGAACTGGTCCAGCTCTTCCACTGCCCAGCCCAGCGCGATCTTGGCGGCGCTGAAGGTCTTCTGGGCCAGCTTGATGCCTTCGATCAGCAACAGGCGGGTGTCGGTGACCATGCGGTCCAGGTTGCCCAGGCACAGCTGGTTCCACTCGGTGGCCGAGCGGGTCACGCCGCCCTTGTAGCGCGGGGCGTCCGGCACCAGCTCCGAGCGCGCCATCACCATCGCGGCGGCGCCCGAACCGGTGGTCAGCGCGGCCAGTTCGTTGCGGAAATCGTCGGCGGTGACGTCCGGCGCGGTCATCCGCTCCAGGGTCTTCTCGTACACCAGGTTGGCGGTCTCGCCATCCACCACCAGCGCATAGTCGATGTCGCCGCGCTCGATCATGCGCGCGGCGATATCCATGCCGTTGATGAAGGCCAGGCAGGCATTGGCGACATCGAAGGTCATGCACTCGTCGCTGACGCCGAGGTTGCCCGACACGATGGAGGCCGTGGACGGCTCCAGGTAATCGCGGCTGACCGAGGTGTTGACCAGCAGGCCGACCTGGGTCGCGGTGATGCCCGCGTCTTCCAGCGCCTTGCGGCCGGCCATGGTGGCGGCGTCCGAGGCCAGCACGCCGTTATCCCACAGGCGGCGTGCGTGGATGCCGGCGATATCGCCGAGCACGTCGGTGCGGATGCCGAGACGATCCAGCGTCGGCTGCAGCCGTTCGTTGATTTCCTTGGTCGTCAGCGTATGCGGCGCGTCGACGTGTGCCAGGCCGGCGATCGAGACATTCTTGAAGAGCATCGAGGTTAGCGCCAAGGCTCAGGCAAAAGGGGGCGCTATTCTATAACCCCCGGGCTTTCACCGCATCTTTACGAATTCAGCCTTGCCCGTATGGTGAAGGGTTCAGCGCGGCGGGCACTGGAACGCGGCGAAGCGCTGGCTGCCATCGGCCGGGGCGGCGGCAGCCTGCACGGCGTTGGCGCCGGCGCTCGGGGCCTCGTTGCGGGCCAGGGTTTCCAGCTCTTCCTGCACGCGCAGCGGGTTGCGGTTGTAGAAGCCGACCTTGCTCTTCACGGTCACCACCACCTCGCCCTTGGCGATGCAGCCGGCCGGAACCGGGCCTGCCGGCAGCACGCGGGTCGCCTTGCCGGCCGGTTCGATCGGCACCCAGGTGCAGGCGGTGACGGTGAGCAGCAGGGAGGAAAGCAGCAGAACGCGCATGGGCAGATCCTGGAAGGGTATGGAGGGGATTCTGCCTGAACAGCCTGAATCGGGGGTAGCCCGCCAGGGGCCGGATGCCCTGAAAGGGGCTCTGACCCCGGCGCGAGGTTGCCGGCCGGGGGTCGGATCCCCGAAGGGGCTCTGACCCCGGCGCGAGGTTGCCGGCCAGCGGCCGGCACTACCCGGGTTGGCCTGCCCGCCGGGGCGGGCAGGCACCTCCCTTATTTCTTGACCGGGTTGCCTTCGGCGTCGATCACCGTCACCTCGCCCAGGTTCAGCGCGCGCACGGCCGCTTCGGTCTGCTTGAGGTCACCCACCACTACCCAGGTCAGTGCCTGCGGCTTGATCTCGGCCGCCGCCTGCTGCACCTGCGCCGGGGTCATGGCCTCGATCTCCGCCTTGCGGCGCAGCACGTAGTCATCCGGGCGCTTGAACTGCACGATCGAACCGATCGTTGCCGCCACCGCACTGGCGGTCTCGTAGGCGCCAGGCAGGCTCAGCGTCTGGATGTTGCGGATGCGGTTGACCTCGGCGGCGGTGGCCGGCTTGCTGCCATCGGCGAACGCGGCGATTTCCTTGCGCATTTCCGCCATCGCCGGGCCGGTCTTGTCGATCTGCACCGGTGCGCTGGCCATCCACGGGCGCTGGCCCACGGAATTGATCGCGCTGCTGCGCGCACCGTATGACCAGTGCTTGTCCTCGCGCAGGTTCATGTTCAGGCGCGAGGTGAAGTCGCCGCCGATCACGCCGTTGGCGATGTCGAAGCGGGTCGAGCTGGCCGCGCTGGAGGGCGCCACCACCTGGCCGGCGAACAGATTGGCCTGCACCGCGCCGGGCTGGTCGATCAGGAACACGCGCGGGCCCTTCGGCAGTGCTACGTCGGTGGCCGCCTTTACCTGCGGTGCCTCGCCGCTCGCCTTCCAGTCGGCCAGCTGCTTGTCCAGCAGCGGCACGATCTCCGCCAGGGTGGTGTCACCGACCACGATCAGGGTGCCGTTCTGCGGGCGCAGCCAGTCGTGGTGGAAATCGACCAGGTCCTCGCGGGTCAGCCCGTTGATCGCCGCTTCGTCGCCGCTGCCGGTGAACGGAATGGCGTACGGATGGCCCTTGCCGTACAGCAGCGGCGGCAGCACGCGCATCGCCACCGCCCCCGGATTGACCTTCTCCTGCTGGATGCCGGCGATCCAGGTGGCCTTGACGCGGTCGATCTCGCCCTGCTCGAAGCGCGGTTCACGCAGCAGGCTGGCGTACAGCGCCAGCGACGGCGCCAGGTTCTCCTTCAATGCCGACAGGTCAACGCTCATCGAATCCAGGCCGGCCGACGCATCCAGGCTCGCGCCCAGTGCATCGGCGGCATCGGCGAAGGCCAGCGAACCGAGCTTGCCGGCGCCTTCGGTCATCAGGCTCATGGTGAAGTTGGCGGTGCCCGGCTTGCGGCCCTGGTCGGCACTGAAGCCGCCCGGGAACTGGTAGCTGAACTGCACCACCGGAATCTCATGGCGCTCGGCCAGGATCACCTGGGTGCCGTTCTTCAGCGTGGCGCGCTGCAGCGCCGGGAACTTCAGCTGCGGGAATTCGCGGGTCTGCGGTACACCCGCCTTGCGGTCGACCTGTTCCGGCAGGGTGCTGTACTTCGGGTCCACCGCCGGCACGTTGAACGGCTTCGGCGCCTGGCTCGGGTCTTCCTGCAGCGCCACGCGATCACCGGGTGCGATCACCAGGGTGTGGCTGCCCTTGTCCAGCCACTGCGCGCCCAGCCGGCTGAGGTCGGCGGCGCTGGCCTTTTCGATGTTGGCCAGCGAGGTACGGAAACAGCCCGGGTCGCCGGTGAAGACCGCGCACTCGGCCAGCGCGTCGGCCTTGCCGCCGAAGCCACCGATGCGCTCGATGCCGCGGATGAAGCCGGCGCGGACACCGGTCTTGGCCCGCTCCAGCTCGGCCGCGGTCGGGCCCTGCTTGATCAGCCGGTCGAGTTCCTCATCGATGATTTTCTCGACCTTGGCCGGGTCCTGGCCCTGCTTGACCGTGGCCATGACCACGAAGTTGGACCCCAGCTGCGAGGGCGACAGGCCCGCGGCGATGCTGTCCACCAGCTTGTCCTGGTGCTGCAGGCGCTGGCTCAGGCGCGAAGACTTGGCACCGCCCAGCACCTGCGCGAACAGCTGCAGCTGATCGACATCGCGGGTGCCGACCTGCGGCACGTTCCAGGCGCGGTAGATGCGTGCCTGCGGCACCTTGTCGGTCATCGTCTCGCGGGTATCGGCGCTGCGCTTGGCCACGTTCACCGCCGGCTGCGCCATGGTCGGGCCGGCCGGGATGCTGCCGAAGTAGCGGGCCACCTTCTCCTTGGCCGTGGCCAGGTCGATGTCACCGGCCAGCACCAGCACCGCATTGTTCGGGCCATACCAGGTGCGGAACCAGGTCTTCACGTCGTCCAGCGACGCCGCGTTGAGATCGTTCATCGACCCGATCACGCTGTGGTGGTACGGGTGCCCGGCCGGATACATCGCCTTGTTGAGCTGGTCCCACGCCTGCCCATAGGGCTGGTTCTCGCCCTGGCGCTTCTCGTTCTGCACCACGCCACGCTGCTCGTCCAGCGCCGCCTGGTCGATCGCGCCGACCAGGTGGCCCATGCGGTCCGATTCCATCCACAGCGCCATGTCCAGCGCGGTGGTCGGCACGTTCTCGAAGTAGTTGGTGCGGTCGGTATTGGTGGTGCCGTTCTGGTTGGTGGCACCCACCTGCTTGAACGGCTCGAAGAATTCGCCGTCGTGGTTCTCGCTGCCCTGGAACATCAGATGCTCGAACAGGTGCGCGAAGCCGGTGCGGCCGGCGGGTTCGTCCTTGCTGCCCACGTGGTACCAGACGTTGACCGCGACGATCGGCGCCTTGCGATCGGTATGCACGATCACGCGCAGGCCGTTGGGCAGGGTGAACTGCTCATACGGGATATCGACCTTGGCCGGTGCCGCCGGCTTGGCGGCCAGCACGGGGGTGGGCGCAAGCGTGCCCAGGGCGGTGCTGAGGGCGACAGCCAGCAGTGCAGCGCGCGGGCGAAGGGCGAAAGACATATCCAGATCCTTGGTCACATAGGTGAACCCCGATCCTAGCGTGCGCACGCAATGGCCGGAATCGGTCGGCAGTCACTGGGGGTATTTGTCCCTGTGCCCCATCCGCGCCCCATCCACGCCGCCTCATTGCCATGCGGCAGGCGGTCACATGCACCGGCGGCCATCGTCCGGACAGTGTCCGCGGCCCATCGAATGGACAGGTGTCCGCCCAGCGGACACTTTCAGAAGCAGGAAAAAGCCTTGTAAATCAATGGTTAAAAGTTGGCACGGGGATTGCTTGGTAATTCCTGCGCCAGGAAGGGCTTCAGACAAAAGCTGACTGAAGACTGAACAAAAGCAGGAAACTGAAAATTTTCCTTGCAAGCCCAGAATTGGTGTACTACCTTACTACCACACCACTGATCACCAACACTAAACAGGCCCCGTCATGAACGCCAAGACCATTGCCATCGCTATCGCCCTGATCGCCGGCACCGCGGTTGTTTCGTCGGTGCAGGCCTCCACCCCGCTCAAGACCCTGGACACCGTGCAGGTCCGCCCGGCCGCCGACCAGCTGGCCCAGCAGGCCTGGGAACGCGCCAGCGGCATCCCGACCCTGGCCACCGTGGAAGTGCGCCCGAGCGCAGACCAGCTGGCCGAGCGCAGCGGCTACGTCGCCGCCCCGGTCGCCGCCGCGATGCCGATCACCACGCTGGCCTCGGTGGAAGTGCGCCCGAGCCTGGAACAGCGCGTCGCCCTGGCCGCCGAACTGGAAGCCCAGCGCTACGCCGCCACCCTGGCCGCCGCGGCCACCAACGTCGCCCACTCGGTCATCGTCAACCTGCCGGCCCTGCAGGTGCGCCCGAGCGCCGCCGATCTGCAGGCCCTGGCCACCGAAACCGCCCAGGTCCTGCTGCGCCCGTAACCGGTGCCACCCTGCCCCGCGCAGGGCGTGCGCCGTAAAGGCGGCAGCCGTCGCAGGTACACTGCGCCGATGAATGCCGCGCCCCAGTTCCACGTGATCCTGTTCCAACCGGAAATCCCGCCCAACACGGGCAATGTGATCCGGCTCTGCGCCAACACCGGCGCGCAGCTGCACCTGGTCGAGCCACTCGGCTTCGCACTGGAAGACAAGCAGCTCAAGCGCGCCGGCCTGGACTACCACGAGTATTCGCGCCTGCAGGTCCATCCGGACCTGGACACCGCGCTGGCGCGGATCGCGCCCAAGCGCCTGTTCGCCCTCAGTACCCGGGCCAGCGTCCGCTACGACAGCGTGGCGTTCGAAGACGGCGATGCGTTCCTGTTCGGCCCGGAAAGCCGCGGCCTGCCGCAGGACATCCTCGATGCCCTGCCCGATGGGCGCCGACTGCGCCTGCCGATGCGGCCGGACAACCGCAGCCTCAATCTTTCCAACACCGTCGCCGTGGTGATGTACGAGGCGTGGCGGCAGCATGGGTTTGCCGGCGGCCAGTAGATCCACGCCATGCGTGGATGATCATCGGGTAGCTGCCACCCTGGGTCGGCACCGCAGCGCCAACCCAGGGTGGCGACGACCGCCATGACAGTAGATCCACGCCATGCGTGGATAGCCGTCAGTGCGTGGATAGCCGTCAGAACGCGTTGATGCCGGTCAACTCGCGGCCGATCACCAGCTGGTGCACGGTCTCGGTGCCTTCATAGGTGATCACCGATTCCAGGTTCAGCGCATGGCGGATCGCCACGTGCTCGGTGGTGATGCCGGCGCCGCCCAGCAGGTCACGGCATTCGCGCGCGATATCGATGGCCATGCGGCAGTTGTTCCACTTGGCCAGGCTGACCTGCTGCGGCTGCAGCTGGCCGGCTTCCTTCAGGCGCCCCAGCTGCAGCGCCAGCAACTGTGCGGTGGTGATCCGGCGGGCCATCTCGGCCAGCTTGATCTGCGCGCTCTGCGTGGCCGCCAGCGGGCGGCCGAACAGCACGCGCTCCTTGGCATAGCCCAGCGCTTCATCCAGGCAGGCGATGGCAGCCCCGATCGGGCCCCAGCTGATGCCGTAGCGGGCCTGGGTCAGGCAGCCCAGCGGTCCCTTCAGGCCCTTCACGTTGGGCAGGCGATGGCTGTCAGGCACCCGCACGTCGTCGAAGTACAAGGCGCCGGTCAACGACGCGCGCAGGCTCATCTTGTGCTTGATTTCCTGGGTGGTGAAGCCGGCCATGCCCTTCTCCAGCACGAAGCCCTGGATGCCGTCCTCGGTCTGCGCCCAGACGATGGCCAGGTCGGCCACCGGACCGCTGGTGATCCACATCTTGCTGCCGCTGATGCGCCAGTCACTGCCATCGCGCACCGCACGGGTCTTCATGCTGGCCGGATCGGAACCGCCGTGCGCCTCGGTCAGGCCGAAACAGCCGATCAGCTCACCGCGCGCCATCGCCGGCAGCCATTGCTGGCGCTGTTGCTCGCTGCCATAGGCATAGATCGGGTACATGCACAGCGAGCTCTGCACCGAGACAAAACTGCGCAGGCCCGAATCGCCACGCTCCAGTTCCTGGCAGATCAGGCCATAGCTGACCGGACCCAGGTCGCCACCGCCGTACTCGGCCGGCAGGGTGGCCCCGAGCAGGCCAAGCGAGGCGATCTCCGGCACCAGTTCGGCGGGGAAGCGGGCCTGGTCGAAGGCATCGCCGATGATCGGCAGCACGCGTTCGTTGGTGAAGCGGGCGACGCTCTCCTGCACGGCGCGCTCTTCCTCGTTGAGCAGGGAACGGACATCGAACAGATCGTACGGATGCAAAGCCATGGCACTCACGCGCAGTCAGGACGCAGCCATTGTCGGTCATCCGGCCAGAGCGTGCCGACCCGGGTCGGCGCCCACCGGAGCTGCGGCTCTACGCTGCACTGCAGCAATCGCGACGTGAACATCGGCGATCTAGCTGGATCCGGCGCGTCCCGGTACCCTGACACATTCAAACAACCGTTTCGCCGTGGCCGCACGCGCGATTCCCAGGCAACCGCCGGTGGCCCCGATGCCGGCACTACCCACGAGTCATGCAATCGATGAGCGCTGAAGCCAACGCCCTGCCCCCGCGTGAAGTAATGGAGTTCGACGTGGTGATCGTCGGCGCCGGCCCCGCCGGCCTGGCCACCGCGATCCGCCTGCGCCAGCGCGCGATCGAAGCCGGCCGTGAGCTGTCGGTGTGCGTGCTGGAGAAAGGCTCCGAACCGGGCGCGCATGTGCTGTCCGGCGCCGTGATGGATCCGCGCGCCCTGACCGAACTGTTCCCCGACTGGGCCGAGCGCGGCGCACCGCTGAAGCAGAAGGTCACCCGCGACGAATTCCTGTTCCTCAGCGAAACCGGCGCACGCAGCACGCCCAACGCGCTGCTGCCGGAGTGCTTCCACAACGAAGGCAACTACATCATCAGCCTCGGTGAAGTGACCCGCTGGCTGGCGCAGCAGGCCGAAGCGCTGGAGGTGGCGATCTTCCCCGGTTTTGCCGCGGCCGAGGTGCTGTTCGGCGACAACGGTGAAGTGATCGGCGTGGCCACCGGCGACATGGGCATCGAGAAGGACGGCAGCATCGGCCCGGCGTTCGAGCGCGGCATGGCGCTGCAGGCCAAGTACACCATCTTCGCCGAAGGCGCGCGTGGCCACCTTGGCCGCCAGCTGATCGCCCGCTACCGGTTGGACGAAGGCAAGGACCCGCAGTCCTACGGCATCGGCATCAAGGAACTGTGGCAGATCGACCCCGCCAAGCATGAGCCGGGCCTGGTGGTGCATGCCGCCGGCTGGCCGCTGGACAGCGACACCTACGGCGGCGCGTTCCTGTACCACGCCGACGGCGGCAAGGTCGCGATCGGCTACGTGGTCGGCCTGGACTACCGGAACCCGTGGCTGAGCCCGTTCGAGGAGTTCCAGCGCTTCAAGACCCACCCGCAGATCCGCAAGCACCTGGAAGGCGGTACCCGCATCGGTTACGGCGCACGCGCGATCACCGCCGGTGGCCTGCTGTCGCTGCCGAAGACCGTGTTCCCCGGTGGCGCGCTGGTCGGCTGCGAGGCCGGCTACCTCAACGCCAGCCGCATCAAGGGCAGCCACGCCGCGATCAAGACCGGCATGCTGTGCGCCGACGCCGCCTTCGATGCCCTGGCCGCTGACCGCCAGCATGATGAGCTGAGTGACTATCCGACGGCCTTCGAGGCCAGCTGGCTGTTCACCGAGCTGCAGCAGGCCAAGAACTTCAAGCAGTGGTTCAAGAAGGGCCAGACCGTGGCCACGTTGATGACCGGCGTGGAGCAGTGGCTGCTGCCGAAGCTGGGTGTGCGCAATCCGCCGTGGACCCTGCACCGCACCGTGCCGGACCATGCCTGCCTGGAGCCGGCGGCCAAGCACACCCGCATCGCCTACCCGAAGCCTGACGGCGTGCTGACCTTCGATCGCCTCAGCTCGGTGTTCCTGAGCAGCACCAACCACGACGAGAACCAGCCCAGCCACCTGACGCTGAAGGACCCCAGCATCCCGGTGAAGGTGAACCTGGCCGAGTACGCCGGCCCGGAAGCACGCTATTGCCCGGCCGGCGTGTACGAATTCGTCGGTGAAGGCAACGACGCCCGCCTGCAGATCAACGCGCAGAACTGCGTGCACTGCAAGACCTGCGATATCAAGGACCCGACCCAGAACATCGTCTGGGTGACCCCGCAGGGCGGCGGCGGCCCGAACTACTCGGGCATGTGATTGCCCCGGGCTGCGACCGCGTGTCGCAGCCCCGCTGCCCGCTCGCTTCGCTATCCTGCCCGCCCATGCGTGCCTGCTGCCTGCTCATCGCCGTCGTCGTCAGCCTGGCCGCCGCGGCCTGCCAACGCCCGCCTGCGCCACCGGCCACGCCCGAGCAGGCGCGCCAGCAGGCCATGCAGCGTGCGTTCGAGCTGTGCGCCGGCTGCCATACCGTGCAGCCCGGCGGCATCCATCGCTTCGGGCCCAACCTGCACGGCGTGATCGGCCGCCGTGCGGGCAGCCTGCCCGACTACGGCTATTCCGACGGCATGCGCCGAGCCGACATCATCTGGTCCGCGCAGACCCTGGATACCTTCCTGCAATCGCCCACCCACCTGGTGCCGGGTACCCGCATGTACAACGCCTTCCCCAGTGCCGAACGCCGCGCCCTGGTGATCGCCTACCTGCAACAGCAGTCGGCTCAGTGAGGCACCTTGCGCAGCTGCTCCCGCAGCTGCGCCGCGAAGTCCTCCACGTCCGCAAACAACGGCACCGTATCGGTTTCGGCCGCGTCCTCGAGCCGTTCGACCAGCGCATTGGCCTGCTCGGACAGTCCCGTGGCGCCCACCGTTCCCAGGCCGCCACTCATGCGATGCAGGCGCAGCCCGGCCTCCACGCGGTCACCGGCCTGCAGCGCGCGCTGCAGCTCCGCCAGATCCTGTTCAGTGGTCGACAGCAGGCTCTCGCGCAGCTGCGTCGCCAACGCCCCTGAACCAAAGCACTGCATCAGGCTGGCAAGCTCCGGAAGCATCACCCCGTCGTCGGCTTCCGGCGCTTCCGGCGCTTCCGCCACTTCTGCTTCCCCTGCTTCTTCGCTCTCCACCAGTTCCTCCAAGGGCACGCCCAGTATCCCCGGCAACCAGCGCATCATCGCTGCGCGCAGTGCCTGCACTGACAGTGGCTTGGCCAGGACTTCGTCCATGCCTGCTTCACGGCAACGACGCGCATCGTCGTCCAGCACGCTGGCGGTCAATGCCAGCACGGTCAGCCGTGGTTGCCCGGTGCGCTCCTCGCGCTCGCGCAGCAGGCGGGCGAAGCTGAAGCCGTCCAGCACCGGCATCCGGCAATCGGTGATGACCAGATCGAAATGCTCCGATGCCACGCGATCCAGTGCCTGCTGGCCATCGCCCACCAGCACGTGCGGCAGGCCCATCTGCTGCATCCGCCAGACCATCATCACCTGGTTGGTCGGGTGGTCCTCGATTACCAGCACGCGCGCCTCACGCAACACGTCTGGCAGCTTCATGTCCTCATCCTGCTCGGCCGCCAGCGCTTGAGCATCGCTCATCGACGCTTCCACCAGCGACAGGCGCACCTCGGCACAGGTGCCCTCGCCCAGGGTGCTGCGCAGATCCAGCTCACCCTCCATCAGCGCGACCAGGCGTCGGCAGATGCTCAGGCCGAGACCCGAACCGCCGTGGTCGCGCTGGATATAGGCACCGGCCTGGGTGAACGGCTCGAACAGCTGCTGCAGCTGTTCCGGGGCAATGCCGATGCCGGTGTCGATCACGCGCAGGCGCAGCGGCTGGCGTCCCTCCTCCGTGGTCGGTCCCAGCACGTCCACCTGCAGCCGCACCTCGCCCTGCGAGGTGAACTTGATGGCATTGCCGAGCAGGTTGAACACGACCTGGCGCAGGCGCACGCCATCAAACTCATGCGCCGGCGCCAGTCGCGGATCGATCTGCACGTGCAGCGCCAGGCCACGCGCGCTGGCCGCCGTGGAAAACATGCGGAACACACTCTCCAACGCCGCCCGCAACGACTGCGGCGCGGGCTCCAGGCGCAGCGCGCCGGCCTCCAGCCGCGAGTAATCGAGAATGTCGTCGAGGATCTGCCGCAGCATCTGTGCCGAGTCTTCGATCACGTCGAGGATGCGCTTCTGCTCGAGGTCCAGCGGCGAATGCGCCAGCACTTCCAGCATGCCCAGCACGCCACTCATCGGCGTGCGGATCTCATGGCTCATGGTCGCCAGGAAGCGCGACTTGGCCTCGGTGGCCTGTTCGGCCTCGGCCTTGGCGACGCTCAGCGCGTCGGCCTGCGCATGGGCCTCGCTCACATCCACCCAGTAGCCACTCCAGGTCACCGCGCCGGCGTCCGCCGCATACGGCTGGGCCTGGCTGCGTATCCAGCGCGGGCCGGGGCCGGCGTCGGCGGCGCGCAGCCGGAACTCGAGGCTCAACGGCGCGAACTGGTGCGCGGCCTGTTCGACGGCCTGCAGGATGCGGGCACGGTCCTCCTCTTCGATGCGTTCCAGCAGGCACTTCGCATCCTGCTCGGCCTGCTGCCGGCTGATCCCGAACAAGGCCTGCAGGTCGCCGCCGATGAACGGGAAACTGAGCGTGCCGTCGACCTCCCGTCGCGCCTGGTAGACCACGGCGGGAAGGTTGTCAGTGACTTCGGCCAGGCGTTGTTCCACATGGCGCCGCCCGGCCACTTCACGGCGCAGGCGCCAGTAGCCGACGGCATGTACCAGCAGGGCGGTCAGCAGCACCAGCAACAGCGGCAGGCCCCAGCGCAGCACGCGCTTCCAGTCGATGCCACTGTGGTACTCGACCGCCAGCCAGTCGCCACGCAGCGCCTCCTGCTTGCGCGATGACATCTGCAGCAGCAGGCGGTCGAAGGTGGTCGCCAGCGCCGCATGGCGGCGCTCCACTGCCAGTACCAGCTGATCGTTGAAGCCGGCAGGTGCCGCTACCTGCAGCCGGCCCGGAAAACGGCTGCGCAGCAGATGGTCAACCAGCGCCAGGTTGCCCACATAGGCGTCGGCTTCGCCATCGAGCAGCCGCTGCAGTGCCTGCTCGGTACTGCGCGCGGCGATGATCCTGGCCTGTGGTGCCTGCTGCAGCACGTAACCACGCACGCGTTCCGGATCGGACAGCAGTACGCGTTTGCCCTGCAGGTCCGCCAGCCCCAGCAGTGCCGGACTGTCGACGCGGCTCACGATCACGTTCGGCACGCTGATGAAGGGTTGGCTGAACACCCAGTCCGGGCCCAGGTAGCGCGAGTCGGCGGGGATGCCCATCACCGCCTGCAGCTCGCCGCGGCGGGCCTTCTCGCGCACCTCGTACCAGTCGTGGCTGTTTTCCGGCTGAAGGTTGGCGCCGGCCTGCAGCAACCGCCGCAGGTACTCGCTGGCCAGGCCGCTGGGCTGGCCATCCCGGTCAGCAAACGAGAGCGGTGCCGCATTGGGAGCAAAGCCAATCTTCAAGGGTTGTTCCAGCACCCGCTTCTCGGCCTGGCTCAGCGCCAGCTGTGCCGAGGCCGACCACCGCGGCGCTGGCAGCCAACGGTGCGCCAGTGCATCGCGCTGGGCCTGGCTGGTGGCGGCCAGGGCCAGATCCAGCGCTTCGGCCAGGGGCTGCTTGCTGTTGGGTACGCCGAAATGCAGCCGCTCCGGGGGCAGGTCGCTGGGGCGCAGCAGCACCACGCCCTGCAGGTCGCGGGTGCTGATCAGCTCGGTGGCCACATACGCGTTGCCGATGTAGACGTCAGCTTTGTCGTCTCTGACCATCTCGAGCGCCGCCAACGAGCTGTTTGCGACAAGTTGCCGGGCGCGTGGGAAACGCTCCCGCACCTGGGGACCGGTCAGGAAGTCCTGTTCGATCACCACGCGCAGCCCGTCCAGATCAGGATTATCCGAGGCGCGCAGGTCATCCGGCCGGCCCACCAGGGCCAGCGGCGCCTCGCCATAGGCGGCGGTATAGACCATGCAGCGGGTGCGGTCGGCACTCAGACCGACATTCATCACCACGTCGATCTCGCCACGACATGCCGCATCCAGCACGGAAGTCCAATCGGGATAACGACGCGCCTCGACCTTCACGCCCAATTGCCGGGCCAAAAGCGCTAGATAATCAGGGCCCAGGCCAACCTGTTGGCCATCATGCAGAGACTCGAACGGAGGCCAGCCACTGTCATATTGCCCCACGACGATGCTTGGATGCGCGGCGAGGTACTCGCGCTGCAGGGCGCTGAGCGGCAGCGGCCCGGGGCCTTGTGCCAGGGCGGCCGGCAGCATCACTATGGCCAGCAGCAGGACCAGCCCGCGAACAGCCCAGCTACGCATCAGCATCGATCTCCTAGAATCCTGTCGGGGACCGCGATGGTCGCAGTCCCGCCTGCCCGGTAGCCATACTAGAGCATGAGCTTGCGCATCATCATCGCAGACGACCACCCGGTGGTCCGTATCGGAGCCCGCGCTGTCATCGAGAAGAACAAGGTCGGCGAGGTGGTCGGCGAAGCCGACACCGCGCAGTCACTGATGGCACTGCTCGACAGCCAGCCCTGTGACCTGCTGATCACCGACTACTCCATGCCCGGCAGCCCCCTGGCCGACGGCTTCGCCATGATCGGCATGATCCGCCGCCATCATCCCGACCTGCGGGTGTTGATGCTCAGCGTCTCCACCAACCTTGCCATCCTGCGCCTGGTGCTCGACAGCGGCGTGCTCGGCCTGGTCAACAAGGGCTCGTCGATGACGGAGCTGCCACACGCCATCCGGGCGGTTGCCCGCGGCCAGGTCTTCATCAGCCAGAGCCTGCGCGAGCGGGCCGAGGCCGCCGGTGGCTGGAGCATGGCGGGCGGCAGCAGGCCACTGTCGCCCCGCGAACTGGAAGTGCTGCGGCTGCTCGGCACCGGGCTGACCGTGAAGGACATCTCGGAGAGACTGCACAAGAGCGTCAGTACCATCAGCCGGCAGAAGAGCGACGCCATGCTGAAGCTGGGCCTGACCGGCGATGCCGAACTGTTCGATTTCCTGCGTGACGGGAAAATCTGAGATGCAGTTCACATAACACCGGTAGCCGCGGCCGGCCGCTTTGACCGGCCGCGGTTCTGTGCAAAGATGATCCGGCATGAGTTCTCAATGCGAGGTCGAAGGAATCGACCGGCTCATGTCCTCGCTCCCGTCCCTGGTGGATGGGAAGCGGTTCCCTGCCGTCCGTCTGGACCGGCAACGCTGACCACGGAGAGGCGCATGCATCACCCCCCTGAGCTACGTTGGACCCTGCCGTTGCGGCCCCTGCGCGCATTCGCGGCGTGCCTGCTCGTCTCTCTTTCCGCCGCGGCGTGCAGCGCCGCCGACCCGGCCCCCTCGTCCTCCCAGCCCGACGCACGCGCGCAGGCTGCCGATGCGCCCCGACAGGATGTTGCCCCGATGCAGAACACCTCCCCCGATGCCGCCGTCACTCCGCCCGACGCGCCGACCGTGATGTATTTCACCTACCAGGTGGACGGTGATGGTGCGACCTCCTATGAGATCCAGAACGGCAGCGTGGCCACCTTCTGGTTCGGCCACGCCTTCACCCTGGAGGGCACCACCTACTACACCGGATTCTCGTGGGATACGCGCGAGCACTACGGCAAGCCGGGCGAGCAGCAGCCGGCCGGCCCGGATGACCGCGCCAACCTGGCCGAGGCCACCTTCGTGCTGGCCGGCACCGATGCGAACAAGCCGTGGAAGTTCCGCGGCCAGGAATGGACCATCGGTGCGCTCGGCGCCTATGACAAGGCCGACGATGTCGATGCCCGGCGCAAGCCGCTGGAACACCGCACCGCCGACGGCCGCCTGCTGCTGGCCGTGCCGACCCGCAGCTTCGACCGTGGCATCAGCAGTTCCAGCTACGCGCTGCTGCTGTTCAATCCCAGGCGCAGCGAAGATGACGTGGACAGCAAGGTCTGGCGGTATGTCGGCTCGGTGCGCACCGGCGAGGACAACAGTGCCGCCTGCGACGAAGGCAACGTGATGCCGTGCACCGGAAGCGAAGGCGAACTCGCCTTCGGTGCCGATCACGACGGCCTGCCGCAACTGACCGTGAGTTTCCACGGCACCACCATTGAAGGCCCGGGCCGGACCCGCGCGCTGGGCGCCGGCGACGCCGTGCACTACCGCTTCGACCGCGCGACCCAGCAGTACGTCGCGCCCTGATCTCCACCCGCCACACGCGGGTTACCTGTTGACCGACATGTTCTTGACTCACGGATGAGTCCGGTTGGCGATTCGCGGCCCAGGCCGCTCCATCAACCCCGAGGAAAACGTCATGGCACAGCATGACTACAGCAGAAAGGAAGTCCTGGACATCGTCGAACAGGTCGCCAGGCACAAGGGCATTCCGGTCGATGACTTCATGCGCTTCGCCTACATCGAGACCGGCGGCACCTTCAACGAACGCGCCCACAATGCGTCGAGTGGTGCCAAGGGGCTGTTCCAGTTCGTACCCGGCTCCGCGCGCCAGTACCACCTGACCGGCCACGAGTTCGACCCGACCCGCAACACCGAAGCGGCAGCACAGATGTACCAGGACAACCTGGAGTCGATGGCACGCCGCAACGAACGCACCGGCCACCCCTACCTGTCCGGCGGCGCCGTGCCGACCGGCCTGGACCTGTACCTGGCACACCAGCAGGGCAGCGCCGGCTACGGCTCGGTGCAGACCGCGATCGCTACCGGCACCTTCGGCGTGGTACGCAACAGCCAGGGCGAAGAGATCAACATGCGCCGCAACGTGCTCAACCAGATCGGGTCCGATGCCAAGGCGCTGACCGGCCACACGCTGGCCGAAATGCGCGGCATGAACGACGGTGAGCTGGCGCGTACCTTCTCCAGCTACTACATCCACAAGTACGCGGCGATCAGCATTCCGGAAAAGCACATCGCGCCACAGACGGTGGCACAGGGCCAGGGCGCGCCCACGCCCGCGCAGGCCGCCGCGGTGGGGGCTGCCGCTGCCACGCTGGCGGCAACCGCAACCGCCGCCGCCACGCCGAAGCCGGGCATCGAACTGCACGCTGCCTACGAGGCGGGTGTGCAGTACGACCACGTCAAGTACGCGATCAACATCCCGGGGCACGCCTTGTACGTGCCGGGCAAGACCGGCAAGAACGTGGAACAGGGCTACATCGATTGTTCCGGCTGGGTCGGCACCCTGCAGAACCGCACCATGGACGAGATCAACCAGAAAGCCGGGCATGCGGTCTTCAGCAAGGCCGACCGCATCGACCTGGGCAACCTCGGTTCCGGCGGCATCGTGCGCAAGGCATTCGACCAGTCCGGCGTGCTGCTTGAGCGCGACGCGATCCTGCAGCCGGGCGCGCTGAAGGAAGGCATGATCATCGGCCTGGATACCGCCAGGACCCGCCACGAGCACTGGAACGGCATCGACCACATCGTGATGGTGGTACGCGACCCGAACACCGACACGCTGCTGATCAGCCAGTCCACCGGCAGCAAGGGCGTGCACACCCTGCCGGTCGAGGACTATCTCAAGCAGGTGAAGGATCACCCGAACTGGAAGCTGTACGCCTCCGATCCACTGTCCAGGGCGCGCGACCTGCTGGAGAACCGCACCCCGTCGCACGAGCAGACCCAGGGCAGGCCTGCGGCCGAACACAAGGCAGCGGCCGCTCCGCACGCCGAGCCGTACAAGCCGGGTGCGCAGGGCGAAGGCGTGCGCAGGGTGCAGGAACAGCTCGGCCACCTTGGTTACGCCGGTGCCGACGGCAGGCCGCTGGTCGAGGATGGCCGTTTCGGCCGCAATACCGAAGCCGCCGTGCGCCAGCTGCAGAAGGACAACGGCCTGGTGGCCGACGGCATCGTCGGCGCGAAGACCCTGTCGGCGCTCGCGGAAGCCCGCGAACGCCCGTTGCTGAACGACGAACGGCACCCGCGCAATGCGCTGTTCATCCAGGCCAGCAAAGGCCTGGAACTGATGCCGGCAGGCACCTTCAAGGACCGCCATGCGCTGGAAAGCACCGCCGCCGCCCTGACCCGGGAAGCACACGCCGCGGGCCTGCAGCGCATCGACGCGGTGGTGCCCAGCCCGAACGGCGAGCGCCTGTTCGCCGTGCAGGGCACCCTCGGCGATCCGGCCGCCAGCCGCGCAGCGGTGGAGACCCGCACCGCCAGCGAACAGAGCCTGGCGCTCAGCAGCGGTGCCGTACAGGGCGCGCCGAACGTGCTGCAGGCGCAGCAGGATGCCCAGCAGGAGCAGGCCCGGCAGGCGCACAAGGCGATGGGGGTCTAGGCCCGGCAACGCTTTGGGAGACAAGGAAGGGCCACCTCCGGGTGGCCCTTTTCCCTTCTGCCAGCTGAGCGGCCGGGGCCGCTTTCAGCCTCGCTTCATGCCGCCTGCCGCTAGATGAATGCGCAAGCCGCAGGATCGACCAGGCAATGTTCCGGCAATGTTGGAACGCCAGCGTGGACATCACGGCAGCCGGGGCGCCCCGCGCCCTCCCTGCCCAACGTGGCATGCACCTCACAGGAGAACCGAACATGCTCAGTACTTCCACACTCAGCTTCCGTGGTCTGGCGATGGCCCTGGCACTGGTTGCCGGTGTCGCCGTGGTCAGCGATGCCAGCGCGATGTCGAGGAAGGACAAGCGCACCCTGGTCGGCGCCGTGGTCGGTGGCGTGGCCGGCAACCTGCTCTCCAACGGCGATCCTGCCGCCACCGTGGGCGGTGCCGTGGCGGGCGGTGCGATCGGCAACCTGACCACCTCCGACCGCCGCGACCGCCGCTATTACGACAATCGCTACTACGACAACCGCTACGACCGCCGTTACGATCGTGGCTACTACCGCAGTGGTTACTACGACCGCGGTGACGACCGTCGCTGGCAGCGCGAGCGCTACTACGACAACCGCTACTACAACGACCGCGGCCGCCATCGCGGCTGGTAAGCGGCACGGCGCGACTGCCGGTACCGGCGTGGCGACGGGCGGGTCGATGACCCGCCCGTTTGCGTTGGTGGCACGCATGGCGTTGAATGCGCAGCCTTGAACGTGACTTTCCCCCCGGGCTGCGGCATGACTTCTTCTCCCCACCGCGTGCAGGGCCTCAACAACGATGAGGTCGCCGCCGACTGGCCACCGATCAGCGCGCAGGAGATCGGCTGGCTGCGCCAGTGTTACCCGCAGCTGCATGAGCACAGCCGGGCACGCTGGCACAGCCCGCGGCCGCTGTCGGCCGCGGCCATCGTCGATGGCGTGCACGGCCCGCTGTTCGTCAAGCGCCACCACCGCAGCGTGCGCAGCGCCGCATGCCTGCAGGAAGAGCACCACTTCATCGCCCATCTCGCCGCGGCCGGCATACCGGTGGTGCAGGTGCTGGCGGCCGCCGATGGCCACACCGCCGTCGAGCAGGGCGACTGGACCTTCGAGCTGCACGGCATGGGCGTGGGTGACGACCTGTACCGCGATGCGGTGTCGTGGTCGCTGCTGACCGACGTGGCACAGGCTAGCCAAGCCGGCCGCATGCTGGCCCGGCTGCACCGCGCCGCAGCCAGCCATCACGCCCCCCAGCGCAGTACCCATCTGCTGGTCGCACGCGATGATCTGATCCGCTCCGACGACCCGATCGCGGCGATCGAGGCAGGACTGGATGAGCGCCCCGGCCTGGCCCGCTATCTCGCACGCATCCCGTGGCAGGCGCAGCTGCGCCGCGACGTACTGCCGTGGCACGCCGGCCTGGCCGAGCGCCTGCGTGACGAGCCGCGGCTGTGGGCACACAACGACTGGCATGTCTCCAACCTGCTGTGGCGCGACGGCCAGGTCAGCACCGTGCTGGATTTCGGCCTGGCCTCGCCGACCAGCGCCCTGTTCGACCTCGCCACCGCAATCGAGCGCAACGCCGTGGCGTGGCTGCAGCTGGAGCGTGGCATGCAGGCGGTGCGCATCGACATCGCCCTGGCCCTGCTCGACGGCTACCGGCAGGTACTGCCGTTGGCGGCCGAACGCGTGCATCTGCTGGCCGACCTGCTGCCGATGGTCCATTTCGACTTCGCACTGTCCGAAGTGGAGTACTTCGAAGGCATCACCGGCTCGACCGCCAATGCGGATGTGGCCTGGAACCCCTTCATGCTGGGGCATCCGGTCTGGTTCCGCAGCGCCCCCGGACAGGCGCTGCTGCAGGCCCTGCACGCAGCCGCATAGGCGGGGTAGCGGGGGCAGATCCGGTTCCGGGGGAAACGGATCGGACCCCGGACCTGACCAGGGCCGGCTCGCAAATCCGTACCATTTGTAGTGAAATGGTCACCTGAAGCGGGGGTGCCTGGATCTGCCAGGCTGAGAGAGTCCCTTGGAACCTGATCCGGTTTGCACCGGCGTAGGGAGCTTTGAGCCGCAGCCACACCCCCGTCATGGGCCGGTGCACCTGCGCGCCGTCGCTTCGTCTCCCTTGTTGTCCGAAGACGAAACGAATGAACCGCTGCCTGCGCCCCACCCTGCTCTCCCTCGCCCTCTGCGCCGCGTTGCCGCTGCACGCCAGCGAGGCCGATGCTTCCCCCGATGTGGCCGCCACCGGTGCCGAGCGCTCGCCCACCGAGCTGGCCGCGGTACGCGTGCAGGCCGGCAAGCCGGCACCTGATACCTCGCGCGTCAATGCCTTCGGCGGCGGCAGCTGGAAGGACACGCCGGCCTCGGTGAACGTCCTGCCGCGCGACTATCTCGACCGTCGCCAGGTGCGCACATTGTCCGAGCTGGCCAGCAACGATGCTTCGCTGGGTGATGCGTATGCGCCGGTCGGCTACTACCAGAACATCGCCATCCGCGGCTTCGCGCTGGACGCCGCCACCGGCTACCGCTTCAACGGGCTGTCCATCGCCGGCGAGCAGCGCCTGGCGCTGGAAAACGTGCAGGCCGTTGAGATCCTCAAGGGTGAGGCCGGCCTGGCCGCAGGCGTGATGGCGCCGGGCGGCATCATCAACTACATCGGCAAGCGTCCGGCCGAGGTGCGCAGCGCCACGCTCGGCACCGATTCGGAAGGCTCGCGCTATGTGGCCGTCGATGTCGGCCACTGGATCACCCCGCGCTTCGGCCTGCGCGTGAATGCCGCGTGGGATTCCAGCAATTCCTATGTCGAGCACGCCGACGGCCGCCGCAATTTCTACTCGCTGGCCGCCGACTGGCTGATCGGCGAGCGCGGCAAGCTGGAAGTGGATGCCAACTACCAGACCAGCTCGCAGCGGTCGGTGTCCGGCTACCAGCTGCTGGGCGCACGTGAGCTGCCGCGCGGCGTCGACCGCGAGCACCTGCTCGGCTACCAGCCGTGGCAGCGCCCGGTGGATATCGCCAGCAGCAACATCACCGCGCTGCATACCTACGATTTCAACGAGGCCTGGCAGTCACGCGTCTCGGTGGGTTACAGCCGCTCGGTGATCGATGACAACGTCGCCTTCGCCTACGGCTGCTACTACGCCGCGCAGTGCGCCGATGGCAGCGTACCCGGCAACTACTTCGCGCCCAATGGCGACTACGACGTCTACGACTACCGCAGCCCGGACGACACCCGCCGCAACCAGCAGGCCCGCGCCGAACTGCACGGCCGCTTCGAGACCGGCAGCGTCGGCCACCAGCTGACCGTCGGCGCCGATTACTTCCGCCGCACCGTGGACAAGCGCCCGAGCGTCAACGAGTACGTCGGCACCAGCAACATCCACGATGCGCAGGTCCCGGTGTTCGCGCCGTCGCCGAAGATGCCGGGCCCCTCCGCGCGGCGCCTGGACAGCCGCCAGACCGCGTTCTTCGCACTGGACCGGATGAGCTTCGGCGATGACTGGCAGTGGCTGGCCGGTGGCCGCTTCGTGCGCCTGGATGAGCGCGCCTACGACAAGCGCGGCACGCCGCAGCGGCACAGCCGCCTGTCGCGCTTCCTGCCGCAGACCGCCGTGGTGTGGAAGGCCAGCGACCAGCTCAACGTCTATGCCAGCTACGTGCGCGGCATCGCGCTCGGCCAGGAAGCGCCGTTCTGGACCAGCAATGCCGATACCTTCCTGCCATCGGTGCAGTCGCGGCAGCTGGAAGTGGGCGTGAAGTACGTGCCGGTCGAGGCGCTGACCCTCGGCGCGGCGGTATTTCGCATCTCGCAGCCGTACCAGTACGCCCAGCCCGACAACAGCGACGCCGGCTACACCTTCGTCGAGGAAGGCACCCAGACCCATACCGGCCTGGAGCTGACTGCCAATGGCCAGCTGACCGGGGCGCTGCAGATCGTGGCCAGTGCCAGCGTGCTGCAGGCCCGTGCGCGCGACACCGGCACCCCCGCCTATGAAGGCCATCAGCTGGTCAACGTGCCGAAGGTACGCGCCAGCGTGCACCTGGCCTACGCGCTGCCGTTCGTGCAGGGCCTGGATGTGACCGGGGGCTGGCGCTACGCCGGCGCCAACGTCGCCCGGGCCGATGGCGGCGTGCGCGCGCCGGACTACTCGGTGTTCGATGCCGGCCTGCGTTTCCAGCATCGCCTGCACGAGCGCGCGGTGACCTGGAACCTGTCGGTGGACAACGTGTTCAACCGTTTCTACTGGCGCGACACCGGCAGCAGCGGTGGTGACTACTACCTGTTCCCGGGCGCACCGCGACAGGCACGCCTGTCGGTGACGTTCGCGCTGTGAGCGGCGTGATGCTGGAGTGGACCGCCGCGCTGTGCAGCATCCTCGGTGTCTGGCTGATGGCCAGGCGCCGGCTGGTGGCGTGGCCGGTCGGCCTGCTGTCGGTCGCGTTGTATGGGTGGGTGTTCGCCGAGGCCAAGCTGTACTCGGACACCCTGCTGCAGGTCGCGTTCGGTGGCTTCCTGGTCTATGGCTGGCTCAACTGGCGCCAGCATGCCGCCGACGAGGGCAGCGTGCGCATCGTGCCGCTGGCACGCGGCACGCTGCTGCGCGACCTGGCCATCGGCCTGTGCGGCGGCGTGGCGCTCGGCGCCGGCATGCATACCTTCACCGATGCCGCGCTGCCGTGGCTGGACGCGATGCTGACTGCGCTGAGCCTGGTCGGGCAGTGGTGGCAGGCACGCCGCCACGTGGCCTGCTGGTGGGTGTGGATCGCGGTGGACGTGGTCTATGTGGGCGCGTACCTGTTCAAGTCGCTGCACGTGACCGCGGCGCTGTACGTGTTCTTCCTCGGCCTGGCCGTGTTCGGCCTGCGTGCGTGGAGCGCGGCCGCGCGCGAGCCGCAGGTGGCGCCGATGCGTTGATCCAGTAGAGCCACGCCCTGCGTGGCTGAGGGGCCACCGGAGGCCCAGCCACGCAGGGAGTGGCTCTACTGGAGGACCAGGCCCAGGCGCAGCGGCTGGCGCATGTCCGCCGGCGGTCCCGCCTGCAATGGCGCGGCCTGCAGCGTCGCACGCAGCGCCGCGTCGACCTGCCGGTCACCCAGGCTGTCGAATTCCAGTTTCGAGATGCGGCCATCTGCCGCGATCCACACGCTTACCGGCAGCGGCGTCGGCGTGTCCGGATGCGCCTGCAGCCATTCCAGCACACGCTGCGCCTGCGGATCCTGCTCCTGCTGCAGGCGCTGCTGCAGCTGGCCACCGACGGCGGCGGCATAGGCCATCCAGTGCGCAGGTGCTTCCTGCGCGGAAACGCTGGCACTCCCCAGTGCCAGCGCGCCGAACAACGCGGCCAACGGCCGCCACCAGCGACGCACGCCGGTCCTGTTCCCTGTCATGGCCATCACCTGCCTCCCGCGCTCCCATCCAGCGCGCCATGGTCGGCGTCGCAGATGACAGGCAGATGGCGGGCCCGGGTTGCCACGCGCGCGGGGTGCAGCCTGCACGACTGCAGGCGATTGCCGTCGATCAGCCCAGGCAGGCCTTCAGATCATCCCGCGTCCAGCCGGTGAGGCCTGCGCCCTTCCAGTAGCGTACGGACGTTCCAGCCGGGGCAGCGGCGAGCTCGACAATGGCAATCACCCCATGGTTCACCGGATTGTCGATGACGATGCGCTGCCCGGTTTCGGTGGGCAGCACGCGCACGACCTTGTTGCGCTGGGTTCACGCCTGCGACAGGCACACGGTGACCTGTTGCACCGACTTCGAGGAACCAAATGACTCCGGCGCCTGTTCAAGCAGGCCAGGCGCCGTCGAGCAGCCGGCGATGCCGGCCAGCAACGCAGCTGCGGAGAATCCCTTCAAGGCAGACATGCGTCCTCCCGTTGCATGGATGGGGTGCTGATCATGCGCCCAGATCCGCCAGGACCTTGCGCGAGGGTGCAAAGAAGGTCACGCCGGTGGTGGCGGTGGAGAAATCGAGGATGCGGTCATGCAGGGGCGCCGGATTGCCGATGAACATGCGCTCGAGCATGCGCTCGATCACCCACAGGTGCCGCGTGTAGCCGATGAAATAGGTGCCGTACTCGCCGCGGCCCGGGTTGGCGAACGGCATGTTGTCACGCAGGATCTCGTGCTCGCCGTCGGCATCCTCGATGGTGCACAGCGTCTTGTGCGACTTCTGCGCATCGGCCGGCGCATCGTCCAGCTCAATGTTGTCATGCTTGGTGCGGCCGATGATCGCTTCCTGCGCCTCGGTCTTCTGTGCGCGCCAGGCATCGAGGTTGTGCAGGTACTTCTGCACCACCACGTAGCTGCCCCCGGCATGGTCCGGATCTTCGTCACCCACGATGGTGGCTTCCGGCAGCGACAGCCCTTCCGGGTTGGCAGTGCCATCGACGAAGTCGAGCAGGTCGCGGCCATCGAAGTAGCGGAAGCCGGCCACGTCATCGACCGTTTCCACTGCATCGCCGAAGGCCATCAGCAGGTTGCGCTCGAACGCCACGATCAGGTCCATGGTGCGCGCGCGGATGTGGTACAGCAGGTCGCCCGGAGTGGACACCGCGGTGTGGGTGGCACCCTTGATCTCGCGGAACGGCTTCAGCTCACGCGGCGGCGTACTGCCCACCAACGGCTGCCACACCCGGTGGCCAATGGCCACGTTGCAGGTGAAGGTGCGCTCAATCTCGCGGATGGCGGTGTTCTTGATCAGGTCATCGGTGCTGGCCAGCACCTCGCGCGCCTTGGCGATCGACGCCTCGTCATCCTTCACCTTCAGCACCAGGAACGCTGCCGAATGGGTCAGCGGAGCGGTGATCTGCTGCGGCTCGTTGTCGAGCGTGTGGTTGAGGGCGGTGATCGGTGCGGGCTGGGAGTTCACGGCAGTTCCTGCTGGCTTGAGGCGGGCGCATCGCGCAGGGCGATGTGCGGGCGATCATAGCCGAAGCCCCTGGCCGGCGACGGAGCGGTTCTCACTCCGCGCACCGGCGAACGCGAAGGCCTGCTCAGCCGACGTCGCTCCAGACCGCCAGTTCGTAGCCATCCAGATCGCGGAAGTGGAAGCGCCGGCCACCGGGGAACGCGAATACCGGCTGCACCACCTCACCGCCGGCGCTGACCACGCGCTGCTGCGCATCCGCCAGCGCCGCGCAGTAGATGATCACCAACGGTCCACCCTGCGCCTGTACCGGCGCGTCGGCGACGAAGCCGCCCTTGAGGCGGCCATCGTCGAATTCGGTGTAGGCCGGACCGTAATCGGTGAAACGCCAACCGAATACATCAGCGTAGAAGCGCTTGCTGCGGGCGATGTCGGCGACGTTGAATTCGATGTTGTCGATGCGGCGTTCGGCATCGTGGACAGCGGCATGGCTCATGGCTTGGCTCCGTGGTTGGAACGCCAGCGTCGGTCAGATCCGGTCCACGGTCTTGAATGAAACGGCCATCAGCGCCCCCATTCCAACCGCAGCGCGCGCGCGGTCAGGCCCGCAAGCTCACGGGCCTCGCGGCTGAGATGGGCCTGGTCGGCATAGCCGGCCTCGGCGGCGAGCATGCTCAATGAATGCTGTGGCAGCGCGCGGCTCTGGCGCAGGAAGCGTTGCAGCCGCAGGATCCGCTCCAGCGTCTTGGCGCCGTAGCCGAACTGCGACTGGCTGAAACGCCGCAGGCTGCGCGGGCTCAGGTTCAAGCGCGCCGCCAGCGCATCGAGGCCGGCATCGCCACGCGCCAGTGCCTGGAACAGGGCATGCGCACGCTGCGCGTGCAGATCGACCGCTGCGGTAGCGAAGTGCGGCCGCAGGCACTGCGCGAACCGCTGCAGCCGCTCGGCAGGTGGGGTATCACCGATGGACGCTGCCGCCTGTAGTGCCCACCGGCCCTTCAGCTCGGCCAATGGCACCGCCTGGCCGATGATGCCGGCCAAGGGCAGGCCCAGCGCCGCCAATGCCTGGCCGGGACGGAAGCGCGCCCCCAGCACCTGTGCACCGGGCGCCAGCGCCGGATGTGCGGCGACCCGGTCCGGACCGACCACGAACAACGTGCCATCACGCCAGAGAACATCCACGCAGCCATCGGGCAGCACCGTGACGTGCCCCTCCGCATCTGCGGGAAGCTGGCTCTGCCACAGCTGACCGAAGTGACCGCACAGCGACGCCGGCGCCAGGTGTTCCTGATAGGCGCTGCCGGTGCCAGCAAGGGAGGAAGGGTCGCCCATGCCGCATTGTGGCGCCACGGTGCCCAAAAAAGTGAAGCCCGGCGCGAGGCCGGGCTTCGGTTGGCGTGTGGGAGAGAGAGAGAGTCACACGCCAGCACAACACGCACTAACGACAGGCGTTTGTTACCAGGTGAAGCGCGGGCCCACGAACCACTCGCGGTCGCCGGCCTTGGCCAGCTTCACTTCGCCGGTCAGGCCCCAGTTCTGGTTGAACTTGGCGGTGGCGCCGACGCGGCCGTAGAACTCGCCGTCCGGGTTCACGCCGTGCTTCTTGAAGTAATCCTCGTAACCGGCCATCACGTAGCCTTCCACGTACGGATTGAACGCGGTGCGCACGCCGACTTCAGTCGAGTAGCCGTTGAAGTCCAGGCCGTGCTTCATGTCGAACTTCTGGTACGCAACACGGGCCACCAGGTCGGTGTTCGGTGCGATGCCATAGTTGTAGCCGGCGCCGATGCGCCACTGGTCGACGTCATTCTTGAACTTGTCGGTCTCCTGCGCGCTGTAGTCGCCGAAGATGTGGAAGTTCGGGTGCACCGCCACGGAACCCTTCACCTTCCAGCCGTCGGCGTCGCCGCCCTTGGCATCGGTGTTCACGTAGCCGCCTTCAACGTAGTTGTACGACAGGCCGTCGGTTGCCGATGCAGCGAACGGCAGAGCAGCCAGAAGACCCAGGGCAAGCAGCGAATTCTTGTTCATCGGGACACACCTTTAATTATTTTGGTTTCGTCGACCGCCTCCCGGGAGGGGGAGAGAGAGGAGGCGGTCGACAGGTGTGAATTATCCGTTAGGGGGTCTAATCGACCCTGAATATTGAACTGACTGGTGTATAAATATGGCTCCCGTTCAGGGAACTCCGGCCGACGTCTGCACGCGGATCTGTGGCCACGACAACGTTGCAGGCGGACAGAGAAACCACTTCGGCATCAGCGCAGCACGACGGCCATCGCGACGCCGGCGCCGGCGCCGGCACTGCCACGTTCGCACCCGCCGATCACCCGTGCGACCGGGCTATCCTCTCTGGCCCCCAATGAATGACCCGAGGCCAACCGAGTGATCACCGAGAACGCATGGCAACCCGCCTCCGCGTTGGTCTCACTACCAGGGGCGCTCAGTAGCGCCGACGTCCGAGAGTTCCTTCAACCGGAACTCTCGGAAGGTCAGATGCGGGCCGCCGAGGCGCTGCTCGAGCAGGCGACTGCCATCCTCGAACGGCTGACCCAAGCAACAGTCCCCAGATTCAACGGCCGTGGTTCGCTTACCTTGCGTTGGGCACGCGGCGAGACCTTCAACGCGGGTGCACTAAAGTTGTTCGCCGACGGCCACGACTACCTTATTGAAATTTCAGTCGGCGCACCGATTGTCCTGCTCGCGATGGCTCATGAGATATGGCATCCCGCCGAACGCGCCCACCCGTCACGTGTGCTGGCCGAGCAGGATGTCTTGAGTGGGCACATGCGGCCAGGCGAAGTCACACCCGTCGCGTATAGAACCGCTTTGGATGCGACGTATCTGCTGTACTTCCACGAGCTCGCGCATGTACTGTGCAACCACTGCGAGCTCGAATGGGGGGAAACTGCGGCGGTTGATCGGCGCGCATTGGAGTATCAGGCCGACTACCTTGCGGGCTCCACTTTCGTCTCCCATAAGGCCTGGTCCAACAAGCGCAGGCCAACAGACTGGTGTTCGATTGCCGAGGCCTTGGTGTCTGCGGCGCTACTGCTTTCGACAGCATTCAAGGGCTTTGCTGCGCCATCGGATGGTTACCACTTGCCAACCAATCGATTGATCGCATTCATGGACGGAGGATTCCAAGCGATTCTGGATCATTGCGCGCTGCAAACCGAAGCGCCGCCGTTCGCGGATGTAAACACAGAGAGTGCATTTATCCGTCCTCTCATGCTCAGCTTCCTGGAGCACCTGCGTGCATCGGCCCTGGAGCGTCTGGCGGGCACGGAATCGGAGATTGCGAGTGACTCCAACCAGGTGCATACCGTTACCAGGCCACGGGCCCAGGAGCTGAGCGCCAGCATGGGGTCGCTGTGGACCTCACTGGAGAGCGGCGTGAGCAACTGACGATGGAAGGTGACAGCCACGTCGACGATTCCGTGTGGCGCATCCGTGCTTCGGATCGCCCCTGGCAATTCCGACCTTGGAGTACCCCATCGCGCGCGAGACCGAGCTTGACTCGATCGTCGCGTCGCAGGTGAAGCTGCACGCAGGGACCGCCGAGCACGCGGAAGACCTCCAACGCAGCCAGCTGGGATGCCGGCACCGGGACACGGCACCGGCACTGGAGCTGAGCAGATGGCAGCCGTTGTGCACGACCGGCAAACGCCCTCGGAAGCAGCCAAGGTGACATCGGCTTCATACTGATGAATTGGCACTTTTGAACGGGCGCAAGGCGCTCGGCCGGCGTGGATCAGCTCGCCTGATCCCGCTTGTTAATGCGGGGTCAGAAGCAGGCTTCACAGCCCTTCCACCTATTCAAATTCCAGCTGAAAGGCCTTGGTAGCGGCGGGAACAAACGCCGCTATATTCCAGCTTCCCCAGACGAAGGAGGGAGTGGAATGAAACTGACCTCGCAACACATGAAGATGGCCCGTGCACTCAGCGTGGCGCTCATCGCCACCGTGAGCCTTGGCGCTTGCGCCTCTTACAAGAACGAGTTTGCAACCATCAACTCACGTCTCGATCAGCTCGACGTAAAGGTTCAGGGCGCCGCGCAGAGCGCGGAGTCCGCCAACCAGTCCGCGCAGCAGGCCAACCAGCGCCTGGACCAGATCGAAGGTCGCGTCCAGCAGCTTGAAAGGGCGCCTGCCGGCCGCAAGCCGCGCGGGTAATCGCTCCCTCACCGTTTGAATTGATCCACTTGAATTGATCCATCTCTGTATCGGGAACCAGTGGCCTTCGCCGGCCACTGGCGTCCTTCCACCCACGGTCTCATTGCAAGGAGCCGTCCCATTCGTACTTCCTCCTCCCCTGCACGCCGCGCCCTCCCTGCCGCCCTGGCCATGACACTGGCAGTGGCATGCAGCGGTGTCGTCCATGCCAGGGACAAGGATGCGCCTGCGCCCACGGTAACGGCGGCCGATGAACTTCCCGCCGACCAGAAGGTGTCGGAGACAGTGATCGAGCTGGCTGGCTGGGTGGTCGCCAGCAAGGACAACCAGGGCTATCCGTTTGCGATCATGGACAAGGCGGCGGCGCAGGTTCTGGTCTTCGGCGGCGACGGCAAGCTGCGCGGCGCGGCACCGGCGCTGTTTGGCTCGGCGATCGGCGATCACTCTGCACCTGGCGTCGCCAAGCTCGCATTGAGCGCGATCCCCGGCCACGACCGCACCACGCCTGCCGGCCGCTTCATCGGCGGCTACGGCCCCTCCGACGATGCCGGGCGCGTGCTGTGGGTGGACTACGATTCCGCGGTCTCGCTGCACCCGCTGCCGCCGGGCAGCCCGAAAGAGAAGCGTGCCGAACGATTGGCCAGCTCGACGCCGGATGACAACCGCGTCACCCACGGCTGCATCAATGTCTCGCCCGCTTTCTACCAACAGATCGTGCAGTCCACGTTCGAGAAGGGCGGTGTGTTCTACATCCTGCCGGACAAGGACTCGATCGCGAAGACATTCCCCGCATTTGCGCAGAGTCGCGGGGATGCGCAGGGCGATGCGGACGCCGGCACCCAGCACGCCAGCAAGTGACATCCTCTGCCGGTAGATGACTGCGGGCATTCCGTGCCCACCACCCGTCGCCGCTTGTGGGCCGCAGCGGTCGCCCCTAAGATCAGCCAGGCAACGCATGGGGGCGACCAGATTCAGGGTCGAGCGTTGCGGAATCGAATCCGTGGATCCTGAGCGGCCGTGAAGCGTCGGCGTGCGCGCTGAGCACTGGCAGGTTCTGCGCACGCAGACGCGTCCCCCTTGAAGCAGGCCGATTGCACCGCAGGTCGCGGCAATCACGCCACACCGGCAACCAGGCATCGGGCTCCAGGCGGACAAGATGAAGAAGTGGGCAGTGCTGTTGTTGCTTCCGGCGCTCATGCTTGCACCCGGCGTGCATTCGGCTCCTGTATCGTCGCCGGGGGTCCACCCGCAACGGCTGGACGCGTTCCTCAGCCATGTGGAAGCCAACAATGGCGGTATCGGCAGCCTGTCGATCTTCAAGGGCGGCGAGCAGGTCTATGCCAGGAGCTTCGGACAGAAGAATCTGCCTGGCGTTGCCTACGATGACAACAGCAGGTACCAGATCGCCTCCGTCACCAAGCTGGTGACCGCGATCCTGGCGTTCAAGCTGATTGAGGAAGGGCGCCTGGGCCTGGACAACCGGCTGTCGGACTTCCTGCCCGGGATGCCGTCGGCGCAGGCCATCACGATCAGGCACCTGCTGGCGCATTCCAGCGGCCTCGGCAATTTCGCGATCCGCGATGGTGCGGTGTGGGTGGTCGACCCGGTCAGCCAGCAGGAGATCCTGCAGGAGATCCGCAGGCAGGGCATTGCCTTCGAGCCCGGCGAGCGCACGGCCTACTCCAACTCCGCCTACTTCCTGTTGCGCATGATCCTGGAGCAGCGCTACGGGCGCGACTACCACGACATCGTCGCGCAGGAGATCGCGCAGCCGCTGGACCTGCTGGATTTCGCCTCGGCGGGCTCGCCCCCCGTCAACACCTTCCGGTCCTACGCATTCACGGGGACCTGGACGGAGATCAAGGATATCGACTACGCCAATGTGATCGGCGTGGGTGACATCGCCAGCACCACGCGCGATCTCAATGTGCTGATCAACCGCCTGTTCCAGTACCGGATCCTGCGCCGGGACTCCCTGGAGCAGATGCTGCCGGCGCCGGGCAACGGCTGGGGACGCGGGCTGGCGGCGTTCCCATACGGGACGCATCGCTTTGTTGGCCACGGCGGCGACGTGCTCGGCTCCCATGCACGGGTCATCTACAACCCGGACGATGAGGTGTCGATCGCCTACGCAACCAATGGCGAGCGCATTCCAACCGATGCGTTCCTGAAAGCCGTGGTGGGGATTGTCTACGGCGAAGACGCCGCGTTCCCGGAAATAAAGTAGTCACACCGCCGGTGCTGTCCAACGGCAGCGCCCTTTCCAGGTACGACTCCGCCGATCCGGACGCCATTGCCATACCCCGCACGCATGCTCGGGCCTCGATCGCCCACATGAGAGTCCGAGATGCCACACCGGTTCCATCCTGCGGCGCGCTGGTCTGCCGGCGTGCTGTTCACCCTGCTCTGTGCCGCCGTGGCCGCCTACGCGTTCACCTTCCTGCACGGCCAGCCGCAGGCCAGCAACACCCTGCAGATCAAGTTTGCCGCGTCGGGCCTGGACGTACCCGCCCACCTGTTCGGCGGCGGCCTGGCCCTGCTGCTGGCGCCGCTGCAGATGAGCGCATGGGTGCGGCGACGCGTCCCGCAGCTGCACCGCCTGGGCGGCGGCCTGTACGCGGGCGGGGTGCTGATCGCGGGGCTCGGGGGCTTGTCCCTGGCCGTGCACGCCGAAGGCGGAGCACCCACCCGCATCGCCTTTGCCCTGCTCGCACTGGCCTGGCTGGTCACAACCGGCATCGGCATCGGCCATGCGCTTGCCGGCCATCTGGCCCAGCACCGGCAATGGATGTGGCGCAGCATCGCACTCACCGCCTCGGCGGTGACGCTGCGCCTGATCCTGGGTATCGGGCTGGGCGTGCTGCATCTGCCGTTCCCCACCGTCTACCTGGTGGCTGCCTGGGGATGCTGGCTGTTCAACCTTGCCGTCTGCGAGACGGTCCTGCGGTGGCCTCGACGGCGACCCGCGGAGGTGCTTTCAGCCGTTCGATGACGCCGGCACGTCTGCCCGCGCGTGATGCCTGCGGAAGGCACTGGGGGTTTCACCCAGCTGGCGCTTGAACGCCGCATTGAAGGTCGACTTCGAGGTGAAGCCACAGGCATAGGCGATATCCAGGATGGTCCGGCCATCGCCGGCATCGGCCAGATGGCCGGACGCCGCTTCAATGCGCAGGCGATTGATGTATTCCCAGAAGTTCTCGCCGAAGCGGCGGTTGATGACGGCCGACACCAGGTACTCGGGGTAGCCGCTGCGCTTGGCCAGCTGGCCGATGGCAAGCGCCGGCTCGCGGAACAGCTGATGCTCCGTCATCAGCTGCGACAGGCGCGCTTCGATCTCGGGAAAGCGCGGGTCGTCAGCGGCCGGTATCGCCTCGGGCTGGGCCGGTGCGGGTACCCGCTCAACCACCGTCACCGCACCCTGGCTGAGACTGAGATAGCCCACCACGAACACCCACGCGGTGACCGCACCATAGATCAACGGGTAGTCGACCCAGGGAAGCTTGACCAGCCAGTGCAGGGTGGCGATGGACCAGATGACGATCTGCGAGATCGCCATCGCATCGATCCAGTGCAGCGACATCCGGTCGGCATCCGACCGCTGCTGCCGCAGTCCACGCCGGTAGCGACCGACCTGGACCAGTCCTGCGATCACGTACGACAGGCTGTAGGCATACAGCGCGATGTCGAAGCGCAGCCGTTCGGTTTCAGCGGGCCCCGAAAGGTGGCGCGCGAACACGCTGCCCGCAGGCAGCAGATCGTGGAAGAAGAAGCCCAGGTGCAGGATCGCCACGATGACGAAGCCCGCCAGATGCACGCTGTCGCGCCACCCCAGCGCCTTCGCCCCGGTAAGGGCCTTGATGTAGAGGTAGAACAGGCTGCCATACAGGAAGGGGAACAGCCCGACCAGGCGATAGGCCTTGAACAGGCCGGCGCCTGGGCCGCTGTCCGGGCCGGACCAGTACATCGCCTTCACCGCCAGGTCGAGGCCGATCAGCGCGATCCAGACCGCCAGTACCCGGTTGGCCACGCGGTTGACCGGGCGGCGCCACAGCGCCAGCAACGCCGCCTGTGCGGATCCAATGGCAACGACGACGGTCCAGGACACCATGCAGGGAGGCCGATCGGCAACGGATTGGCCTGCGAGCTTAGCAGCCGGTTTCCCGGTACAAGAACAGGACGAACGGCAGGGGCGTGGCCGAAGCCATTGCCCACACTACCGCCGCCTACTCGCAGGTATCGCCCTCTTCCTTCAGCATCGCTTCGTCCAGCGGCCGCTCCTGCTCGATCAGCGCACGCTGCGCCGCGTCGGGCTCGCCCAGCCACCACACCCTGCAGCGCGCGGTCAGGCGACCGACCATCTTCGACTGCGTCGGCGAATACAGCATCACCAGCGCGGTGCTCGGGCACTGGTGCGCCTGGCAGGCGGTATACAGCCACCACGTTCCGTCCTGCAGCGTGTGCGGCTGGCCCGGCGCGCTGGGGCCACTGAGCAGGCGCGCGCGCAGGGGCTTGATCTCCGTGTCGGAGGACTCGGCCTGCTGTGTGCCCTTCATCAGCGTGTCGAACGCGGCCAGCACCTTCGGATCCTTGCGCCCGCAATCGTCCACACTGTTGCCGCCGACCAGGGTGAAGAAGTAGGTCGCCAGCGGATTGTCGGCGCAGGTCAGCTCCGTGTTGGGTGGCGGTGGCGGCTCGCTTTCCGGCTCGCCTTCGTTGTCCCACACCGAGGGATCCACACCCGCTTCGATGGACGGTTCGCCAGCGGACTCCGTGGCCGTTGCGGTGGCGGCAGGGGCGTCGGCCGCCGCCGGTGCCTGCCCGCAGGCCGCCAGCAGTGCAACCATCCATGACATGCCCATCGTTCGAATCTTCATTCCCTGCCCTGCTCCGTCCATTCGATGTCCATCACCGGTGCGCAGCGCGCACCTGCCGGGCAGCTGATTGTACGGACGTGGGGCCCGCTGTGCCGGTGGCGGTGGCGGCAGGCAGCCGCCACCGCGGATGCGGTCACGGCGGCAGCGTCTTCTGCACGCTGATCTGGATGCCCTGGTTGTCGCGGCTGCTGCTGTCGAGCTGGTTCTGGTACTCGGCACGCAGCGTCCAGCCCTTCAGCGTCTGCAGGCCGATACCTGCGCCCAGCAGCGTGTGGTTGCGCGACTGCCGGCCCAGGGTGGCCCGGTACACCGGGCCGGACATCAGGTCGGCATAGCGCATGAAGGCCTCGCTGGAGCCCTGCATGTCATGGCCGAACTCGGCACGCAGCTGCGGCGTCCACATGCCGTAGTCGCGCTTCACCAGCCATTGCGCCAGCACGCCCGCGGTGGCGGTGCTGGTGTTCACCGTCTGTCGCTGGTAGTCCAGTGCATACACCGCATCGCCGTGTTCGCGATATCCATCCAGGGTGGCGCGGGCCAGGTCCAGGCGGCCGTAAGGGGTCAGCAGCAGACTGTCCAGGCGATGCTGGAAGCCGGTGGAGAACGAGGCGAACCACTGCGTGCCATCGCGGCTGCCGTAGGCGGTAGTGCCGTTGTCGGTGATGAAGCGGCGCGCCTCGAAACTCAGCCACTGGTAGCCAAGCAGGCCATCCACGTAGAAGCCACCTTCCGGATGGAAGCTGGCATAGCCGGCGATGCTGTAACCATCCACCGTGCTGCGGCTGCCATTGCGACCGATATCCGACGCATCGTGGCCATAGCCGATACCTGCACCCAGGCTCAGCGACGGACCGAGCTGGCGGTCGGCACCCAGGCTGACGCCGGAGGTGGTGAAGTCGATGCCGTTGCTGCCAGCACCGGACTTCAAGGTACCGAAGTTCACCGCGCCGCCGGTCCAGAACGCGAAGCCATCGGCCGGGGCGGCCGCAGGCGCGCTGTCGGCCTGCAGCGCCGGTTCGCCGGCCATCGGCAGCGCTTCGCCGGTGGCGCCGATACCCTTCTGCAGCAGCTCCGGTTGCTGTGTACGGCGCTGGCTGCTGGCCGAACTGAAGGTGATGCCGTTGCTGAAGCCGCTGCGGCTGCCTCCGGCACGCAGGCTTTCCAGGCGCCGCTGGAAGTTGCCGATCTGGCCGATCGCCATGCGCCGCGCGCCTTCCACCTGCGCATCGAGCACGCCCAGCACTTCCGCATCGCGTGATGGATCACTGCGCGGCTTGACCATCACATCCACCGTACCCGGTGCCGAGGTGGCGAAGGCATTGCTCAGCGTGTAGGTGATGCGCACCGCGCCGCCGAACGTCGCCGCCGAAGTGAAGGCCAGGGTGTAGCCGGTGCCGCTGGCCGAGATGCTGGCGGTACCCGCTTCGGCCGGCGAGACCGAGACCAGGTTGGCGGCGGTGAACGGTCCGCCGCGTGCCGTCGTGGTCAGGTCCACGTTGACCGCGGTGCCGGCAATCGCCGAAGCGGTCAGCGCGGGTGCCACCGGGCGCGGATTGACGTTCACGCTGATCCGCGCCGGTGCCGACGCACCGAACGGGTTGCTGAGCGTGTAATCGAAATCAACCACGCCGGAAGCATCGGCGTCGGCGCTGTAGACGATGCTGGCGCCCTGCACCACGGCCGTACCCGAAGACGGCGCGCGGGTGATGCTGACCGCAGTGAACGGACCATTGAGCGCGCCGGCTTCGGCCTGTACGGTGACCGACTGCCCGGCCAGCACCGTTGCGCTGTGCGCGGCGGCCACCGGCACTGCCAGCGGAGTAACCGTGATGCTCACTGTCGCCGCCGTGGAGGTGCCGCCGGGACCGGTGGCGGTGTAGGTGAAGCTGTCGCTGCCGAAGAAGCTGGTGGACGGGGTGTAGACCACGTCCAACCCGGCGACCACCGCCGTGCCGTGCGCGGGCGGTTGGGCCAGCGCGATGCTGGTGATCGGCCCGGTATCGTTGGCGGTGACATTGATGCTCACTGCGGCATTGGCCGGTGTGCTGGCCGCATCGTTGACCACGACCGGAACCGGCTGGTTGATGCCCACCGTGAACACCTGGCTGCCGGTGAACCCGAAGGTATCGGTCGCGGTGACGGTGAAACCGTAGTTGCCTGCTGTCGTGGGCGTGCCACTGAGTGCACCGGCACTGCTCAACGCGATGCCCGGTGGCAGCGCACCCGCGGTCAGGCTGTAGGTGAAGCTGCCGCTGCCACCGCCCGCACTCAGGGCCTGGCTGTACGCGGTCGCCACCTGGCCGCCTGGCAGGGTGGTCTGGACGAAGACGATCACCGGTGCGCTCACGGACAGCGTGTAGACCTGGCTGCCGCTGAAGCCGAAGCCATCGGTCGCCGTCACCGTGAAACCATGGCTGCCGACGTTGGTCGGCGTGCCACTGAGCACGCCGCTGCTGCTCAGCGCGATGCCCGGCGGCAGCGCACCCGCGCTCAGGCTGAAGGTATAGCTGCCATTGCCGCCGCTGGCAGTCAGCGTCTGCTGGTAGGCGATGCTGCCGGTTGCGGCGGGCAGGGTGGCAGGCGTGAGGGTGATCGCAGGCGCGTTGACGGTGAAACTGTAGGCCTGGCTGCCGGTGAAGCCGAGACTGTCGGTGGCGGTGATGGTAAAGGCGTAGCTGCCTGCGCTGGTCGGTGTGCCCGACAGGACGCCAGCACTGCTCAGGCTGATCCCCAGTGGCAGCGGGCCCGAGGACACGCTGAAGGTATAGCTGCCGACACCGCCACTGGCACTGACCGACTGCAGGTAGGCCCCACCACCGGTCGCGGCCGGTAGCGTCGGCGGCGTCAGCGAGATCGTCGGCGCGGCGACGGTCAGCGTATAGGACTGGAGTGCGCTGAACGGTGCACCGGTACCGGTGCTGCTGTCGGTCGCCCGCACCGTGAAGGTGAAGCTGCCGGCCTGGGTCGGCGTGCCGGACAGCACGCCGGCGCTGGACAGCGCCATGCCTGCTGGCAGTGGGCCGCTCTGCAGCACGTAGGTGTAGCCGGGTGTACCGCCACTGGCGGAGAAGCTGTGGCTGTAGGCGGTGCCGGCGCTGGCATTGCTCAGGCTCGCCGCCGGCAATACCACCACCGCGCCACCGACGGTACCCGAGTAAGGCTGGTTGCCGCTGAACCCGCCGTTGTCGGTCGCCCCGACGGTGAAGTTGTAGGCGCCCGCCTGGGTGGGCGTACCACTGATCACCCCGCTGGTCGTGTTCAACAACAGGCCTGCGGGCAACGCACCTGCGACGATGGCGTAGCTGAAGGCCGGCTGGCCTCCGCTGGCAACCACGGTCTGGTTGAAGGCCGTGCCCACGGACATGGCCGGCAGGGTTGCGGGTGTCAGGGTGATGATCGGGGCAACCACCACCATGGTGTAGCCGCCGGTGACGGAGAACGGAGCACCGGTACCGCTGGACACATCGGTGGCAGTCACGCTGAAGCTGAAGCTGCCGGCCGCAGTGGGCGTGCCCGACAGACCGCCGCTCGGCGCCAGGCTGACGCCGGGCGGCAATGTTCCCGAGCTGATCGAGTAGCTGTAGGGGGGCGTGCCGTTGGTGGCGGTAAAGCCGATGCTGCCCAGCGCGATGCCGGCCGTTGCATTGAAGGTGGCACCGGAGGCCGGTGACAGCACCAGCGTTGGCGCATTCACGATGAGCAGATAGGAATGGCTGCCGGTGTACGGACCGGTGCCGGTACTGCTGTCGGTGGCAGTCACGGTGACGTTGAAATTGCCAGCACTGGTGGGCGTGCCGGTGATCGCACCCGCGCTCGACAGGCTGAGGCCCGGCGGCAGCGCACCGGCGGTCACTGCGTAGCTGTAGCCGGCGGTGCCATCGGAAGCGGTTACCGTCCGCGAATAGGCCACGCCCACCGTCGCGTTGGCCAGCGTGTTCGGCGCGATCGAGATCGTCGGCGGGTTCACGGTCAGCGTCAACGGAGTGCTGGTGGTACTGAAGGGACCGGAGCCACCGCTGCTGTCGGTCGCGGCAACCGTGAAGTTGAAGGTGCCGCCTGCGGTAGGCGTACCGGCCAGGCTGCCGTTGCTGGCCAGGGTGACGCCGGCCGGCAGGCTGCCCGAGGCGATCGCATAGGTATAGGGCGCGGTGCCCCCCCCTGCGCTGGCAAGCGAGGCGCTGTACGCCGTACCGACCGTTGCGGCGGTCGGATTGGCCGGCGCATAGGTGAGGGCCGGGGCGGCGATGTTCAGTGTCAGCGTGCCGCTGGTGGCGCTGAACGGTCCGATGCCGGTGCTGCTGTCGGTGGCGCGAACGCTGAAATTGAAACTGCCATTGGCCGTCGGCGTCCCTGTCAGGCTGCCGTTGCTGGCCAGGCTGAGGCCGGCCGGCAGGCTGCCCGACACAAGGACGTAGCTGTAGGGAGCGGCGCCACCGCTGGCGCCGCCCAGCGACTGGCTGTAGGCCGCGCCGACGGCGCCTGCAGGCGGGCTGCCGGGGCTGTAGCTGACCGTTGGCGGCGAGACCGTGAGGGTCACGGTCGCCGGTACCGATGTACCCCCGGCATTGGTCGCGGTGTAGGTGAAGCTGTCCGGTCCCGCATAGCCCGGCGTGGGCGTGTAGGTGATCGAGGTTCCCGATGCGGTCGCGGTGCCATGGGTGGCCGGCCCGCTGACCGCTACCGAGGTGGGCGCGCCACCGGTGATGTTCAGCGGGACCGGATTGCTGGTACTGCCATGGGCAACCATCATGCTGACCGGATTGGCAACCGGCGGCACCACGTTCTGGACGTTGATCGACAGGCTGGTCGCCGAGAAGAACGGCGTGGGCGTGCTGCTGTCGGTGACGCGGATGTCGAAGGTCTTGTTGCCCAGCACGGTGGGCGTACCACTGATCGTGCCGTTGCTGGCCAGGGTCAGGCCGGTCGGCAGCGTGGTGCCGCCGTTCATCGTGTAGGTATACGGACCGGTGCCGCCGCTGGCCGCGAGGCTGAAGGAGTACGGGGTATTGATGACCGCGTTCGGCGGAGCATTGGTCAGGCTGATGGTCGGTGCCGCGACGGTCACCGAATAGCTGGCGATGCCGGTGAGCGGTATGCCGGCACTGTCGGAGGCGGTGATCGAGAACGAGAAGGTGCCCTGCGTGGTCGGCGTACCCGACAGCACGCCGGCGGTCAGCGCCACGCCGTTGGGCAGGCTGCCGGCAGTGACCGCGAAGGTATAGGGCGCTGTACCTCCAGTGGCGCTGAAGGGGGTGCTGGGATACGCCACACCGACCGTTCCGCCGGGAACGGTGGCCGGTGAAATCGAGATCGGCGAGGTGGCAGCCTGGATGAACAGGCTCACGGTGATGTTGTTGCTGCCGGAGCCATCATCGAACGCGAAGCTGTCGGTCAGGCTGCCGTTGCCGCTGTGGGTGTAGCTGATTTTCGAGCCGGCGTGGTTGGTGACGGTCGCGGTGCCGTTGCTGGCCGGCGTGGTCACGTCACCGATGCCGAAGCCCGCCTGGCAGGAGGAGACATCGATGATGATCGAGGTTCCTGCCGCCATCGGCGAGGCAGAGCTTGCGTTGGGCGGAATGAACGGTGTACACGCTGCGCTGGCAAAGCCAGGCAATGCCAGCATGACCAGCCATAGCAACAGCATTCCCAGTTGCGTGGAAATGCTGTGGCCGAGCCCATGGCGCATCGCGCCGCGATGCATCGACTCTGCGTACACCATGTTGTGCCCCCTGCTTGCCCGGCGTCAGGCCAGGCAATATGCAATACGACGGTGATAGCCGCCGTGGCCCGTAAACCAGCAGCCGCGGTACCGGACTTTCCCCACCGGCAATTGCCTGCCCATGCCTGGCGGTCCTGCCACCCTGAATCCTTCAGCCCCTTGCGGGCGGCAAGCGGCATATTCTGAAACAAATGCAGCGCCCCTTGTCAAGGCGCCAGTTAATGCGCCAGAGTTAACCCGCCGGCCAGGGGCTGGGAGCCGGCGCCAAAAACCCAGGGGGATCCATATGTCGCAGGCCTTTCTCGGGCAGATAATGCCCGTGGCATTCAATTTTGCGCCCAGGAACTTCGCCCTGTGCAATGGGCAGACAATGCCGATTGCACAGAACCAGGCGCTTTTCTCGCTGCTCAATACCATCTACGGCGGTAACGGCTCGACCACGTTCCAGTTGCCTGACCTGCGCAGCCGGACACCGATCGGTTCCAACAACGGCACCGACATGGGCCAGAAGGGAGGAGCGGAAACGGTGACCCTGCAGGTCAACCAGATTCCTCCGCATACGCATTCCTTCACTGGCACGACCGCCAACGCAACCTCACGCATTCCCAATGGCAACGTGCTGCTCGGCGCAACCAGCACGCAGAAGATCTATGGCGCTGCGGGAGGCAAGCAGGTCGCCCTCAATGTGCTGGACAACGCGGGGCAATCACAGGCGCACGCGAACATGCAGCCCTATCTGGTGCTGAACTTCTGCATCGCGCTCAACGGCATCTTCCCTTCGCGCAACTGACCGGAGCTCCTGCCATGTCGCAACCCTATGTTGGCGAAGTCCGCATGTTTCCCTACAACTTCGCTCCGCTGGGCTGGCTGGACTGCGATGGCAGCCTGCAGTCCATCGCCGAGTACGACCTGTTGTACAACCTGATCGGCACGACCTACGGCGGTGACGGCCTCACCACCTTCGCGCTGCCCAACATGAGCAGCCGCATCCCCGTTCAGCAGGGCACCGGTTCCGGCCTGGGCACTTACGTGCTTGGGCAGGTTGCCGGCACCGAGGAGGTCACCGTGGCGCCGGGACAGATGCCGGCGCACAGCCACGCATTCAATGCCGTGGACTCGGCCGCCAGCGCCACCGCGCCCGCCAACACCCTGCAGCTGGGTTCGGTCAGTGGTGACACGCTCTACACCAGCAGCACCAGCGGCATCGTAAGCGGCACCCTGGCCCCCGCATCGGTGGGATCCGCCGGTGGCACCCAGCCGCATGACAACACGATGCCGACCCTGACCGTGCGCTACTGCATCGCCTGCTTCGGCATCTATCCCACGCAGGGCTGACGATCACCGATCGTCCACAAGGAACCCATCATGAGCGACTCCTTTACCGGCGAGATCCAGATCTTCGGCTTCAACTTCGCACCTGCGAACTGGGCCATGTGCCAGGGACAGTACATTCCGGTTCAACAGAACACTGCGCTGTTCTCGCTGCTCGGCACCACCTTCGGTGGAAACGGTGTGTCCAACTTCCAGCTGCCCAACTTCACCGGCAACGCGCCCGGCGGCCAGGGCACCGGACCGGGCCTGTCACCGCGCGTGATGGGTGAAACCTACGGAAGCCCAAGCGTCACGCTGCTGCCCAACCAGATTCCTGCCCACAGCCATGCCGCCCGCATCTACAACCAGCCGACCACCGCGCTGCGCACCGGCATCCCCGCCCAGGGTGATGCCCTGATCACCCCCGAGTCGGCGACCATCCTGGCCGTGAACGCCTCGGCCAACAGCGCCTATCCGGCGACCACCGTCGGCTTCACCGGCAATGGAGACGCGCATGAGAACCGGCAGCCCTACCTCACGCTGAACTTCTGCATCTGCCTGTACGGCATTTTCCCGTCGCGGCCCTAGGCGTGCTTGCGGGATTGGATTTTCCGCCTGCGCAGGCAACGTGGCAGCCGGCGGCGGAACAGCTGCTGCCGGCAGGCGTGCGCTGGCGCGAAGCGCGGCGGGATGACCTGCCGTTCTTCCGCCAGCTCTTTGCCGAAACGCGTGCGGCAGACCTGGCCGCACTGCCGTGGCCGGATGCGCAATGCCAGGCGTTCCTGGACAGCCAGTTTGCGCTGCAGCACCTGCACTACACCACGCACTACACGCCCGCGTACTTCCTGCTGATCGAACAGGCCGGCCTGCCCGTCGGTCGCCTGTACCTGCACGACGACGGGCACCAGATGACGATCATCGATATCGTGCTGGCCGGTGCAGTACGCGGCCTGGGAATCGGTTCAAGCCTGTTGCGCGTGCTCCAGGCCACCAGCCTGCGCGATGGCCTGGCCGGCATCGAGCTGCATGTTGAAAAACGCAATCCAGCGGCGCAGCGTCTCTATCAACGCCTGCAGTTCCGTGTTGAAGAAGATATCGGCAGCCACCTGCGGATGCGCTGGGCGGCAGCCGCGCTCAGTTGAACAGCGCCTGGTAGATGAAGCCGGTGCGATCGCGCGCGATCGGCACCAGGAAGATGCCGAACTCACCCAGGCCGTGGTGGCGCATGGTGTAGATCCGCTGCGGGAACAGGACCGCCGATTCATTGCGGAACAGCAATGAGAACGGTGCACGCATCTGTCCTGCAACCGGATGGTCGGGCATCGGCGCGGCTTCCACCAGCACGAACGGCACGCCGCTGTCTTCGATCTCGGCGTTGAAGGTTTCGTTGAGATGAGCTGCGAACTGGTCAAGCTGGAAAAAGTGCATGCATCGCCTCCCGCGGTTGCCATCGAGCATGCCGAAGCGGCCATCGGCTTTCAATGGGGCCTGCGGCGGCGGCCTGGCGGGCGCGGTCGGGTGATACTGTCGACCTCTCCGCTGGCGTGCCCAAGGGCTGATCCGATGCGTAGCTGCCTGCTGCTCCTGGCCCTGTGCGGCCTGCTGCCACCCGGCCCGCTGCAGGCCGCCGAAGGCCCTGCCAGCGCAGCCGGCACGCTGCCGGATGCCCCCTTGCCCGCTGCGCTGGACCGCGTGCTGCGCGACTACGAGCAGGCGTGGCGCAGGGGTGATGCCCAGGCGCTGGCCGCGCTGTTCGCCGAGGACGGCCTGGTCCTGCAGAGCAGCCAGCCGCCGGTGCGCGGGCGCGATGCGATCAGGTCCGCTTACGCCGGCCAGGGCGGCAGCCTGCTGCGGCTGCGTGCACTGGCGTACTCGGTGGATGGCAACAGCGGCTACATCATTGGTGCCTACCGCTACGGCAGCGCCGTCGGCGACGCCGGGAAATTCACGCTGACGCTGAAGCGCAGCGGTGATGGGCCGTGGCTGATCTTCTCTGACATGGACAACAGCAACGCGCCGCCACGGGTGCGATGAGACGGGCCTGCCCAGCACGCTCGGCACCTGCCAACGCTGCAGAAAAAACCCCGGCGCGTGGCCGGGGTTTTTCGATTCACTTGAACAGCGTGTCCGGATATTCCGGTTTCTGTTCGCGCGCCAGCAACGCGCGCAGGCCTTCTTCCGGCGTCTGCTCGCCGTGCAGCACGGCACGCACGCGGTCGGAGATCGGCAGGTCGATGCCATGCCGGCGTGCCTGTCGCATCACTTCGTCGGCGGTCTGCACCGACTCGACCACCTGGCCGATCTCGCGCACGGCATCCTGCAGCGTCTGGCCGCGGCCCAGGGCCAGGCCCAGGCGGCGGTTGCGCGACAGGTCGCCGGTGCAGGTCAGCACCAGGTCGCCAAGGCCAGCCAGGCCCATCAGCGTTTCCGGCTTGGCACCGATCGCCGCAGCCAGGCGCAGCATCTCGTTGAGGCCACGGGTAATCAGGCCGGCACGAGCGTTGAGGCCCAGCTGCATGCCATCGGCCACACCGGTCGCCACTGCCAGCACGTTCTTCATCGCACCGCCCAGCTCGGCACCGACCATGTCGTCGCCGGTATAGGCACGGAACGCCGGGCCGTGCATCGCCTCGGCCACCGTCTGTGCGAACTCGGGCACGTCGCCATGCACGGTGATCGCGGTCGGCAGGCCCTGGGTCACTTCCTTGGCGAACGACGGCCCGGTGACCACGGCCAGCGGTACGTCCTCGCCCAGCACTTCGCGTGCCACTTCATGCAGGAAGCGGCCCGAACCCGGCTCGAAACCCTTGGTGGCCCAGGCCACGCCGGCACCGGCCGGGCGCAGCGGCGCCAGCGCGCGCACGGTTTCACCGAACGCGTGCGACGGCGTCACCACCAGGATCCAGGCCGCGCCCTCCACCGCCAACGCGAGGTCGGTGGTGGCACGCAGGCTGTCCGGCAGCGGGATGCCCGGCAGGTAGCGCGGGTTCTCGTGGCGCTGGTCGATGGCTTCGACCACGGCAGCGTCGCGCCCCCACAGCACGGTCGGGTGACCGTGCCGTGCGAGCAGGCTGGCCAGCGCGGTTCCCCAGGAACCGGCGCCCAGCACGGCGATCTTGTCAGCGGTAGTGCTCATCCGTGACGTCGCAGCAGGAATCAGGCGTTGCCCGCCGGCTCGGAGTCAGCCAGCGACGGTGCGTCGCCCTGCTCCTGGCGCTGGCGCAGGGTTTCTGCGTACAGGCCTTCGAAGTTGATCGGCTGCAGGAAGAACGGCGGGAAGCCGCCGGCCTGGATCAGGTCGCTGATCAGCTGGCGCACGTACGGGAACAGGATGTTCGGGCACTGGGTGCCGAGCAGCACGTCGATCGACTGCGGGTCCAGGCCGACCAGGCCGAACACGCCGGCCTGCTTCACTTCGGCCACGTAGGCGGTGCGCTCACCGGCCTGGCAGGTCAGGGTCACCGCCAGCACGACTTCGAAGGCATTCTCGCCCAGGCGCTGCACCTGCTGGTTCAGGTTCAGCTGCAGCTCCGGCTGCACCTGGTCGTTGAAGATGGTCGGAGCATTCGGCGACTCGAAGGAGACGTCCTTGACGTAGATCTTCTCGACGGTGAAAGCAGGGCCGGTGGCGGCATCGACCGGCGCGGCGGCGCCGTTGGTGATCTCTTCGGACATTTCCAGTAACTCCAGGTGAATGCAATGAAAACGATGGTCGAATTACTGCGATGGGGGCGGGATCAGGCCCATACAAGGCCGGACCCGCCACCTGCGGCAATCAGTTGCGGCCCTTGACCAGCGGCAGCTCGGCCTGCTGCCAGGCGGGAATGCCGCCGTCGAGCACGTAAACCTTCTCGAAGCCGGCCTTCTTCAGCGCCTTGGCGGCGGTTTCCGAAGCGTTGCCGCTGCGGCACACCAGCACCACCGGCGACTGCTTGGCATTGGCCACCAGCTTGTTGTCCGGGCCGAAGGCACTGGCCTGGGCGTTGCGGCTGCCGGCGATGTGGCCCTTCTCGAAGTCACCGCTGGCCGACAGGTCGACCACCACCGTGCCGCCCGCGTTCATCAGCTGGGTCAGTTCGGCGGGCTTGATGCCCTTGAAGCCCCGGAACAAGCGGCGGATTTCGGTGACGATGATGGCCACGGTCAGGCCGACCAGGGCCGCGGACAGCATCGGGTTTCGGCCTGCAAAGGCCAGCAACTCTTCGTAATTCACTCAGGTCACGGGTCGATTAAGCGGGCGCCGATTGTCGCACAAGCCGGACGCGGCCCGTCACTGCCCCTTCCACAGGTCCGGCAGGCCGGCGGTCTGCCACCAGCGCTTGGCCTCCGCGTCCCAGCGCCAGCGCTCGACCACGACCACGGTGCGCTCGGCCTGGGTGTTCTGGTTGATCACCCCGATTTCGACCCGGCGCTCGACCTCGCCACCGTCCAGCGAGGCGCTGCTGCGCTCGCGGTAGGACGACACCCGCAGCTGCGCGTAGCGGTTGAGCTCGAACTCGGTCGGCGGCTTTTCCTTGCGCAGCTTGGGGTCGAGATAGCCGATGGCATCGTCCATGCTGCCCCAGCGGATGGTCGCCCCGTAGGCGACCTGGGTCTCTTCCAGCAGCTTGCGCTGCTTGCGGCTCAGCTCGTCGGCCGAGGCCACGGCGCTGGCCAGCAGCAGGGAACAGATCAGGAACTGGATGAGGCGGCGCATTGGTGGGTTCCCCAGAACGTCAGCCTGCCATCCTACCCTTTGGCGAAGGCAACGAAGCGACCGCTGAATTCGGCCGCCGGGCGGCCGTCGGCACCCGGCTGGGTGGCGATGATGCTGATGCGCGCCTTGCGGCGCTGGCGGAAGGTGTTCAGGAAGGCGTCCCAGCCGCTGGCTTCGGCCGCCTGGGCATGCGCATGCAGGTCTTCATAGACCGGCGCCAGGTAGCGCAGGTTGCTGTCGGCCACGTAGACCTCGGCATCGTGGCCGGCCAGGCGCAGGCGCAGGCTGACCAGTGCCCAGCCGGACAGGGTCAGCACCGAGGCCAGGCTGCCGCCGAAGGCGTTGCCCTTGTCATTGACGTTGGCGGCCAGCGGCGCGGTGATGCGCAGCACGCCATCGGCATAGCCGTCGAGCTGGATCTGCATGGCGCGGACCGCCGGCATGCAGTCCAGCACGTCCTGCAGGGCGGCCAACGAGGAAGTCAGAGCATCAACGGACATCGGAGCAGCGACCACGACAACGAAGGGCCCGCATAATGCAGGCAATGGCCGACCATACGATACCCACTGGCGCCGCCGCTTCCGAAGCGGGCTGGACCCTGCTTTCACTGCGCCCGCAGGGCCAGCATTCGGCGCTACGCCGCGCCGTTGCTGGGCTGGGCGGGCATGTGCTGGCGCTGTCACCCTGGCGCCTGCAGCGCCTGCACGGCACGCCCGTGGTGCGCCAGCTGCAACGCGCGCTGAACTGCGATCGGGTGGTGTTCACCAGTCCGGCCGCGGTGACCGCGGCGGCGGCGCTGCTGCCCCTGGCCGAGGCGCAACGCAGCCCCTGGCTGACCGTGGGCGAAGGCACCGCGCGTGCACTGCAGGCGCAGGGCATCGGCGAGGTCCACGCGCCGCAGCGGATGGACAGCGAAGGCTTGCTGGCGTTACCGGTGCTGGCCGGCGTACAGGGCCTGCGCATCGGGCTGGTGACCGCGCCCGGGGGCCGCGGCCTGATTGCCGCGCAGCTGCAGGCCGCCGGCGCCACCATCGAGCGCGCCGATGTCTATCAGCGTCGCCTGCTGCGACTGCCGCCGCGTGCGCGTGCGCGCTTGGCGCATTCAGCCTATCCGTGGCTGCTGGCGATCAGCAGTAGCGAAGCGCTGCAGCATGTCTGGCAGCAGCTGTCGCCCGCCTTGCAGCAGCGCATGCAGGAACACGCGATCGCCGTGGTGGCCAGTGATCGGCTCGGCGAACAGGCGCGCGCCCTCGGCCTGCAGCGCATCGTGCGCGCGGCCGGCCCCACCGGCGCGCAGCTGGTGGCCGCTGCACACGCCACGCTCACCGCCCCGGCAGCGACCTGAACAGGGACGTGGATCACGCTTGCCGCTGTCGTCGGCAACAGTGATGCTGTGCACAACGCGGCCTGCCGGCCCCCGACCGGCGACGTTGCCGACAAGGAAGCCCGATGAACGACACTCCGCCTGTTTCCCCGCCCCGTCGTCCCGTGCGCTGGCTGCTGCCGCTGGCCGGGGTGGTCGTGCTTGGCGCGGGGGGCTATGCCGGCTGGCATGTCTGGCAGCAGCAACAGAACGAGCAGGAAGCACAGGCACAGACCACCGCCGTGCAGCTGCAGGGCCTGGAAGCCACGCTGGATGCGCTGCGTCGTGACCAGCGCGCCACCAGCCAGCGCCTGCAGGATGCGGCCACCACCAACCGCGTGCTGCGCGACGAGATGCTGGGCCTTTCCCAGCGCAGTGCGTTGCTGGAAGAGAACCTGGCCAAGCTGGCCGACAGCGCCAACCAGGGCCGCCAGGCCGTGCAGCGCGACGAGGCCGAACTGCTGCTGACCCAGGCCGCGCAACGACTCAATTACGCCGACGACGTGGAAGGCGCGCGCCGCCTGTACGCCCAGGCCGCCACCGCGCTGGCCGATCTGCCCGACAGCGACGGCCTGAACCTGCGCCAGGCGCTGGTGCAGGAACGCGATGCGCTGGATGCACTCGGCGCCGGCCCGCGCGTGCAGTCGCTGCAGCGCCTGGATGCGCTGGCCAAGGCATTGCAGGGCCTGCCCTCGCAGGTTGCCGGCAGCACCGCCACCACCTCCGCCAAACCGTGGTGGCAAGCCACCCTGGCACCGTTCGTGGACATCACCCCGAGCCGCCAGAACGGCCCGCTGACCGCTGCCGAACGGCGCAATGCCGACGATGCGCTGCAGCTGGAGCTGACCCTGGCGCGCGCGGCGATCGAGCGCGGTGACCGCAGCAGCCGTGATACCGCGCTGGAGCGCGTGGAACACTGGGCGCAGCGGCGCTGGCCGGATTCACCGGCCCTGCGCGCGCAACGTGTTGAACTGAAGGCCTTGCGCGAACTTCCGCTGCAGGCCAGCAACAGCGTTCTTGGCAGCACCCTGCAGCAACTGCGCACCCAGACCGACCGGAGGTAACCCCGCATGAAACCCCTGCAATCCCTGGTCGTGCTGTTGCTGGCCGTGGCCATCGGCGTGGTCGCCGCGCAATGGCTCGGCGCCGATGACCTCAACCGTTTCGGCGAAGTGACCCTGCGCTACGGTGGCTACGACTACCACAGCAATCTGCCCAAGGTGGCGCTGCTGACGGTGATCGCGGTGCTGGTGCTGTGGCTGCTGTGGAGCCTGATCGCCGCACCGTTCCGCGCCTGGGGCCGCTACCGCCGCAAGCAGGGCCGGGTGCGCCTGATCGATGGCCTGCAGGCGTATGAGCACGGCCAGTGGCAGCGCGCGGAGAAGCTGCTGGACGGCGCCGCCAAGGACCCGGAAGTGAGCGCGGTGGCGCTGGCCAACGCCGTGCGCAGCGCGCAGGCCCGTGCCGACAGCGCCGCTGGCGAAGCACTGCTGCAGCGCCTGGGCGAGAGCGATGCCACCCTGCACGCGCTGCTGCGCGCCGAACAGCTGCTGGCGCGCGACCTGCCGGTGGACGCGATCAACACACTGGACGTGGCCACCATCCAGCCGCTGCCGCCACGCGGCCTGTGGCTGCGCACCGAAGCGCTGGCCCGCGCCGGGCGCGCCCACGAGGCCTATGGCCAGCTGGGTGCACTGCGCCAGACCAAGGTGCTGCCGGCCGAATCGAACAGCGAACTGGAAGCACGCCTGGCCGCGCAGGCCCTGCTGGAAGCGGCCGACGTCAATGCGCTGGCCGCGCAATGGGAGGCCACCCCGAAGGCACTGCGGCCGACGCCGGACGTGGTCGCGGCCTATGCCAGCCGGGCGGTGGCGTTGAACTGGGATGAGCCGGCGCTGCTGGCACTGGAACAGGCGCTGGACCAGCGCTGGGACGACGAACTGGTGGCGCTGTATGGCCGCCTGCCGGCCGAACGCCTGGCCACCCGCCAGGCCAACCTGCAGCGCTGGCGCAACGTGCATGACGGCTCGGCCGCGCTGCGCCTGGCGCAGGGCCGCGTCGCCCTGGCACAGCAGCAGTGGGAGGCCGCCGATGGCTTCCTGCACGAGGCCATTGCCGCCGGTGCCGGTGCACCGGCCTGGGAAGCACTGGGCGAACTGTTCGCGCAGCGTGGCGAGCACGCGCTGGCCGCGCAGTGCCTGGCCAATGCACTGCGCCTGCAGCGTGGCGAAGACAGCGTGGAGCTGGTGCGCAGCAGCGAGGCAGCGCTGCGTACCACGCTGGAGGAGCAGCCGATCGCGCTGCAGCCACCGGTGTATGACGCCAACAAAGAGCGCTGATGTGTGCCGACCCACGGTCGGCACCCACCTGGGGAAAGGTAGATCCACGCCACGCGTGGATGTGGTCCACACCCCCCCCAGCGAAGCAGGAAAAAACGCCGCCCGATGGGCGGCGTTCTCATCTGGAGACGCGCCGCCGCAATCAGCGCTCGACGATGGCCACCACGCCCATGCCGCCGGCGGTGCAGATCGACACCAGCGCGCGGCCACCGCCACGTTCGGCCAGCTGCTTGGCCGCGGTGGCGATCACGCGTGCGCCGGTGGCGGCGAACGGGTGGCCGGTGGCCAGCGACGAGCCCAGCAGGTTGATCTTGTCAGGGTCGATGCGGCCCAGCGGTGCATCCAGGCCCAGCCGGTTGCGGCAGTAGTCCTCGCTCTCCCAGGCGCGCAGCGTGCACAGCACCTGCGCGGCGAAGGCTTCATGGATCTCGTAGATGTCGAAGTCCTGCAGGGTCAGTCCGTTGCGCTTGAGCATCTCCGGCACGGCCACGGTCGGCGCCATCAGCAGGCCTTCGCCATGCACGAAGTCCACCGCGGAGACATGCGCGTCGCGCAGGTAGGCCTGCGGTTCGTGGCCATGCGCGCGCGCCCACTCTTCACTGGCCAGCAACACCGCCGCGGCGCCGTCGGTCAGCGGGGTGGAGTTGGCGGCGGTCAGCGTGCCGCGGCCAGACACCTTGTCGAAGGCCGGCTTCAACGTCGCCAGCTTCTCCAGCGAGGTATCCGGGCGCAGGATGTTGTCACGCTCGACGCCACGGAACGGGGCGATCAGGTCGTTGAAGAAACCGCGCTCGTAGGCGGCGGCCAGCTTCTTGTGCGACGACACCGCCCACGCATCCTGCGAATCGCGCGAGATGTTCCACTCCTTGGCCATGTCCTCGCAGTGGTCGCCCATGCTCTTGCCGGTGCGCGGCTCGGCCACGCCCGGGAACTCGGGCTTGAGCTCGGAGAACTTGAAGCCCGAGGTCAGCGCACGGATCTTGTCGCCGGTGCTCTTGGCGCGGTTGGCGGCCAACAGACGCGCGCGCAGCTTCTTGCCGTAGACGATCGGCACGTCGGAGGTGGTGTCCGAGCCGCCACCGATGCCCGATTCGATCTGGCCCAGCGCGATCTTGTTGGCGACGGTGATGATGCTGTCCAGCGAGGTCCCACAGGCGCGCTGCAGGGTGATGCCCGGGGTCAGCGGCGACAGGCCGGAGGACAGCGTGGCCTCGCGACCCAGGTTCCAGTCGCTGGAGTGCTTGATCACCGCACCCATTGCCACTTCACCCAGCTGCTGGCCGTGCAGGCCGAAACGTTCGACCAGCGCGCCCAGCGTACGGACCGACATGCCGAGGTTGCCGACATCCGAATACGCGGTGTTCTGGCGGCAGAACGGAATGCGGACGCCACCGAGGATGGCGACGGGACGAGCGTTGGGCATGGAGATACCTGGCATGGATGAGGGTGTCTGCAACATGGCCTGCACTACGGAGCAGGCATAATGGGGCCAAGTGTAGCTGCCGCCCTGTGATGGGCCAACCGTGGAATCATGAGCAAACCCGACCCCGCGATGAATGCCCTTGGCGTGCTGGCCCTGGAACTGGCCGGCGGCGAAATCCCCCGCCAGGCGGTGCTCAGCGCCGATCAGGCCGGTGAACTGGCCGAACGCGTCGGCCGTGACCTGGCCAAGCTGGTGCCGCAGGTGGCCGAGCTGGACCTGGTGTTCGCCGCCGCCCATTTCGACCCGGCCGAAGTGCTGCGCCCGGGCTGGCCGATCCACCGCCGCCTGGAAGAACTGCAGATGCGCGCACCGGGCCGCAACCAGGGGCCGCGCATGCTGGCCTTCGGCACCGATGCCGACGGTGACGTGCCGCTGCCGTTCCAGGCCGATGCCAGCCTGGTCGGCGGTGGCCTGCGCGTGGTGCCGTTCCTGCTGACCGGCAGCGACGTGGCCACCACCCATGCAGTCGCCCATGCACTGGAAGAAACCCTGCTGGCCAACGGTATGGCGCATGCCGACACCGCACTGATGGCGCAGAACACCTTCGGTGCCCGCATCGAGCACGCGCGCTATTTCACCGTGAACGACCTGGCCGCGATGATGTCGATGCAGTACGACAACCAGGGCCTGGCCGCGCTGTGGCCGCTGATCGAAACCGCGATCATGGCCCCGGGCGACGACGAGTGGCTCAACGCCGCGCCCGAGCCGCTGCTGCGCTACACCCACGGCGAGGCGCGCATGGCGCTGTTCGACCCGGCGGGCTGGTGCGCGCACTACAACCACGGCAAGAACGACTGCGACCGCCTCAAGGGCATCTACGAGCAGTTCCTGATGCGCCAGCGGCAGATGGCCGCCGTGCTGGAAGCGCACGGCGTGCCGGTGCTGTTCGTGCACTGCGAGGCCGGGCAGGACGCGCGCGAACTGCTGGCACGCTGAGAGGCAGTGCCGGCCGCTGGCCGGCACCCTCCGGATCTTCGATTGCCGGCCAGCGGCCGGCACTACCGATCAAGAAAAACGCCGGCTTGCGCCGGCGTTTTCCATTTCCAGCAGGACCGCTGTTACGGGGCCTTCTTGATCACCGCGCAGGCCAGGCGCGCGCCTGCGTTGCCGGTCGGCTGGGTCTTGTAGTCGTCCGCATCGGCGTGGACGATCAGGCCGCGGCCGATGATGTCGAAATCATCGCCCTTGCCGATGTTGACGTTGCTCGACACCGGGCCATCGATGGTGGCCACGCCCTTGTCGTCGGCCTTGATGTTGGGCATGTCGCCGCCGTGGTGCGGATCGGTGGCGACATTGCCATGATCCTGGTGGCCCGGGTTGAAGTGGCCACCGGCACTCATGCCGTCCGGCGCGCTGCAGTCACCCTTCTCGTGGATGTGGAAGCCATGCTCGCTGCCCGGCTTCAGGCCACTGATCTGCCCGGTCACGTGGACCTTGCCGTCAACCACCTTGAAGGTGACGCTGCCCTTGGCCTGGTTGCCCTGGGTCGGTGCCAGCTCGGCGCTGGCCGAGGCATCGGCGGCCGCGGCCGCAGCCGGAGCGGGGGTCGCCGCCGGTGCCGGGGTGGCGCCGTCGGCCGGGGCCGCCGGCGGGGTTTCCGCCTGCGGCGCGGCAGGCTGCTGGTTGCAGGCCGCCAGGCCCAGTGCGGCAATGGCTGCGAACAGCGAAGTGTGGATCAGACGCATTGGAATCTCTCCGTAGATGATGCCTGCAGTGATCAGCGGACAACCCGGATCACGCCACAGGCGATGCGGACGCCGGCATTGCCGGCGGGCTGGCTGCGATAGTCGTCGGCGTTGGCATGCACGACCAGTGCACGTCCGGCAATATCGGTGGCGGCGCCTCCGCCAAGGGTAACGCCCTTGAGGTGGATATCGACGTTGGCGCGGCCCTGGGCGTCGGCACGCAGGTTGTCCATGTCGCCCAGGTGGTGCTTGCCGGTGCCGGCGCGGCCATGCGCAGCGCCACCGGGGTTGAAGTGATTGCCGGCACTGCTGGCGTCCACCGCACTGCAGTCGCCGCGCTCGTGGATGTGGAAGCCGGCCTGCTGCATAGGCTGCAGGCCGCCGACCAGGCCGGTGAGGTGGATGCCGCCCGGTTCCACCATCAGCGCCAGGCGGCCGCTGACGATGCTGGCCGAAGCCGGCGACAGGTTCGCCTCGGCCTGCCTGGCGGCACTGACCACGGTCGGCGGCGGCGGGGTGGGTTCGGCCTTCTTCGGTGCGCTGCCACAGGCAGACAGCAGCGCGGCGGCGGACAACGGCAGGATGGCAAAGGACAGGCGCATCGAAGACTCCTTGCGGGTAACACTAAGCATGGCATCGTCCATGCACGATCAACAGTTCGGCAAGCGGGCGCGAGGATCGCGTGCAGGGGCCGTTCAATGGCCCCCGCGGCGGCGCCCGGCGCCCAGCTTGCGGGTGAGGGTATTGCGGCCCAGGCCGAGCCGCGCGGCGGCTTCGGCACGACGGCCGTGGGTGATCTGCAGCGCCGCCTCCAGCAGGGCATGGTCGACCCGCTCGCGCACCTGCGCATGCAGCCCTTCCACGCCTTCGGACAGCTGACGGCGTGCCCATTCGGCCAGCAACGTTTCCCACTGCCCCGGATCGGCACCGCTGGTGCTGCTGCGACGGCCGCGCGCACGATTGAGCGCGGTATCGACATCGGCCACGCCGATGGTGTCGGCGGCGGCCAGCGCGGCCATCCGCCAGCACACGTTCTCCAGTTCGCGCACGTTGCCCGGCCAGTCGTGCTCGCGCAGCGCCTGCAGGGCAGCGGCGGTGAGTCGCTTCGGCGCGGTATCCAGCTTGCGCGCGGCCGCGGCCAGGAAGGTACTGGCCAGCTGCGCGATGTCTTCGCGGCGCTCGCGCAGCGGCGGCAGCTGCAGCCGCACCACGTCCAGGCGATGCAGCAGATCGGCACGGAACTTCCCCTGCGCGACCAGCCCTTCCAGGTCCTGGTGGGTGGCAGCCACCACGCGGACATCGACGCGGATCAGTTCACGGCCGCCGACGCGGAAGAACTCGCCCTGTGCCAGCACGCGCAACAGGCGGGTCTGCAGCGGCAACGGCATGTCACCGATCTCATCCAGGAACAGCGTGCCACCGTCGGCCTGCTCGAAGCGGCCGATATGGCGGCGCTGCGCGCCGGTGAAGGCGCCGGCCTCATGACCGAACAACTCGCTTTCCAGCAGCTCGGCCGGAATCGCGGCGGTATTGAGCGCGACGAACGGCCCGTGCGCGCGCGGCGATTCACGATGCAGGGCGTTGGCCACCAGCTCCTTGCCGGTGCCGGTCTCGCCGGTGATCAGCACTGCCAGCGGCGCCTGCGCCAGGCGGCCGATGGCACGGAACAGCGCGCGCATCGGCGGGGTATCGCCCACCAGTTGCGGCGACTGGTCGCTGGCGGTATCGGCCGCGGGTGTGGCTGCGGCCAATGCCGGCGCCACGGCCGGCAGTACGCGCTGGGCCAGCGCCACCGCGTCATCCAGGTCGAACGGCTTGGACAGGAATTCATGCGCACCGCCGCGGAATGCACCGGCGGTGCTGGCCACATCGGTGTAGGCCGACATCACCACCACCGGCAGCTGCGGCAGTGCGGCCTTGAGCTTGTCCAGCAGCACCAGGCCGTCATCGCCGGGCATGCGCACGTCGGTGAACAGCAACGCCGGCGGCGGGCCTTCGCCCAGTGCCTGCAGGGCTGGGGCGGCACTGTCGAAATCGACGACCTGGTAGCCCGCCTCGCGCAATGCGGTGCACAGCACGAAGCGCACGGCGCGGTCGTCGTCGACCACCCAGATACGCTGCACGGGAGGGGAAACGTCAGACATCGCGCGGGGCCTCCTCGGCCGGGGCGGCGCCGTTGCCGATCGGCAGCAGCAGGGTGAACACGGTATGGCCCGGACGCGAGCGGTAGGTCAGCGTGCCACGGTGCTCACGCGCGACCTGCTGCGCCAGTGCCAGGCCCAGGCCGGTGCCTTCGGCACGGCCACTGACCAGCGGCAGGAACAGGTGCTCGGCCAGTTCCTCGGGCACGCCACGACCGTCGTCGGCGATCTCCAGGCGCAGCGCAAGCGTGTGCAGCTGCTCGGCAATGCGCACGCCGTGCTCGACCCGGGTGCGCAGGGTGATGCTGCCGGCGCCGGCCTGGATCGCGTTGCGCACCAGGTTCCACACGGCCTGGGTGAGGCGGTCGGCATCACCGCGGAACTCGGGAATGCTGGGGTCGTAGTCGCGCTGCAGGCGCACCGCCCAGCCGGCCTCGCTCTCGGCCAGGCGCAGCACCCGCTCCAGCGCGGCATGGATGTTCAGTTCGGCGTGCGGTGCCGCCGGAGCCGGCGACAGCAGCTGGTCGAGCAGGCCGTTGAGGCGTTCGATCTCCGAGCCGATCAGCTCGATCAGTTCACGCTCGCTGGCATCACGCTGGGCCGCACGGCGGGCCAGCAGCTGGGCCGCCCCCTTCAGCCCGGCCAGGGGATTACGCAGCTCGTGGGCCAACCCCTTCAACGCCGCGCTGAGCGCACTGGGCAGGGCCTGGGTCGGGTCCAGCCCGGGGAATTCGTCGACCGGATGCGCCTCCAGCAACCAGCCGCCGTCGTCGCGGCGGCTCATCCAGCCCTCGGCGAAACGCGGCGCCTCGCCGGGCACCGCCAGCGCCAGCCGGTTCAGGCGCAGGCTGTCGCGCTCGTCACGGGCAAGGAAATGGGCCAGCGCCTCGCCCTGCACTTCCAGCGCGGCCAGCGGCTGGCCAAGCAGGCGGCGGCCACTGACGCCCAGCCAGCGGCCAAACGCCGGATTGCAGCCGATGATGCGGCCATCGGCCCCGGCCCAGGCCAGCGGCGTGCCCAGGGCATCGAGAGACGGCGGGGGTGCGGGGTCGGACATTGCACCAATGTAGTGCAAAACCAGGGCAGGACATCACATTGCGTCGGATCCGTCGCGGACTGTCGTCGCCGGGAATTCCCCCGCGTGCTTGCTTCCTCGATACTGACGACATACGATACTAACGAGCTGCGTTACTATCATGTCGATCCAGTCATTTGCCTGCAAGCGCACACGGGCATTGTTCGAAGGCGAGCGGGTACCAAGATGGCGTCACATTGAAGCGGTAGCGCTCCGCAAGCTGGCCATGATCAACGTGGCCGCCGCCCTGGAGGATCTGCGTGTTCCCCCGGCCAACAGGCTGGAGGTGTTGCGCGGAAACCGGCGTGGCCAGTACAGCATCCGCATCAACGACCAGTTCCGCGTGTGCTTTGTATGGAGTGCACAGGGCCCCTCCCGGGTCGAAATTGTCGATTACCACTGAAGGAGCCGCGCCCATGCGCACTGTCCCCTACCCCTTCCCCGGCGAAATCCTGCTGCACGAGTTCCTGCAGCCGTTGGGCATCACCCAGTACCGGCTGGCGAAGGCGATCGGCGTCCCGCAACGCCGTATCGGCGAGATCGTATCCGGGCAGCGCGCGGTCACGGCGGATACGGGGCTGCGCCTGTCGCGCTATTTCGGGGTATCGGACACGTTCTGGATCGGCCTGCAGGCCGACTTCGATGCCGCGATGACCAAGGACAAACTGGCCGAGGTGCTGGCCCGGATCGAACCGTACAACGCGGCCGCATGAACCCACCAGGGCCGGGGTCAGATCCCTTTGCATGCGGAAAGGGATCTGACCCGGGGACGTAGCCCCGGGCGCTGCCGCGGTTACACCGGATAGCCGGTGGCCAGCCGGGCCTTCTTCCAGGCGGCTTCGAATTCACGCGCGGTGATCTCGTCGTCCTCGTCGAAATCAAGGAACGACACCGGCTGGTCGGCCAGCGGGAAGCGGTCATCGCTGTGGCCGTGCTCGTCGGCCCAGACCGCGGCCGTGCCGTAGACCTCCACCTGGCGCACGATCTTGTCGCCACGCGCTTCCATCAGCACGTTGCCCTTGCCCAGGCCCGATTCGGCCCAGTGCTTGTAGTACTTCTTTGCGGCGGATTTCGCGCCGGATTTTGCGTTGTGCTTTGCGTAGGTCATTGCGTGGATCCTGGCCGCAAGCGCGGCCGGAAAGTTCGGAATGGCGCCATTATCAGGCATCCGGGGCTCAGATCCCGTCCCTGCGGAAAGGGATCTGCCCGCTGCCGACCTACCGTGGCAGCGCCACGCCCTTCGGCCACAGCATCCAGATATTGCCCTTCTGCTTCATGTCGCCGGCCAGCTTGCCGGCGGCATCGCCGCTGCCCCAGTACAGGTCCGCGCGCACTTCACCGGCGATGGCACCGCCGGTGTCCTGCGCGGCCACCGGGCGCACCACTGGCGTGCCATCGGGGCGCGTGGTCGACAGCCACAGCAGGCTGCCCAGCGGCACCACGGTACGGTCCACCGCCACGCTGTAGCCGGCGGTGAGCGGTACGTTCAGCGAACCGCGCGGGCCTTCCGGGCTGTCCGGGTTCCGCACGAAGAACACGTAACTCGGGTTGCTGCGCAGCAGTTCCGGCACGCGCGCAGGGTTGGCCCGGGCCCATGCGCGGATCACGTCCATGGTGACGTCTTCCTTCTTCAGCTGGCCCTGGTCGACCAGCCAGCGCCCGATCGCGCGGTAGGGGTGGCCGTTCTGCTCGGCATAGGCCAGGCGGACCTGCGTGCCATCGGCCAGGCGCACCCGGCCGGACCCCTGGATCTGCAGCAGCTGCAGGTCCATCGGGTCGGTCAGCCAGGCCAGCACCGGTGCCTTGACCCCCTTGGCCGCGATGCTGCCAGCGTCGTCGTAGGGCTTGAGCACCTTGCCGTCGAGGCGGCCACGCAGGCGCTTGCCCTTCAGTTCCGGGTAGACGCTGTCCAGCTGCACCACGATCAGGTCATCCGGGGTGCCGTACACCGGCACCGTCGCCTTGTCGGTGCGGGTCAGGCTGCCGGCATAGATCGGCTCGTAGTAGCCGGTGATCAGTCCATCGGCCTGGTGGCCACCGGCGCGCAGCGCGTAGACATCCAGGTCGCGCTGCAGGAACTGGCGGATCGCCGCCGGGTCCTTGTCTGGAATCGCGGCTGCGGTAGCGCAGGGCCGGGCCCAGACCGCATCGTTCTTCAAGCGGGTGCAGCTGCTGCGCCAGGCAACGAAGCCGGCCTGCAGGTCGCTGTCGGAAACCGGCGGCAATGCGCTCCAGCCGGCCTTGGCATAGGTGGTGGCAGGCGGCACGACCGGCGGCGGTGCTTCGGAGCCGGTGCGGGGAGCGGTGGTGGCGCAGCCGGCGAGTACCGCGGCGGCCAGCAGGGCCCAGTGCTTGTGCTTGCGGAGGGAGACGGAGTCGATCATGCCACCATGGTGGAGGGCCAGCCGCCGAGCGGCAACCCGTCCCCGGTTCAAGCATTCATGCGCGGGGTTACGGCGTCTGCAGCAGCAGCGAGTGCAGGATGCGGGCATCTTCGGCATCCAGCGTCTTCGGCAGGTCGTCGCGGCCGCGGAAGCGGCGGTGGAATGCAGCGACAGTGGCTTCACGGTTGTCCAGCGGATAACCGAAGCGGGCCAGCGCCGCCCAGCCATCGAAGCCCTCCGGCGCGGCTCCATCAGCGGCGCGCGGCCACACGCCGAACCCGGCCTCGGCCAGCTGCTGCCAGGGGAAGAAGCGGCTGGGGTCCTGCTTGCGCGTCGGCGCCAGGTCAGCATGGCCGATCACCTGCCGCGGCGGGATGTTGAGGCGGCGGCTGAGATCGCGCAGCAGCACGATCAGCGATTCGATCTGCGCCGGGCTGAAGGGGCTGCGGCCATCGTTGTCGAGCTCGATGCCGATCGAGGCCGAGTTGAGATCGGTGATGGTGCCCCAGCGTCCGGCTCCGGCATGCCAGGCACGGCGCTCATCGGCCACCAGCTGGTAGCGATGGCCATCGGCGCCGATCAGGTAGTGCGCGCTGACCGGTCCACCGCTGTTGGCGGTGCGCAGCGTATGCAGGCTCTGCTGCACCGACTTCTGCTCGGTATGGTGCAGCACGATGATGACCGGGGTGCGCGCGTTCTGGTTGGGTGACGGCACCCAGGTGGCGAGCGGGTTGTGCTGCACGGGCGCGGTGGCCGTGCAGGCCGAAAGGGCCAGCGCCAGCAGTGCGGAAACCAGAAGGCGGGGGCTGATCATGGGCAGATTGTAACCACGGACCGCGGCCGCCGTTCGCCTCCACGCGCCGAACGACACCGCCGGTGGCCCCGCTGTCCGCATGGGAACAACGGGGACGGGTCAGGCCAGCGCCCGGCCAGCCGACGTGCCGCTCAACCTCGGAAGAGCGACAGGGTGTACAGCACCAGGCCCCAGCCCACGATCGCGAGCGGCAGTACGCCCACCGTCGGCAGGGCGAATGGCTCGCGCCGGCCGAGGGTGACCGCTTCCTGGGAAACGCATGGTCAGTAAGAAGTGAAGTGCCTCGCCGAAAGGCCAAAGAGAATCAATGAAGACACCATCAAACAGAGTTCAAGACGTCCGCAAACGCGGTACAGCAGGAAACGCAGAATCGCCACGAGAGTCAGGACAGGCAGGCTGGCCAGTCCAAACAGGAGGATGTAGTTCATCGAGCTGTCCAGCAGATCACATGAAAGGAGCGCCACACCCTGCATCCGCCCGCAGCCGGTGAAGGTGATACTGAATGTGAAATTCAGAAGTATGACCGTCCACGCGATCAGGCATATCGACCATAGCGATAGATACATGTTCTTCAACATGTGAACACCTCGAAACGCACTTGGGCCGGCATCCGAACTCACCTCCAGCCACCGGGGAAATTCAGCCTTGAACGATCCCAGCAGGGCCCAGTGCTTGTGCCTTCAGAAGGAAGCGGAGTCGATCATGCCAGCATAAGGACCAGCGCCAGCAGTGCGGACACCAGAAGGCGGGGGCTGATCATGGACAGCCTGTAAGCAGGGACCGCGGCCACCGTTCGACTCGCCGAGCCGAACGACACCGCCGGTGGCCCCGCTGTCCGCATGGGAACAGCGGGGACGGATCAGGCCAGCGCTCGGCCAGCCAGCGTGCGCCTCACCCCCGGAAGAACGACAGGTTGTACAGGAACAGGGCCCAGACCACGATCGCGAGCGGGAGCTCGAAAAACGCGGAGCGGTGCCGCAACGCCATCCGGATGAACATCACCACGGTCAACAGGGGCTGCCCGAAGAAGCAGACCCAGAAGAGCGCTTCCACACCCGGCATAGACAGCTCGTAGATTCCGAGGGAATTGTCAGTGTTCCGATTGAAGGCGACCGCCCCCCATGAGACGAGCAGGAAGAGCCAGGCCAGTGCACTGAGGCTCGACATAAGCTTGATCCACCCCTTCATCAACCTAGGTGTGCTGCTCATGTTCCTCATCTAGCGTCTGGTCCTTGTGGTTCTGCAGACCAGTGAACACTAGCGAATCAACGACGACTTCGCTGTTGCCTGCATTCATGCTGACAATCGCGCGCGCCACCGGATTCGCGTGAGCGGCATCAAAATGGTAACCGCCCTCGCCTGCGGGCCATCCGCTCTACTGCCTCCCCAACAACCGCCGTTAGCCATGCCCGCTCTGGCATGGCCATCGGCATTCCACACGGTGCCGAACGACACCTGCACGCACCCGCGCGCCGGGCTGTTCCCCGCCATGGCCTGTCGCCTATCGATTGCTCCAGGTGAACAGCCAAGCCAGTGTCTCCAGCGAAAGCTGGTCCAAGGCTGGATGACGAGCGCCCATTTGCTTCTTGACCCACTCACCAGCAGATGCAAGCGACTCGACCGACCAGTCAGGTCGAAGCTCCTGCAACTCAACAACCACTGCCTTGATCACCTCCTCCGACGCATGGAGATTTTCAGGTCCCACCAACGCCTTCAATCTATCCAGACTGGGCTTCGGATACAGCGTAACGCCGTACCCGTAATAAGCGGCAAAAATTGAACCCTGAGCAATCGCTGCCGAACTGCCCATTACTTCTTTCTCGACCATATCAACGTTTCCTTACCAGTCGCAGGATCGACCGTCATGATCTTGTCAACCTTCATGTTCTGCTTGAGTGCCGGAAGCTCGAAGTTCTCCCAGATGTTTCCTGGACGGAGATTTGGCCCGACCACCGCGCGTACTGTACCAGAGGCATTTTGTGCGTACGCGGCAGACACGTCCTGCCAGGCCTTGATTGAAGCGGGATTTGCGGAATCCCATACCGGCAGCGAGATGTTTCTCGAATCAATCAACATTTCCAATGTAGTTCCTCCCTTGCCAGCGGCGACTCCGGCGGCAACGTTGTAGCCGCCCGGACCCAACCCGGACCAGAAGTAGGCTTCACTTCTCCGCGTAAGGAGTGGGTTTACATACGTCGCCCTGGCGTAGGCGTTCTCCGCGATTTCGAGATTGACAGCACGATTCAGTGCATAGGCCTGAGCTCCGGCCGGAGCCATTCCAAACAGGGAGTAGGTGAATTCTGCATCCTGCGGCGACATGCCGGTGAGGGCAGAAATTCCCAATCCGCCCGCGGTGGGTTGGCTCTTCCCGTAAGCCCATGTTTTGCCTCCCGCAGCCATGTTGTCGGCACCCCAAGCCAACATCGCCGTTCCCCCGACGAGAGCAAAGCAGCCCACTCCGGTCTCAAAGCAAGTAGCACCACCAACTGCAGTCGTTCCCGCACCTGCCACTGCAGTTACATATCCGCCCGTCGCCTGCAATGCACCGCCCGTTCGCACCGCAGCATCCTGTAGTCCAGGACTCTCCTTCCACCAATCAGAAATCCTCTCGCCGACCGAATACTTGAAGTATCCCGGTGCTTCTTTACGAAGCGTTGCAAGCATTTCGTTCTTCTGCTGGTCGGTTAGTGTTGCCATCACTACCGCAACCTGCTCCTTGACCGCCTCTGACATGACTCCGAGTTCGGCACCTTCCCAGCATCTGGCGACCGCGCATGCCACCGCATTCAACTTCTGGCTGTCGTGACCCTCGGCAGCCAACTTACGCAGGGCTGCTTTTTCTGGATCATTGAGCAATCGATTGTTCTCAGCGGCGTTCTTGGCAATCCCCGCATTCAACGCAACCTTGGCCAGATCGTTGCCTGACAATCCTCCAGCCATTGCCCCCACTGCTTGAGACAACGCGAGAACCGTCTCTCTCTGCTTTGGACTAAGCTGCGACGGATCACCGCCATACAGCTTGTTGATCAGAAACTCGGCCGCAAGCTCCCCGCCGACCGCAGACGCGGCTCCTGAACTCGCACTACCACCATTGGCCTGCGCAAGCAGTGCGCCCAGCAATGCATGTGAAAGCAGCTGCATCGTTGCATTGGGGGCGTCGCCATGGTTCGGATCAAATCTGCTGCCAATGAGCTCGGCAGCATAGGGAGCAAGTGCATTTGCTCCGACCTGGCCACCAGCTTGCCCAGCTACGCTTCCCACCAGCACCGTTGTAACAGCATCCAACGCGCGGGAGTACTTGCCACCAACGCCCCAATCGCCCTGGGTTTTCCTGGCCTGCACAAAACCAGCATCGAAGTCCGTCAGTACAGCGTCACGCTTGGCATCTTCCATCTTCCAGAACGCGGCCTTCTCAGCGTCGCTCTTCCCCTCCAGATAGGCATCGGTGATCTTGTTGACCCCGTAACTGCCAATGTCCGATGCGACCTGCTTGCTGGTCGTCAGTACCGTGCTTGCCGCACTCGCCATCGCCTGCTGTTCGGCCAGCAACTTGTTGGCATCAGGCATTGCCTCCAGCGCACGGTGAGCCGCAGCAACATCAGTGTTGACGCCCAGCTCGGCGGCCGTGGTCTTCCTGCCGCCGATGGTGATATTGCCCTCCGTCAATGTCGCTCGCGTGCTGGAGCTGTCGCTGCCGCTTTCATGCATGGGCAGCCCACCGCCCAATGAAACGCCAGTCGGCCCTTCCAGCTTGCTGTACGCGATGCTGTCGCCGATGTCCTTCAGCTGCTCACCCGCTCCCACGCCCTTGCCGGCCGAGCCCTTGCCAGCGTTACCGAAACCACCACTGATGCTGCCGGACGTCGCCTTGTAGTCCATGTGGTTCTGAAGGTCAGTGAACGTCAGTGAATCCGCAGTCAGTTCACTGTTGCCCGCATTGGTACTGGCGATCGCGCCGCCCACCAGGTTCACGTGGCCGGCATCGACGTGGTAACCGCCATTGCCGGCAAACAGGCCGCTCTGCTGGCCCACGCCCTGGTAGCTGCCGTCGGCCTTGCCTGCGCTGGCGAAACCGTCGGCATTCCACGCGGTACCGAACGACACCTGCACGCGGCCGCCCACCTGGCTGTTCTTCGACATGCTCTCGGCGACGTCCTGCAGCGACTCGATGCTCAGCGTGCCGCCAGTCTTGACGTCAATGCGGTCGGCGGTCGCCGTGGCGCCACGCAGGGTGGTATCGCCTTCGGCCTTCATCGAGATGTTCTTGCCGGTGAGCGTGGTGTTCTGCCAGGTGCTGCTCTCGGCGTTGGATTTGCTGCTGCCAACACTCGCTTCTGCATAGACATACACACCGGTCTGCGCGCCGACCGCCACACCCACGCCCACTTCAGCACCGGCATTGCTGCTCTTGCTGCGGTCAGCCACATGCGCCTTGCCCGCTTCCAGCAGGATGTCAGCGGCCGAATCCAGGCTCAGCGTATTGCCCGCGCTCAACTTGCCCTGCACTACGTGGATGTCGCCCGCGGTGCTGGTCAGGTTGACATTGCCGCCGCCCTGGATGGTGGAGCCGCGCGAGACCTGGCTGCTGCCGTCGGCACTGCTGCTGGAGGTCTTGAAGCCCACTCCCGCTTCCGCACTGAGCAGTGTGCCGCCACCAGCGCCCTTGGCCATGCCTGCGATCGCGCTGGCGGACTGGTAGGCGTTCGCGCCGGCCGCCAGGCCCTGCATCTGCTGCAGGCGACCATCGGACTTGCGCGCGGCATCGACGTTGTTGAGCAGGTCGATCAGCGGCGACTTCACCCGCGCGAAGGCACCGATCTTCAGGTCCTTGTCGCTCTGCGAGTAGTGCCCACTCTCGTCGGCGGTCAGCAGCTCGATCTCGGCGGCGGTGATGTTCACATCCTTGGCCGCGAGCACGTTGCTGGCGGTCTGCGTGTACTTTCCGCCCGCGGTGAGGTTGACGCTGCCGCCGAGACTGCCGACGGTGCTGGCCACCTGCGAGACCTGCGCGCTGTCGTCACGGTGCTGCTCGCGATGCCAACCGGAGAACTTCTCGGTGTCGGAAATCTGGACAGTGCCGATCGCCTTGCTGTCCGAGCGGTTGGCATTGCTGACCGTATCCTGGCCACTGCGGATCGTCAGGTCGCCTGCCGCACGGAGGGTGACGTCCTTTTCCGCCGCGATGTTGGCTGCGGTCAGGCGGATGTCGCCCTCGGTGGTGGCCATGCGCACGCCACCGCCCACCGACAGCTGGGTACCGGTGATGGTATCGCTCTGGCCATTGCCGTCGCTGCGCGAGTTGTTGGTGCCAAACGGCAGGCCGGCCGAGTTGGTGGAAATGCCCCAGCCCTTGCCACGGCTGTCACTGCTGCTGCGCTCCGTGTTGTGCGCCACGTCGAACACGATGTCCTTGGTGGCCAGCAGCGCGGCATCACCCTCGGCCGACATCTGCGCGCCCTGGCTGGTGATCGAGCCGCCATTGGCGATCAACGTGAGATTGCTTCCCGCATTGAGGTTGGTAACCCGGGCATCACTGCTGGAGTGGCTCTGGTTGCTGTTCGAGCGCTGGCTGCCGGCGTTGATCCCCGGCAGCACGGCCGCCACGCCGGCCGCCACGCCTTCGGCGGTACGCGTGATCCGGCCCATCATCGTGCCGCTGTCGGCCATGCCTTCGGTGGCCTTGTCGCGGGCGGTGCGGTAGGCCTTGGCCGGGTCGTAGGTGACACCCAGCGAGAAGCCGCTGGACTTGCTCGACTGGCTGGACTGGGTATCCACCGTGTCCTGGCGCGCAATCAGGTTGATGTCCTTGCCGACCAGGGTCAGGTCCTTGCCAGCGGCCACGTCGGACGCTGCGATGGTCAGCTGGTTGCCCGCATTGATCAGCACGTTGCCTTCGCGCGAGGCGATGGCCGAACCGACCTGGGTGGTCGACTGTTCGGCGGTACTGCTGCTGTTCTTCGAGCTGCCATAGCCGATCGATGCAGTGCCATTGGAGAAGCCACCGGTGAAACCGGACTTCTTCTTGCTCTGGCTGGACTCGCTGCTGTGATGGTCTTCCGCGGAGGCGATCAGCACGTTGTTGCCAGCCCCCAGGGTGACGTTGCCGGTGGCATCGATCACCGCGCCAACCGCGGTCAGGTCGTGGCCCGCGTTGACATTGATCGCCTTGCCCTGCAATGCGGTGCCAATGGCGTAGCTGTCGCTGCTCTCGGCGTGGCGGGTAGTGGTGGTGCTCGACAGTGTCTTCTTTTTCTTGTCGTAGCTGTCCAGGCTGAAATCATGCGTCTCGCTGGCCGAAAGCAGGTTGACGTCGCGACCGGCCACCACGCTCAGCGTGCCGTCCGAACTGGCAACCTGGGTCGCGGTCAGGTTGACATCGCGACCAGCCTTCAACAATACGCTGTCGCCAGCCTTCAGCTGGCTGCCACGCACGGTCTCATCGCTCTGGCTGATCTGCAGCGAACTGCGCTTGCCGCCGGCGTTGAAGTCGCTGCTGCTGCTGTCCATCAGCACCTGGCTGTTGATGTCGCCGCCCGCCTGCAGGGCCATGCCACCACCCGCGTTGATGCGGGTCGCAGCCAGGGTGATGTCCTTGCCCGCGGCCAACAGCACATCGCCAGCGCCTTCAATCGAAGACACCGCATGCGTGGTCTGGCTGTTGCTTGTGTGGTTGCGGCTGTCGTGGTTCAGCGCGCTGCTCTGGCCCAGCGTCTGCGCGCCGAGGTCGAGGTTGCCACCGGCAGCCAGCTGGGTGATGCCATTCCTGCCGGCATTGCGGATCTCCGCCGCCTTCAGGCCGATGTCACCGCCGGCCACCACCGACAACACGCCTTCGCCACCGGGATGGGTGACATACAGGCCCGCCACGCGATCCAGCGTGGTCTTCTGCTGCGACAGGCGATCGCCCTGGTCCTTCCATTCGGTGGTGGTCGAGGCCACGGTGATGTTGCCGCCGGCCTTCAACGCCAGAGCATCGGTGGCCTTGACGGTACTGCCGATGATGTCGATGTCCTGCCGCGCCGACAGGCCCACCTGGGCACCGCTGATCTGGCCGCCGGCCAGGTTGCGGATGTTGCCGGCATCGATGCTGACCAGCTGGCGGCCGGCAATCGTGCCGCTGTTGACCAGGTCACCGCGCAGCTTGACGTCCACCTCCGCGCCGGCCAGCAACGCGCCATCGTTGCCGAGGTCGCCCGGCATCACCCGCAGGTAGACCTGCGGGACCAGTGCACGGACCACCGAGCCGTCGGCGAGGGTGACGTCCTTTTCCACCAGCCAGACGATGTCGCTGGTCAGCCGTGCCATCTGCTCGGCGGTGAGCGCCACGCCCGGTCGCAGGCCCCACTCGCTTGCGACCGTGGCACCGGCCTCCAGCAGCGCGCGGTACTGCTCCTCGTCGCTGGCATGGCCAGTGAGGAAGCGGCGGCCGGTGAGCTCGCCGATCTGCTCGCGTACCAGCTTCTGCTCGTAGAAGCCGTCACCCAGGCGCTTCTGCGTCTGCGAGGGCTCAAAGCCTGCGCGCTGCAGCAGGTAGTCCGAGCTGAGCCAATCACGGTAGCTGGCAAAGCGCGGATCGGTTTCCACGATGTGATTGCCACGGTTGGCGTCCACGTTGAACAGGCTGGCCGTGGGTGCACTGGCATTCGGGCTGGTGGTGACCACCACGCGCGGGTCGGTACCGGTGGTCGTCGTGGCCTGCTTGCCCGCCACCGCGGTGTTGCCACCACTGCCGGCGTGCTCACCGGCACGGACCGTGGCCGGGCCATTGGCGTTGGCCTGCCCGGCCTGCGCCGCCGTGATGTCCTGCGCGGTGCCGGCACCGGTGCCGGCGTTGCCGGCCTGACCGGGCCCCTGTGCGCCTGCCGCATCTGCGCGCACGCCATCGGCCTGGGCGACCGCCTGCTGATGGCCGCCACTGGCCCCCTGTGCCGCACCGGCCGTGCCCGGTCCCCGCGCATCCACGCTGTCCGCACCCTGGCCGCTGCTCTGGCCAGGCCCCTGCACGTTGCCGGCCCCCGGACCGACCGCGCCTGTGCCGTGGCCAGCGGTATCCAGCTGTGCCGTGCCCTTGCCGCCACCGGCGTTGGGATTGCTGCCACCGGTGTTGTCGTTGCGCAGGTTGCCGACATCGATGGTGAGCTTGCCGCCGGCCGTTATCGACGAACCCAGCGCACCGGTCTTCTCGGTGATGGGGGCCGCCTTCCAGCGGCTGGAGGAGCCTCCGTAGGTGATGGACACGTTGTCGAACGTGCTGGTGCGAGTCAGCTGCTCGGCTGCATTGATCACCTCGGAGCGGTCACGGTTCAGGCCGACAATGGCCAGGTCGCGGCCCGCGGCGATGTTGGCGAAGCGGTTCTCCAGCCGATCGGTGCTGATCCGCATGTTGCCGCCCGCATTGATCACCGCATTGTTGCCTGCCGATACCACCACGTCTTCCACGGTGGTACGGGTAGCGATGCGGGTCTTCTCGTTGCCGCTGGTGTCCTGCGGGTGGCGCTGCATGTTGATCAGCGTCGATTCCGGGTTGTCGTAGTCCGGATAGGTGATGATCTGCACGCAGGTGGTGGTGCAGGTGCCGTAGGCGTTGTTGTACCTGAGGGTGTCGGTCACGTACTCGATCGGCGGCGAACCGGCCCCGCGGACGGACAGGTCGCGGAAGGGATCTTCCGCCCCCGCACCGAGCTGATCGGGATTGTTGCGGTTGTCGGCACGGCCAACGTAGTAGACCGTGACCGTGCCGTCCTGCACGTTCAGGCGTTCGCGCGACGCGCGCGCGCCGTACGCGCCACCGCGGGCGAAGGCGTAGGCACTGGTGTTGCTGGTCAGCCGGATGACCGCCTTGCGGATCTGCTGGCCATCCGGGGTGACATAGGGGGTGTCTTCGAGGATGTCGGACGGATCGAGGTAGTAGATCTCGTACGGCTGGTAGTTCGACGTCGCGCGGAAATCACGGTTGTTGTTGGTGGCGTTCTTGAACCAGCCGGGCTGCTCCAGCCGGACCGGCGCATGCACGGTGGTGACCTTCTCCACGACCACGTTCTCGCGGATGTTGTTCACCGCCAGCGCGGACAGGTCCAGGTTGCCGCTGACCTCGATGGTGGAGCCGATGTTGTCCACCCGCTGCGCGCTGCCTACCGCGCCCAGCCCGTTCAGCGCCCCGCCGATGGCGGCGTCGCCATCACTGAAGATCAGGCTCTTGCCGCTGTTGGTCAGTGTGCCGACACCCAGGTCCAGACGCTGGCGCGCGGCGATGGTGCCTGCACGGTCCACGCCGCCGATGTTGGCGGCGAGGTTGTTGAGCGAGCCCGCCTGGATGGCGACACGGTCACCGTAGATGCGGCCGCTGCCGATGTTGTCGACGCTCGCGGCGGTGATGTGGGTGACGTTGCCGTCCAGCAGGCCGTAGTTGACCAGTGCGCCCCCCGCTGCCAGGCGGGTCAGGCCGATGCTGCTGATCTCGCCGGTGGAGGCGTTGGTGATGTTGCCGGCATTGATGTTGACGTTGGCACCCGCCAGCTTGCCGCTGTTGTCCAGGTTGCCCTGGATGGACAGGCTCAGCGTGCCGTTGGCCACCATTTCGCCACGGTTGGTGTGGCTCTGGCCCAGCTCCAGGGTCATGTCACCCTGCGACATCAGCCGGCCATCACCGATGATCTCGCGGGTGCGGAGCGTCTGCTGCCTGCCGGCCACCAGGGTGCCACCGCTGTTGACCAGGGTATCGGCGCGGACATCGGAGGTCAGCGCCGCCGATACCTGGCCACCGCTGTTGTCCAGGCGCTGGTTCACCTGCAGCAGCAGGTTGTCGGCAATCACCTGGCCGTTCTGGTTGTCCAGGTTGCCGGTGGTCACCTGCAGGTTCTTGCCCTGCAAGCCCAGCGCAGGGCCATTGGCCTGGCTGAGCGTATTGCGGTTGTCGATGTAACCGGCCTGCAGGTCGAGGCGGCCGGTCGCCGCCACCAGGCCACCACTGTTGAGCAGGGCGCCCTGCAAACCGATGTCGGCATTGCCACCGGCGGTCACGCTGCCACCGCTGTTGGCCAGCTGCTGCGCGCGCAGCAGCAGGTCGGCTGCACTCACCAGCGAGCCGCCGCCACTGTTGTCGATGTTGACGGCCTGCACGTCGGCGCCGGCCTTGGCGAACACCGAGCCGCCTCGATTGTCCAGATCGCCACTGCGGATCTGCAGCGTGCCACTGCTGACGATGCCGTTGCCATTGGAAGCGGCATTGGTCAGCCGCTGTCCGGAGGTGTCGATGCTGAGCGCTGCCGCCGACTGCAGCAGGCCACCGGTGTTGTCCAGCGCACCACTGCGCAGCGCTGCATTTCCGGAAAGACTGGCAATGATGCCGCTGCGGTTGTCCAGCGCCTGGCCGCGGGTATCCAGCTGCAGGTCGTTGGCGATGATCCGGCCACTGGTGTTGTTCAGGCCGCCGGCCGAGACCTGCAGGTGCTTGCCGGCCTGGACCAGGCCGCCGCCATTGCGCAGCAGATCGGTGCTGGTCAGCTGCAGATCCTGCCCCGCAGCCACGGTACCGCCGCTGTTGTTGATGGCCTGTGCCTCGGCCAGCAGCGCGCCTCCCGCGGACAGGGTGCCCTTGTCGCTGTTGTCGAGCAGGCCGTCCACGCGCACGGTCAGCGCGCTGTTGCCATCGCTGTGCACGGTGCCGCCGCGATTGTCGAGCGTGCCCGCGCTGAGGCCTGCATCGCCCGTGGTCAGGATGCGGCCACCGCGATTCTCCAGCGTATGGGTGATCGCCAGGGTGCTGCTGCCGCTGCCGGCGGCCTGGAGGGTACCCAGGTTGTTGAGCAGCTGCGCGCTGCGCAGATCCAGCGAGCCGTTGCCGGCCAGCGTGCCCCCGCTGTTGTCCAGCCGGTCGCGCGCGGACACCTTCAGTGTATCGGTGCCGGAGGCGATGATCGATCCGCCCGCGTTGAGCAGCGTGCCGGTATCCACGGCGATGCGGGCAGCGGCCAGCGTGCCGTCGCGCAGGTCGGTGGTTTCGCCGGTCAGCTGCAGGGCGCCATTGCTGAGCAGCTTGCCGCCCTGGCCATTCACGGTGTGCGCCTTGATCGCCAGCGTGCCGGTGCCGGCCTGCTGCACGGTACCGCCGGCATTGCCGAACAGTGCGCTGGTCAGGGTCAGGTCGCCATTGCTGGCGATCAGGCCGTTGCCGCCGTTGTCCAGCGAGGTGGTGGCCTGCACGGTGCTGGCCTGCGTGCCCGTCGCCAGCAGCTTGCCGTTCTGGTTGTCGAAGCGGTCGGCGTTGACGGTGAAGTGATCGGCATTGAGCGTGGCACCGCGATGGTCCACGCTCACCGCATCCAGCTGCAGCGCGCCTGCCGTGGCGATGCTGCCGCCGGCCCCGTCCAGCTGGGTGGCCTTCACAATCAGCGTGCCCTTGCCGGCATGGACGATGCTGCCTGCGGCATTGACCAGCTGCCCGGCGTCCAGGCGCAGGTTGGCAGCATTGCTGGCGACGGTGCCACCGCCGTTGTTGAAGCGGCCCGTGACCGTGATCCGGCTGTCGGAGGTTCCTGCCGAACTCAAGGTGCCACCTGCGTTCGACAGCGAACCGGCGTTGATCTGCTGCGCGCCGTTGGCGGCGATGGTGCCGCCGTCATTGCCGAGCGCACCGCGCACCTGCAGCGACATCGCCTGGCTGCCGGTGGCGTTCAGCGTACCGGCCGTGTTGTCCAGCTGGCCGGCCTCGATGCTGACCTGCTGCGCGGCGGTGGTGCCTGCGCTGAGATCCAGGGTCTCGCCCTTCAGCTGCAGCTCGCCGTTGCTGACGATGCGGCCGGCGTGGCCCTGCAGCGTGGTGGCATCGATCTGCAGCAGGCCGTCACCGGCCTGCTCGATGCTGCCGCTGCGGTTGTCCAGCGAAGCCGCCGCCACCTGCATGCCCGCGCCGCTGGCGATGACACCCTTGTTGCTGTTGTCGAGCAGGCCGTCGGCCTTGACCACCAGCCGTGCGGCGCTGTGCAGCGTGCCGCCCTGGTTGTCGATGCTGCCGGCGCTGATGCCAAGCCCACCGTTGGCCAGGATGCGGCCGCCGCGGTTGTTGATGTCCTGGCCGATGACCAGCTGGCTCGCCGCTGTACCCGCCGACTGCAGCGTGCCGCCCGCGTTGACCAGCGCGGCACTGCGCAGGTCCAGCCCGCCATTGCTGGACACGGTACCGCCGCTGTTGTCGATGCGTTCGCGCGCGCTCAGCCGCAGCATGTCATTGCCGGTGGCGGTGAGCGTGCCGCCGGCGGTGATCAGGGAGCCGGTGTCGATCTCGATCCGCTTGGCGGAGGTGACACCCGCCCGCAGGTCGGTGGTGGTGCCCTGGAGCAACAGGCTGCCATTGCTGACCAGCGTGCCGCCGGTGCCGTTGAGCGTGCCGGCGTCGATCGACAGCACGCCTTCACCGGCGTGCTGCACGGTGCCGCCGGCATTGCCGAACACCGCCGCCTGGATGCCGAGGTCGCCGTTGCTGGCCAGCAGGCCGCCCTCGCCGTTGTCCAACGTGCCGACCACGTTGATCGTGCTGCCCTCGGCACCGGTCGCGATGACCTTGCCGGCGCGGTTGTCGAAGGACTGTGCGTCCAGTGCGATGCGCTCGGCCTGCAGGGTGGCTCCGCGATGGTCCACGCTGCCCGCCTGCAGGGTGATGCCGCCTGCGCTGGCGATGCTGCCACCCTGGCCGTCCAGTTGCCCGGTACGCAGCAGCAGGCCCTGGGTGCCGGCATGGCTGAGCGTGCCCTTCACGTTGGCCATGTGGCCGGCATCGATCTTCAGCGCGGCGCCGTTGCTGGCGAGCACGCCGTTACTGTTGTCGAACAGGCCCGCTACGTGCAGCTCGGTGGTGGCACTGCCTGCCGAACTGAGCGTGCCACCGCGGTTGGAGAGTTCGCCGGCTTCGATGCGCTGCGCACCGTTGCTGGCGATGGTGCCCGCGTCGTTGGCCAAGCGGCCGCTTACCTGCAGTGCCAGCGTCCCGCTGCCGGTTGCGCGCAGCGCGCCTGCGCTGTTGTCCAGGCTGTCGGCCACGATATCGAGCTGCTCGGCCGCCAGGCTGCCGCCGCGCAGATCCAATGACCCGCCCTGCAGTGACAGCGCGTGGGCGGCCCCGATATTGCCGCCCTGGCCCGACAGCGTTTGCGCCTCGATGCGCAGGTTGCCGTTGGCGGAGATCGAGCCGTTGCGGTTCTCCAGCTGCGCGGCGCGGATTGCGGACGCAGCGTCACCGGCGGCAATCAACTTGCCATGGTCGTTGACGAAGCGGCCTGCGTGCACATCGACCGCACCATTGCTGCCCAGCGTTCCGCCGGTATTGTCGAGCAGGCTGCGGGCCTGCAGCTGGAGCGCCTGGGTGCCCAGCGCACTCAGCTGGCCGCCGGCGGTGATCACGGTGTCGCCGTCGATGCTGATGCGCTGCGCGGTGGTGGTGCCGTTGCGCAGATCGAGGGTGTCGCCCTGCAGCTCCAGCGAACCGTTGCTGAGCAGGGTGCCACCGGCGCCGGTCAGGTCCTGCGTGGTGATGACCAGGCTGCCGGACCCGGCCTGCTGCACGGTTCCGCCGGCGTTGCCGAAGGTACGCGCGTGGATATCCAGGTTGCCATTGCTGGCCAGGGTGCCGCCATTGCCGTTGTCCAGCGTGCCCTGCACGCGCAGCGTATTGCCGCCGGTGCCGGTGGCGATGATGCGCCCGCCGCGGTTGTCGAACCCGCTCGCCGTGATGTCCAGCTGCGCGGCAGCCAGCGACGCGCCCTGGTGATCGACCTCGGCCGCGGTGAGCTGCAGGGCGCCGGCAGTGGCGATCTGCCCCTTTGCTCCGTCCAGGCGCCCGCTGTCGATGACCAGGCCGTCGCTGCCCGCATGGCTGAGGGTACCGCCGGCATTGACCAGCGCGCCGCTCTTCAGCTGCAGGTGGGCGGCATTGCTGGCGATGCTGCCGCCACTGTTGTCGAGCGTGCCGTCGACCCGGATCTGCGAAGCCGCCGTTCCCGCCGAATTGAGCGCACCGCCGCGGTTGGACAGCGCACCCGCCTGGATCTGCTGCGCGCCATTGGCGCTGATGCTGCCGCCGTCGTTGCGCAGCAGCCCCTGCACCTGCAGCTGCATCGCGTTGTTGCCCAGTGACAACAGGCTGCCGCCGCTGGTGTCCAGGCCGGTAGCCGTGATCTTCACGTCACGGGCGCGGGTGCTGCCCTTCTGCAGGTCCAGCTGCTGCCCGCTCAACTGCAGCAGGCCATTGCTGGCGATGCTGCCAGCAGCTCCCTGCACGGTGGTCGCATCGATCTGCAGCGTGCCGGTGCCGGCATGGTCGATGCTGCCGCTCTCGTTCAGCAGGTCATCGGTCTTGATATCCAGATCGCCATTGCCGGACAGCACGCCGCGCTGGTTCTGCAGCCGCTGGCTGGCGAGGATGCGGCTGGTGCCGGTGCCTGCGGCGATCAGCTTGCCGCCGTCGTTGATGAGGATGCCGCTGTTGATGTCCAGCGCACCATTGGCGCCCACGGTGCCGCCGCTGTTGTCCAGGGTGCGCGATACCTGCAGCTGCAGCGCATCGCCGCCGGTCGAAGTCAGCGTGCCGCCGGCAGTGGTCAGGTCGCCGGCGCGCACATCGATGCGCTGCGCGGCGGTGGTGCCATTGCGCAGGTTCAGGGTATCGCCGTGCAGCTGCAGGGTGCCGTTGCTGAGAACAGTGCCGCCCTGGCCCTGCAGGTTGGCGGTGGTGATGCGCAGGTTGCCGGTGCCCGCCTGCTGCACGGTGCCGCCGGCATTGCCGAAGGACGCTGCATCGATCTGCAGGTCGGCATTGCTGGCCAGCAGGCCACCGTCGCTGTTGTCCAGGTGATTGCGGACGTTGAGCGTGCTGGCCTGCAGCCCCGTGGACAGCACGCGGCCGCCGCGGTTGTCGAAGTCTTGTGCGCTCAGGCCGAGCTGGCGCGCGACCAGCTGCGCACCACGGTGGTCGGCGCGGCCCAGCTGCAGGTCTGCCGCGCCGGCGGTGGCGATGCTGCCCTGCACGCCATCCAGTAGCTCCGCACGCAGCAGCAGGCCCTCGCTGCCGGCGTGGTTGATGCTGCCCCGGGTGTTGACCAGGGTGCCGATGTCGAGGCCGAGCCGAGTGGCATTGCTGGAGATGCTGCCCTCGCTGTTGTCGAGCTGGCCGATCGTCCAGATCGTGCCGGCACTGCCACCGTGGGCGAGGCTGCCGCCACGATTGATGGCCGATTGCGCCTGCAGCTCGAAGCCACGGGCGAAGGTCATGCGGCCGCCACTGTTGTCCAGCTGCTGCACCTGCGCGCTGGCCGCGCCCTGGACCTGCAGGGTGCCGCGCATGTTGCGCAGCGCCTGTCCCTGCACCTGCAGGGTGCTTACCCCCAGCGTGCCGTCGCTGTTGTCCAGGCTGTTGCGGGCGCTGAGCTGCAGGTCGCCACTGGCTTCAATGCGGCCACCGTCGTTGCCCAGCGTTCCTGCGATGTTGAGCACGCCAGCCGCCAGCGGCGGAAGCGGCGTGACCGGCGGGGTGCCGCCGCCGGTGCCGGGGGTGCCAGTGCCCGGAGTACCTGTGCCCGGAGTGCCGGTACCTGGCGTACCCGTGCCTGGCGTACCCGTACCCGGCGGGGTGCCGGTGCCGCCGGTGCCGGTGCCTGGCGAAACGCTGGACACGGTGCCGATACGGCCCTGCAGGTTGCTGAGGTCGGCGGCCTGCAGCTGCAGCGCCTGCGTTCCAAGCTGTTCGATGCTGCCACCGCGGTTGCGCAGCGCATCGGCATTCACTTCGATGCGTCGCGCATTGAGCGTGCCGCCACTATTGTCGACATCTGCCGGGGTCTGCACGCGCAGCTCGCGCTCGGCACTGAGCGTGCCGGCATTGGCGATGCCCGCGCTGGCGTCGATGCGCAGGTCCTGCTGCGCATGCATCGCGCCGGTGTTCTGCAGCCGGCCGTCGGCGGTGACCACCAGCTCGCCGGCCTGGGCACCAATCTTGCCGGCATTGCTGACGCCCACGCCATGTTCGTTGCCGACCAGCCAGATGCGGTTGGCATACATGCCGCCCAGCGCGCCCACATCCAGCGCGAAGGTGGGCGCCGCGGACGTGGGCTTCTGCTGCTGCACGCTGCTGTGGTCGGCACTGACCACGTTGCTGCCCAGGCTCGCCTGCAGCTGGTTGGCCCAGATGCCGGCATTGACCTGCAGCGAACGGGTGATGATGTCGGTGTAGTCGGCGCGGCTGGTATCCAGGCCCGCGCCCCCGACACCGATGCTGCCACCTTCCACGCGATAGCCTTCCAGCACGCCATTGCTGACGATCGGCGTGCCGGTGGTCAGGGTCACCCGGCTGGCGTTGAGGAAGCCCGCGCCATTGACCTGGATCCCGGCCGGGTTGGCGATGACCACCTGCGCCCGCGCACCGGCCACCTCCACATAGCCATTGAGGTGGCTGGGATTGCTGCTGTTGACCTCGTTGAGGATGACCCGCGCGGTGCCCGTGGCCAGCCACGGATTGCCCTGCACCCAGCCACCCAGCTGGGTCTGCACCTCGCCGCGCGAGTTGTTGAGGATCACGCCCTGCTGGCCGACGTCGAACTGCTGGTAGGTATTGCGCGACACCCCGCCCGCACTGGGCGTGGTGATGTTGACCTGTGGCGTGCCGTTGGCCGAGGTGATCACCGTCGGGCGCTGGTTTGCCGGCGCGCCGGGGTCGGCGGCGATGCGGCCCGGGTCTGCCGGCGCCTGCTGCGCGGACAACGGTTGCACCAGCCCCACCCAGCCCAGCACCAGCCACAACGCGAAACTGATCGGACGCAGGGTGCCGACCGTGCGGCCTTCACGATTGTCGGCACCGCCGTGCGCGGCGTTGACCAGCTCGGATGCAACCTGCATGACCCCGAGCGTACGGTTGAAGACCAGACGGTAGACTTTGTTCACGGCGCTGATTCCTTTCGGTGCTGTTGGGTGGTGTGCGCAGCGGGCTGCGCGGTACCGCATCGTGTTGGCCGCGCTGCAGGCAGCGCAGGCCGGCCATGCGCAGGCGTCAGAACGAGACGCCCATGTTCATTCCGAACGTGGTGTAGGCGGTCTGGAAGCCGCGCGGCCTGGACAACGGACTGCCGACGAAGGCATCCCAGTTGATGTGGCGGGTGCCGCCGCGAAGGCCGAGCGCGGTACCGGTGAGCCGGTCGCCGAGCAACCGGGCCGTGGACGGGCCGCCGACGCGGCCGTGATCGACCGCGACGTAGGCCTCCACGCCACTGCCCAGGGGTACGCCCACTTCATTGCGCAGCAGCCAGCCGCGCTCGCCGGTCAGCGACATTTCGCCATCGAAGCCACGCACGGTGTAGCGGCCACCGATCGAGAACCGATCCTGCGGTACCAGCGGTGAGCGGTTCCACTGCGCACGCCAGCTGCCGGTGTAGCGCAGGCTCTGGCGGCCCCACTGCATCGGCACGACCAGCTGCGCATCGGCGGTGTAGATGCGGCCATGCGCCGTGCCTTCGCCAAAGGCCTCTTCCGGTGCGCGCAGCGCGTTGAAGGCGCCGGTGCCCTTGCGGTACGCCAGGTTCACATCCAGCGTCGCCTTGCCGATGAAGTGCCGGTGGCCCAGGCCCAGTTCCCAGCCCGCCATGCGGCGGCGCTGCACTTCGATCTCGGTATCGTTGATGAAGTTGTCCGATTCGCGGTACCAGCCGCGCGCGTACATGCTGGTCTTGGCGCGCGCGTTGCGGAACAGCATGCGCGTCAGGCGCAGCTCGGCGTTGCGGCTGGAGCCGCTGTAGACGTAGTTCTCGAACGCGCCGGCAACGGTCTGCTCATAGTCGAAGTTGCTGGCGTTGGCGCCCAGCAGCCATCCGCCCAGCGGCACGCTGTAATGCACTGCCCAGCTGTCGGTGCCACGCTCGCTGCCGTTGAACACCGATTTGCCCACGTTGATGTAGAACAGATCGCTGAGGCCGGCCGCGTTGTCCACCGACACCGTGGTGCCGGCCTGCATCTTGCCGGTGGACTGGCTGCCGGCATCGTCCAGGGTCAGGTTGACCCGTACCAGGCGCGCCTGCTGCCAGCTGATCACCAGATCGCTCTCGCCCGGCTTGGCCGCCGCGCCATCGGCCGGGGGCGCGATCTGGATGTCCACCTGCGCGGTCGGCACGCGCTGCAGGTTTTCCAGCGCCTGTTCGATGTCACGCAGGTTCAGTACTTCGCCGCGTGCCACCCGCACCGCATTCCAGAGGGCGGGGGTGCGGCCTGCGCCGTCGGCAAAGCGGATGGCATTGACGCGGCCCGGCACGACCGTGAGCGTCAGGATGCCGGTCTTCAGGTCCTGCGGTGCGGCCAGGATGCGGGTGGTGACGTAGCCGCGCTCGATGATCGCGTTCTGCACGCGCTTCATCACGATGTCCACGCCGGCGGTACCCAGGCAGCGCCCGGTGGCGGGGTCGCTGCGCGGATCGGCGGCCGCCAGTGCCCAGCGGAAGCGGTCGGCCAGGTCACCCTGCAGCTCGATGCGGTTGATGGTGAAACAGGGTGATTCGTCCACCGGCAGATGGCCGAGGTCTTCGGTGGCCGGCTGCAGCCGGACATCCGGCGTGGCTTCCTGTTGTTCGCGCAGCGCGCGTTCGCGCTCCTGCTGCCGGAGCAGCTCCTGCTCCGGTGACACGACCTGCGCCCCGGCCGGTGCCTGGAAGCCGGCGATGGCCAGTGCCACGCCCACGGACAACCGCCACTGCAACGCGCGGCTGCGTACATTACGTCCCTGTTCCACGATGTCCTGTTCCCTGCAGATGGCGACCAGTCCGACGAATTTTCGGCTGGAAGAGGCAGCACTCTAAGGGAATTGCAGGGCCGGCGACAGGGCCACCAAGTCATGTGGGCCGAGGCTTTCCCGGCAAAGTGTGATGTCCAACGGAGGGGCTTTTGCCGGCCGGCATCGCCCGCAACCGGTTCCGGATCCCTGGCTGATCCGCCACCGAGCCCCCAGGCCCCGGTGCGGCACTGCCACCGGCACTGGCGGACGCCCGCCATCGGCTGCAGTGCAGCCGTGGCGGGGCATCCAGCAAACCGTGAAACCGATCAGGCCTCGTAGGCGGACTCGCCGTGCGAGGTGACGTCCAGGCCGGTGCGCTCGGCTTCCTCGGTCACCCGCAGGCCGACCACGCTGCGCACCACCAGCAGGATCAGCGTGGTCACCACCGCCGACCACAGCACGGTGAGGCCGACGCTGACCACCTGCACCCAGACCTGGTGGGCGATATCCAGACCCGCCTTGGTGCCGCCCAGCGACTGCGCACTGAACACACCGGTGAGGATGGCGCCAACGATGCCGCCGACCCCATGCACACCGAACACGTCGGCGGTGTCGTCCACCTTCAGCAGGCGCTTGAGGCCGGTCACGCCCCATACGCAGACCACGCCGGCGACGAAGCCGATGATGATCGCGCCGAGTGGGCCGACGGTGCCGCAGGCCGGGGTGATGCCGACCAGGCCGGCCACCGCGCCCGAGGCCGCGCCCAGTGCCGACGGCTTGCCCTTGCTGATCGCCTCCACCAGCGTCCAGCCGAGCACCGCAGCCGCCGTGGCCAGCACGGTGTTGAGGAAGGCCAGCGAGGCCACGGTATCAGCAGCAGCAGCGGAGCCGGCGTTGAAGCCGAACCAGCCCACCCACAGCAGCATGGCGCCGATATAGGTAAACGGCACGTTGTGCGGCTTCAGCGCGGTCTGGCCATAGCCCAGGCGCTTGCCGACGAACCACGCGGCCACCAGGCCGGCGACGCCAGCGTTGATGTGGACCACGGTGCCACCGGCGAAATCGATCGCGCCCAGTTCGCCCAGGTAGCCGCCGCCCCAGACGATGTGCGCCATCGGGATGTAGCTGAGGGTGAACCACAGCGCCGAGAACAGCAGCACCGCACGGAACTTGATGCGTTCGGCGAAGGCGCCGACGATCAGCGCAGTGGTGATCCCGGCGAAGGTCGACTGGAAGGCGACGAACAGGTAATCCGGCAGGCCCTTGATCGGCGTATTGCCGACCGAGTCAGGGCTGAAGCCCTTGAGGAAGGCGAACTCGGTGAACGAACCGAAGAACGGATTGCCGGCGCTGAACACTGCGCTGTAGCCATAGGCCACCCACAGCAGCAGCACCAGCGAGAACACCACCAGGATCTGGCTGAGCACCGACAACACGTTCTTGGCGCGCACCAGCCCGCCGTAGAACAAGGCCAGGCCCGGCACCACCATCAGCAGCACCAGCAGGGTGGAGGTGAGCATCCAGGCCACGTCGCCGTGATCGAAGGCTGGCGCAGCGGCCTCGGCGGCGGCCGGCGCAGCGGCGACCGGATCCTGCAGCGGCTCCACCGCCACGCTTTCGCTCGGCAGCGGCGATACCTGGGCCTGGGCATGTGCATTACCCGGCCACGCACCCGCGGCCAGGGCGCTGAGCAGCATCAGCAGGCACACCAGATGGAACCGGGCTTGCCACCCGGTGAGAAGGCGCATCTTCATGGGGGAGTCTCCGGAAGGGGGTTACAGCGCGTCGGCACCGATTTCGCCGGTGCGGATGCGGATGACCTGCTCGACGGCGGTAACGAAGATCTTGCCGTCACCGATCTTGCCGGTGCCTGCCGACGACTGGATCGCCTCGATCACCGCGTCGGCCCGCTCGTCGGTGACCACGGTTTCAATCTTGATCTTGGGCAGGAAGTCGACGACGTACTCGGCGCCGCGATACAGCTCGGTGTGGCCCTTCTGGCGGCCGAAGCCTTTCACTTCGGTCACGGTGATGCCCGACACGCCTGCGTCGGAAAGGGCCTCGCGGACCTCGTCGAGCTTGAACGGCCGGATGATGGCGGAGATCAGTTTCATGCGCATGTCCCGAGGGTGGAGGGGGCCAGCGCGCCAGCGCGCGTTGGCATCAGGCAACCAGCGGCCATCAGGGTGATGGCCGTGGCTGTTGCACCGGACACGTACAGGGCCGGGACGGCCGTGCCTCTCTCCTTGCACGACCGACGCGGGAGGGAGGGTGGCCCTGGCGCGTATCCGGTCTTTCCTGCCCTGGATCAGGGGGCGTTCGAGCTGGGGTCGGAACCCTTTCGTGGACGAAAGGGATCCGACCCCGATCCGGTAGCGGCTCCCCAGCCGCCATCGCCGCCGATCAGCTGGCGTAGTACAGCTGGTATTCCAGCGGGTGGGTGGCCGCGCGGAACTTGGTCACTTCCTGCATCTTCAGCGCGATGTAGCCGTCGATGAAGTCATCGCTCATCACGCCGCCGGCCTTCAGGAACTCACGGTCCTTGTCCAGCGCTTCCAGCGCCTGGTCCAGCGAGGAGCAGACCTGCGGAATCAGCTTCTCTTCTTCCGGCGGCAGGTCGTACAGGTCCTTGTCGCTCGGTGCACCCGGGTCGATCTGGTTCTTGATGCCGTCCAGGCCGGCCATCATCAGCGCGGTGAAGGTCAGGTAGCCGGACTGGATCGGATCCGGGAAACGCATCTCGATGCGGCGTGCCTTCGGGTTGGAGACCCACGGAATGCGGCACGAGGCCGAACGGTTGCGCGCCGAGTAGGCCAGCATCACCGGGGCTTCGTAGCCCGGCACCAGGCGCTTGTAGCTGTTGGTGCCGGAGTTGGCGAAGGCATTGATGGCCTTGGCGTGCTTGAAGATGCCGCCGATGTACCACAGTGCCAGCTGGCTCAGGCCGCCGTAGCCGTCACCGGAGAACAGGTTGGCGCCGCCCTTGGACAGCGACTGGTGCACGTGCATGCCGCTGCCGTTGTCGCCGACGATCGGCTTGGGCATGAAGGTGACGGTCTTGCCGTTGCGGTGCGCGACGTTCTTGATCACGTACTTCATGCGCAGCAGTTCGTCGGCCTTCTGCACCAGGGTGCTGAACTTGGTGCCGATCTCGCACTGGCCGGCGGTGGCCACTTCGTGGTGCTGCACTTCCACTTCGATGCCGACCTGCTCCAGGGTCTTGCACATCTCCGCACGCAGGTCGTGCAGGGTGTCGGTCGGCGGCACCGGGAAGTAACCCCCCTTCACGCCCGGACGGTAACCGCTGTTGGCGCCGTCATACTTGGCGCCGCTGTTCCAGGCAGCTTCTTCCGAATCGACCTGGAAGAAGGTGTGGCCCATTTCATTGGCGAAGCGGACCGAGTCGAAGATGAAGAACTCCGGCTCCGGGCCGAAGAACGCGGTTTCGGCGATGCCGGACGACTTCAGGTAGGCCTCGGCGCGCTTGGCGATGCCGCGCGGGCAACGGCCATAGGCCTGCATGGTGGCCGGGTCGAGGATGTCGCAGCTGATCACGATGGTCGGATCGGCGTAGAACGGATCGACGTAGGCGCTGGACGGATCCGGCAGCAGCACCATGTCCGATTCGGCGATGCCCTTCCAGCCGGCAATCGAGCTGCCATCGAACATCTTGCCTTCTTCGAACAGCGACGGCTCGACGATGCTGACCGGGAAGGTCACGTGCTGCTCGACACCACGCATGTCGACAAAGCGCAGGTCGACGAACTCGATCTGGTTGTCCTTGATCAGCTTCTCAACGTTTTCCACGGACATCGGTACGACCTCGGATGGGGATGAATGCCTGCTGAGGTACAGCAACGACCGTGCCAACTTTCCGCGCAGCGCAAGCCATTGATTTTAAAAAGGGTGGTACGAACGGGTGCAGAACGGTGCGCACCAAACGGGTGCACCCGTCACCAGACGCACCCGTTTGGTGCAGCAGGGATCGTCTATCCTCTCGACCTTCTTCCTTCCGCCGCGCGTGCACGCACCGTCCATGTCCGACCTGCTCTCCGCCCTGCTGCTGGGCATCCTCGAAGGCTTGACCGAATTCCTGCCGATCTCCAGCACCGGCCACCTGCTCATCGCCCAGCATTGGCTGGGAGCCCGCTCGGACTTCTTCAACATCATCATCCAGGCCGGCGCAATCGTGGCGGTGGTGCTGGTGTTCCGCCAGCGGCTGCTGCAGCTGGCCACCGGCTTCAACCAGCGCGAGAACCGCGACTATGTGTTCAAGCTGGGCGCCGCCTTCCTGGTCACCGCCGTGGTCGGCCTGGTGGTACGCAAGGCCGGCTGGTCGCTGCCGGAGACGGTCAGCCCGGTCGCCTGGGCGCTGATCATCGGTGGCGTCTGGATGCTGCTGGTGGAAGCCTTCACCGCGCGCCTGCCCGACCGTGACCAGGTGACCTGGACCGTGGCGATCGGCGTAGGCCTGGCGCAGGTGGTGGCCGGCGTGTTCCCCGGCACCTCGCGTTCGGCCTCGGCGATCTTCCTGGCCATGCTGCTGGGCCTGAGCCGCCGCGCCGCTGCCGCCGAGTTCGTGTTCCTGGTCGGCATTCCCACCATGTTCGCCGCCAGCGCCTACACGTTCCTGGAACTGGCCAAGGACGGGCAGCTTGGCAGCGAGAACTGGACCGACGTGGGCGTGGCCTTCCTTGCCGCGGCCATCACCGGCTTCGTCGTAGTGAAGTGGCTGATGGGCTACATCAAGTCGCACCGGTTCACCGCCTTCGCCATTTACCGCATCGCGCTCGGCGCGGCGCTGCTGCTGTGGTTGCCGTCCGGCAGCTGAACAGCGCCGGGGCCGGGCAACCCCGTTGCCGGCCCCACCCCGTTTCCCCCACGGTTCCCCAAGGAGAATCACCATGAACCGCAAGCTCACCCTGCTCCTCCCGCTGGCCCTGCTGGCCGCCTGCAGCCAGACCCCGGCCCCGGCCGGTACCGGCGGCGACGACGTGGCCCCGGCCGCGGCCAAGGCAGCAGACCAGCAGACGCTGGCGCACCTGGATGCGCAGCGCCTGCAGAGCCAGCACTGGCTGCTGCAGCAGGCCACCGCCGCCGACGGCAAGCGCATCGACGCGCTGTTCGCCCGTGAAGACAAGCCGGTCACCCTGGACTTCGCCGATGGCCGCCTGTCGGTCAGCAACACCTGCAACCACATGGGCGGCGGCTACACCCTGGCCGACGGCAAGCTGAGCGTGAGCGCGATGGCCTCGACCATGATGGCCTGCTCCGACAAGGCGCTGATGGCGCTGGACGAGGCCGTGTCGAGCCGCCTGCAGGGCGAGCTGAAGGCCGAGCAGGATGCCGACGGCAAGCTGACCCTGACCAACGCCAAGGGCGACGTGCTGGTCTTCAACCCGGAACCGACCGCTGAAACCCGCTACGGCGGCGCCGGCGAAACCGTGTTCCTGGAAGTGGCCGCCAAGACCGAAAAGTGCTCGCATCCGCTGATCCCGGACTACCAGTGCCTGCAGGTGCGTGAGGTGAAGTTCGACGACAAGGGCCTCAAGCAGGGCGAGCCGGGCAAGTTCGAGAACTTCTACGGCAACATCGAGGGCTACACCCACGAAGACGGCGTGCGCAACGTGGTGCGCGTGAAGCGCTACGAAGTGAAGAACCCGCCGGCCGATGCGCCGTCGCAGGCGTACGTGCTGGACATGGTGGTCGAGTCGGCCATCGAGAAGAAGTAAAACGACAGAAGGGCGGCCGAGAGGCCGCCCTTCTTCGCTAGCGGTAGCGC
>NZ_CAMFIA010000004.1 GCF_945952405.1 uncultured Stenotrophomonas sp. | reverse complement strand
GCACGCCCCAGGTCCGGCCCTCGTCGCAGGGACTGCCGGACAGCTGGCGGACCAGGCGGGCATTGCGCCAACCGACCGGGCAGCTGCGTTCGCGGTTGTTCTGGCTCTCGCAGCGGATCGTTTCGCCGGGCCGGCCGTTGTTGCCGCCCCAGCCACCGCCGTTGCCGCCACCCCAGCCGCCGCGGGCCTCGACGAATTCGGCACGGCAGCCATTGCTGACCCAGATGCTGCCATTGCGGCTGCCCCAGGAGCGGCCTTCCTCGCAGGGGCTGCCGGACAGCTGGCGGACCAGCTGTGCGCCGCGCCATCCGGTGTTGCAGACCCGTTCGCGGTTGCTCTGGCTCTCGCAGCGGATCACCCCGTCCTGCGCATGGGCCGAAGGGAGGGGCAGGGCGAGGGTGCCCAGTGCACCCAGGCTGAGGGTCACGGCCAGGCTGGCCAGGGACAGCGGGTTCATGGCGGCATCCCATACGGTGGCAGGTGCCTGACTATAGGGAAGGGGGCGATCAAGCCGGCGTGACTGGCGGGATTTGCCCCGGCCGGGGCCTCGGCCGCAGAATACGAGGCTTTCCGGCCCCCATCCGGCGCCGGCGTTCTCCAGCGGAGCTTTCCCCCAATGCGTACCCACTTCTGCGGCCTGGTCGACGAGACCCTGATTGGCCAGACTGTCACCCTCGCCGGCTGGACCGACGTGGCCCGTAACCAGGGCGGCGTCTGCTTCATCGATCTCCGGGATCATGAAGGCATCGTGCAGGTGACCGTGGAGGTCGACAACGCCGAAGTGTTCGCCGTGGCCGCTTCGCTGGGCTACGAGGACGTGCTGCAGGTGGAAGGCGTCGTGCGCGCCCGCCACGCGGTGAATGACAAGATGCGCACCGGCAAGGTGGAAGTGATCGCCACCGCCATCACCGTGCTGAACAAGGCCGCGCCGCTGCCGTTCCATGCCCATGAGAACCCGGGCGAGGAAACCCGCCTGAAGTACCGCTACCTGGACCTGCGCCGCCCGGAAATGCAGCGCATGCAGCGCACCCGCATCAAGCTGGTGCAGGCGCTGCGCCGCCACCTGGACGAGAAGGGCTTCCAGGACATCGAAACCCCGATCCTGACCAAGGCCACCCCGGAAGGCGCGCGCGACTTCCTGGTGCCGGCGCGCATGCATCCGGGCGAGTTCTACGCCCTGCCGCAGAGCCCGCAGCTGTTCAAGCAGATCCTGATGGTGGCCGGCTTCGACCGCTACTACCAGATCGCCCGCTGCTTCCGCGACGAGGCCCTGCGTGCCGACCGCCAGCTGGAATTCACCCAGCTGGACATGGAGTTCGCCTTCGTCCGCGAGCGTGACGTGCAGGACTTCGTCGAGGACATGATCCGCGCCATCTTCAAGGAAGTGGTCGAGGTCGAGCTGGATGCCAGCTTCCCGCGCATGACCTGGGCCGAAGCAATGCGCCGCTACGGTTCGGACAAGCCGGACCTGCGCATCGCGCTGGAACTGGTGGACGTGGCCGAACTGGTCAAGGACAGCGAGTTCCCGGTGTTCACCGGCCCGGCCAATGATGCCGATGGCCGCGTCGCCGCACTGCGCATTCCGGGCGGTGCAGCGCTGAGCCGCAAGCAGATCGACGAGTACGCCGCGCACGCCGCCAAGTACGGTGCCAAGGGCCTGGCCTACATCAAGATCGCCGACAACGGCGAGGTCAGCTCGCCGATCCAGAAGTTCTTCAGCGAGCAATCCTTTGCCGCCCTGGTCGCCCATGTCGGCGCCGGCAACGGCGACATCGTGTTCTTCGGTGCCGGTGGCTACAACAAGGTCTCCGACTTCATGGGCGCACTGCGCCTGAAGGCCGGCAAGGACTTCGGCCTGGTCGCCGACGGTTGGGCACCGCTGTGGGTCACCGACTTCCCGATGTTCGAGTGGGACGAGGAAGAACAGCGCTACGTGGCCCTGCATCACCCCTTCACCGCACCGGCCGTGGACGATATCGCCGACCTGCGCGCCAATGCCCGTACCGCGGTCTCGCGCGGCTACGACATGGTGCTCAACGGCAATGAAATCGGCGGCGGTTCGATCCGTATCCACCGTCCGGACATGCAGAGCGCGGTGTTCGAGCTGCTCGGCATCGGTGCCGAAGAGGCGCGTGCCAAGTTCGGCTTCCTGCTCGACGCGCTGAACTACGGCGCGCCGCCGCACGGTGGTATCGCCTTCGGCATCGACCGCATCGCCGCGCTGATGGCCGGCACCGAATCGATCCGCGACGTCATCCCGTTCCCGAAGACCACCGGTGCACAGGACCTGATGACCGACGCGCCGTCGCCGATCATCGACGCGCAGCTGGCCGAAGTGCACATCCAGGTTCGCCCCAAGACCAACTGATCAGGAGATCCAGGCAATGACCGAGTTTGCGTTTTCGCTGGAGTGGGAAAAGCTGGGCAATGAAGGCTCCGAGGCCAACCTGGTCACCGAGCGTGCACGCGTGTTCGGTGGTTGGCTGGTCCGCGTCGGGACCAACCCGGCGGCGATGGCCCTGACCTTCGTCGCTGACGGCGAAGGCCGTTGGGATGGTGAAGACTTCGGCGTCGAGGATTACGAGGACGACGAAGAGGAAGAGTACGACGAGGACGAGGAAGGCGAAGAAGAGGAAGACGGCGAGGAAGAAGAGGACGACGAGGAATACGAAGAGGAAGAGGAAGAAGACGAGAAGGCGCCGGCGGAACGGGCTTGACCCGAACCGTTGTCCTGACGTCAACTCGACCCATGTATTCGATCCGCCGCGCCACCGTGGACGACGCGCCGACCCTGTCGGCGCTGGCCGCTCGCACGTTCACCGAAACCTTCGGCCATCTGTATCCGCCGCAGGACCTGCAGGCCTTCCTCGAGGAGGCCTACACGGTCGAACGCCAGCGCGTGATCCTGGCCCACCCGGAGTACGCGGTGTGGCTGCTGGAACTGGACGGGGAGGCGGTCGGCCATGCCGCCGCCGGCCCCTGTGGCCTGCCGCATCCGGACGTGCAGCCGGGCGACGGCGAACTCAAGCGCCTGTACCTGGTCAAGACGCAGCAGAGCTGCGGCTGGGGCAGCCGCCTGCTGGAAACCGCACTGGCCTGGCTGGAACACGAAGGCCCACGCACGCTGTGGCTGGGCGTATGGTCGGAGAACTTCGGCGCGCAGCGCTTCTATGCCCGCTATGGCTTCGAAAAGGCCGGCGAGTACCTGTTCCCGGTCGGTGATACCCAGGATCTCGAATTCATCCTGCGCCGCGCGCCGCGCGAAGCCTGACGTTCACCGCCGCTTGCCGCGCGCGCGTGTTCAATCACCGTACGTTCCTGCCCCGCTGACCGCCAGGCTGTTTGCATGACTCCCCCCGTATTGCTGCTGCATGGCATCTGGAATGCCCGTGCCTGGGTCGGGCCACTGGCCTGGCGCCTGCGTGCGCGTGGTTTCCAGGTGCATACGTTCGGTTACTCCTCGGTGTTCGGTGGCCCGGAGGTGGCTGTGCCGCAGCTGCTGGAACGCTTGGCCGATGCCGGCCCGTTGTCGCTGGTGGGCCACAGCCTCGGTGGATTGCTGGCGCTGGAAGCATTGCGGCGCAATCCGCAGCTGCCGGTGCAGCGCGTGGTCTGCCTGGGATCGCCGCTGCGCGGCAGCGGCACCGCACGTTCCCTGTCCGAGCATGGCTGGGGGCTGGCGCTGGGCCGCAGCAGCGAATTGCTGCTGGATGGCCTGCCGGACTGGCAGGGCAAGGCCGAGGTCGGCCTGATTGCCGGTTCGGTGCCGCATGGGCTGGGCAGCCTGCTGGGCGCCATCGACGATGCCTCCGACGGCACCGTGGCACTGGCCGAGACCCGCCTGCCGGGCCTTTCCGACCATTGCGTGGTGCGGACCAGCCACAGCGGGCTGGTGGTATCGCCCGACGCCGCGCGGCAGACCGCCTGTTTCCTGCGCCACGGCCAGTTCGACCACAGCCGCGACGCCGCTGCGGCGTGAGCGGCCGCGCCGGGTCGGGTGCAGCTGAGCATGGCTCGGCTCTACAAGGGGTGATCCGCCGGCGTTCGGCCGCCGTTGCGCCGGCTCGTGCATCGCCCGGCAATCCCTAGACACGGTTGCAGCGCCTGATCAGGTAGAATCCGCGCCTTGATCCTGAAGCAGCCAGACGGTAGCACCCATGGGTAGAGGCCCCTCCATCGAAGCCCGCAAGAACGCGTCCGACGCGAAGCGTGGCAAGATTTTCACCAAGATCATCCGCGAGATCGGCGTTGCCGCGCGCGGCGGTGGAGGCGACCCCAACAACAACCCGCGCCTGCGCGTGGCGATGGACAAGGGCCTGGCCGTGAACATGTCCAAGGACGTGATCGAGCGCGCCATCAAGAAGGCCACCGGTGAGCTGGAAGGCGTCGATTACGAGGAAATCCGCTACGAGGGCTACGCCCCGGGTGGCGTGGCCGTGATCGTCGACTGCCTGACCGACAACCGCGTGCGCACCGTGGCCGATGTCCGCCATGCGTTCAGCAAGTGCGGCGGCAACATGGGCACCGAAGGCTCGGTGGCCTTCATGTTCAAGCGCCTGGGCGTGCTCAGCTTCGCCCCGGGTGCCGACGAGGAAGCCATCACCGAAGCCGCCATTGATGCCGGCGCCGACGACATCGTGGTCTATCCGGATGACGGTTCGATCGACGTGGTCACCAGCCCGGACGCATTCAATGCGGTCAAGGACGCGATGGCCGCCGCCGGTCATGTCGCCGACCACGCCGAGATCACCTTCCGCGCGGACAACGACATCAAGGTCGAGGGCGACGTCGCCCTGCAGGTCAAGAAGCTGCTGGACATGCTTGAAGACCTGGACGACGTGCAGGACGTGTATTCCAACGCCGAACTTGGCGCCGACGCCTACGCCTGAGCCGTCTCCGACGGCCTGGGCGCGGGCCGTTGAACGGTCACCGCGGACAGTCATGAGCCCATACGCCTGCCAGCGCATCCCGTTCCGCCCCGCCAGGAGCGCAGCATGACCCGCATCCTCGGCATCGACCCCGGTTCGCAGCGGACCGGGGTCGGCATCATCGATGTCGATGCCGCCGGCCGCGTCAGCCACGTGCACCACCAGCCGCTGGTGCTGCTGGGGGCCGACGATTTCCCGCAGCGGATGAAGCTGCTGGTACTGGGCCTGGCCGATCTGTGCCGCGAGTACCAGCCGCAGGAAGTCGCCATCGAACGCGTGTTCATGGCCCGCAACCCCGATTCGGCACTGAAACTGGGCCAGGCCCGGGGCGCGGCGATCTCCGCCGTGGTGCTGCGTGACCTGCCGGTGCACGAATATGCCGCCAGCGAGATCAAGCTGGCGGTGGTCGGTCGTGGTGGCGCCGAGAAGCAACAGGTTCAACACATGGTCGGGCTCATGCTCAACCTGAAAACCAAGCTGCAGGCCGACGCGGCCGACGCGTTGGCGGTGGCGATCACCCACGCCCACGTAAGGGCAACGGCCAACCGCCTGGGGCTCAGTGCCCGCCAGGCGTGGGGCCGCAAATGAGGAGCTGCACGCAATGATCGGTCGACTGCGCGGCATCGTCGCCTACAAGGCGCCGCCGTGGCTGGTGGTGGACGTGAACGGAGTGGGCTACGAACTGGAGGCGCCGATGAGCACCTTCTACGACCTGCCCGAGCTCGGCCGCGAGGTCACCCTGTACACCCATTACTCGCAGAAGGAAGACAGCGTCTCGCTGTACGGCTTCCTGCGCGAGGGTGAGCGGCGCCTGTTCCGCGACGTGCAGAAGGTCAGTGGCATTGGCGCGAAGATCGCGCTGGCCGTGCTGTCCGGCGTCAGCGTCGAGGAGTTCGCGCGCATGGTCCAGGCCGGCGACATCACCGCGCTGACCCGCATTCCGGGCATCGGCAAGAAGACCGCCGAGCGCATGGTGCTGGAGCTGCGCGACCGTGCCGCCCAGTTCGGGGCCGGCGGTGCGCTGCCGACCGGCAGTGGCCCGGCCCCGGCCGATCCGCTGTCCGATGCCACCGTGGCCCTGCAGCAGCTGGGCTACAAGCCGGCCGAAGCGGCACGCATGGCCCGCGACGCCTTCAATGAAGGTGACGACGTGGCTGTGGTGATCCGCAAGGCGCTGCAGTCGGCGTTGCGCTGAGCCGCGTCCCTTTCCTTCAACGAACCGCCTGAGCTTCGCCAGGAGTCCCATGTCCAGCAGTCAAACCCCGCACGCAGCCGCTCCCGGCGGCCATGGCCACGCCCCCTCCGCTGGAGGACTGGCGCTGGTCATCGGTGCGATCGGCGTGGTCTTCGGCGATATCGGTACCAGCCCGCTGTATACCCTGAAGGAGGCGTTCTCGCCGCACTACGGGCTCAACAGCGACCACGACACCGTGCTGGGCGTGCTGTCGCTGGCGTTCTGGGCGCTGAACCTGGTGGTGACCCTGAAGTACGTCACCATCATCATGCGCGCCGACAACGATGGCGAAGGCGGCATCATGGCGCTGATGGCGCTGACCCAGCGCACGCTGCGCAATGGTTCGCGCTCGGCCTACGTGGTCGGCATCCTCGGCATCTTCGGTGCCTCGCTGTTCTTCGGTGATGGCGTGATCACGCCGGCGATGTCCGTGCTCAGCGCGGTCGAAGGCCTGGAGGTGGCCGCGCCCGGCCTGCATGTCTTCATCGTGCCGGTCACCCTGGTGGTGCTGCTGGCGGTGTTCGCCGCACAGCGCTTCGGTACCGAGAAGATCGGCAAGGCGTTCGGCCCGATCATGGCGATCTGGTTCGTGTCGCTGGCGGCGATCGGCATCTACAACATCGTGGATGCGCCGGAAGTGCTGAAGGCCTTCAACCCGTGGTGGGGCATCCGCTTCTTCATGGAACACGGCTGGCACGGCATCTTCATCCTCGGCGCGGTGGTGCTGGCGGTGACCGGTGGCGAGGCGCTGTATGCGGACATGGGCCACTTCGGCCTGCGCCCGATCCGCCATGCCTGGTACTTCTTCGTGCTGCCGTGCCTGGTGCTGAACTACCTGGGGCAGGGCGCGCTGGTGCTCAACCACCCCGAGGCGCTGAAGAACCCGTTCTTCGAGGCGGTGCCGTCGTGGGCGCTGTACCCGATGATCATCCTGGCCACGATGGCCGCAGTGATCGCCTCGCAGTCGGTCATCACCGGCGCGTTCTCGGTCTCGCGCCAGGCCATGCAGCTGGGCTACATCCCGCGCATGCGGATCAAGCACACTTCGCACGACACCATCGGCCAGATCTACATCCCGGGCATCAACTGGGGCATCGCGGTGATGGTGTTCGGGCTGGTGCTGGCCTTCCGCAGTTCGTCCAACCTGGCCGTGGCCTACGGCATCTCGGTGTCGGCCACCATGCTGATCGATACCCTGCTGCTGGCGGTGGTGGCGCGTTCGCTGTGGCCGAAGTCGCGCGGCTGGCTGCTGCCGCTGTGCGTGGTGTTCTTCATCATCGACCTCGGCTTCGTCATCGCCAACGGCGCCAAGCTGCTGCAGGGCGCCTGGTTCCCGGTGGTGCTGGGCATCTTCCTGTTCACCATGATGCGTACCTGGCGCCGTGGCCGCGAACTGCTGCGCGATGAGATCCGCAAGGACGGCATCCGCCTTGATACCTTCCTGCCGGGCCTGATGCTGGCGCCGCCGGTGCGCGTGCCGGGCACCGCGGTGTTTCTCACCGCCGACCCGACCGTGGCCCCGCATGCGCTGATGCACAACCTCAAGCACAACAAGGTGCTGCACGAGCGCAACGTGTTCCTGCACGTGGAAACCCTGCCGATCCCGTACGCGATGGAAGGGCAGCGGCTGAAGATCGAATCGGTGGGCGACGAGTTCTACCGCGTCTACGTGCGTTTCGGCTTCATGGAGACCCCGGACGTGCCGCTGGCCCTGATGCGCTCCTGCGACCACGGTGGCATCTATTTCGACCCGATGGACACCACCTTCTTCGCCAGCCGCGAGACCATCGTCGCCACCGCCAACCGCGGCATGCCGATCTGGCGCGACAAGCTGTTCGCGCTGATGCACCGCAATGCGGCGCCGGCCACCGGGTTCTTCCGGATTCCGGGCAACCGCCTGGTGGAGCTGGGCGCGCAGGTCGAGATCTGAAGTCTGGTAGCGCCGGCCGCTGGCCGGCATGCCGTAATGCCGCCGGTGTTCATGGGGTTGCCGGCCAGCGGCCGGCACTACCGTGCTTCCAGCCCCGGAATGCACCCATTTACCGCATAATCACCGCATGACCGACGATCGCATCATCGGCGCCGGCGCCACCCGCGAGGATGACGCCGCCGACGCCAGCATCCGCCCCAAGCGCCTTGCCGACTACCTCGGCCAGGCGCCGGTGCGCGAGCAGCTGGAGATCTACATCGAAGCCGCCAAGGCCCGTGGCGATGCGCTCGACCACGTGCTGATCTTCGGGCCGCCGGGCCTGGGCAAGACCACCCTCAGCCACGTCATCGCCAACGAGCTGGGCGTCGCCCTGCGGGTGACGTCCGGCCCGGTGATCGAGAAGGCCGGCGACCTGGCCGCGCTGCTGACCAACCTGCAACCGCACGACGTGCTGTTCGTGGACGAGATCCATCGCCTGTCGCCGGTGGTCGAGGAAGTGCTGTACCCGGCGATGGAAGACTTCCAGATCGACATCATGATCGGCGAGGGCCCCGCCGCGCGCTCGATCAAGATCGACCTGCCGCCGTTCACCCTGATCGGTGCCACCACCCGCGCCGGCCTGTTGACCGCGCCGCTGCGCGACCGCTTCGGCATCGTCCAGCGGCTGGAGTTCTACAGCGTCGAGGAGCTGACCCGGATCGTGCGCCGCTCGGCCACCATCCTCGGCATCGACTGCACCGCCGATGGTGCCGGCGAGATCGCGCGCCGCGCGCGTGGCACCCCGCGCATCGCCAACCGCCTGCTGCGGCGCGTGCGCGACTACGCGCAGGTCAAGGCCGGCGGCCATATCGACGAAGCCGTGGCCCAGGCCGCGATGAAGATGCTCAAGGTCGACCCGGAGGGCTTCGACGAGCTCGACCGGCGCCTGCTGAAAACCATGGTCGACTACTTCGACGGTGGCCCGGTCGGCATCGAATCGCTGGCGGCCGCGCTGTCCGAAGAGCGTGGCACGCTGGAGGACGTGGTCGAGCCGTACCTGATCCAGCAGGGCTTCCTGGTGCGCACCGCGCGCGGCCGCATGGCCACCCACAAGGCCTACCGGCACATGGGCCTGAAGCCGAAGAACCCGCCGCAGGACCTGTTCGCGGAGGTTCCCGATGTCGGTTGAGCCGCGATTCAGTTGGCCGACACGCATTTACTGGGAAGATACCGACGCAGGTGGCGTGGTCTACCACGCCCGCTACGTGGCCTTCATGGAACGGGCCCGGACCGAATGGATGCGTGCGCTGGGCTACGGCCAGGAGCGCATGCGCGCCGAGCACGGGATGATCTTCGCGGTGCGCTCGATGCAGATGGATTTCATCAGGCCGGCACGGCTGGATGACATCCTGCAGGTGAGCGCCCGGCTGGTCCAGCTGAAGAAGGCCAGCATGGTCTTCGAGCAGCAGATCCTGCGCGACGGCGAGCTACTGCTGTCGGCCCTGGTCCGCATCGCCGCACTGGAAGCGGCCAGTTTCCGCCCGCGTGGCATGGACGATGCCGTCCTTGCCGTGCTGCAACCCCACCTCCACCCCGAATCCGAACACTGAGGAACAACGGATGATCGCAACGCTCCTGGCCCTGCAGGCCACGGTCACCGAGGCACTGCCGGCCGATGTCAGCAACGCCGCGACCCAGACCCTTGCCCAGGCCACCACCGGCGGCGGCATCAACTACCTCGAACTGATGGCCAAGGCCAGCCTGCCGGTGAAGATCATCGTGCTGCTGCTGCTGGTCGGCTCGTTCGTCAGCTGGGTGATCATTTTCCGCAAGGCCCGCGTGTTCAAGCAGGCGACCCGCGAAGCCGACGAGTTCGAGAACCGCTTCTGGTCCGGCGCCGACCTGGGCAAGCTGTACAGCTCGGCCACCGACCGCAGCCGCAATGTCGGCGGCCTGGAGGCGATCTTCGAAGCCGGTTTCCGCGAGTACACCCGCCTGCGCGACAAGCGCCGGCTGGATGGCCGCGCGCAGCTGGAAGGCGCGCAGCGTGCCATGCGCACCACCTATACCCGCGAAGTGGACCAGCTGGAGCGCAACCTGGAGCTGCTGGCCAACATCGGCTCGACCGCCCCGTACGTGGGCCTGGTCGGCACCGTGTTCGGCATCATGGTGACCATGCACGACATGATCAGCAGCGGTGCGCAGGCGGGCATCGCCGCCGTTGCGCCGGGTATCTCCGAAGCCCTGTTCGCCACCGCCATCGGCCTGTTCGTGGCGATCCCGGCGGTGTGGGCCTACAACCGCTTCACCACCCGCGTCGAGCGCATGTCGGTGCGGTTCGAGACCTTCGCCGAAGAGTTCAGCTCCATCCTGCAGCGCCAGAGCGCTGGCGACGAGTAAGCGCCTGACCCGGGAGTCCAAGCCATGTCCGCTGCCATCGGTCGCCGCAAGCGCCGCAAGCTGAAATCGGAAATCAACGTCGTTCCCTATATCGACGTCATGCTGGTGCTGCTGATCATCTTCATGGTCACCGCGCCACTGCTCACCCTGAGCTTCGACGTCGACCTGCCGCAGTCCAACGCCAAGGCGCTGGAAAGCAAGCAGGACCCGGTGATCGTCTCGGTGCGCCAGGACGGCCAGCTCAGCCTGAAGCTGCCCGACGCCAAGGAACCGTCCGCCGTGTCGGCCGAGGAACTGGAAGGCCGGCTGGCCGGCATCGCCGCCCAGGACAAGGGCGTACGCGTGATCGTCGCCGCCGACCGCGCCGTGGCCTATGAAAAGGTCATCGCCGCCATGGATGTGATCAAGCGCGCCAAGGTAGACAAGGTAGGCCTGGCCACCGATGCACGCTGACGCCCTGCCACCTCCGCATCAGCGCGAACCCGGCTGGGGCCTGCCCCTGGCGCTGGCGTTGCTGGTGCACCTGCTGGTCGCGCTGGTCTTCATCGTGGCCTGGCTGTGGTCGCCCCAGCGCAACACCGACGCCGCTGCCGGCGATCCGTCGGTCGAGGCCAGCCTGGCGCTGTCCGCGTCCGAGGCCTCTGCCGCGCGCCAGGCCCTGCGCCAGTCGGAAAAGCTGGAAGACCTGCCGACGCCGGTCGCCGAGCCGATCCCGGTGCCGGAAGACACCATTCCGCCGCCGCAGCCGATTCCCGAGCCGCGCCCGCAGGACGCTCCGACGCCGCAGCAGCAACAGGCGCAGGAGCGTGTCGCGCAGCCGGATACCAAGGACCAGGAAGCGGCGAGCGCGCTGGCCATCTCGCAGGAGAAGGCCAAGCAGGAGCAGGAAGCCAAGCGCCGCCAGGAGCAGATCGACCTGACCGAACGCAAGCGCCAGGAAGAAGCGGAGCAGAAGCTGCGCCTGGCCAAGCAGCAGGAAGCGGACCAGAAGAAGAAGCTCGCTGACCAGGAACGGCAGGCGGCCGACAAGGCCGAGGCCGAGAAGCAGAAGAAGATCGCCGAGATCCGGGCCAAGCGCGAGCAGGCCGAAAAGGAAGCCAAGCTGGCCGAGCAGAAGCTGCGCCAGGTTGCCGCCGCGCGCAATGCCGCCGGTAGTGCGCCTGCCGGTGCCAGCGGTGCCTCCCAGCCTGCCGCGGGTGGTGGTGGCAACAGTGACGATCTTTCGGCCAAGTACGCGGCCGCGATCCAGGCCAAGGTGCTGTCGCAGTGGGTGCGCCCGGATACGGTTCCGCTGGGCCAGCGCTGCACCATCACCATCACCCAGATTCCGGGGGGCACGGTGATGCAGGCCAAGGTCAGCCCGAACTGCCCGTATGACGAGGCCGGCAAGCGCTCGATCGAGGCCGCCGTGCTCAATGCGCAGCCGCTGCCGTACCGAGGCTTCGAGTCGGTGTTCGCGCGCACGCTCAACTTCACCTTTACCGCCCAGGATCGCTGAGGCGGGGCAGGGCGGCCGACAGGCCGCCCGCGCCCACCCATCGTGCTTCCCGCGGGCCCGGTTTCTGCCGGGCGGACGCGATCCTAGCCACGAAGTTAACGGTGCGTGAGAGGACGGGCTGGAACTGACCCGGAATTCACGTACCCTTGGTTCATGATTGCGAAGCGGTTCACTTCCGCTTTGCTATCCCTCGTTCCGGTTTCCCCCTATTGAGCGCTCCATGAAAAAGATGCCTCGCTGGCTTGCCGTGTTTGCGGCCCTGTTGCTGCCCTTCGCTGCTGTTGCGCAGCAGAGGGGGCTGGATATCGACATCATCGGCGGCAATGCCTCCGCACTGCCGATCACCATCGTGCCGATGCCCTACCAGGGTTCGGCGGCTGCACCGCAGACCGACGTCGCCGGCGTGGTCCGTGCCGACCTGGAGCGCTCGGGCCAGTTCCGCACCCTGCCGGAAGCGCAGATCGTCGAAAAGCCCGTCCGCGGCGGCGACATCCAGTTCGCCACCTGGCGCGCGCTGAAGCAGAACTACATCGTGGTCGGCCGCGTGCTGGACGCCGGCGCCGGCGCCTACCGCGTCGAATACGAACTGTTCGATGTGCCCAAGGGCGAGCGCCTGCTGGGCCTGGCGATGACCGCCCGTGGCAATGCCATGCGCGATGTCGCCCACCAGATGGCCGACGCCATCTACGAGAAGATCACCGGCATCCGCGGTGCCTTCTGGACCCGTATCGCCTACGTGACCGCCAGCGGCAAGGGCGATGCCATGCGCTATGCGCTGATGGTCGCCGACTCCGATGGCTTCAACCCGCAGACCATCGTGCGTTCGGCCGAGCCGCTGCTGTCGCCGTCGTGGAGCCCGGATGGCGGCAAGCTGGCCTATGTCAGCTTCGAGCGTGGCAATTCGGCGATCTACATCCAGAACATCGCCACCGGTGCACGTGAGCTGGTCACCAGCTTCCGCGGCATCAACAGCGCCCCGGCGTTCTCGCCGGATGGCCGCAAGCTGGCCCTGACCCTGTCGCGTTCCGGCAACCCGGAAATCTACGTGATGGACCTGGGCAGCAAGCAGCTGACCCAGCTCACCAACCACTTCGCCATCGATACCGAGCCGACCTGGGCGCCGGACGGCAGCGCGGTGTACTTCACCTCCGACCGCGGCGGCCGCCCGCAGGTCTACAAGGTCGGTGCGGGCGGCGGCAGTGCCGAGCGCGTGACCTTCCAGGGCAACTACAATGCCAAGCCCACCGTGTCCTACGACGGCAAGAAGATCGCCGTGGCCCAGGGCTCGGGCAACAGCTACAAGATCGCGATGATGGACAGTTCGCTGGGTTCGCCCCGCTGGAGCACGCTGTCCCCGGGTTCGCTGGATGAATCTCCGAGCTTTGCGCCCAACGCAAGCATGGTGTTGTACGCCGCCCGCGAGGGTGGCCGTGGTGTGCTGTACGCCGTTTCCGCCGATGCGCGCGTGCGCCAGCGGTTGGTTCTGGCTGACGGAGATGTGCGCGAACCGGCATGGTCCCCATACCGTACCCAGCGCTAAAAGAGTGTTAATATTTTCGCTGTCTTGAACCCCTCATCGGCCTAGGAGCCACAAAGGTATCGCCATGAACAAGTCCACCCGCGTTCTGCTTGTTTCCCTGCTGTCTGTGGCCGTCCTGGCCGGTTGCTCGAAGAAGGTGAAGGAAGAGCCGGCAGCCCCGGTTGACACCGGCACCTCGACCACCACCCCGACCGGTCCGTCGACCTCCGGCCTGTACGGCCCGGGCGACCTGGACACCGACGCTTGCCTGCGCCAGCGCGTTGTCTACTTCGACCTGGACAAGGAAGACGTGAAGCCGGAATTCCAGGCCATCATGGCTTGCCACGCCAAGTACCTGCGTGACCGTCCGTCCTCGCGCATCACCCTGCAGGGCCACACCGACGAGCGCGGTTCGCGCGCGTACAACCAGGCCCTGGGCGAGCGTCGTGGCAACGGCGTCAACTCGGCCCTGCAGGCCAACGGTGGCTCGGCTTCGCAGCTGACCGTCGTGTCCTACGGTGAAGAGCGTCCGGTCTGCACCGAGTCGAACGAGTCCTGCTGGTCGCAGAACCGTCGCGTCGAAATCGTGTACACCGCGCAGTAATCCATGCGCATTGGCATCACATTGATGCTGGTCGTTGCGGCAGCCCTCGTGGCTGCCGCACCGGCGCATGCACAGCGACAGAGCCTGGCCGACCGTGTCGGCGCGCTCGAGCAGCAGATGTACAACAACAGTGCCAACCAGGACCTGTTGAACCAGATCAATCAGCTGCGGCAGCAGGTGACCAGCCTGCAGGCCTCGATCGAGCAGTTGCAGCACGACAATGCCCAGCTCAAGCAGTCCGCCCAGGACCAGTACCTGGATCTGGACAGCCGCCTGAACCGGTTGGAAGGGGGCAATGCCGCCCCGGCCCTGCCGCCTGTTCCGGCGAGCGCGCCGAAGGCCACCCCGGCCCCGGCAAAACCCGCAGCGGCGGCCACTTCCGAGCGGCCGCCTTCCGTCCATGGTGATGCCGGCAGCCTTGCCGCCACCGGCGACGAGCGCACCTCCTACAACGTCGCCTTCGATTCGCTGAAGGCCGGCAAGTACGATGACTCGGCGCAGCTGTTCCTGAGCTTCCTGCAGCTGTATCCGAACGGCGTCTATGCGCCGAACGCGCTGTACTGGCTCGGCGAAAGCTATTACGCCACCCGCAATTTCCCGATGGCCGAGACCCAGTTCCGCGAACTGCTCTCGCGTTATCCGACCCACGACAAGGCCGCTGGCGGCCTGCTCAAGGTCGGCCTCTCGCAGTATGGCGAGGGCAAGGTCGACCAGGCCCAGCAGACGCTGGAAACCGTTGTGGCGCAGTACCCCGGCTCGGACGCCGCGCGCACCGCGCAGGACCGCCTGCAGTCGATCCGCCTCGGCAAGCAGATCCGTTGATCCGCTGAGCGGGCGTACAATACGGGTCCTGTAGAGCCGAGCCCACGCTCGGCTGCTTTCGTTTCCGGATCGGCAAACCCGACCGGATCCGCTGACGCCGGGCAATGCCCGGCTGCTTTCGTTACCGGCCACGGTAGCCCACCCGCCACGTGTCCCATCAAGAAGTACCCGCCATGACCGCCGTTACCCCGTCCAGCGCCGCCGCCACGCCCAGCGAGATCGTGCAGTCGCCGCTGCCCCGCCTGAAGATCACCGAGATCTTCACCTCGCTGCAGGGCGAAGCCGATACCGCCGGCTGGCCGACCGTGTTCGTGCGCCTGACCGGCTGCCCGCTGCGCTGCCAGTACTGCGACACCGCCTACGCCTTCCACGGCGGCACCTGGTGGGACATCGACGACATCGTGGCCGAGGTGCTGGCCCAGGGCGTGCGCCATGTCTGCGTGACCGGCGGCGAGCCGCTGGCGCAGAAGCGTTGCCTGGTGCTGCTGCAGAAGCTGTGCGATGCCGGCATGGAGGTCTCGCTGGAAACCTCCGGCGCGCTGGATGTCAGCGCGGTGGACCCGCGGGTGTCGCGGGTGGTCGACATCAAGACCCCCGGCTCGGCCGAAGCCGCACGCAACCGCCTGGAAAACCTGCCGCTGCTGACCGCGCGCGACCAGCTCAAGTTCGTCATCTGCAGCCGCGAAGACTACGACTGGGCCAAGGCCATGCTGGCCGAGCACGAACTGGTGAAGCGCTGCACGGTGTTCTTCTCGCCCAGCAAGGGCGAGATCACCGCACGGCAGCTGGCCGACTGGATCGTCGAGGACCGGCTGCCGGTGCGCTTCCAGATGCAGTTGCATAAAATCCTGTGGAACGACGAGCCGGGCCGATGAGCCGGCGCAGCGTTCCCTGATGTAGCTCCGGCGCGGGACAGCGTGCTGGCTTTCCCCTCCCAACCGGATGTTTTTCCCATGAAGAAGGCAGTCGTGCTTCTCTCCGGCGGCATGGATTCAGCCGCCGTCATCGCCATGGCCCAGGAACAGGGCTTCGCCGTGCATGCCCTGAGCGTGCGCTATGGCCAGCGCCACACCTCCGAGCTGGACGCTGCCGCCCGTGTGGCCAAGGCCCAGGGCGTGGTCGCGCACAAGACCGTGGACGTGGACCTGCGCAGCATCGGCGGTTCGGCGCTGACCGACGACATCGATGTGCCCGAGGCCGGTGGTGCCGGCATTCCGGTCACCTACGTGCCGGCGCGCAACACCATCATGCTGTCGCTGGCCCTGGGCTGGGCCGAAGTGCTCGGCGCCAACGACATCTTCTGCGGCGTCAACGCCGTGGACTACTCCGGTTACCCGGACTGCCGCCCCGAATTCGTGGCCGCGTTCCAGGCACTGGCCAACCTGGCCACCAAGTCGGGTGTGGAAGGAGCGGGCATCCAGGTGCATGCCCCCCTGCAGTTCCTCAGCAAGGGCCAGATCGTCAGTGAAGGTGTGCGTCTGGGCGTGGACTTCGGCCTGACCGTGTCCTGCTACAACGCCGATGCCAACGGCGCCGCCTGCGGCCACTGCGACGCCTGCCGTCTGCGCGCGCAGGGCTTTGCCGAGGCCGGCGTGGCCGACCCGACGCTGTACGCCTGACCGCGCGGCCATGGTGGGGGCCCCCCTTGGGTGGGTCCCCCCTCCGGTGGGTGCGAACCGTTGGTTCGCACTCTCCCATCCCGGCAGCTACTGCTGCTGCAACCACCCTGATGCCTGGATGAAGGCCCGCACCACGGCGGGATCGGTGTAGTCCAGCTCGATCATCCGTGCGATCGCCGCCTTCTCGTCCGGCTGCTGGCGCATGTATTCCTGCGCGATGCGATAGCCGGCGTAGTAGCCCACATCACTCACCCCGAAGGCATTGCGCGAACTGTTGTACAGCCAGTCGCCCAGGTCATCGCCGTCCATCCCGGCAATGAAACGCGCGCGGATCTCCGCCTCGTGGCGCGCACCGTAGGCATAGAAGGGCAATGCCGGGCGGCGCCCGCTGATGCGCTCGGCCACGTACTCGGCCACGCCTTCGCGCAGCACGTACTGGGCCAGGCTGCCGGTGGTCTCGTGCTGCTGGGTATGCACGTACTCATGCAGGTTGTTCTGCGCGTTGTTCGCACCTGGCCGGCTGTCGTAGAAGATCCGCAGACGGCTGCGCATCGGCTCAGGCAGCTCGCTGACATCCACGCGTTCGTCGCCCAGTGCCATCTCCGCGCCGATCAGCACCTTGTCGCCCAGCGTGGTGCCGCCGGTGCGCAGTATGCCCACCGCATAGGTGATGGAGGCCGGGCGTAGCGCAGGGTACAGCTGGCGGAACGCGGCCAGATCACGTTCCAGCGTGGCGCTGGCGGTGCGGGCATTGGCGGTCAACGGCCGCACCGAGGTCCAGAAGCGCGGCCACGCGCGCATCGCCTCGGCGTACTCGCTGGCGGTGTAGTTGCGGACCTGCATCAAGGCATGCAGGCCGGCACTGCCCTGATCGATGTAGCGCTGCTGGACCAGGGCCGCCCGCCGCGCAGCATCGGGCTCCGCGCGGACCGCATCGTAGGTGGACCAGAAGCGGTCGATGTCGTCGATGACGACCTGGGGTGGCGCGGCCAGCGCCGCACAGGGCAGCAGCAGGGCGGCAAACAGGCTGAAGGGCAGGCGCATCTACAGTTCCGGGGAAGAATCGCAGATGAGATGCAGCGGTGGCCCGAAAGGTTTAGGCAGACTGCCCAGATCGGGGTAGTGCCGGCCGCTGGCCGGCACCATCCATACGCCGGGGTTTCACCCGGCCCGGCAAAGTAGGGTAGAATGCCCACCCCGCCGAAAGGCCGGGGCAGTGCAATGGGCCGTTAGCTCAGTCGGTAGAGCAGAAGACTTTTAATCTTTTGGTCGTAGGTTCGAATCCTACACGGCCCACCATTGCACTCAATGACTTACGTCATTTCAAAGGCACCGGTATCCGGTGCCTTTTGCGTTTGGTGCCTGCCTCGGTGCCTGGGTGCATGCGGCACGTTCCGCAATTGATCATCCAATCGATACGGTTCTTGCGGCGAGCGCAGCGAGATTCTGATCGCACCCCGTCCTTACATAGTCGCGGAGTTGTGAGGGGTATCATGAGGCCGAGATGGTTCCTGATTCGGCCGGGATACTGAATTCATCTGTAAAGACCATCTGGCGGGCAGCGAAGGACAGACATCCTGCCCGATAAGAAGCGTCGTGCCCTCTGTTGTGACGTTGACTCGGGCATCTGTGACGCATTGGGCTCGTCAGGGTGTCGCTGTCCGCAATGCGCGAGGTGGTGAGGCTTGGGGTGATTTTCTGTGAACCCTGCAATGGCAAGGTATTTCACCGAAGACCTATGGCGTTGGCTTCGATTGCCTCCCGCCGCTGCCGGTATAGTCCTTTGCAGTTCCCAAGCGCTTTCATGGAACGCATGATGCCATTCGTCAACGAGTACATCTCGCCAGATGATGTGGCCAGATACCGTCTGGCTGAGATTGATGAAAAGTTCAGTTGGGGGACTGGGGCGCGTGATTGGACCATTGATCGCGAGCGCGATATCTATCTGCGAAGCATCGGGAGGGACAGTGACGAGGAGTTCCGCTACCGCACCTACTGGACGTTCTTCTGGAAAGGGGAAGAACTGACGCTGCGGCTCGATTTGCTGGATGCTTGGGGTAGACCGGGTGAGCCTGGGGGCTGCCACTGGCGCTTGGCTTACCTCAACGGAAGCAATGGACTCCCGGGAGCCCTGAAGCGGCATCAACAAACAATCGTTGACGACCTCAAGGAAGCCCTGATTGCCTACAAGGATGATGGAGTGTTTTCGGTCAAAACGGATTACGCAGTAGTTCTCGATTTCTCGGAGGAGTGCGTGCTGTGAGCGCGCCATTGACCTCAGCACAGGCAATCGAGCGACTTCATCGGAACCCTGCTGCCCATCAGAGCCGGGAGGCATTGGGAGATCTGGCTCGTCAAGTTGACGCTGATAGCCCGAGGGAGGTGGCGAGGCTTGGGGGATCTTCTGCGTACCCTGTAGTGACAAGGCATTTCACCGAAGATCCATGGCATTGGCTTCGACTGCCTTTCGCCGCTGCCAGCATAGTCCTGTGCAGCTCCCAAGCGCTTTCACGGAGCTCATGATGCCGTTCGTCAACGAGTACATCCCACCGGAAGATGCAGCCAAATATCACTTGGCCGAGCTTGATGCGAAATTCATAGGCGGGAATGAATCTCGAGACTGGACCATTGACCGCGAGCGGGACATTTACCTGCGCAACCTGGGGTACGGGCGGGAAGAGGAGTTTCGCCACGAGAGCTATTGGACGTTTTACTGGAGAGGTACCCCGCTAACGATCCGTTTGGATCTGCTGGATGGGAGGGGGCGGCCAGGAGAACCCGGATGGTCCCATTGGCGCTTGGCCTTCCTTAACGGTAGCTATGGTTTGCCATCGGCGCTTAGGACGAACAAACAGGCGATCCTGGATGATTTGAAAGAGGCGCTGGTGGCTCACAAGGATGGCGGGGTTTTTTCGGGCAGTACCGATTACGCCGTCACCTTGGACGTTGGTGAAGAGTGCGTCCTGTGAGCGCACCGCTGACAGATGCGCGGGCTATTGAATTGCTCCGAAGGCACCCAGCCGCCTATAGCATTCGCGAGAAGCTGGCAGATCCTGCGACCAGTCACGCTGGAATCCATCTGGCTCTGGCAAACAGGTCATCCAGAAAGGCACCGCCACGCGGTGCCTTTCTGGCTTTTCCGCTGCCAGCCTCTACTTCGCCCGCGCGCCTTTCGCGGCGGCGTCGGCGGCTGCCTGCGCAGCGGATGCTGCGGCGTTCGCCGAGCGCTCGATCGCCGCACGTTCCGCGTCGAAGTCGGCCCGGCGTTGCGCGCTCATCCTGCGCTCCAGCTCCACCGATGCGACGAAGCTCTCCGGATACTTCGAGGCGCAGGCCTGCTGCACCAGCTGCACTGCGTGATCGGACAGGCCGGGCTGGAGGTGGTCCAGCAGGCAGTCCGCATACGATGCGGAGGCGGCTTGCCCGGCATGGGCCTGCGGGGCTGCTGCGGCAACAGCAAGGGCAACGAATGCACTCAACATTGGAACCTCCTTGTCAGGTATCGGGTGGGCCGCCATAGGGCGGCCCGACCGAGCATAGCGCTGCGCACGCCCCGCGTCGCCGGTTGGGGCAGGGAAGATCCAGCAGGCAACGGGTGAAATCGAGCATCCGGCAGGGGTGTGCAGCGCCATGACGTGGCCGTGATGCGGTGCGCCCCATCCGGGCGCTGGGGCGTGACGATATGCTCAGCGTTTTCCCAAGATGGGTCGCCCCATGCGTACGGTCGTGCTGTCGTTGTTGTTGTCCGTGGTCTCTGCCGCGCCGTTGATGGCCGCCGAACCGGTGCCGTCCGCACAGACGGCGCCGGCGACGCCGCTGGTGATCGGCGAGACCTTTACCGTACAGTCGAAGGCACTGGGTGAAACCCGTCGCATCAATGTCTACCGCCCGCAGCCCTGGGGCCTGGATCCGAAGGCCCCGTTGCCGGTGCTGTATATGGCCGATGGTGGCATCGGCGAGGATTTCCTGCATGTGGCGGGGTTGGTGCAGGTGTTGACCGGCAATGGCAGCATGCGGCCGTTCCTGCTGGTCGGCATCGAGAACACCGAGCGCCGCCGCGACATGACCGGCCCCAGCAGCGACCCGCAGGACCAGAAGATCGCGCCGCGCATCGGCGGCTCGGCGGCTTACCGCACCTTCCTGCGCGATGAGCTGATGCCGCAGGTGCGCCAGCGTTACCCGACCACCGACGAGCGCGCGCTGATCGGCGAATCGCTGGCAGGCCTGTTCGTGGTCGAAACGCTGCTGCAGGAGCCGACGCTGTTCAACAGCTACATCGCGCTGGACCCGAGCCTGTGGTGGAACCGCGGCACCCTGCTGGCAGGCGCGGCCAAGCAGCTGCCGGCGGTGACGCGCGCGCAGCCGCACGTATTCCTGGCCAGCAGCGGGCAGCCGGAGCTGGCCGAGTCCACGGCGCGCCTCGCTGCGTTGCTGCAGCAGGCAGCGCCGTCACCGCTGGTGAAGTACCTGCCGCTGCCGGAGGAAACCCATGCCACGATCTATCACCCCGCTGCATTGCAGGCGTTGCGCACGCTGTTCCCGGCGCCGCCGCCGGCCACGCCCTGACCGTCGGCGTGGCGCACCGCCGCGCAGCGTGTGAGGATGCGTCAGCGGCCGCCATCCGGGCGCGCCGCCCGCAATGGGAGAGTGTGGATGCTGCGTGTGCGTGGATGGAGTGTGGCGGCCTGCGTGGCCCTGGCCGGGTGCGCGATGTCAGTGGCGCCGCCGGCGACCCAGAGTGAAACCCAACCGGGGGCCGCAACCGCGGCGCCCGGCGTGGTGCTGCCGGATACCGAGGCCCTGCGTGTCCACGACCCTGTCGGCCGCGACTACCCGGTCTGGGTGGCGCTGCCGGCCGACTATGCAGCGCATCCGGAAAAGCACTATCCGGTGCTGTACGTGACCGATGCCCTGTACAGCTTCCCGCTGGTGCGCAGCGTGCGCAACATGGTCGGCCAGAAGGGCGTCAACATCGAGGACTTCATCCTGGTCGGGCTGCCGCCGCAGGAAGGCCTGACCTCGAAGCAGAGCCGCTCGCGTGACTACACGCCCAGCAATCCGGTGCGCAGCGATCCGCGTGACTACAGCGATGACGTCAGCTACGGCGGTGCCGCGCACTACCGCGATTTCCTCGCCGAGCGGGTGCTGCCGATGATCGACACGCGCTACCGCACCGATCCGGCGCGGCGCGCCTATGCCGGGCATTCCTATGGCGGCCTGTTCGGTGCCTACGTGCTGACCACGCGCCCGGACATGTTCCGGACCTACATCCTGTCCAGCCCGTCGCTGTGGTTCGACAACCACCTGGTGCCACGGCTGCAGGCCGAGGCCAAGGCGCCGTCGCAGCCGACAACCGTGCTGCTGTCGGTCGGCAGCTTCGAAACGGTCAAGCCGGAACCGCGCTACTTCACCCGCAATGACATGCTGCGCCACAATGCCGAATTCGCCGAGCAGCTGCGCCGCAGTGGGCATCCGTTGACCGTCGAGACGATGGTGATCGACGACGAGGACCATTTCACGGTGTACCCGGACATGATCACCCGGGCGCTGCTGAAGGTGCTCCCGGGCACCGGCCCGTACAGCAGCGGTTGAGCCTGCTCAGGCCGCGTTGACGGCCGGTGGCGGCATCAACGCGGCATCGGCCGCATGGCGGAAGCACAGGCGGATGGCGTCGAGCAGTTCGCTCATGCTGTAGGGCTTGGGCAGGAAATGGATGCCGGCACGCAGTTGCGGCAGCACGCGGTGCTGGTCCATGCCGGAGGTGACCAGGATCGGCAGCTGTGGCAGGTGTTCGCGTACGCGGTTGGCGGTTTCGATGCCGCTGATGCCGCCCAGGCAGACATCGGTGAACAGCAGGTCGAAGGGCTCGCCGGCATTGAGCAGGCCCAGTGCGGCCTCGGCGCTGCTGACCGCGGTGACCTGGCAGGCTTGGCTTTCCAGTGCGAGGCGACTGAGTTCCTGGGTTTCCTCGGCGTCCTCGATCAGCAGGACGCGCGGTTCCACAAAGCGCTTGGACAGCAACATGACGCGGCAACTCCGGACAACTGGGGGGAGCGGAAGGCGCGCAAGTATGCGCAAGGCAGTAGTGAGCCCGGCGTGCACGCCGGGCTAAGTGGGCGTTACAGCCGGTTGCCGCGCCGGCGGCGGACGTGCCACGCCAGTACCGCGACCGCCAGCAGCGCGGTGCCGATGCGCAGGCCGGTGGCCTGCCAGCCGAGTGCGACCGCGTCGTCGAGGCGGAACGCGTTCCAGGCCAGGTTCATCGAAATGTGCAGGACCAGGCCGCACCACAGCGTATCGCCGTCCAGGTGGTCGAGCCAGGCGAAGATGAAGCCGCCCAGCGCGATCACCGCGCCGACGAACAGGGCGATGCCGCCGCCGTCGAAACCGCCGAAACCGAGCCAATGCACCATGCCGAACAACAGGGCCTGCGGCAGCGCAAGCAGCGGCCATGGGCCGCGCACGATCTTCACCAGCAGCACGAAGCCGAGGCCACGGAACAGCACTTCCTCGGCCAGCGGGAACAGCACGCCCAGCATCGTGGCATCGAGGGCGGTCAGGGCTGTGTTGGGGGTACCGAGCGCGGCCAGGCCCAGCCAGCAGGCCAGGCTGGCCACCAGCACCCACAGCGGGCCGGCCCAGCCGCTGCCACGCAGCCCCAGGCTGGCCAGCAGGCCCACCCCGCGCGGCCGCAGCAGCGACGCCAGCAGCACGGCCACCAGCACGGCCAGCGCGTTGTCGAGCAGGCTGCCACCATAGGGGATGGGCAGGGCAGGAATCGGTGCGCCCGCGGCTGCGGCCAGATCGCGCAGATTCAGGCCGAGGCCGACGCCCAGCAGCACCAGCAACACGCGGACGGGGTTGGGCAGGCGGGACAACAGCGTCATGTTCACACTCCCGGCGGGACGAGCGCGCAGTGTGCTGCGCGGCATGCAGGCGGACACGCGCCGGAAGTCCCTGTGCCATCGGTCATGCGTTGCCGCACAGTCATCGCGGAGCAGGTAGAGTCGTGGCCGGACCGACAGGAGCAATGCCGATGCTGTGCCCCGTGTGCAAGACCCAGACCCTGCAGATGGCCGAACGCCATGGCATCGAGATCGACTACTGCCCGGGCTGTCGGGGCGTGTGGCTGGACCGAGGCGAGCTGGACAAGATCATCGAGCGTGCCGGTTCGGGTACGGCACCGGCGCCGCACGCGCCTGCACCGCCGCCGCCGGCCTCCGCGCCACCGCCGGTGATGCATCGCGATACCCGCCACCTCGGCCAGCGCTACGAGGACAACCGCGGCCAGGGCTACAGGAAAAAGAAGAAGGACAGTTTCCTGTCGGAGCTGTTCGATTTCTGAAGAAGATCAGGGCCGGCGCAGGATGAACTCGCGGTCACGGCTGTCGCCGACGATGAAGTCATACTCGCCGGCCTTCTGGCAGCCGTATCGCGCATAGAAGCGTTGCGCGCCGAAGTTTTCCTCCCACACCCCCACCCACAGGGTACGGCGGCGTGGCTGGTCAAGCCATGCCATGAACGCGTCCATCAGGCGTGCGCCGTACCCGCCGTTCTGGTGGGCGGCCAGGATGTACAGCCGCTTCAGTTCGATGTCGCCCTCCACGGCGTCCGCATGCGGCAGCGTGTTGGCGCCGGCCGCCAGGTAGCCGACCACGTGGTCGCCCTCCATCAGCAACCAGATCGCACTGCGCGGGTCGGACAGCTCGATGCGCTGCGGTTCGCTGCTGTAGTGCGCCTGCAGGAAGTCGTGCAGGTCCTGCGGCGGATACGAGTCGCCCCAGGTCTCGGTGTAGGTGGCGATGGCGATGGCCGACAGCGCTTCAACATCGGCGGGGGTGGCACGGCGGATCTGCAGTGACATGGCGGAGCCTGCAACGGAACGTGGCGCAGTGTAGCCGGCCCCGGTCGCTGCCGGGGCCGGCCAATGCGCAGGTTCCGCTGCTCAGAACCACATGCGCACGCCAGCCACCCAGCGCGTGTCGCGTGCGTGGTCGCCGGCGTAGTCGGCAGCATCGCCGAAGCTGCGTTCGTGGCTGATGCCGATGTACGGCGCGAAGCGGCGACTGAACTCATAGCGCAGGCGCAGCCCGGCCTCGACCTTGTTGAGGCCGCGGCCGATGCCGTACTCCGGCTCGTCCCGGGCTGCCACGGTGGCTTCCAGCAGTGGCTGCAGGATCAGGCGGTTGGTCAGCAGTACGTCGTACTCGACCTCGGCCTTGGCCAGCACCTGGCCGCCGGAGCCCATGTACAGCGTGGCCGAGCTTTCAAACTTGTACGGCGCCAGGCCCTGGATGCCGATGGCGGCCCAGGTACGCGAGTCGGCGGGCCGGAAATCCTGGCGCACGCCGACCAGCACGTCCCACCACGGTGACACGCTGCGGCCATACAGCGCTTCCAGCGACGACGACTGGGTGCGGCCACGGCTGCGTTCGCCATCGGTGCGCAACCACAGGCGGTTGATGTTGCCGCCGATCCAGCCGGTTGCCTCCCAGGCCTGGCCATTGCTGCTCTTGCCGTCCCAGTGCTCGAGGCGATCGATCAGCAGCAGGCTGTTGATCTCCGGCGCGTGTTCCATCGCGCCGTGGGCGATCGGTGGGAACGCGGCGGCGCGGTCGGCATCGGTGGGGACCGGGATCGGCTCACGTGGTTCGGTCGGGGGCGGCATTGCATGGCCCATTGCGGCGTGGTCCATCGCGGCCGGTTCGGCTGCGCCATGATCCATCGTCGAGTGATCCATCTTTGAATGGTCCATCGTCGAGTGATCCATCTTCGAATGGTCCATCTTCGAATGATCGACCGGCGCCTGCGCCGGTTGGACCGGGGAGTGCGGGGTGTCCATGCCGTGGCCCGCGTGCGTTTGCGCGAAGGCCGGCAACGCGGCGGCAAGGCCCAGTGCCAGCAGACCCGGGGAAAGAAGGGAGCGGCTCATTCTTCGATCCTCACTTCGCGCATCATGCCTGCTTCCATGTGGTACAGCAGATGGCAGTGGTAGGCCCAGCGGCCAAGTGCGTCGGCACGCACGCGGTAGCTGCGGCGGGTGCCCGGCGGCATGTCGATGGTGTGCTTGCGCAGCTGGAATTGGCCTTGTGCGTTTTCCAGATCGCTCCACACGCCGTGCAGGTGGATCGGGTGCTGCATCATGGTGTCGTTGACCAGCACGATGCGCATGCGCTCGCCATAGTTCAGCCGCAGCGGTTCGGCGCTGGCGAATGGAACACCGTCGAACGACCAGGAGAACTTCTCCATGTGGCCGGTCAGGTGCAGCTCGATCTCGCGGCTCGGCTCGCGCCCATCCGGATCCTCGAACAGGCTGTGCATGGCGCCGTAGGTCAGTACCTGGCGGCCATTGTCCCGCAGGCCGATACCGGGGTCGTCCAGTTTCGGTTCGGTGGCCGAACTCTGCATGTCGACCAGCGGGTTGTTGCGCTCGCTGGCGGGGTGCTTCGGTGCCTTGCTGGCGGTGCCGCCAGCATGCCCTGCGTGGTCCATGCTGGCGCCGCAGCCACCTTCCATGCTCTTCATCGCGGCCATGTCGTGGCCCGCATGGCCACCGCCCATGTCATGGCCCATGTCGCTCATGGTCAGCAGCGGACGCGGATCGCGGGCCGGAAGGGGAGCCTGCAGGCCATGACGTACCGCCAGCGTGCCGGCCGCGTAGCCGGTGCGGCCCATGTCCTGGCAGAACACCGTGTAGGCATCCTGTCCGCTGGGCTCTACCAGCACGTCGTAGGTCTCGGCCGGGGCGATGCGGAATTCATCGATGCTGACCGGGTGGATGTACTGGCCGTCGGCCGCGACCACGGTCATCTTCAGGCCGGGAATGCGCACGTCGAAATAGGTCATCGACGCGCCATTGATGAAACGCAGCAGCACCTTTTCGCCACTGCGGAACAGGCCGGTCCAGTTGCCGGCCGGCGCGGTACCGTTGATCAGGTAGGTGTAGGTGTGTGCGTTGATGTCGGAGATGTCGGTCGGGGTCATCCGCATCCGCCCCCACATGCCACGGTCGGACAGCGCTTCCGACCAGCCATCGCGCTTCACGTCCCGCAGGAAGTCCGGCAGGGTGCGCTTGTAGTAGTTGTCGTGCTCGGCGAGCTTCTTCATGCGCCGGAACAGCGCGCCCGGGTCCATGTCGGTCCAGTCCGACAGCAGGATCACGTGCTCGCGGTCGTGCCGGTACGGTGCCGGCTCGGCCGGGTCGATGATCAGCGCGCCGTACAGGCCGGCCTGCTCCTGGAACATCGAGTGGCTGTGGTACCAGTACGTGCCTGACTGCTTGAGCTGGAAGTGGTAGTGGTAGGTCTCGCCGGGGCCGATGCCGTTGAAGCTGAGGCCGGGCACGCCGTCCATGTTGGCGGGCAGCAAGATGCCGTGCCAATGGATCGAGGTCGGGTGGCGCTGCAGCGTGTTGCGCACGAACAGGTCCACGGTCTGGCCTTCGCGCCAGCGCAGGATCGGCGCCGGCAGCGAGCCGTTGACGGTGATCGCCGGGCGGGTGCGGCCGGTGAAATTGGCCAGCGATTCGCCGATGGCCAGTTCGACGCGGGTATCGCTGAGCACGGCCGGCGCGCCGGCCAGGCGGGGGCCGGCGGCGGCCAGCGCACGCTGTGGCAGGCCGGCGGCGGCGATGCCGGCGACCACGCCACCGGCGGCCAGGCCTTGCACGAACAGGCGGCGCGACGGCATGGGCAGGGCGCCCGGGCCGGGGGAGATACGGGTATTCATGAGGGTGACTCCAGACACGGAAGTACGCCGGCCGGTGGCCGGCTACGGTGCGCAGGGCGCACGGTGCGTATGGAATCAGCCGATGGGAGGGCGTGAGATCGGCGGCAGCGGCGGTGCCGGGCGCCCGTTGGCCGGCATCGGCTGCGGTGCCAGCGACAGCGCCGGCCCGGTCATGACCGGCAGCGGCTGCACGCCCAGCAACGGGTGCTGCGCGCAGCTGCGGACGCAGTCCTTGATCTGGCAGTGGGCGTCGTGCGCGGGGGCCTTGGCCTGCGGGGCCGCGTCGGCCTGCGGGCCGGCGTGGTGGTGGCAGTCGGCCGTGCCGCTGTCCATCGCGGTGGTCATGGCATGGGTCATCCGGCCCATCTCTTCATGGCCGCTGGCCATGGCCGCGTTCAGCCCGTTGAGCAACAGGCTGAGCATGAGCACGACGCGGAGCAGGGTCGAGGCCAGGGACATGGCGTCAATCTAGCCGCAAGCGGGGCCGGATGCACTTCCGGCTGAATGGCGCGTTCAAGATTGGAGCAGCACCAGGGGGGAGCCGGGCCCATGGCCGGCGGCGTGTGCGTGGACGGCAGCCGAGCGTGGGCTCGGCGCTACAGGGCCGTTTCAGCCTTCCTCGCGCACGATCTCGACCAGGCGCGGGCCGTAGCGACTCAACTTGGTGCCGCCGATACCGCCGACCCGGGCGAGCTCGTCCAGGCTGGTCGGTCGCTGCTCGGCGATGTTGCGCAGGGTGCTGTCGTGGAAGATCACGAAGGCCGGTACGTTCTGCTCGCGGGCCAGTTCGGCGCGCAGGCCGCGCAGGGCGTTGAACAGGGCCAGGTCCTGCGGCAGCACCGACAGGCCGGTGCGCTGTGCGCTGCGCTCGCGGCCGCTACCGCCGCTGGCGGGGTCGCGGCGCATGCTGATCTGGCGTCGGCCGGTCAGCACATCGCGGCTGGCATCGGTCAGGCGCAGGCCGCCGTGGCCCTCGCTGTCCACTTGCAGCAGGCTGGCCGCCACCAGCTGGCGGAACACGCTACGCCAGGTCCGCGCATCCAGGTCGCGACCGATCGCATAGGTGCTGAGCTTGTCGTGGCCCTGCTGCTTCACCTTCTCGTTCTCGCTGCCACGCAGGATGTCGATCAGGTGGCCGACGCCGAAACGCTGGCCGCTGCGGTACACGCAGCTCAGGGCCTTCTGCGCGGGAATGGTGGCGTCCCACGATGCCGGCGGCGTCAGGCAGTTGTCGCAGTTGCCGCAGGGCCGGGGATAGGTTTCACCGAAGCCGGCCAGCAGCACCTGGCGGCGGCACTGCATGGATTCGCAGTAGCCCAGCAGGTGGTCAAGCTTGGCCCGTTCCAGCTGCTTGCGTTCCTCGCCGGCTTCGGACTGCTCGATCATCTGCTTGAGCAGCACCACGTCGCCCAGGCCGTAGCACAGCCAGGCCTCGGCGGCTTCGCCATCGCGGCCGGCACGCCCGGTTTCCTGGTAGTAGCCTTCCATCGACTTGGGCAGGTCGGTATGCGCGACGAAACGCACGTCCGGCTTGTCGATGCCCATGCCGAAGGCGATGGTGGCGCACATCACGATGCCGTCCTCGCGCAGGAAGCGGCGCTGGTTGCCGGCGCGTACTTCCGGCGGCAGGCCGGCGTGGTAGGGCAGGGCGTTGAAGCCCTGGCCGCAGAGGAATTCGGCGGTCTCCTCGACCTTGCGCCGGGACATGCAGTAGACGATGCCGGCCTCGCCACGGTGACCGCGCAGGAAGTCGGTCAGCTGCTTGCGGGCGTTGTCCTTCTGCACCACGGTGTAGCGGATGTTGGGGCGGTCGAAGGAGCTGACGAAGTGGCGCGCCTGCTCCAGGTCGAGGCGCTCGGCGATCTCGCGCTGGGTCGGCGGGTCGGCGGTGGCGGTCAGCGCGATCCGCGGAATCTGCGGCCAGCGCTCATGCAGCACGGTCAGCTGACGGTATTCGGGGCGGAAGTCGTGGCCCCACTGCGACACGCAATGCGCCTCGTCGATCGCGAACAGGGCGATCCGGCTGCGCGACAGCAGCGATAGGAAGCGCCCGGTCAGCAGCCGCTCCGGAGCCACATAGAGCATGTCCAGCTCACCGGCGAGCAGTTCGCGCTCGACGCGGCCGGCGGTTTCGGCATCCAGGGTCGAATTCAGGTACTCGGCCCGAACGCCGAGCTGGCGCAGTGCTTCAACCTGGTCCTGCATCAGCGCGATCAGTGGCGAGATGACGATGCCACATCCGTCACGCAGCAGTGCCGGCACCTGGTAGCACAGCGACTTGCCACCGCCGGTGGGCATCAGCACCAGGGCATCGTGACCGGCAGCCACATGCTCCACGATGTCCTGCTGGGGACCACGGAAATCGTCGTAACCAAAGACGCGGCGGAGCAGGTCGTGCGCGGGACGGGAAGCCATCCGGCTAGTTTACCCCGGCGGGGGAGTCTCGGCAGGGCTGCGCCCTGGGAACGCGCCATCGCATGCGCGCTGCCGCTCCCACGCTTCGCTGCGCGAAACGCGGGCCCCACTTACCAGCTCCCAGCCCCCGCCGCTTCGCGGCCGCCCCCTGACTCAGGGGGCTCTTCCCCAGACTTCAAACAGAATGGGGTCAGAGCCGTTCTCCTCCGGAAAACGGCTCTGACCCCAAGGCATGTCCTGACAGATCGCGGAAAACTGTCGAAGGCGGGGTGGGTCCGGTTGCGGGAGCGTCAGCCGCATGGATGCGGCTGACGCTCCCGCAACCGGACCCATCCCGCCACCCCACAGGAAACCCGCTTCTGCTCCGGTCGTTGCCGTTGCGGTTGCCCCTGCGGGTGCAGGGTGCAGCCCTGCCGAGCCCCCAACCCTTACTGGAGCAGCGAACGCAGCATCCAGGCGTACTTCTCGTGGGTCTGCAGGCGCTGGGTCATCAGATCCTCGGTCGGGGCATCGTCGCCCTTGGCGGCCACATCCAGCACTTCACGCGCCGTTCGGCAGACCGCTTCGTTGGCGACCACCAACTGGCGTACCATTTCACGCCAGTCCGCACTGTCGGTCAGGCCCGGTTCCTCGGCGATCGAGGTCAACGCAGCGAATTCCCGGTAGGAGCCCGGGGCATTGAAGCCCAGTGCGCGGATGCGCTCGGCCACGTCGTCCAGTGCCGCCCACTGCTCGGTGTACTGCGTCTCGAACATGGTGTGCAGCGAGTTGAACATCGACCCGGTCACATTCCAGTGGAAGTTGTGCGTCTTCAGGTAGAGCGTGAACGCATCCGCCTGGAAGCGCGACAGGCCGTCGGCAATCTTCTTGCGGTCGCCCTGGGTGATCCCGATATCGATGTTGGGCGCCGACGGTGCCGCCGCTGCAAGCTTCTGCTTGCCGGTCTTGGCCTTGGTCGTGCTCTTGGTCTTCGCCATGGGGTTCCTCCTTGTGGAATCGTTGGCCTTCACAATAAATCAGTCTTGAAGACTGGTCGCTTTCAAAGTTTTGAACGAAACGATTGATGAACTCTATCGACAAAATGCCGCAGACCCGCCTGCGCCAACAGCGCGCCGCCATTGACGGCGCGATGAGCCGTGACCGGGGCCGTTTGCTGGGGATGCTCTCGCGTTGCCAGGCCAAGCCACAGGATGCGGCGCTGGCCGCCACCTTCGAGCAGGCCTTGCAGGCGTCGATGCAGCGCCGGCAGGTCCGGGCGCAGCAGCAGCCGTCCATTACTCTGGACCCCCAGCTGCCGATTGCGCGTGAAGCCGACGCCATCATCGAGCTGATCCGCGACCACCAGGTCGTGGTGATCGCCGGTGAAACCGGCTCGGGCAAGACCACCCAGCTGCCGAAACTGTGCCTGGCAGCAGGCCGCGGCCAGGCCGGCATGATCGGCTGCACCCAGCCGCGACGGATCGCCGCACGTGCGGTGGCCAGCCGTGTCGCGCAGGAGCTGCACAGCGAGCTGGGCCAGCTGGTCGGCTACCAGGTGCGCTTCAACGACAAGGTCAGCGACGAGAGCCGCATCAAGTTCATGACCGACGGCATCCTGCTGGCGGAAATCGCCAGCGACCGCTGGTTGTCGAACTACGACACGATCATCGTCGACGAGGCGCATGAGCGCAGCCTCAACATCGACTTCCTGCTCGGCTACCTCAAGCAGCTGCTGCGCAAGCGCCCGGACCTGAAGCTGATCGTCACGTCGGCCACCATCGATACGGAGCGCTTCGCGCAGCATTTCGACAATGCGCCGGTGATCAGTGTCGAAGGCCGTACCTATCCGGTGGAAGTGCGCTACCGCGCGCTGGAAGGCGAGGGCGAGCAGGAAGGCGAGCGCACCGTCAACGATGCCATCGTGTCGGCGATCGATGAGATTACCCGCCTGGATTCGCGGGGCGACGTGCTGATCTTCCTGCCCGGCGAACGCGAGATCCGCGATGCGCATCAGTCGCTGGAACGGCGCAAGTACCGCAACACCGACGTGCTGCCGCTGTATGCGCGCCTGTCCAACCAGGACCAGGACCGGGTATTCAATCCGGGGCCGAACCGGCGCATCGTGCTGGCCACCAACGTGGCGGAAACCTCGCTGACCGTGCCGCGCATCCGCTACGTGGTCGACCCCGGCTTTGCCCGCGTCAAGCGCTACAGCCCGCGCAACAAGCTCGACCGGCTGCATATCGAGCCGATCTCGCAGGCCAGCGCCAACCAGCGCAAGGGCCGCTGTGGTCGTATCGCCGAGGGTATCTGCTATCGCCTTTATGCCGAGGCCGACTTCCAGGCGCGGCCGGAATTCACCGATCCGGAGATCCGCCGCTCCAGCCTGGCCGGGGTGATCCTGCGCATGCTGCAGCTGGGCCTGGGCCGCATCGAGGACTTCCCGTTCCTGGAAGCGCCGGACGAGCGCGCGGTGGCCGATGGCTGGCAGCAGCTGACCGAGCTGGGCGCGATCGATGCCGAGCGGCGCATGACCGCGATCGGCAAGCAGATGGCGCGACTGCCGGTGGACGTGAAGCTGGCACGCATGCTGGTGGCCGCGCAGGCGGCCGGCTGCCTGCGGCCAATGCTGGTGATCGCCTCGTTCCTGGGCATCCAGGACCCGCGCGAACGCCCGGCCGAGGCACGCGGCGCGGCCGACAGCGCACATGCGCAGTTCGCCGATGGCCGTTCCGAGTTCGTCGGCGTGCTGCGCCTGTGGGATGCCTATCGGCAGGCCCATGAGGACCTGACCCAGTCCAAGCTGCGCGACTGGTGTGGCCGTCATTTCCTCGGCTTCCTGCGCATGCGCGAATGGCGCGAGCTGCACCGCCAGCTGCGCCTGCTGTGCGAGGAACTGGGCTGGAAGGAAGAAGCCAACGAGGCCTCGATGGCGCCGTTGCTGGCCGGCAGCAGTGCGCCGGCGGTGGCGCGTGATGATGCAGCGGCGGTGAAGGCGACCCGTGGCCAGCTGCACCGTGCCGCACGCCTGGCCCGCGAAGGCAAGTCCGAGGCGGCCCCCGCACCGGTTGCCGTGCGCGAGCAGAAGGAGCAGGCGCCGGCCGCAGGCGGTTTCAGCGAACGCGTGCGCGCCGCGGCTTACCAGACCCTGCATCGGGCGCTGGTGGCCGGCCTGCCCACGCAGATCGGCCACCGCACCGAGAAGGGGGATTTCCAGGCGCCACGGCAACGCCGCTTCCTGCCATTCCCGGGTTCGGCGCTGTCCAAGCGGCCGCCACCGTGGCTGCTGGTGGCCAACCTGCTGGACACGCAGAAGGTGTGGGGCATGACCCTGGCGGCGATCGAGCCGGACTGGGTGATCGCCGAACTGCCGCACCTGCTGCTGCGCAGGCATTTCGATCCGCACTGGTCGCGCGCGCAGGGCCAGGTGCTGGCCTCCGAGCAGATCAGCCTGTTCGGCCTGGTGCTGGCACCGAAGAAGCCGGTGCACTACGGTCGCATCGCGCCGGGCGAGGCGCATGACATCTTCGTGCGCCAGGCGCTGGTAACCGGTGAGATCACGACCCGTGCCGGTTTCGTGGCCGACAACCAGAAGGTGCTGGAGGTTGCACGCGAGGAAGAAGCCAAGCTGCGCCGCGCCGGCATCGTTGCCGACGAGGACTGGCAGGCGCGCTGGTACCTGGACCGGGTGCCGCCGCAGATCCATTCGGCGGCGGGCCTGGACAGCTGGTGGAAGGCACTGCCGCCGGAGCAGCGCAAGACCCTGCACTGGAGCCTGGCCGATCTGCTGCCCGGTGAGGGCAGCGAGCAGGAGCGGTATCCGAAGTACCTGGCACTGGGCCAGGCGCGGTTGCCGCTGCACTACCGCTTCGAGCCGGGCGCCGACGATGACGGCGTGACCCTGGAGGTGCCGCTGCACCTGCTCAACGCACTCGACCCGGCCCGGCTGGGCTGGCTGGCGCCGGGCTTCGTTGCCGACAAGGCCTCGGCGCTGATCCGCAGCCTGCCCAAGGCGATGCGCCGCAACTACGTGCCGGCGCCGGACTTCGGCCGTGCCTTCTTCGAGGCGTTCCCGCAGCCCAGTGCCGATGCGATCAGCGGCGAGCTGGCGCGCTTCCTGTCACGTGCGACCGGCGCGACGGTGAGCGCGCTCGATTTCGAACCGGGTTCGATCGAGCCGCATCTGCACATGAACCTGCGCCTGCGCGACGAGCAGGGCAAGGTGCTGGCGACGTCGCGCGACCTGGACGCACTTCGCGCGAAGTTCGGTGGCCGTGCCGGTGATGCGTTTGCTGCACGCGCCGGGCGCGAGATGGCAGCCGATGGCCTGCGCACGTTCCCGGCCACGCCCATTCCGCTGCAGGTACCCGGCGAAGCCGGCGTGCCGGCTTATCCGGCGTTGCTGGACGAGGGTGACAGCGTGGCGCTGCGGATCTTCGCCGATCGCCAGCAGGCACAGGAGGCCCATCCGCTGGGCGTGCGCCGGTTGCTGGAGATTGCCCTGGCCGAGAAGGTCAAGCAGGCGCGCAAGCAGCTGCCGGTGGGTGCCAAGACCGGGTTGCTGTACGCCGCGATCGAATCGCAGGAGCGCCTGCGTGGCGACCTGGTCGACGCGGCGATGAACGCGGTGCTGGCCGAGGGCCTGCAGGAGATCCGCGATGCAGCGGCGTTCGAGCAGCGCCGCGAGCATGCGGCCAAGGCGCTGTTCGGCGAAGCCATGCAGCGGTTGAAGCTGGCCGAGTCCATCCTGGCGTTGGTGGCCGAGCTCAAGCCGATGCTGGAAGCGCCGTTGATGGGCTGGGCGCGCGGTAACCTGGACGACATGGAAGCGCAGCTGGCCGGACTGATCCATCCCGGTTTCCTGCGCGACACGCCGGCCGACGCGCTGGCGCAGTACCCGCGCTACCTGAAGGCGATGATCCTGCGCACCGAGCGTGCCAAGCGTGACCCGCCACGCGACCAGGCGCGCATGCTGGAACTGCATCCGTTCCTGGAGGCACTGGAGGTGGGTGAACAGCAGGGTCTGCGTGATCGTCCGCAATGGCAGGCGCTGCGCTGGGACCTGGAGGAACTGCGGGTTTCGCTGTTCGCCCAGGAACTGGGCGCACGCACCGGCATCTCGGCGAAGAAGCTGGCCCAGCGGGTGGCCGCGCTGCGCCAGGCATGACGTCGCTGCTGTAGAGCCGAGCCCATGCTCGGCTCTACAGGAAGGCCGCGACCTTATTTGGAGCGGCGCACCTTCGGCTGGCTGTTCACGCCTTCCACCTTCATGTACCACACGCCCATCACGCCCGGCTTGATGCTGACCTTGGGCGACTGCTTGCGCACGCCGACCACGCTGGTGGTGTCGGTCTGTTCCCATTCCTGGCCATTGTCGAGCACGTAGACGCGGCCCTTGCCGAAGCCGCGGAATTCGCCCTGCAGCGTGCCGGTGATCGGCTCGCTGCTGCCGAAGTCGAAGAAGCCGCGGTTCTTCACGATCACTTCCTGGCGACCCTGCTCGCGGGCTTCTTCGCGCACCGCTGCCACGGCCTGGGTGGTGGCCGCTTCGACCTTGCCCTGCAGCCAGCGGTTGAGCGTGGCCAGTTCCTGCGCGCTGAGCTTGTCCAGCCCGGCGGCCTTGAACTCGGCCGGCGACATCTGCTGCTGCAGGTCGCCGTCAACCACGCGCTGGGCCAGCGCAGGCGCCGAAAGGGACAGCAGCAGCGCGGCGCAGGCCAGCAGCCGTGGGCGGAAACGCGGAACGATCGAGGGCATGGCGGAACTCTCCTGGGTTTGCCCGCGAGTGTAGCGGCATGTCTTGATGCCCGGCGATGGCGGCGCGGGTGATTGTCCCTGAACGGCGCCGGCGCTAGTGTAGGGCCCTCTGTCTTGCCTGCTCGATGCTGTGAACCGCGCTTCCGTCCCCGGCCTGGATGCCTTGTTGAACCGTCCCTCGGCAGCGGTGCTGCCTGCTCCGCTGCGCCAGGCCCTGCGCGAGCACTGGGAAGTCCCCGGATGCGACCAGCAGATGCGCGCCAGCTGGTCGGTGCTGGGCGACACCCTGGATGCACTGGCAATGCTCTCGGCCGACGAGGGCGCGGTGGTCGCGGCGCTGCTGTTCGACCTGCCGGGCCTGCGCGCCAGCCTGGAGCAGTTGCCGCTCGGCAACCACAAGGCGGCGGTGGTGGGCCTGCTCGACGGCCAGGATGCGGCCGATCCGGTTTGGGCCCTGCATGCCGGGCGTGAGGCGGGGCGCAACAGCGAAGGCCTGCGCCGCCTGCTGCTGGCGATCATCCGTGACCTGCGCGTGGTGCCGATCCTGCTGGCCCGGCAGCTGGCGCGGATGCGCGCGGCCGACAAGCTGGATGACGAGCAGCGCCGCGCGCTGGCCCAGTTGACCCGCGACATCCATGCGCCGCTGGCCAACCGGTTGGGCATCTGGCAGCTGAAGTGGGAGCTGGAGGATCTGGCCTTCCGCCACCTGGAACCGGAAACCTACCGGCGCATTGCCCGCGAGGTGGACGAGACCCGCATCGCCCGCGAGCGCTACGTCGAGAACGTGAAGAAGGTGCTGTCGCGCGAGCTGGTTGCGCAGGGCATCAGGGCCGAGGTCAGTGGCCGCCCGAAGCACATCTACAGCATCTGGCGGAAGATGCAGAAGAAGCGGCTGGCGTTCGACCAGTTGTACGACATCCGCGCGGTGCGGGTGATGGTCGATGACGTGGCGGCCTGCTACGCCGCGCTCGGCGTGGTGCACGCGCTGTGGGCGCCGGTGCCGAGCGAGTTCGACGATTACATCGCCCGCCCCAAGGCCAACGACTACCGCTCGCTGCATACCGCCGTGGTGGGGCCGGAAGGGCGCACCATCGAAGTGCAGATCCGCACCCACGAGATGCACTCGCAGGCCGAGCTGGGCGTGGCCGCGCACTGGAAGTACAAGGAAGGCGGCAAGGGCGCGGAAAAATCCTTCGACCGCAAGATCACCTGGATGCGCCAGCTGCTGGAGCAGGCGCAGGACGGCCAGGGCAACGAGCTGGCCGGTGCGCTCGATGCCGAGCTGACCGAGGACCGGGTCTACGCACTGAGCCCGAAGGACGAGGTGCTGGACCTGCCGCAGGGCGCCACGCCACTGGATTTCGCCTACCAGGTGCACACCATGGTCGGGCATCGCTGCCGTGGCGCCAAGGTCAATGGCCGCATCGTGCCGCTGACCTACCGCCTGCGCAGCGGTGACCGGGTCGAGATCCTGACCGGCAAGGAGGCCGACCCGCGTCGCGACTGGCTGATGCCGGCCAACGGCTTCCTGGCCAGCAACCGCTCCCGCGAGAAGGTGCGCAGCTGGTTCCACAAGCTGGACCGCGCGCGCAACGTGCAGGCCGGGCGCGAACTGCTCGAGCGCGAGCTGAAGCGCTTGGGCCTGCAGCACTCGGATCTGTCGGTGGCGGCGAAGAAATTCCATGCCGACAGCATCGACGACCTCTACATCCAGGTCGCGCTGGGCGATACCGGCCCGAACCAGGTCAGCCGCACCCTGCTGGAAGCGGAGCGTGCGGCCAGCCAGCCGGCGCCTGCGCCGAGCCTGCCGCGCCCGACCGCGCGCCGCGAGAACCTGGGCAAGTCCAAGTTCACCGTGCAGGGCGTGGGCAACCTGCTGGTGCAGCTGGCGCGCTGCTGCCAGCCGGTGGCGGGCGAACCGATCGTCGGCTACCTGACCCGTAGCCGCGGTGTCACCGTGCACCGTGCAGACTGTGCGGCGCTGGCCCGGCTGGCGGCCGCCAGCCCGCAGCGCATCCTGCCGGTGGAGTGGGGCCAGGCCGGAGGGGGCTACGAAGTGGACGTGGTGGTCGAGGCGGTCGACCGCCGCTGGCTGCTGAAGGACATCACCAACCTGATCGCCCAGGAAGACGCCTACGTGCTCGATATCCATAGTGACAACGTGCGCAACAGTGGCCGTGCCCACCTGCGCCTGCGCCTGAAGGTCAGCGATTACGGCCAGCTGTCGAACCTGCTGGGCAAGCTGGACGCGCTGCCGGGCGTGAGCGAGGCGCGTCGCCTCGGCTGAGCTTCACGCTGCCCCGGCTACCCTTGCACGCATGGAACGCGAGCCCCCGCATCGCCCGCATGGCGCTGAACATCCTGCGCTGGACCGCGTCCGTCGCGAAGGCCGCTGGTGGTGGGTGCAGGCGCGGCATGCGCGTCGCGTCTGGCGCTGGGCGCTGGTGGCGGCGCTGGCGGTGTTCGTGCTGCTGGTGCTGTTGCGCAAGCCACTGGCGGACTGGTTCTGGGACGAGCCGCAGATCGAGCAGCTGCTGGCCGAAGGCGACCGTGCCCTTGCCGCGGGTCGGCTGAGCGCGGCCGACGGCAGCGGTGCGCGCGAACGCTACCAGGCGGTTCTGGCCTTGGACGGTGACCGTCCACAGGCCCGTGACGGCCTGGCACGCACCGCAGCGGCGGCGCTGCAGCAGGCGCGCGACACGCTGCAGAACGGCGACCTGGACGCCAGTGCGCAGGCGCTGGCATTGGCCCGTGAACTGCAGGTGCCACAGGGCGAAGCGGATGCCGTGGCGCGCCAGCTGCAGGCGCGGCGCAACGCGGGCGCCGGCATCGGTGCACTGCTGGCACAGGCCCGCAACGCTTTTGCTGCGGCCCGGCTTGATGATGGCGACAGCAGCGCGCTGCCGTTGTTCCAGCGCATCCTGGCATTGCAACCGGACAATCTGCCGGCCCTGGAAGGGCGTGAGGATGCACTGAGCGACCTGCTGCAGCACGCACGCGTGCTGGCGGAACGAGGCGAGCTGGCCGAGTCCGCCGCGATACTGCAGCGCGCTCGCCAGTTCGATGCGGGCCATGCCGATCTGCCGGCCAGCCAGGAAGCGCTCGCACGGGCCGTTGATGAACGTTTGCGGCGGGCGCGGCGCGCGCTGCAGCGGCAGCAGCTGGAACAGGCCGCCGAAGGCTTCCTGGCCGTGCTGGCGGTGGCGCCGGACGATGCCAATGCCCAGCGTGGCCGTGAGCAGGTGTTGCAGGCGGTGCTGGCGCGCAGCCAGGCCCTGGCCGATGACTTCAAGTTCGAGGCCGCGCAGCGCGATGCGCGGTTGGCGGAGCAGCTGGGTGCCTCGCCGGCGGCGCGGCAGCAACTGGCCCAGCGCCTGCAACGCGCGCAACAGGCCGGCAAGGCGCTGCAGCAGCCGGCGCTGGGCAACGCGCAGCGCGAACGGCAGCTGCGCGACCTGCTGCGCCGGATCGAGCGTGCCGAACGCGCCGGGCAGTGGATCAGCCCGCCAGGGCACAGCGCGTTCGATGCGCTGCGCGAAGCGCAGGCGCTGGCCCCTCGCGATGCGCGGGTGAAAGCCGCTGCCGCCCGCCTGCTGCCGGCCAGCCGGCAATGCTTCGACGACAACCTCAGGCAGAACCGGGTACAGGCAGCGGGTGCCTGCCTGCAGGCCTGGCAGACCTTGTCACCCACCGCCAATGGCCTGCCGGCGGCACGCCAGCGCCTGGCACAGCGCTGGCTGGCGATCGGCAGCGAACGCCTCGGCAATGGCGATGTCGCCTTCGCCGAACGCGCCCTGCAGCAGGCGGGCGAACTCGGTATCGGTGCCGCCAGCAGCGATTACCAGCAACTGCGGCAGCGCCTGCGCGACATCGGCGTGCCGTCGCCCTGAGTCCGCCAGCGGCGGAGGGGGTCGTTATAGTAGCCAGCCCCGTTTGACCCGCATGGAGTGCCGATGACCGTTCTTGTTTCCGGAGCCACCAGCCAGATCGGCCGGTTCCTGCTGCCGCGCCTGGTGCAGGCGCATGCACCTGTGCAGGCAGTCAGCCGGCGGCCGCAACCGGCGCAGGACGGGGTGCAATGGCTGTGTGGTGATCTGGCGGAGGCCCTGGACAGCGTGCCGTCGCCGGCCTGGCAGGCCATCGCCAGCTTCGGGCCGCTGGAAGGATTGATGCACTGGTTGTCGCGGCAGTCCGAGGCGCCGGCGCGGCGGGTCATCGCCACCAGCTCGATGAGCGTGCTGAGCAAGCAGGATTCGGAGCAGGCCGACGAGCAGGACGTGGTGGCGATGCTGCAGCGGGGCGAAGCGGGGCTGATCGCGCAGGCCGAACGCCTGGGCATGGAGTGGACGATCCTGCGGCCGACGCTGATCTATGGCGCCGGCATCGACCGCAGCATCACGCCGATCGTGCAGCGCGCACTGCGCCTGCGCCTGTTTCCGATCCCGCTGGCCGGTGGCCTGCGCCAACCGGTGCATGCCGACGACATCGCCCGTGCTGTGGTGGCCTGCATCAGCACCGGTGCGGCATCGGCGCAGGTGCTGGAGATCGGTGGCGGCGAACGCCTGCCGTACCACGCGATGTTCCGCCGCGTGCATGCCAGCCTGGCGCAACCGACCCTGGCGCTGCCGTTGCCGGGCAGTGCGCTGCGGGGACTGGCTGCGGTGCTGCCGCGTGCGCGTGGGCCGGTGTCGCGCCTGCAGCAGGACCTGATCGCCGACAACGGGCCGTTGCAGGCGCTGCTGGGTGTGGCCCCACGGCCGTTCCGGCCGGATGCGGGCACATGGCAGCCGATGAGTGCCGCGCAGGCCCTGCAGCGGATCGCCGCGCATCCCGGGAACGGCTAGTCAGGACCGGTATCCATCCGTCCGCGGGGGCTCTGCTACCATCCCCCGGCCTTGTTATCCGTGAGTACGTTCGATGCCTGACGCGCCATCCCGATCGGCCCCTGCCGAACGCATTGGCGTTGCGCTGTGCACCTACAACGGTGCGCGCTACCTGCAGGCGCAGCTGGACAGCATCCTGGAGCAGGATCTGCCGGTGCACGAAGTGGTGATCGGCGACGACGGCTCCAGCGACCAGACCCTGCAGCTGCTGCAGGCCTTCGTGCCACGCGCGCAGGCGCAGGGCATCCGGGTCGAGATCGTCCAGCACGCGCGCAATCTCGGCTATGTGCGCAATTTCGCCGATGCGCTGCAGCGCTGCCAGGCCGATATCCTGTTCCTGTGTGACCAGGATGATGTCTGGCATGCGGGGCGTGTGCGCAGCTACGTGCAGCGCTTCCAGGCCGATCCGGCGCTGTTGTTGCTGCACAGCGACGCGCGGCTGGTGGATGCGCAGGGCGCACCGATGGGCTCGCGCCTGCTGGAAGTACTGGTGGTGCACCCGGCCGAGGTGGAGCTGGAACGCTCGGGCCTTGCGATCGACGCGATCCTGCTGCGCAACTTCATCACCGGCGCCACCTGCGCGCTGCGTCGCAGCCTGCTGGAGGGATCGCTGCCGGTGCCGCCGGGCTGGAGCCACGACGAATGGCTGGCGGTACACGCATCGCTGCGCGGCGGCCTGGACATGCTGGCCGAGCCGACCATCGACTACCGCCAGCATGGCAACAACCAGATCGGGGCCAGCCGCCGTAGTTTCATGCAGCGCCTGCGCCATCTGGACCTGTTCGACGCACAGGCGCGGCAACGCACGGCCGGGCGCCTGCTGGCGCTCGATGCGCTGCTGCGCCAGCGCGGCGTGGTGGTGGCGCCGGAGCGCTTCCAGGGGCTGCAGGCGCTGGCCTGGCGCATGGCCTGGTCGCGGCTGCAGCTGTACCGCCGCGTGGATGTGCGGGCACGCTGGATCGCCCATGACGCCCCGCGGTTGATCGCGCGGCTGGCCAATGTCTGCCTGGCCGGGGCCGGCTGGAAGGGCATCCGGGCCGCGCTGGCCGGGGCCGCCGCAGGCCGGCGGGCGCCGCGCCCTGCTTGAACTGCAGTGAAACCGCAGGCCATCGCCTGCCAGCCGCCACGGCGCCTGCGTTAGACTCGCCAGACCCTACCTGCCTGCATCCCCAGTGCCCCGACGCTACGATTCCGACGACATCGACGATTTCGACGACGACGACCAGCAGGACGACAGCCCGCTGTGGCGGCGTCGCCTGATCACCTGGAGCATGGCTGCGGTCGCGTTGGGATTGGGTTTCCTGATTCCCTATACGCTGTACCTGAACCAGCAGGTGACCCAGCGCTTCGGTGAGCTGCGCTGGCAGATCCCGACCCGTGTGTATGCCCGCCCGCTGGTGCTCACGCCCGGCAAGGCGATGGACGCGGCGACCCTGAAGACCGAGCTGGCCGCGTCCGCCTACCGTGATGACGGGCAGGGCAAGGAGCCGGCAACCTATGCGGTGAACGGCGGCCGTTTCGTCATCTCCAGCCGCGGCTACAGCGATGTCGATGGCCGGGTGGCTGCGCGCCGGCTTGAGCTGTCGCTGGCCGACGGTGCGGTCGCTTCGCTGCGCGATGCCGACAACCGCAAGGCGCTGAAGGCCGCGCGGCTGGATCCCGCACGCATCGCCACGCTGTACGGGCAGAAGCAGGAAGAACGCCGCCTGATCCGCATGGATGAGGCGCCGGACCTGCTGGTGACCGGCCTGCAGGCGGTCGAGGACAAGGACTTCAACCGCCACCACGGCATCGATCTGTCCGGCATCGCGCGTGCGGTGTGGGTGACCCTCCGCTCCGGCGGCCAGAGCCGCCAGGGCGCCTCCACGCTGACCCAGCAGCTGGCCCGCAGCGGCCTGCTCGGCATCGGCAAGGAACAGACCGTCACCCGCAAGTTCAACGAAGTGCTGTACGCGCTGATCATGGAGGCGCGCTACGACAAGCGCACCATCTTCGAGGCGTACCTCAACCAGGTGTACCTGGGCCAGCGTGGCAGCCAGGCCATCCACGGCATGTCGTCCGGCGCCGAGTTCTGGTTCGGCCGCGACCTGTCGTCGCTGGAAACCGAGCAGATCGCGCTGCTGATCGGGCTGGTCAAGGGCCCGTCCTTCTACGACCCGCGGCGCAACCCGGAACGCGCGCTGGATCGCCGCAACTTCGTGCTTGGCAAGCTGCATGAGGCCACGCTGATCGATGACGCCGAGTACCAGCGTGCGCTGAAGGCCCCGCTGGGCGTGCCCAAGGCCCCGGGCCTGGTGGCCGCCAATCGTTTCCCGGCCTACGTCGACCTGGTCCGCCGCCAGCTCGGCCATGACTATCCGGAATCGGCACTGCAGGGCGCCGGCCTGAGCGTGATGACCGGCATGTCGCCGTCCGCGCAGGCGTATGCCGAGGGTGCGGTGACCCGCACCATCAAGTCGCTGGAGAGCAAGCGTCGCCCCGAGCTGCAGGCCGGCATGGTGCTGACCGATGTGCACAACGGTGATGTGCTGGCGGTGATCGGCAGCCGTGAAGTCTCCGAAGTGGGCTTCAACCGCGCGATCGAGGCACAGCGTCCGGTCGGTTCGCTGCTGAAGCCGTTCGTGTACCTGTTGGCACTGGCACAGCCGGATCGCTACTCGCTGGCCAGCTGGGTCGATGATTCACCGGTGACCGTGCAGCTTGGCCGTGGCCGCAACTGGAATCCGGGCAACGCCGACAACCGCAGCCATGGCACGGTGCGCCTGATCGATGCGTTGGCCCATTCCTACAACCAGGCCACGGTGCGCGTGGGCATGCAGGTCGGGCCGGAGCGCGTGACCCAGCTGATCCACGTCCTGGCCGGCATCAAGGCCGAAGCGAATCCGGCGGTGATCCTCGGCTCGACCGACCAGAGCCCGTACGCGATGGCGCAGCTGTACCAGTTCCTGGCGTCCGGCGGCGAGATCCAGCCGTTGCACGCGGTGCGTGGCGTGCTTGATCCGCAGGGCAAGCTGCTCAAGCGCTATGACAAGACCCCGGCACCGGCGCAGGAGGGCGATTCGATCGCCGCCAACCTGATCAGCGTCGGCCTGCAGCAGGTGGTGGCCAGCGGCACCGCGCAGCGCCTGAACGCCGATGGCCTGGGCCGCCTGCAGCCGGCAGGCAAGACCGGCACCACCAACGATGGCCGCGACAGCTGGTACGCCGGCTACACCGGCGATCACCTGGCGGTGATCTGGATCGGCAACGACCAGAACGAGCAGGCCGGCCTGTATGGCGCCACCGGCGCGATGCGGGTGTGGTCGGGTATCTTCCAGCGCCTGCCGAGCGCGCCGCTGCGAGTCAGCAACAAGGGCCTGGACTGGCAGTCGGTGGCGCCCACCGGCCTCAACACCACCGATGACGGCTGCCCGGGGGCGCGTCGCTTCCCGTTCGTGGTGGGCTATGCGCCGGCCTATGCGCCGTGTGCGCCGGCGGCGGCGCCGGACGGGCAGGGCGGTAGCGAAGGCGAAGGCGGTGGCTGGCGCAGCTGGTTCGGCCTGGACCGCAAGCCGGAAGCCCCTGCTGAACCTGCTGCGGCCCCCGCCGCGGCCACTCCTCCACCAAGCCGATGATGCCGATGAACATGCGATCCCTGCTGCAGCCCCTGGCCTTGACCGGCCTCAGCCTGGCCCTGGTCGCCTGCGTGAGCAGTGCACCGCCGGTGGTCAAGCCGGTCGATACCACTACGCCGGCGCAGCGCCTGGCCGCGGTGGACGCCGCCGCCGGTCCGGACGACAAGGAGCTGTCGGTACAGCCGTTGCGTGATTCGCAGGTGGAAGACCTGCGGCTGACCGCACAGGCGCAGCGCCAGGCGCAGGATCTGGCTGGCGCCGCCAGCAGCCTTGACCATGCGCTGGAGATCGTGGCCGGTGATCCGGCGGTGCTGCAGGAGCGTGCCGAGCTGGCCCTGCTGCAGGGCCAGTGGGCGCAGGCGGAAACGTTCGCACGCAAGGCGATCGATCTGGGCTCGAAGACCGGGCCGCTGTGCCGCCGGCACTGGGCGACGATCGAACAGTCGCGCCTGGCACGTGGCGAGAAGGAAAATGCGGTGTCGGCGCACGCACAGCTGGAAGGCTGCACGGTGCCGGGAATCAAGCGGTACTGAGGTGTTCCCCTCCATCGGGCGCTGCCCCCTCTGCGGCGCGCGCGCGCTGATGGATGCGGGTGATGGGCCGGGTGGGTGGGGCGTGCAGGACACGCCGTAAACCCGCAGTCCCCCGCCAGTCTCCAGTACAGCCCAGAGCCAAGAACGCCGTTGCCGTTGCTGTGGCTCTGGCTTGAAACGGGTGCCGGGCAGCGCCCGGCCGGGTATCCTTCCTGCCTGATGTCCGACCTTGTTCATGCCAGCCGCGAAGCCCTCAGCGACGGCGGCGCGCTCGCCTCGCACCTGGACGCGTTCGTGCCGCGCCCGGCCCAACTGCGCCTGACCGAAGCCATCGCCGATTCGCTGCAGCAGCGCGATCTGCTGCTGGCCGAGGCCGGCACGGGAACCGGCAAGACCTTCGCCTATCTGGTGCCGGTGCTGCTGTCCGGGCTGCGGACCATCATCTCCACCGGCACCCGCGCGCTGCAGGACCAGCTCTACCACCGCGATCTGCCGCGCGTGCGCCAGGCACTGGGTGTTGGCCTGCGCAGCGCATTGCTGAAGGGACGCGCGAATTACCTGTGCCGCTACCGCCTGCAGCAGGCGCGCGGCGAGCCCCGGTTCTCCAGCCCCGAACAGGCGGCGCAGTTCCAGCGCATCCTGGCCTGGTCCGGGCGCTCGGAGTTCGGTGACATCGCCGAGCTGGAGGGGCTGGCCGATGACTCTCCGTTGCTGCCGATGGTCACCTCCACCGTCGACAACTGCCTGGGCACCGACTGCCCGTTCTGGGATGACTGCTTCGTGGTGCGTGCGCGGCAACGCGCGCAGGCCGCAGACGTGGTGGTGGTCAACCATCACCTGCTGTTGGCCGACCTGGCACTGAAGCAGGACGGGTTCGGCGAGCTGCTGCCAGGCGCGCAGGCCTTCGTCATCGACGAGGCGCACCAGTTGCCTGAGCTGGCCGCGCAGTTCTTCGGCGAGGGCTTCGGCATGCGCCCGTGGCAGGAGCTGGGCCGCGACTGCCTGGCTGAAGCGCGCGGCGTGGGGGGCGCGCAATCGGCCCTGCAGGAACCGGTCGATCAGCTGCAGCAGGCCTTGCTGGCGTTGCGCTTGGCAATGGACGGGCTGCCGTCGCGCGGCACGCACTGGCGTGCGCTGGCGATGCCCCAGGTGCGTGACGGCTTCGATACGGTGATGGCCGGCCTGATGACGCTGGAGCAGGCGCTGCAGCCCTTGCGCGAAGCGGCGGCTGGCCTGGACGCCTGCCATGCGCGGGCGCGCGAAGCGGTCTCGCGGCTTGGCCGCTGGCTGGGCGATGATGAGCCGGCCCTGGATTTCGACAGCGACCCGGCGCAGGTCAGCGCCGCTGCCGATGTGCTGTGGTACGAGCTCACCCCGCGCGGTTTCCGCTGCCAGCGCACCCCGATGGATGTGTCCGGGCCGTTGCGCGAGCACCGCGAGCGCAGTCGTGCAGCCTGGGTGTTCACCTCGGCCACGTTGACCGTCGGGGGTGGCTTTGACCACATTGCCACGCGCCTGGGCCTGGACGATCCCCACACGCTGGTCCAGCCGAGCCCCTTCAACTGGCCGGAGCAGGCGCTGTGTTATCTGCCCGAGGGCCTGCCCGATCCGGCCGCGCGCGGTTTTGGAACCGCGCTGATCCAGGTCCTGCGGCCGGTCCTGCAGGCGTCGCAGGGCAGGGCGTTCCTGCTGTTTGCCTCGCACCGCGCCCTGCGCGAGGCGGCCGAGGCATTGCGCGACGGGCCATGGCCGTTGTTCGTGCAGGGCGAGGCCCCGCGCGCGACGCTGCTGCAGCGATTCCGCGACTCCGGCAATGGTGTGCTGCTCGGCTCGGCCAGTTTCCGCGAAGGCGTGGACGTGGTCGGCGAAGCGCTGAGCGTGGTGGTGATCGACAAGCTGCCGTTCGCGGCCCCTGACGACCCGGTCTACGAGGCGCGGCTGGAGGCGATCCGGGGCCAGGGCGGCAACCCGTTCCGCGACGAGCAGTTGCCGCAGGCGGTGATCGCCCTGAAGCAGGGCGTTGGCCGGCTGATCCGCAGCGAGAGCGATCGCGGCGTGCTGGTGCTGTGCGACCCGCGCCTGCTCAACCGCGGCTACGGCCGGGTCTTCCTCGATTCGCTGCCGCCCTTCCGGCGTACCCGCCAGCTGGCCGATGTGCAGGCCTTCTTTACGCCACAATGGGCTCCCGTGGCCGATGATGCCGTTGCGGCCACCGCTGCGCCGGGTCCGCAACCGGCACCCGGCGCCACGTTCCCCCTGTTCTGACCTGATCCGATGAAACTGCTTGCCTTTGAAACCGCCACCGAAGCCTGTTCCGTTGCCCTGCATGTCGATGGGCAGGTCCTGGAACGTTTCGAGATCGCCCCGCGCCGGCATGCCGAGCTGAGCCTGCCGTGGGCCGAGGCGCTGCTGGCCGAGGCCGGCATCGGCCGCCGTCAGCTCGACGGCATCGCACTCAGTCGTGGCCCCGGTGCGTTCACCGGCGTACGCCTGGCGATTGCCATTGCCCAGGGCATCGCGTTGGCGCTGGACCGCCCGCTGCTGCCGGTGTCGACGCTGCAGGTGCTGGCGCTGCGCGCGCCGGCGGACGAAACGCAGATCCTCTCGGCGATCGATGCCCGCATGGGTGAACTGTACGTCGCACGCTTCGAGCGCGTGGATGGCCTGCCGGTCGCACGCGATGCCGAGCGCGTGTGTGCGCCGGCGGCGGTGGCGCTGCCGGATGGCCTGCAGGCCTATGGTGTCGGCACCGGTTTCGCTGCGGCGGAAGGTGCTTTGGTTTCGCAGCTGGGCGCCGGCCTGCGTGGCTTCGATGGCGCGGCGCTGCCGCGGGCGTCGGACGTGCTGGCGCTGGCGGTGCCGGCGTTCGCGCGAGGCGAGGCGATCGCCCCGGAGAAGGTCGAGCCGGCCTACCTGCGCGACAACGTGGCACTGACCCTGGTCGAGCAGCAGGCCGCGCGCGAGGCGAAGGCGAAGGCCAACGGCTGAGCCTCTCGGCGGGGTTGGTCGCTGAAGGCAAGAGCAGAAGCCGCGCTTGGCCGGGCGAGGTGGGTTCATGGCGGCCCCGCAAACCCACAGTGTCCCGCCATCCCTCAGGAAGCCCGCGGTTGCTGTTGCTCCGGCTGTGGCCGTTGCCTCCAGCGGGTTCCGGGCCGCAGGCCCGGGCAACACCCCCTAGCGGTCGTCGTGCAGCGAGCCGCCCGGCAGGAACACCCAGGTGCGCGTGACCTGCAGGATATCGATCGCATCCTCGGTCTTCGGCAGTGGCGGGAACGGCTGCGCCAGCTGCACCACCCGCAGCGCCGCCTCATCCAGCAAGGGCGTCCCGCTCGAGCGCAGGATCCGGCTGCTCTCCACGCTGCCATCGCGGCGCACGCCCACGCTGATCACCACCTGGCCGCCGAGCCGGCGCTGCCGGGCTTCGTCCGGGTAGTTCAGGTTGCCGACCTGCTCGGCGCGGTCGACCCAGGCCCGCAGGTAATTGGCATACGCATATTCACGCGTGCTGGCGGAGACGAACTTGCGGTTCGGGCGCTTGGCGTACTGCGCCGAGCGCAGGTGCACTTCGGCGGCCAGTCGCGCCATCTCCACGTCGCGCTGCTCGCGCGCGCTCAGCGGTGCATCCGGTTCGGGCTGTTCCGGCAGCGGCCGCGACTGCGCCTGCGCCACCACCTCCTGTCCGTTGCGGCTGCTGACCACCCGCGCCTGCGGCGGCGGTGCCGGCGCGGCCGATTGCCGCTGCTGCGGAACCGGGCTGAGTCCGGACTGCGCCTGCGGCACGATGCCGGCCTGGTTGTCGCGCGGGCGTTGCGCCCGGTCGTGCTCGCCGCCGCCTTCCTGGTTGGCCGCGGCAAGGAAATCGGCCTGCTTGGGCGTCAGTGCGGTGCGGGTCTGGCTGAAGATCACCTCCAGCGTCGGCACCAGCGGCGCATCGCCCTTCACGGCAAAGCCCACGCCAAGGATGAGCAGGGCGTGGACCAGGACCGACAGCGCGATGGTCGCCCCCAGCCGTTGCGCTTCGCGCGGCGGCGGGGGCAGGACGGCAGGTGCGGGGGGCATCAGCGCAGGCCGGCCTCGAGGGCGTCGAACAGGGTGCCGGCGATGTTCAGCCCATACTGGGCGTCCAGCTCGCGGACGCAGGTCGGGCTGGTCACGTTGACCTCGGTCAGGTAGTCACCGATCACGTCCAGGCCGACGAAGCGCATGCCGCGCCGCTTCATTTCCGGGCCGACCTGGGCGGCGATCCAGCGGTCGCGTTCGCTCAGCGGACGGCCTTCGCCGCGACCGCCGGCGGCCAGGTTGCCGCGGAACTCGTCGCCCTGTGGAATGCGCGCCAGGCAGTAGTCGACCGGCTCGCCATCGACCAGCAGGATGCGCTTGTCGCCGGCGCTGATGTCCGGAATGAACTTCTGCGCCAGCGCCAGCTTGCGGCCGCCGTCGGTCAGGGTTTCCAGGATCACGTTCAGGTTCGGATCGCCCTGGCCACTGCGGAAGATCGAGCGGCCGCCCATGCCGTCCAGCGGCTTCAGCACGGCCTGCCCATGTTCCAGCGCGAACGCCTTCAGCGCCTTGGCATCGCGGCTGACCAGGGTGGGCGGGCAGCACTGCGGGAACAGCAGCGCCGCCAGCTTCTCGTTGTAGTCGCGCAGGCCCTGCGGGTTGTTGACCACGCAGGCACCGGCGGCGGCAGCCACGTCCAGCACCTGGGTGTCGTAGAGGTATTCGGCGTCGACCGGCGGGTCCTTGCGCATCAGCACGATCTGGCCGGGGCCGAACTCGGTGCGGCTGAATGCGCCCAGCTCATACCAGCCGGCGGGGTCGTCGCGGACCTGCAGCGGCGCGGTCTGGGCGACCGCCACGCCGCCCTCCAGAGCCAACCCGCCCGGGCGCACGTAATGCAGGGCATGGCCACGGCGCTGGGCTTCCAGCAGCATGGCGAAGGTGGTGTCCTTGGCGATCTTGATGTGGGCGATGGGGTCCATCACCACGATGACGTTCAACGGCATGGGCGCACCTGTCAGGCAAGACGTTGATGGTAGCGGCAACGCCGCCCGCGCGCCTCCCCGGCGTACTGCAACGCAGCGTCCGCCCGGCGCCCGCGCACGCATTGCGAAACCGGTCACGTTCAGCCGGCCACCGTGCCCCGTGCCACGGGCCGGCCTTGAAGCGGGCGCGGGAAGTGCGATATAGATACGCTTTCGTAGCGGCCCCCGCCAGAGATCGGGCCGTGCGCTTGGGGATAGGCAATGACTGAAAACACGACTGCGGGCGGGGAACTCGCAGGACTCCGGGTGATGGTCATCGATGATTCGAAGACCATCCGCAGGACTGCGGAAACGCTGCTCAAGCGCGAAGGCTGCGAGGTGGTCACCGCCACCGATGGCTTTGAAGCGCTTGCCAAGATCGCAGACCAGCAACCGCAGATCATCTTCGTCGACATCATGATGCCGCGCCTGGACGGGTACCAGACCTGCGCGCTGATCAAGGGCAACCAGCTGTTCAAGGCGACCCCGGTCATCATGCTGTCCTCCAAGGATGGGCTGTTCGACAAGGCGCGGGGACGCATCGTCGGCTCGGAGCAATACCTGACGAAGCCTTTCACGCGTGAAGAACTGCTGGGTGCCATCCGCACATACGTCAACGCCTGACCAGGGGGGAAAGGCACAATGGCTCGTATCGTTCTGATCGAGGATTCACCCACCGACCGCGCGGTGTTCACCCAGTGGCTGCGCCGTGCCGGCCACGAAGTGCTGGAAGCGGACAACGCCGAGGATGGACTGCAGCTGGTCCGCGACCAGGTGCCGCAGCTGGTGCTGATGGACGTGGTGCTGCCCGGCATGAGTGGCTTCCAGGCCACCCGTGCGATGGCCCGTGACGCGGCGATCAAGCACATCCCGGTGATCATCGTCAGCACCAAGGCGATGGAAACCGACAAGGCATGGGGCCTGCGCCAGGGCGCGGCCGATTACATCGTCAAGCCGCCGCGCGAGGATGAACTGATCGCGCGGATCAACGAACTGGTGGCCTGATGCGCTCGCCCTTCGACATCCTCGAAGCCTATGAACGGCGCAGCCTGGCCCATGCGGTGCAGCTGCCCGAGCGGCAGTTCGCCCAGGACCTCTGGCGTGGCGTCGGTTTCCGCGTCGGCCAGCGCCGGCTGGTGTCCGATTTCCGCGAAGTGGTGGAAATCGTGCCGATGCCGCCGGTGACCCCGGTGCCGTGCGCGCAGCCGTGGCTGCTGGGCGTGGGCAACCTGCGTGGCAACCTGTTCCCGGTGGTCGACCTGAAGTACTTCCTGGAGGGCACGCGTACCGTGCAGCAGGAAGGCCAGCGCGTGCTGATCATGCGCCAGGCCGGCGGCGACGTCGCGCTGACCATTGATGAACTGTTCGGCCAGCGCAGCTTCGAACTGGACCAGCAGATCGCGGCCGGCACCCTGGCCGAAGGGCGCTATGGCCACTTCGTCGATCGCGCCTTCCATGCCGACGGCCACGACTGGGGCGTGTTCTCGCTCTCGCTGCTGTCGCGCACCCCTGAATTCCGGCAAGCCGCGGCCTGAGGCCGGGTATCGCCCCCTGCATTGAAGATCGAGGTTGAACGATGAGTACTGCTTCGGACGCCCCCAAGACCGGCAAGCTGCGGCTGGGCGGCAGCAACCTCTGGTTGTTCCTGCTGCTGGCATCGATGATCCTGTTCGGCGTCAACACCGGCGTCGCCACCTGGCAGGGCAGCCGCCTGGCAGATGCCGGTTCCAAGGCCGCCGACCTGCAGGTGCTGTCGCAGCAGCTGGCCAACCAGGGCCGTGATGCGGTCGGCGGCAACGCGCAGGCGTTCACCGCCTTCAAGGCGACCCGCAACGCGATCGAACAGAACGTGTCGACCCTGCAGGGGCGTTACGGCAAGGAACCGGGCGTGTCCGGCGCGATCTCCACCCTGGGTGAAACCTGGGCGCCGCTCGGCAAGCAGGCCGGGCAGCTGGTCGCCAGCGAGCCGGCCGTGCTGGCCCTGGCGGGCAACGCCAACAACTTCACCGGCGCGGTGCCGGGCCTGCAGGCCCAGCTGAACGAGCTGGTGCGGGCGATGTCCGCCTCCGGCGCGCCTTCCGCGCAGGTATACAGCGCGCTGCAGCAGGTGGTGGTGGCCGGCTCGATGGCCCGCCGCGTGACCGAAATGCGTGCCGGTGGCAGCGGTGCGGCCACGGCCGGCGACGCGCTGGCGCGTGACATCACGGTGTTCTCGCAGGTGCTCGACGGCCTGCGCAACGGCAACGAGGAACTGGGCATCACCGCCGTGCGCGGTGCCGCCGCCATCGCTGCGCTGGAACAGTCGCAGCAGAAGTGGGAGGCGATGAAGCAGGACGCCGACGCGATCCTGGCCAGTTCGCGCCAGCTGTTCGCCGCACAGTCGGCGGCGACCGCGCTGGGCCAGGGCTCGGCGCACATGCTGGACGACAGCCGCAAGCTGTTCGAAGCGTTCTCCTCGTTCGGCTCGGTGTCCGATACCCGCCTGTTCCCGAACTTCTGGATCGGCGTGGTCTCCGGTGCACTGTCGCTGATCGCGATCATCGGCTTCGTCTCCACCAACGTGCGCAGCCGCTCGCGCGAGCAGGAACTGCGCTACCAGACCCAGGTGGAGTTCAACAGCCGCAACCAGCAGGCGATCATGCGGCTGCTGGACGAAATCTCCTCGCTCGGTGAGGGCGACCTGACGGTGAAGGCCTCGGTGACCGAGGACATGACCGGCGCGATCGCCGACGCGATCAACTACGCCGTCGACGAGCTGCGCCACCTGGTGACCACCATCAACGACACTTCGGCCAAGGTCGCGCTGTCCACCCAGGAAACCCAGGCCACCGCCATGCAGCTGGCCGAAGCGGCGGGCCACCAGGCCAACCAGATCACCTCGGCCTCGGACCGCATCGGCGAGATCGCGGCCAGCATCGAGCAGGTGTCGCGCAACTCGGCCGAGTCGGCCGACGTGGCACAGCGCTCGGTGGTGATCGCCGCCGAAGGTGCCGGCGTGGTGCGCGAGACCATCCAGGGCATGGACCAGATCCGCGACCAGATCCAGGAAACGTCCAAGCGCATCAAGCGCCTGGGCGAGTCGTCGCAGGAAATCGGTTCGATCGTGGAACTGATCAACGACATTTCCGAGCAGACCAACATCCTGGCGCTGAACGCCGCCGTGCAGGCGGCCTCGGCCGGTGAGGCCGGCCGCGGTTTCGCGGTGGTGGCCGACGAAGTGCAGCGCCTGGCAGAACGCACCTCCGGCGCGACCCGACGCATCGAGAACCTGGTGCAGGCGATTCAGGCCGATACCAACGAGGCGGTCACCTCGATGGAGCAGACCACCGCCGAAGTGGTGTCCGGTGCGCGCCTGGCCGAGGACGCCGGCACCGCGCTGACCGAAATCGAGCGCGTGTCGAATGCGCTGAACACCCTCATCAAGAACATCTCCATCGCCGCCCAGCAGCAGTCGGCCGCGGCCTCGGACATCACCCGCACCATGGGCGTGATCCGGCAGATCACCGGCCAGACCTCGCAGGGTGCCGGGCAGACCGCCGAATCGATCGGCCACCTCGCGCAGCTGGCGGCCGATCTGCGTCGTTCGGTCGCCGACTTCAAGCTGCCGGCGTGACGCGGGCAGGGCGGCGAGCAAGGAACCAGTCGATGAAGCATTTCCATTCCCCACGCCAGAACCCGCGCGGCCCCCGCGCGTCGGCGAACGGAGCGCGTCCATGAGCAGTCTGCGCGATGCGATGAGCCACGCAGCGCTGGGCTGGGTCAAGCCCGAGCTGGACGAGACCCTGCGGCAGGTGCGCAACGAGGTCGAGTACTACGCGGAAGACCCGGTCGACGCCAGCCGCATGCGCATCTGCGCCGGCTACCTGCACCAGGTGCAGGGCACGCTGCGCATGGTCGAGCTGTACGCCCCGGCGATGGTGGCCGAGGAACTCGAACAGCTGGCCAATGCGATCGGTGCCGGTGGCGTGGCGGATCGCGATGAAGCCTGCGCAACCCTGATGCGCGGCAGCGTGCTGCTGCCCGATTACCTGGAGCGCCTACAGAACGGCCATCGCGACATTCCGATCGTGCTGATGCCGCTGCTCAACGAAATCCGCGCAGCGCGTGGCGAGGAAGGCGTGCATGACAGCGTGTTGCTGGCGTTCGCGCCGGACAGCGCCACCGCCACCGAGGCCGAGCTCGATCATGCCCGTGGCAGCCTGAGCGGACGCAACCGCGAACTGCTGGACACCGTCGGCAGCGCGGTGAAGGAAGAGCTGCTGCGCATCAAGGATGCGCTGGACCTGCACCTGCGCACCGGCGGCGCGCCGGAACAGCTGCAGACCCAGGCCAACGAACTGGGTGCCGTGGCCGATACGCTGGGCATGATGGGCCTGGGCGTGGCCCGTGGCGTGGTCGTGCAGCAGCGTGACGCGCTGCGCGGCGTGGTCGAGGGCCGCCAGCAGATCGACGAGAACCTGTTGCTGGATATCGCGGGGGCCCTGCTGTACGTGGATGCCTCGCTGGACGACCAGGTCGCGCATCTGGGCGCCGGCGGCAGTGGCGAGGACGATCCGAGCGCGGTCGAGAACCGGCGCACGGTGGAGGTTCTGGCACACGAGGCCATTGCCAACTTCGCCGCGGCGCGCGAGCACTTCGTCGCCTTCATCGAAACCAGCTGGAACCACGCCGAACTGCAGGACGTGCCACGCCTGCTGGGCGATGTCTCCGGTGCACTGCGCATGCTCGATCTGGGCACCGCGGCCGATTACCTGCGCGGGGTCCAGCAGTACATCGAGGCCGAGCTGATCGGCCGCCAGCGCGTGCCGAGTGGCCGCCAGCTGGACACGCTGGCCGATGCCATGGCCAGCCTGGAGTACTACCTGGAAGCCCTGCGCGACCGTCGCCCCGGGCGCGAGGACATTCTCGAGATCACCCGCAGCAGCCTCGAGGCGCTGCGTTACTGGCCGCTGCCGGAGCGCGACGTGGTCGCCCTGGAGCCATTCGCTGCGCAGCCGGTCGAGCGCGAGCCGGTGGAAGTGCAGGCCGCGTCCGTGCAACCCGCGCCGATCGAGATTGCGGTGCAGCCCGCCGCGCCCGCAGCGGGCACGGTGTCGCTGCCGCTGCCCGACTTCACTTTCGATCCGCCTGCGACCGCAGCGGCGCCGGCGCGGATCGACGACGGCCTGATGTTCGGCGTGCCGGGTGCGGCTGCACCGCTGGCCCTGCATGACGACAGCGAGGCCCCCCTGGTCTTCGCCGCCTCCAGCGCGCCTGCGCCGGAGGTGCCGCAGTGGGATCTGGCGCCGTTCTATCCGGACGCCGATCCGCACGCTGCGGCCGACGATGAACGCAGCCCGACCTTCGCCAGCTTCGATCCGGTCAGCTTCGAACAGGACGGGGTGGAGCAGGGCGGCGCAACGCAGTGGACGCTGTCGGGGGCTGTACCCGTGGCACCGGCCGATACGGTTGCCGTGGAGGTTGAAGACGCCGCCGTTGCGATCGTGCCTGCCGAGGCCGGCTTCGGTGCCGCGCCAGCGTTCGACCCGGTGGCCGCCGAGCACGATGCCGTGGCCGCAGGCGACGACGTGGTGTTCCGCTTCGACGCCGATGCGCTGGACAACGCCGACGACGTGCTGTCGCTGCACGCGATGGAGACGCTGTCGCTGGAGGATGACGCCGAGCTGCATCCGTTGCTGGAGAGCGTCGACGCGGCTGCGCCGGCAGCGTCGGTCGACACTGCAGTCGTTGCCGATGCCGATGGGGTTGCCGTGGAGGCGTCGCCCGACGTGGCCGCAGCGGTGGCCGACGTCGCCGTGGATGCGCCGGCAGCGGCGGTGTCGGTGATCGATATCGACACCATCGCGCCGATCGATTTCAGTGAAGCCGATGCGCAGTTCTTCGCCGAGCTGAGCGCGGCCGCCGCGGACTTCAATCCGCAGGCAACGGCCGCTGCGGCGCCGGCACCGATCACCGCGGAGACCGCGGCGAGCGCTGAATCCGGCTTCGAGGCGGGCTTCGATGACGATGCCGAGAACATCGACGAGGACATCCGCGAGGTGTTCCTGGAGGAGTTCGACGACGAGCTGGCCAACCTTGGCACGCTGCTGCCGGCGTGGCGCATGCAGCCGGACAACATGGACCGGCTGCGGCCGATCCGGCGCATCTTCCATACCCTCAAGGGCAGCGGGCGCCTGGTCGGTGCACGCACCCTTGGCGAGTTCGCGTGGAAGGTCGAGGGCATGCTCAACCGCGTGCTCGACGGCAGCCGTCCGCCATCGCCGGCGGTGCTGGCAATGGTCGACAACGCGCATGCGGCGCTGCCGCAGCTGAACGCTGCGCTGCGCCACGGCCAGCGGATCACCGTGGACCTGCAGGCGATGCAGGCCATCGCCGATCGCGTCGGTGCCGGTGAGGAAACCTACTACGTGCCGCTACCGGTCGCGGCCGCACCCGCGGCGGCGCCGGCCGCGGCCGAAGGCGAGGACGAGATCAGCCGCATCCTCGAAGCCGAAGCCATCGCATCGGTGCAGGCCGAGGCTGAGCCGGAACCCGCGCCTGACGCGCCGGGAACCCCGGCCAACATCGACAGCGTGCTGCGCGAGATCCTCGAAGCCGAGGTGGAAGTCCACCAGGCGACCCTGCAGGAGTGGCTGCGCTCGGCGCAGCAGGCGCCGCTGCCGGTCAGCGATGCGCTGCTGCGCGCGGTGCACACCATGAACGGCGCCTTCGCGATGACCGAAGTGCCGGAGATCACCGCCGTCACCGGCGGTGCGGAGTCGTACATCAAGCGTGCACTGGCCGCCGAGGTGGTGCCCGGTGACGAGGGCGTGGCCGCACTCGATGCGACCGCGCAGGCGATCACCGCGACCATGGAAGCGCTGCAGGCCGAACAGCCGCGGATCGCGCCGCAGGAAGCGCTGGCGCAGCGGCTGCAGGCGCTCGCCGGTGAACTGCCGGAAGCGCGCTGGCCGATGGTCGGACTCGAAGACGAAGACGAAGCGCTGGAGACCGACGCGGAGCTCGAGCCCATTGGCGATCGGGCAGATGCGATTGCGCCGGCAGATCCAGCGCAGGTGGCCGCCGAGCCGCCGCTGGAAACGCTTGCAGACGATCACGGGACGCTGGAAGCCAGCGCTGTGGTCGACGCCGGCCTCGATGCCGCTGAACTGACCGGCAGCGATGATCTTTCGCGCTACTTCGACGCGGGATGGCCGGCCGTGCCGGGCGAAGGCGAGCCCGCTGCGGCGGACAGCGCAGTGCTTGAATCGATCCAGCCGGAAGCACACGCGGGGGCTGTTGCCGAGGCAGAGGCGAGCGCCACGCTCGCAGGTGTCGAAGACGCCGAGTTGACCGTGGCCGATGACCTGTCGCCGTACCTGGATGCCAGCGCATTGCCGGTGGACGATCGCGACGCGGATGAGCTGCCGGTATCCGAGGTGCTGGACGCTGGCGCGATCGACCTGAATACGGACGTGTCCGTGGACCTGGGCGAGAACGACGACAGCGACTTCGACGACGCTGCTGCACTGCCACTCGACAGCGAGCTGTCGAGCCTGCAGGATGAAATGGCTGCGCCGGGTTTTGCAGAACCGGTCACGCTGGCAGCCGCGCTCGAGGCCGGCCTGCACGTGATCGACGAAGAGCAGACCCTGGCCGACGACGGGCAATGGCCCGTACTCGGCCTGCAGGCCAGCGAACTCGCGCCGGGCGAGGCGGAAGCCTTTGCCGAGGATGCGGACGTCGGCGGGGAGGCGGCGGTCGGCGAAGGAGAGAGCGCTGGCCAGCCGTCCCCGGCGACGGTGGATACATACGCTGCGGTGGCAGCGGCGCAGGACGACGCTGCGCCGGTGCGCTTCTTCGAACTGGAGGAGGCACCGGGGCAGGGCGCTGCTGCGGATGGCATCGACACCGAAGCCGCGCTGGCCACCCAGGCGCCCGAGCAGGCGTCGCCGGTGGCAGAGGCCGACGATGCCGGCGCCGAAACGCTCGACTTCAGCGTGTATGACCGTGAGCTGGTCGACATCTTCGTCGAGGAAGGCAAGGACCTGCTCGACCACTGCGACGGCCTGATCAGCGAACTGCGCGATGCGCCGCAGGACCGCGAAGTGCTGGCCGGCCTGCAGCGTGACCTGCACACCCTGAAGGGTGGCGCACGCATGGCCGGCATCAACGCGATCGGTGATCTCGGCCACAGCATCGAATCGCTGCTGGAAGCGGTGGCCGCTGGCCGTACCGACATCGAACGGCGTGACGTGCAGCTGCTGGAGCGTGGCTTCGATCGCCTGCACCAGCTGCTGACCCGCACCGGTGCGCACCGCGTGGTGGAACCGGCGCAGGACCTGGTCGAGGCCTTCGAGGTCCGCACCACCACCGATATCGCGGCGGCCTCCGCGGCCGCGCGCGCGGCCAGCGAGACCGACGCCGCACCGGTGCAGGGTACCGTTGCACCGGCCACCCCGGCCGACGCACCGCTGTCGGCACCGCTGCCGGCCGAGGGCGCGGTCGATGAAGATCCGTTGGCGCGCCCGCAGCAGGAACAGGTGCGCGTGCGCGCCGACCTGCTCGACCGCCTGGTCAACCACGCCGGTGAAGTGGCGATCTACCGCTCGCGGCTTGAACAGCAGCTGGGTGCCTTCCGCGGCGCAATGGGCGAACTGGAGCGCACCAATGCGCGACTGCGCGACCAGCTGCGCCGACTCGACCTGGAAACCGAGGCGCAGATCGTCGCCCGCTACCAGCGCGAGCAGGACCAGGCCGACCAGAAGTTCGATCCCTTGGAACTGGACCGCTTCTCCACCCTGCAGCAGCTCAGCCGCGCACTGAACGAGTCCGCGGCCGACCTTGGCGGCCTGCAGGGCGTGCTCGATGATCTGTCGCGCCAGTACGATTCGCTGCTGCAGCAGCAGTCGCGGGTCAGCTCGGAGCTGCAGGATGGCCTGATGCGCGCGCGCATGGTGCCGTTCGACGGCCTGGTGCCGCGCCTGCGCCGGGTGGTCCGCCAGTCCGGCATCGACACCGGCAAGCAGGTCCACCTGACCCTGGAAGGAACCCACGGCGAACTCGACCGCAACGTCCTCGACCGCATGGTCGCGCCGCTGGAGCACATGCTGCGCAACTCCGTGGCCCACGGCCTGGAAGCGCCGGAACAGCGCCGCGCCGCCGGCAAGCCGGAGGAAGGCGAGATCGCCATCCGCCTGCACCGTGAAGGCTCGGAAATCGTGCTGGAAGTGGCCGATGACGGTGCGGGCCTGGACCGCGAGGCGATCCGCCGCCGCGCCATCGACCGTGGCCTGCTGGCCGCCGATGCGCAGCCGGGTGAGCAGGAACTGGATAACCTGATCTTCGCCTCCGGCTTCACCACCGCCGACCAGGTCAGCCAGCTTGCAGGCCGCGGCGTCGGCATGGACGTGGTGCGCAACGAAGTGCGCCAGCTCGGCGGCTCGGTCGACATCCAGTCGGTGCGTGGCCAGGGCGTGCGCTTCACCCTGCGCCTGCCGCAGACCCTGGCGGTCACCCAGGCGGTGTTCGTGCAGATCGGCGAAACCACCTTCGCGGTACCGGTGGCTTCGGTCAGTGGTATCGGCCGCCTGTCGCGCGAGCGTTTCGAAGCGGCTGACAGCAGCTACCGTTACAGCGGCGAAGACTATCCGCTGTACGACCTCGGCAGCCTGGTCGGCCAGGCCCCGGCGCGCGCCGATGGCCAGGCCCAGGTGCCGCTGCTGCTGGTCCGCGCCGGCGACCTGCGTGCCGCCGTGGCGATCGACCAGGTGCTGGGCAACCGCGAAATCGTGGTCAAGCCGGTCGGCCTGCAGATCGCGTCGGTGCCGGGCATCTACGGCGCCACCATCACCGGCGATGGCCGCGTGGTGGTGATCCTGGACGTGGCACCGCTGGTGCGCCGCTTCCTCGCCAACCCGACACTGCCGGTACTGGCCAATGCGCCCCGCCAGGAGCGCCAGGTGCCGCTGGTGATGGTGGTCGACGATTCGCTGACCATGCGCAAGGTTACCGGCCGCATCCTCGAGCGCCACAACTTCGAGGTCAGCGTCGCCCGCGATGGCGTGGAGGCGCTGGAGCGCCTGGAAGAACGCGTACCGGACCTGATGCTGCTGGACATCGAGATGCCGCGCATGGATGGCTATGAACTGGCCACGGTGATGCGTGCCGACCCGCGCTACAAGGATGTGCCGATCGTGATGATCACCTCGCGCAGCGGCGACAAGCACCGCCAGCGCGCCTTCGAGATCGGTGTCCAGCGTTACCTGGGCAAGCCTTACCAGGAACTGGACCTGATGCGTAACGTGTATGACCTGCTGGGGATCGCCCGTGTCCGTGAGTGAAGCCCAAGCGGCCCCGGCCGTTGCTCTGCTGGCCCGCCCCGGTGCGGCACGCGAGCGCCTGCGCGAAGCACTGTCGCACGCCGATGTGCAGCTGGTGCTGGAAGATGATCCGAACGGCCTGGAACCGCAGCTGCTGCAGGATGCCCGCCCGCAGATCGTGGTGATCGCACTGGAGGCGGCGATCGAGGATGCACTGGAGCGGCTTGAGGTCGTGCTGTCGGCACCGGGCCTGACCCTGGTGTTCGACGAGGCCGAACTGGCGGCACGCCGCGACGGTTGGGAAGCCCAGCGCTGGGGTCGCCACCTCGCCGCCAAGCTGCATGGTCACCAGCAGGTGCTGCCGCCCGGAGCCGAAGAGGAGCCCAGCCTGCAGCTGGAGCCGGGCCATCCGGCGCCGGCGCCGGCGCCGCGCGAGGAAGCCCTGCAGCCGCATCTGGAGCAGGCACTGAGCTGGGCCGACGAGGTCCCGGCAGACAGCCTGTATTCGCCGCCGGCGCAGCTGCATGAGCCGATCGCGCTGGAACAGGCGCTGGCGGCGCTGCAACCGGTCGTGCCGGAGCCGTTGGCGGCTCCGCCGCTGCCCGCGCAGCCGCTGGCCCCGCCAGCAGCAGAGGCCGCGCCGCCGATCTCCTTCGATCACACCGCATGGTCGCTGGTCGAGGACGTGGTGGACGCACCGGCCGCTGCAGCCGGCGCTACCGCAGCGGAAACTTCGCCGTCTTCCTTCGCCATCGATCATCTGAGCCTGGTCGATCTGGATGCCGCTGCACCCGCAGGCGCACGCGCGGCATCGCTGCTGGTGCTGGCCGGCATCGGCGGACCGGATGCGTTGCGGCGCCTGCTCGGCGCGCTGCCGTCTGCGCTGAGCGTGCCGGTGCTGGTGCACATGCGCCTGGATGGCGGGCGCTACGGCAACCTGGTCAAGCAGATGGCACGGGTGTCGCCGTTGCCGGTGCAGCTGGCCGAGGCCGGCCTGCGCGCGGTTCCCGGTGAGGTGCACGTGCTGGCCGACGACATCGGTGTGCGCGTGGCCAGCGATGGCCTGCATTTCGTCAGCGACGCGCAGGGCATCTCGCTCGCTGCGCTACCGGCCGAAGAGACCGCGCTGGTGCTGCTCAGCGGCGCCGACCTGGCCCATGTCGGCCCGGCGCTGGACCTGGCCGCAGCGGGCGCATGGGTGGCCGGGCAGGTCGGTGAAGGCTGTTACGACCCGGCCGCGGCCACCGCCGTGGTGGCGGCCGGCATGGTGGCCGGCGAACCGCAGGACCTGGCGCAGGCCATTGCTGTGCGCTGGGGCGAGCAGGATGACAACGGAGAAGCCCCATGAGCTACGCCAGCAATGACGAAATCCGCGGCGTCCTGATCCAGGCCGGCAACGAGCGCGTGCTGCTGCCCAATGCCACGGTGGCCGAGATGATGTCGCGGGTGCCGGTGCAACCGGTGGCCGATGCGCCGCGCTGGCTGGTTGGCGAGATCGGCTGGCATGGCTGGCAGGTGCCGCTGCTGTCGTTCGCACGCCTTTCCGGGCTGGGCGAGGAAGCGGTGGGCGGCCACAACAAGGTGGTGGTGCTGAAGGCGCTGAGCGGCAACGCGCAGCGTCCCTACTACGCGCTGCTGACGCAGAACTTCCCGCAGCTGATCTCGGTGCCGCGCGACGGCCTGCTGGCCGATGCCTCCGAGGAAACCCTGCCGCAGACCGTGCACATGCGCGTGCTGCTGGGTGAGCAGAGCGCGCTGCTGCCGAACCTGGACGCGCTGGAAGCCGCGCTGGATTCGCTGGCCGGGTAACGCCGGCCAACGGCCGGCACCGAGCCTACGCTCGGCTGCCGCCCGGGATGCGCGGGTCGGGTAGTGCCGGCCGCTGGCCGGCAACCTCATCATTCCGTGGATGCCGGCCAACGGCCGGCACGACCACGAATCCGCCTTACCCCAGATCCCCCAGCCGCGCCTGCAACGCCGCGATCGCCGCCAGGCCGGCGGTTTCCGTGCGCAGGATGCGCGGCCCCAGCTGCAGTCCCTGGAAGCCCGCTGCCGCCAGCTGTTCACGGTCGCGTGGCGACCAGCCGCCTTCCGGGCCGATCGCAATCACGATGCCGCCGGCCGGAGCGGCCGCCAGCGTCGACAGGCGATGCGCTCCCTGCGGATCCAGGGTCAGCCGCAAGGTATCGGCAGGCAGCACGGCCGCTGCCTGCGCAAGTGACAGCGGCGCCCCCACCTGCGGAATGCGCGCGCGCCCGGATTGGCCGCAGGCCGACGTCACCACGTTGTTCCAGTGCGCTACGCGCTTCTCGGCGCGCGCGGCGTCAAGCTTCACCTCGGTGCGCTCGGCGTTGACCGGCATGATGGCGGCCACGCCCAGTTCGGTCGCCTTCTGCAGGATCAGGTCCATCTTCTCGCCACGGGCGATGCCCTGCAGCAGGGTGATCGCCAGCGGCGACTCCGTGTCGATGGCCTGTACCGCGTCGATGCGGACCTGCACTTCGCGCTTGCCGGCCACGGTCAGCGTCGCGCTGTAATCGTGGCCGTCGCCGTTGAACAGCACGCAGGTATCGCCCTCGCGCAGGCGCATCACCCGCACCAGGTGGTTGGCCGTTTCTTCCGGCAGGGTCACGGTCTGGCCGCTGTGCAGCGCCAGGTCGATGGGGCAGCGGGTCACGCGCATGCAATCGCCTCGTCAATCGCGGCCAGCGTGGTATGCGCCAGCAGCTCCAGTTGTGGGTCGTCCACGCAATAGGGTGGCATCCAGTACAGCACGTCGCCCAGCGGGCGCAGGATCACGCCACGCTTCAGTGCGGCCTTGTAGGCGTGCAGCCCCAGCCGCAGCGCCGGGTCGAACGGCGTGTGCCGGTTGCCATTGCGCGACAGCTCGAACGCCACCACCATGCCGGCCTGGCGCACATCGGCAACGTGCGGATGGTCGGCGAACGGCGCGGCCAGGGTGCCCATCACCGAAGCAATGCCGCGGTTGCGGGCGATCACATCGTCGTCGCGGAAAATGTCCAGGGTGGCGAGCGCGGCGGCGCAGGCCAGCGGGTTGCCGGTGTAGCTGTGAGAATGCAGGAACGCGCGTTCGCGCGAGTCGTCCAGGAAGGCGTCGTACAGTGCCTGCGTGGCCAGCACCGCGGCCAGCGGCAGGAAACCACCAGTCAGCCCCTTGGAGAGGCACATCAGGTCCGGCATCACCCCGGCCTGCTCGCAGGCGAACAGGGTGCCGGTGCGGCCGAAACCGGTGGCGATCTCGTCGGCGATCATGAACGCGCCGTGCGCATCACACAGTTCGCGCACGCGCTGCAGGTAGACCGGATCATGCATGCGCATGCCGCCCGCGCACTGCAGGCGCGGTTCCAGGATCACCGCGCAGATCTCGCCGGGATGCTGGTCGAACAGCGTGGCCAGGCCATCGCCGGCCTGCCGTGCGCGATCGGCCGCGCTCTGGCCCGGCTCGGCCAGGTAGGCATCCGGCGAGGGGGCGAACAGGCCCTCGGCCAGCAGCGGCGCGTACACGCGGCGGTACAGCGGGATGTCACCCAGCGCCAACGCGCCCAGGGTCTCGCCGTGGTAGCCGTTCTCCAGTGCGATGAAACGTGTGCGCCGGGGCTCCCCACGGTTCTGGAAATACTGGAAGGCCATCTTCAGTGCGACTTCCACGCCGGCTGAACCGTTGTCGGCATAGAACACCTTGGCCAGCGGTTCGCGGCCGGGCTGGCGGGGGGCCAGCGCCAGCAGGCGCTCGGCCAGGGTGATCGCCGGTTCGTGGCCGAAGCCGGCCAGCATCACCTGTTCCAGCTGCGTGGCCTGGCTGGCGATGGCGCTGCCGATGCGCGGCTCGGCATGGCCGAACAGGTTGGTCCACCAGCTGCTGACCGCATCCAGGTAGCGGTGGCCGTCGTGGTCGATCAGCCACGCACCTTCGCCGCGGGCGATCGGCACCAGCGGCAGGGTGTCCGGATGCTCGCGCATCTGCGTGCAGGGGTGCCACAGCACCTGCAGGTCGCGCTGCCGCCAATGGCGGGCCAGCGGGGAGGGGGTTGGGTCTGCTAGCATTTCGGGCTCATGAACATGTTGCTGCCTGCACATTCTATCGGCCCCGGCGCAGGCGCCGGCCGCCGCGGAGATTCCGCATGAACGATGACCGTGCCGGCCGTCGCTTGCCGATCATCCATCGGATCACCGACGAGGAGAACGGTCCCTTCCAGCGCCAGCATCTGGACCTGGAGTTCTCCAACGGCGAACGCCGCCGCTTCGAGCGTCTGGTCAGCCGCGGCCACGGGGCGGTGGTGGTGGTGCCGATGCTCGACGACGAGACCGTGCTGCTGGTACGTGAATACGCTGCCGGCATGCACCGTTACGAGCTGGGCCTGGTCAAGGGCCGGATCGACGCCGGCGAGACCCCGGAGCAGGCGGCCGACCGTGAACTGAAGGAAGAAGCCGGCTACGGTGCGCGCCGGGTTGACGTGCTGCGCGCGATGACCCTGGCCCCGACCTACATGAGCCACCAGTCGTGGCTGGTGGTGGCACGCGACCTGTACCCGGAAAAGCTGGCCGGCGATGAGCCGGAAGAACTGGAAGTGGTGCCGTGGAAGCTGGCCGAGCTGGACCAGCTGATGCTGCGCGAGGACTTCTCCGAGGGACGCTCGCTGGCGGCGCTGTTCATCGCCCGCCAGTGGCTGCAGGGAACGCGATGATCAAGCTGACCACGGATCTGCGCGAGACCGCCATCGCCATCGCCCAGCAAGCCGGACAGGCCATCATGCAGGTGTATGCCGATGGCTTCGACGTACAGATCAAGGAAGACAACAGCCCGGTCACCGCTGCCGACCTGGCGGCCAACCAGGTGATCGAGCAGGGCCTGCAGCAGCTGACCCCGGAGCTGCCGATCCTGTCCGAGGAATCGGCCCAGGTGGGGTGGGAGCAGCGCCGCCACTGGGGTGCCTACTGGCTGGTCGATCCGCTCGACGGCACCCGCGAATTCGTCAAGCGCAACGGCGAGTTCAGCGTCAACATCGCGCTGATCTACCAGGGCGCACCCGCGTTCGGTGTGGTACTTGCGCCGGTCACCGGCATCGTCTGGCACGCCATGCGTGGCGAGCTGGCGTACCGCCGGCAGGGCCTGCATGACACCGTGCTGCGCACCCGTACGCCGGCCACCGCACCGCTGCGGGTGGCCGCCAGCCGGTCGCACCGTTCGCCGGAAACCGAAGCCCTGCTGGCACGCATGGGCCGCATCGAGACCATCGCGCAGGGCTCGTCACTGAAATTCTGCCGGATCGCCGAAGGCGGCCTGGATGTCTACCCGCGGCTGGGCCCGACTTCCGAATGGGATACCGCCGCCGGCCAGTGCGTGCTGCACGCCGCCGGTGGCGCGGTACTGTCGGCGGCGACCGGCAAGCCGTTCCGCTACAACCGCCGCGAGACCCTGTTGAACGGCGATTTCATTGCCCTTGGAGATACCAGCCTGCCGTGGCGCGACTGGTTGTCCGATTGACCCTGGAGGCCGCATGAGCGCGCATGACACCCCCACCACCGGCAGCGCCGCCAGCAACGAGCTGGAGCGCCTGCTGGCGATCATGGCGCGCCTGCGTGATCCGCAGGGCGGCTGCCCCTGGGACCTGGAGCAGAGCTTCGCGACCATTGCCCCGTACACCATCGAGGAGGCCTACGAAGTGGCCGATGCGATCGACCGTGGCGATCTCGACGATCTCTGCGATGAACTGGGCGACCTGCTGCTGCAGGTGGTGTTCCATGCGCAGATGGCCGAGGAGCAGGGCGCGTTCGCGTTCGCCGAGGTCGCGCGCGCGATCAGTGACAAGATGCAGCGCCGGCACCCGCACGTGTTTGCCGATGCCAGCGTCGACGATGCCGATGGGGTGATGCGCAACTGGGATGCGATCAAGCGCGCCGAACGCGCGGCCAAGGGCGAGCAGGACAGCTCCGCGCTGGCCGGCATCTCGCGTGGCCTGCCGGAATGGCAGCGGGCGGTGAAGCTGCAGTCGCGTGCGGCCAAGGTCGGCTTCGACTGGCCCGGCCCGCTGCCGGTGCTGGACAAGGCGGCCGAAGAACTGCAGGAACTGCGCGAGGAATTCGAACGCGGCGACCTGGCGGGCAACAAGGTGCGCCTGCAGGAAGAGCTGGGCGACCTGCTGTTCGTCTGCGCCAACCTCGCCCGCCATGCCGATATCGACCTCGGCGCGGCACTGCGCGGTGCCAATCACAAGTTCGAGCGTCGCTTCCGTGCCATGGAGGCGCAGGCCGAGGCGCAGGGCGGCAGCTTGTCCGCGCTGGACCTGGAGGCGCAGGAAGCGCTCTGGCAACACGCCAAGGCAGCGGAAAGGGCATGAAGACGCTTGGCCTGTTCCTGCTGACCGCGCTCGCCGAGATCGTCGGCTGCTACCTGCCGTGGCTGTGGCTGCGCAAGGGCGGCAGCATCTGGCTGCTGCTGCCGGCGGCGGCCAGCCTGGCCCTGTTCGCGTGGCTGCTGACCCTGCACCCGACCGCCAGTGGCCGTGTCTATGCCGCCTATGGTGGTGTCTACATCGGCACCGCGCTGTTCTGGCTGTGGCTGGTCGATGGCATCCGCCCCAGCCGCTGGGACCTGTTCGGCGCAGCGCTGTGCCTGGCCGGCATGGCGGTGATCATGTTCGGGCCGCGCCAGCCGGGCTGACCCGGCAGCGCCGGTCGGAAAGGCGCATGATGCGGGTGCCGGCCCCTGCGGGCCCCCGGAGCACGCGCATGTCCCGCTTCGCCAGCTTCCGCGAGTTCTATCCGTTCTATCTCAGCGAGCACCGTCATCCGGTGTCGCGCCGGCTGCATTTCATCGGCAGCTGCGGCGTGCTGCTGCTGCTCGCCGCGGCGATCCTGCGCGGGCAGCCGCTGCTCCTGCTGGCCGCCCTGGCCTGTGGCTACGGTTTTGCCTGGGTCGGCCATTTCTTTTTCGAGAAGAACCGTCCGGCCACCTTCCAGCATCCGCTGTATTCGTTCATCGGCGACTGGGTGATGTTCCTCGACATCCTGCGCGGGCGGGTGCCCTGGTAGCCGCGCTGTGCAGGCCGCCTTCACGCGCTATGCTGGGGCCTGGACGTCATAGATAAGGAAAGCGCGATGTTCCCGACCATGTTCTTTACCGTGGTACTGGCCTTCGTGGCCGTGGTGATCCTGTTCAAGGCGGTACGGATGGTGCCGCAGGGCTATGAATGGACCGTCGAGCGCTTCGGGCGCTACACGCACACCATGACGCCCGGCCTGCACTTCCTGATCCCGATCGTGTACGGGGTGGGGCGCAAGGTGAACATGATGGAGCAGGTGCTGGATGTGCCCAGCCAGGAAGTGATCACCAAGGACAACGCCGCCGTGCGCGTGGATGGCGTGGTGTTCTTCCAGGTGCTGGACGCGGCCAAGGCGGCCTATGAAGTGGCCAACCTGGAAGTGGCGATGATCGCCCTGGTGCAGACCAATATCCGGACCGTGATCGGTTCGATGGACCTGGACGAATCGCTGAGCCAGCGCGAGGTGATCAATGCGCAGCTGCTGAGCGTGGTCGACCATGCCACCAATCCGTGGGGCGTGAAGGTCAACCGCATCGAGATCCGCGACATCCAGCCACCGCGTGACCTGCTGGATGCGATGGCGCGGCAGATGAAGGCCGAGCGCGAGAAGCGCGCGCAGATCCTCGAGGCCGAGGGCTCGCGTCAGTCGGAGATCCTGCGCGCCGATGGCGAGAAGCAGGCCACGGTGCTGGAGGCCGAAGGCCGCCGCGAGGCGGCGTTCCGCGATGCCGAGGCGCGCGAGCGCCTGGCCGAGGCCGAGGCGAAGGCGACCCAGGTGGTTTCCGCGGCGATCGCCGAGGGTGACGTGCAGGCGATCAATTACTTCATCGCCCAGAAGTACGTTGAAGCCTTCAAGGAGCTGGCCAGTTCGCCGAACCAGAAGCTGGTGCTGATGCCGATGGAGGCCAGCGGCGTGATCGGTTCGATCGCCGGCGTGGCCGAACTGGCCAAGCAGGCGCTGGCGTCGCAGGGCAATGCACCGGCGGCCAAGCGGCCACCGCCGATCGGGGGCTGACATGCGCTGGGAAGTCGTAGGCTGGGGTGCATTGGCGCTGCTGCTGTTCGCCGCCGAGGCACTGGCTCCGGGCGCGTTCATGCTGTGGATCGGCATTGGTGCGGCCGCCGTGTTCGTGCTGGTGGCGGTGTTCAGCGATATTCCCCTGCTGTGGCAGGTGGTGGCCTTCGTCGTGCTGAGCGTGGTCTCGATCCAGTGCTACCGGCGCTGGGGGCGCGCACGGGCCCGCGCCAGCGATGCGCCGCTGCTCAACCGCCGCGCCGAACAGCTGGTCGGCCGCGAGGTCGCCCTGCAACAGGCCATCGTCGCAGGCCAGGGACGGGTCAGCATCGATGACGCGTCCTGGCAGGTGAGTGGTCCTGACCTGCCTGCCGGCACCTGGGTGAGGGTGCTCAGCGTGCAGGGCACGGTGTTGCGGGTCGAGGCCGTCGGCCCGGCCTGAGGGTACCGTGGGTCGGGCCTGTGTCCGGCGCGCGCCGCAGTTTCTGCGGCCGCCGCCGGCGATGGTTGCGCATCTCGTGGGTTTCCAGTGCAGGTCGCCGCTGCGCTGCGGCACGCCTGCGGGCGACCGATCTGGGATAATGCGCGTTCTTGTTTCCTCTGCTGCCGGACCCGGTCATGACCCAGAAGACGCTGCTCAACGATACCCACCGCGCCCTTGGCGCCAAGATGGTCGATTTCGGGGGTTGGGACATGCCCATCCACTACGGCTCGCAGCTCGACGAGCATCACCTGGTGCGTCGCGAGTCGGGTGTGTTCGACGTCAGCCACATGACCGTTGTCGACCTGCGCGGCGATCAGGTCAAGCCGTTCCTGCGCCGCCTGCTGGCCAATTCGGTGGACAAGCTGAAGGTGGTCGGCAAGGCGCTGTACTCGTGCATGCTGAATCCGCGCGGTGGCGTCATCGACGACCTGATCGTCTACTACCTGGGCGACGACTTCTTCCGCATGGTGGTCAATGCCTCCACCCGCGAGAAGGACCTGGCCTGGCTGCGTGAGCAGGCCGCACCGTTCGGCGTCAGCGTCGAGCAGCGCCCGGACCTGGCCATCCTTGCCGTGCAGGGACCGCAGGCACGCGACATCGTGATCGGCCTGGCCCGCGAGGCTGACCGTGAAGCGCTGGCCAAGCTCGGCCGCTTCGCCGCCCTGCAGGTGCAGTCCGATGAGGGCATCGAGCTGTTCGTCGCCCGTACCGGATACACCGGCGAGGATGGTTTCGAGATCCTGCTGCCGCAGGATGCCGTGGTCGGGTTCTGGAACCGCCTGCTGGCGGCAGGCGTGAAGCCGGCCGGCCTCGGTGCGCGCGACACCCTTCGCCTGGAAGCGGGCATGAACCTGTACGGCCAGGACATGGACGAAGCGATCAGCCCGTATGAAGCGGCGCTGGCCTGGACCGTGTCGCTGGACGAAGGCCGTGACTTCATTGGTCGTGACGTGCTGGAGGCGCAGAAGAGCGCCGGCACCGCGCGCCAGATGATCGGCCTGGTGATGGACGAGAAGGGCGTGCTGCGCCACGGCCAGGCAGTCACCACCGCCAGCGGCCAGGGCGAGATCCTGTCCGGCACCTTCTCGCCGACCCTGGCCAAGGGCATCGCCTTCGCCCGCGTACCGGCCGGTGAACTCGGCGAGGTCAGCGTCGACATCCGCGGCCGGCAGGTGCCGGTGCGCGTGGTCAAGTTCCCGTTCGTGCGCGAAGGCCAGGCCCAGCCCGGCGTGCTCGCCGACGCCTGATCCGAAACTGCCGGTCGTCACTGACAGCAGTGGCGGCCGGTTGGTTACACTAGCCCCGTTTTTTCCACCCCTGCATATCTCTGGAGCAGTCCCATGAGCGAGATCCCCGGCGACCTCAAGTTCCTCAAGTCCCATGAGTGGGCCCGTGTCGAAGGCAATGGCCGCGTCACCGTCGGTATTTCCGACCACGCCCAGGGCCTGCTGGGTGACCTGGTCTACGTCGAACTGCCGGAAGTCGGCGCCGACGCCAAGGCCGGCGAGCAGATCGCCGTCGTCGAGTCGGTGAAGGCCGCCTCTGACGTCTACAGCCCGATCAGCGGCAAGGTCGTCGAGGTCAACTCGGCCCTGTCCGACAAGCCGGAAACCATCAACGAAGATGCCTACGGCGAAGGCTGGATGTTCGTGGTCGAACTGAGCAACGCCGAAGAGGTCAACGAACTGCTGGACCCGGACGCGTACGCCGAAGCCCTGGAGAACGACGACCACTGAGTCGTCGTTTCCCGGTTCGGACACGGCCACCTTCGGGTGGCCGTTTTTGTTTTGCCGCACGCGCGCCGGACTCATGACGCTGGGTTCGCTGCACACCCTTGGCGCGGTATCAGCGAACCCGCAAACGGTGCCGACGGGCATGCGCAGTTTTGCGCAAATCCGCGTTTCCACCCCGCGCCGAAGCGATCGGATGTGAAAACTTTTCGCCCCCCGTTGCGGCCCCGTTGTGCTGGCGTTGGCGACGCTGCCGGTGACCACCGGCGATGCACGTGCGCTGTTGTCCGGAACATGTGCCTATCTGCGCAGAGTGCTTATTTCAAGTGTTTTTTGTTCGTAGTGCGCATCGGCGTCGTCGCATGCGACCGGCGTGCGCGCCGCTTCAATGGTCGTTGCCGGACGCGCACGGCGGTGGCGCGGGCGGCGTCCGGGATGGCGCGGATGTGAAAATTTTTCGCGGGGGTTGTTGACAGTAAAAAAAACCGTGATTAGGTTTCGCCTCAGCAGACCTTGCCTGCCCAACCGAGTGCGCAGAATCAATCGTCCGATGCGAAGCAGCCCCTTCAAGACCACCGCGATCCTGCTGACGGTGGACATGGCCCCGCTTCCCCCGGAGAAATGCAAGGCAACTCCCGTTCCGATGCCCGCTCCGCCGATCGAGGCGGGCATTGCCGCATCCGTAACGGCGCGCCTGACGCGCCGGCGGTCCCCGCACGCAGCACCCGCGGGTTTGATCCACCTGGGCGTTTCAACTCCCTATCACTGACGAGGAGCCATCCCATGGCAACCAAGAAAGCTGCGAAGAAGAAGCCCGCCGCCAAGAAAGCGGTGAAGAAGGTCGCGAAGAAGGCCGCTGCCAAGAAGGCAGTGAAGAAGGTCGCGAAGAAGGCAACCGCCAAGAAGGCAGTGAAGAAGGCTGCGAAGAAGGTCGCCAAGAAGACCACTGCGAAGAAGGCAGTGAAGAAGGCGGCGAAGAAGGTAGCCAAGAAGTCCGCTGCCAAGAAGGCCGTCAAGAAGACCGCGAAGAAGGCCGTCAAGAAGGTAGCCAAGAAGGCCACCAAGAAGACTGCCAAGAAGGCCACGGCCCGCAAGCCGGCCAAGAAGGTCGCGAAGAAGGCGACTGCCAAGAAGGCCGTCAAGAAGACCGCCAAGAAGGCAGTGAAGAAGACCGCGAAGAAGGCCACCAAGAAGGCTGCCCCGAAGAAGGCAGCGAAGAAGGTTGCCAAGCGCAAGCCGGCCGCCCGCAAGAAGAAGGCCGCTCCGGTCGCTCTGCCGGCAACCCCGGCGCCGCTGATCTAAGTACTTCCCGATAGCCGCATCCTGAAACCCCCTTCCCCGGCTGCCCAGCGGGGAGGGGGTTTTTTTATGGGCCGTTTGTAGAGTCAAGCCAGGCTCGACTGTTTCTCCGGCGGTCGACGCTAGCGGTGCGGCGCCGGTGGAAAGCGCTCCACCAGGAAGTCCAGGAAGCTGCGCAGGCGGGTCGAGTGGTAGCGCTCGTGGGCGTAGACCACGTGCATCGGTCGACCGGTCTGGCCGTGTTCCGGGAACAGCTGCACCAGGCGCCCGGCGTCGACGTCGGCAGCCAGCAGCAGTGCCGATTGCAGCACGATGCCCAGCCCATGCAGCGCCGCCGCACGCAGCGCTTCGCCGTTGTTGATCTGCAGCCGGCCGCCGGGCGCACGCTCGAGCCCGCCAACATCGGCCTGCAGCCACTGTGCGAGTGCGCTGGGCTCGAAGGACAGGCATTGATGCAGGGCGAGGTCCTGCAGGCTGCGTGGCGTGCCATGACTGGCCAGGTACGCCGGCGAGGCGCACATCATCAGGCGGTACGGCGTCAGTGCGCGTGCGACCAGCGTGCTGCTGTCAGCCAACGTGCCGATGCGTAGTGCCGCTTCGAAGCCCTCTTCGGCCAGGTCCACCACGCGATCGGTCAGCGTGGCTTCGACACGGACCTCGGGGTAGTGCGCCATGTAATCCGCCAGCGCTGGCACCAGCGCATGGGTGCCGAAGATGACCGGTGCGCTGATGCGCAGGGTGCCGGCCGGCGCCAGCTGCTGGTGCTGCGCCTGCGCGTCCGTTTCTTCCACCAGCCGCAGGATCTCCCGGCAGCGGGTGTAGTAGTCCTCGCCGAAGGGCGTCATGTGCTGGCGCCGGGTGGTGCGGCTCAACAGCTGCATCCCCAGCCGTGCTTCCAGCGCACGCAGGTGCTTGCCGGCCATCGTCGCCGAGATATCCATTGCCGCCGCCGCAGCGCTGAGGCTGCCCTTGTCCACGATCAGCACGTAGACCTGCATGCTCTCCAGCAGGTTCATCTGACACCCCAGGTGTTGAATGCTGAAACCTGCGTGGAGTTTATCAATCAGGAGTGATCAAACAGCATGCAGGGCACGGGCCGGATGTACCGGCTGGCGGATTGGGAGAACATCATGGATCTGGGTCTTGAAGGGCGTACCGCATTGGTCACCGGGGCCGGTAGTGGTATCGGTGCCGGTGTGGCCAGGCTGCTGGCGGCACAGGGAGTACGCATGGCGATCAGCGCACGGCGTGCCGAGCCGCTGCATGCGCTGGCGGCGGAGATCGAATCTGCAGGCGCGCCGGCACCGATCGTCCTGCTGGGCGACGTCACCGATGCGGAGCAGGTACGCCACATTGCGGATGCAGCCTCGGCGGCACTGACGCGTGTCGACATCCTGGTCAATGCGGCTGGAGGAGGCCGGCCGACCACGGTGGATGCGGGGGACGAGGTCTGGGAGGAAGCCATGGCCTTGAACTTCTCTGCGGCACGACGCCTGACCCAGGCACTGCTGCCGGCGATGCAGGCGCAGGGCTGGGGGCGGGTGATCAACCTCAGCGGTTCGATGGAGCCGCGCGCGGTGAATGCTGCCACGGCGGCGAAGGCGGCGTTGCATCTGTGGAGCAAAGGGCTGTCGTCGGCGCTGGCCTCTCAGGGCATCACGGTCAATGCGATCGCGCCAGGACGCATCAACAGTGCGCAGATCCGGGACCGGCTGCATCCCACCGAGGAAAGCCGGCGTGAGTTCATTGAACGCAACATTCCGATCGGGCGCTTTGGTGATCCGGAGGAGGTGGCGCCGCTGGTGGCCTTCCTGGCCTCGCCCTTGGCCGGCTACATCACCGGTGCGGTGATCCCGGTGGATGGCGGCATGCACTACTTCGCGCATTAGCCCGGCATTCGTGGAGTCGAGCCATGCTCGACTCCACACCTGCAAACAGAAAGGGCGGCCCGCAGGCCGCCCTTCGCACACACGGTCGAGTCCGCCAGGTCAGCGCGGCGAAGCCACGGCGCGGTTGCCCGAGGCACCCTTGCCCTTGCGCTTGTCCTGCTGTGCCGGGCTTGCACCCTCGGCCATCAGGTTGTCACCGCCGAAGTCGGTGTCCACGTCCAGCCAGCGCTGTGCCGGCAGGCCGAGCGCGGAATCGAGCACGGTCGGCAGCAGGCCGCTGGGCAGGCCGCTTTCGCCGTTCCACAGGATGGCGATGCCGAGGTCGCGTTCCGGCACCAGGGCGACCAGCCCGCGATAGCCCTGCACGGCACCGGCATGGAACACCACGTCGTGGCCGGCGTAGTCGAAGGTGCGCCAGCCCAGCGCGTAGCCGGCCGAGTGCAGGCGCTCGCGGCGCCAGCCCGAACGCATCTCGCCGGGGGTGTTGATCAGGCTGGAGTGCAGGGTCGCCAGCAGCGGTGCCGGCAGTACATCGGGGCGGTGCCCGGTATGGGCCAGCAGCCACTGCGCCATGTCGCTGGCACTGGCATTGACGCCCGCAGCCGGGGCGACGCGGTAGTAGGTCGGCTTCGGCGTCAGCGACACCCAGCCGTTGCGGCTGCGCACATGCGGGCGTGCCCAGCGCGAACTGGCCTGGATGCCGGCCAGGCCAAGGCTGGCATCGTTCATGCCCAGCGGCTTGAAGATGCGGCGCTCGACCGACTGCTCGTAGAAGCTGCCGGAGGCGGCATAGACCACATCGCCGATCAGGCTGAAGGCCACGTTCTGGTAAGCGTAGCAGTCGCCCGGCAGGCACTTCAGGCTGGTGTTGGCCAGCTTCTGGGTCAGTGCGTAGTACTCGGCGTTGCCTTCGATGTCGCGGTCGTAGGCGTTGTAGGGCAGGCCGACGCGGTGGCTGAGCACGTCGGCCACGGTCAGGCGATCGGTGGCCTCCGGCGAGTTCAGGCGGAAGCCCGGCACGTAGTCGGTGACCTTGCTGTCCCAGCGCAGGGTGCCGTCGTTGACCAGCAGGCCGGCCATGGTGCCGGCGAATGCCTTGGACAGCGAGGCCAGGCGGAACACGGTGTGGGCATCGACCGGCAGCGGGTTGTTGACGTCGGTGACGCCGTAGCCGCGCGCGCTGAGGATGCGGCCGCCCTGCACGATCGCCACCGCCATGCCCGGCACGCGCTCGCCATAGGTGAGCTGCTGCGCCATCGACTCGATGTTGGCGACGTTGAAGCCTGCGGCGGGCGCCTGCACATGCGGCACCAGGCCGGTGCGGTAGGCCGCCGGCTGGGTATGGGCGACGGCAGCGGCAGCGGGTGATTCGATGTTGGCCGGCAGCGGCGGCAACGGTGGCGGGGTCTGCGCGGTGGTGGACAAGGCAACGGGCATCAACATGCCCAGCAAACCGGTGGCCGCCGAACGGATCGGACGACGCAGGCTGTTCTTTTTCATCGGTTGGACCCGTGCGCGACTGCTGATGGCGATTCTAGCGCCGCTTTTCCCCTGTGCACAAACAAAGCGAAGATGAATGCGCATCTATTTGAAAAAGTTGGAATTTTGACGCACCGAAAGCGTGTATCGGAACGTGTCATCCGGCCCGATCATGACACTGCATTGCAGTCCGAGGTGTGCCCCGTGCTGGCGATGTTGCAGTGCATTGGCTAACGTACGCGCTTCACTGCCCCCGGAGCCTGCCATGCCGCTGTCCAACCGCCGTCTTCTGGCGAGGGACGTCGCGTGAGTGCGGTACCGGGCAGGGGGCCACTGCGCGGCCTGACGCTGGCGCTGCGCGAGTCGCCGGCACTGTGGTGGTCGTTCCTGTATTTCTTCTGCCTGCTCAGCGGCTACTACGTGCTGCGTCCGGTGCGCGAGGCGATGGCCGCCTCAGCCGACCTGGAAACGGTGTTCCCGCCGGTGCTGATCGCCTGGTTCGACAGCCACGGCATCGCGCTGAAGGACTTCGTGCTGCAGTTCCTGTTCTCCTGCGTGTTCGTGATCATGCTGGTGCTGCAGCCGGTGTATGGCTGGCTGGTCAGCCGCTTCCCGCGGCGGGTGTTCCTGCCGGTGCTCTATGGCTTCTTCATCGTCACCCTGCTGGGCTTCTACGTGCTGTTCGACAGTGGCGTGCCGGGCCGGGGCATGGCGTTCTTCTTCTGGATCACCGTCTTCAACCTGTTCGCGGTGGCGGTGTTCTGGAGTTTCATGGCCGACGTGTTCTCCAACGCGCAGGCGCGTGCCTGGTACGGCTACATCGGCGCGGCCGGCACCATCGGCGCCTTCCTTGGCCCGATCATCACCAGTGCGCTGGTGCAGCGCGTGGGCATCGCCAACCTGATGCTGGTCTCGGCCGGCTTCCTGCTGGTCTGCCTGTTCTGCATCTGGCGCCTGCGGCACTGGGCGGTGCTGCGCGAGCAGGCGCAGCAGCTGGTGTCAGGCGAGCAACCGATGGGCGGCAGCGTGCTCGACGGCCTGAAGCTGATCGTGCGCGAACCGCTGCTGCGCTGGCTGGCGATCATGGTGGTGTTCGGCGTCGGCGTGGGGACCCTGCTGTACAACCAGCAGGCCAGCATCGTGCGGGCGGCCTTCACCGATCCGGCGGCGAGCACCGCGTTCTTCTCGCGCATCGACCTGGCGGTGAATGCGCTGGCGCTGTTGATGCAGCTTGGCCTGACCCGCTGGCTGCTGTCGCGGCATGGCATCGCGCCGGCGCTGTTGATTCCCGGCTTTGCGATCCTGATCGGCTTCTCGGTGCTGGCGGCCTCGCCGATGCCGCTGATGGTGGCGGTGGTGCAGGTGATGACCCGTGCCAGCGAATTCGCGCTGGCCAAGCCGGCACGCGAAACCATCTATACCCGGGTCGACCGGCAGTGGCGCTACAAGGCCGGCGCGGCGATCGATACCGTGGTCTACCGGGGGGCGGACCTGAGCTTCGCCTGGGTGCACAAGGGCCTGTCCCTGTTCGGTTCGCACGTGGTGTTCATCGGTGGCGTGGTGGTTGCCGGCCTGATGACCCTGGCCGCGTTCGGGGTGCTGCGCGAAGAGAAGAAACTGCCGCGCGACCGCTGATTGTCCGGTGTCGGATCCCTGTCCCAACGGGAAAGGGATCCGACCCCATTCTCCATCCCTGTCCAAGGAATCGCCCATGTACTGGATCGCACTCGCCCTGACCCTGCTGGTGGCACTGCTGCACGTTTACTTCCTGGTGCTGGAGATGTTCCTGTGGACCCGCCCACTGGGGCTGAAGACGTTCCGCAACACGCCGGAGAAGGCCGAGACCACGCGCGTGCTGGCGGCCAACCAGGGGCTGTACAACGGCTTCCTGGCAGCGGGCATCCTGGTCGGCCTGGTGACGGCCCAGCCGGCCCTGGTGACGTTCTCGCTGGCCTGTGTGGTGGTGGCCGGGTGCTATGGCGCGTACAGCGTGAGCCGACGGATCTTCATGATCCAGGCGCTGCCGGCGATCCTGGCGCTGGTGCTTCGCGCGTTGGCGTGACCGGTACCTGTAGCGCCGAGCATGGGCTCGGCTCTACAGGAAGCCCGAAGCCGAGCGTGGACTCGGCTCTACAGGTGGGATCAGTGTGATCTGGCCGGGGACAGCCACATGTCGATGACCGCGCTGAACACCTCCGTCCCGGCACGGTCGCGCACGCTCACCGTCACCGGCAGCGCGTAGCCCTCGCTGGCCGGCACGATCGGCTGCGCGGGAAGCGCCACCGCCTGCAGGGTGCCGCGTGCCTTGGCCAGGTACCGCACCTGCATCCCCTTCGGAATCCAGCGCATGCCTTTCGGCAGTGATGCATCAACCATCAGGCCGGCGGTGAGTTCGGCCAGGTTGCACATCGCGATCGCGTGCACCGTGCCGATATGGTTGCGCACGCGGCGGCGGTCGGCCAGCGTGCCTTCGCACCGGCCGTGCTCCAGGCGGGTGATGCGTGGCGCGATGCTGGCGAAGTAGGGCGCCTTGAAGCACACCGCGCGGGAGAACAGCCAGCTGCCGGCAGGCCAGCGCTGCAGGCGGTGGTAAAGCGAAAGCAGGGGCGTGGACATGATCGGTGTTCCATTCGGCGGATAAAGCGACGGCGGGCCGAGGCCCGCCGTCGAGGCAACGCGTGTCGCGGGCGATCAGGCCGCCTGCGAATGCGGGTCCTTGTGCTGGCGGTCGTAGTAGCTGGCCGCGCGCAGCTCGTGGGTGTCGAAGTCGTCCACGGTGATCGTGTCCAGGGTCAGCGTACGCAGCTCTTCCAGCAGGCTGCGCTCGTCCTGGGTGATCACGCCCTCGGCCACGGCTTCGTCCAGCTGGCTCTTGAAGTCCAGCGCTTCGATGCCCTTGCTCTTCAGCGCCTTCAGGAACTTGCGCTCCACCGGCTCGGCCATGATCGCCTTGCTCAGGTAGCTGTTGATGCGGCCGCCCGGGTTGTTCTCGCACGGGGTCAGGAACACGCCGTTGGCGAGGCGGTCGCGGGCTTCGTTCGGCGCCATCAGCAGCGCGGCGACGCGGCGGCTCAGGCGGTCGCCCGGCGCCTCGGCACGGCGGCCGAGCGGGAAGATCAGCGCCCACATCAGCCAGCCGATCGGGCGGATCGGGAAGTTGCGCAGCGCTGCCGACAGCGATTCTTCGATCTTGTGCACGCTGTCGTGGAAAGCCCAGGCCAGCAGCGGCTGGTCGGCCTGCGGGGCGCCTTCGTCGTGGTAGCGCTTGAGCATGGCGCTGGTCATGTAGACGTGGCTCAGCACGTCGCCCAGGCGCCCGGACAGCGATTCCTTGAACTTCAGCTTGCCGCCGAGGGTCATCATCGAGATGTCGGCCATCAGCGCCAGGTTGGCCGAGTAACGGTCCAGCTTGCGGAAGTAGCGGCGGGTGTAGGCATCACCCGGGGCGGCACCGAAGCGTGCGCCGGTCAGGCCGAACCAGAACGAACGCACGGCGTTGGAGATGCCGAAACGGATGTGGCCGAACAGGCTGCGGTCGAATTCCTGCAGGCCGGCACGGGTGTCCGGATCCTGCGCGGCCTTCATTTCCTTCAGCACCCACGGGTGGCAGAGGATCGCACCCTGGCCGAAGATCAGCAGGCTGCGGGTCATGATGTTGGCGCCTTCCACGGTGATCGCGATCGGCGCGGCCTGCCAGCTGCGGCCAGCGAAGTTGCGCGGCCCCAGGATGATGCCCTTGCCGCCGATCACATCCATCATGTCCGAGATCACTTCGCGGCTCATGGTGGTGCAGTGGTACTTGGCGATCGCCGAGGGCACCGACGGCACGTCACCACGGTCCACGGCGGCGGCAGTGGCCTGCGACAGCGCACTGATCTTGTAGGCCTTGCCGCCGATGCGGGCCAGCGCTTCCTCGACGCCCTCGAAGCGGCCGACCGACAGGCCGAACTGCTTGCGGATGCGAGCGTAGGCGCCGGTCACTGCGGCACCTGCCTTGGCACCACCGCTGGCGGTGGACGGCAGGGTGATCGAGCGGCCCACGGCCAGGCACTCGTTGAGCATGTTCCAGCCCTTGCCGGCCATCGCGGCACCGCCGATCAGCTGGGTCAGCGGGATGAACACGTCCTTGCCCTTGATCGGACCATTCTGGAAGGTCGAGTTCAGCGGGAAGTGGCGACGGCCGATCTCCACGCCGGCGGTCTCGCGCGGCAGCAGGCCCAGGGTGATGCCGATGTCGCGGGTGTCACCGATCAGGCCATCCGGGTCATACATGCGGAAGGCCATGCCGATCAGGGTCGCGACCGGGGCCAGGGTGATGTAGCGCTTGTCGAAGGTCAGGCGCACGCCGAGCACCTGTTCGCCGTTCCACTCGCCCTTGCAGACGATGCCGTAGTCCGGGATCGAGGTCGCGTCGGAGCCGGCGAACGGACCGGTCAGGCCGAAGCACGGCACTTCGCGGCCATCGGCCAGGCGAGGCAGGTACTGGTCCTTCTGTTCCTGGGTGCCGTAATGCACCAGCAGTTCGCCCGGGCCCAGCGAGTTCGGCACGCCGACGGTGGAGCTGACCACCGAGGAGACCGAGGCCAGCTTCTGGATCACCTTGTGGTGGGCCAGCGCGGAGAAGCCCAGGCCGCCGTACTCCTTCGGGATGATCATGCCGAAGAACTTGTTCTTCTTGATGAAGGCCCAGAGTTCCGGCGGCAGGTCGGCGTGGACGTGGGTGATTTCCCAGTCGTTGACCATCGTGCACAGCTCTTCGACCGGGCCATCCAGGAAGGCCTGTTCTTCGGCGGTCAGCTGCGGCTTCGGGTAGTTGAGCAGGATGTTCCAGTCCGGGTCACCGGTGAACAGTTCGCCCTCGAAACCGACCGAGCCGGTTTCCAGCGCGATGCGCTCGGTCTGCGACAGCGGCGGCAGAACCTTGCGGAACACCTTCATCATCGGGCCGGTCAGCAGCGGCTTGCGGATGAACGGCAGCAGCAGCGGCACGGCGATCACCGCCAGCACGGCGGCGGCAACGATCGTGGCGGTCTGGTTGACGTAGGGAATGAACCAGCAGGCGGCCAGCAGGGCCACGCTGATCAGCGTCCAGGTAACCAGCCGCATGCGGTGGTAGGCGACGAACGCGCCTGCCAGCAGCAGGGCGAGGAAGGGAAGAACGATGCTCATGAGCGTGCTCCGGTGACGTGCTCGTTTGTGGCGGACGAAGCCGCAGCATCCGCTGCGGGCAACACGTCCAGATAGTCCAACACAGTAGCGGTAAAGGCGTCGTTGTCATCGCCGGCGACCATGTGCGTGGCCTGCGGCAGCTGTACATGGCGCGCGTGCGGCGCCAACGCCAGGAATTCGGCCACGGTCTGTGGCGTGACCAGGTCGCTGCGGCCGCCGCTGACCAGCAGCAGCGGACACTTCACTTGGCGTGCGGCCTCGGCCAGCGCATCCTGGTGCTGTTCGCTGTCGCGGGCCAGTTCGGCCACCAGGCGCGGGTCCCAGTGCCAGCGCCAGCGGCCGTGGCCGTCTTCGCGCAGCAGCGCGCGCAGCGACTGCTCGGATTTGCGCGGGCGGTGCGGCATATAGGCCGAGATCACGTCGGCGGCCTGGGCCAGCGACGCGAAGCCATCGGGATGGGCGGTCATGAAGGCGAGGATGCGCTCGACACCGGCGGTATCCCAGCGCGGGGTGATGTCCACCAGCACCATTGCCGAGAACAGGCCGGGCCAGCGCGATTCGGCCAGCAGGCCGAACAACCCTCCCATCGATGCCGCCACCAGCACCGGCGGCCGCGGCTGCTCGCCGGCCAGCACGATCAGGTCATCGGCGAACTGTTCGCCGTGATAGGGCAGGTCGGTGGCATTCCAGTCCGAATCGCCGTGGCCGCGGGCGTCGTAGGCCAGGGTCTGCAGGCCCGCAGCGGACAGAGCGCTGGCCGTCGCGGTCCAGGCATGACGGGTCTGGCCAAAACCGTGCGCGAACAACACCCGGCGGTGGCGGCCATGATCGCTGGCGGTCGCGGCCAGGCGCGTGCCATGAGCGGCCTCAAGGCGCAGATCATGGAACGCAGCGGGAGTAGGGGACGTAACCATACTTCCTAGTATGGATTGCTGGGAGGGGAAGTCAATACTGCGGGGTATGGTGCGCTGCGGCAGGCGCTTGCACGCGCCCTGCGACGGTTTCGGCCGCAACCGCGTACTGCAACGAACCCCGGCGTATGGTTAAATCAGCCCATGAATCAACCTGACGCTTCCGCCGGCGAACCGCGCGCCGGCCGCAACAGCCGCCTGAGTGCTGAAGACTGGGCCCAGGCGGCTCTCGACCTGATTGCTGAACAAGGCGTGGGTGCCGTCGCGGTAGAACCGTTGGCGCGGCGCCTGGGCGTGACCAAGGGCAGTTTCTATTGGCATTTCCCCTCGCGCGATGCATTGCTGCAGGCCGCGCTGGAACGCTGGGAACTGTTCGAACAGGAGCAGGTGTTCGGCAGCCTTGAGGATGTGCCGGACCCGCGCGTGCGCCTGCGCCAGCTGTTCCAGATGGTGGCGCACGAGGTGCAGCCGCACATCATCTACAGCGAGCTGTTGAAGGCGTTGGACCATCCGATGGTGCGGCCGGTGATCGACCGTGTCTCGCAGCGCCGGCTGGACTATCTGGTCGCCTCGTTCCGCCAGGCCGGGCTCAGCTCCACCGATGCGCGGCATCGCGCACGCCTGGCCTATGCCGCTTATGTCGGCTTCCTGCAGCTTTCGCTGCAGCTGCAGCAGCCGAAGCAGGCCCGCGAGGATTTCGAGGCCTATGTCGAACATCTGATCGAGACACTCATTCCAAGCTGAATGGGAGAAGGGCGCCCTGCAGCAGCCAAACGCGCCTTGCAGGGCGGCTTCAATGCGCCAACGTATGTCGTAGTGAGACCGATTTCACGCGATTTGGGCATTTCCTTAACGACTCTTTAATTCCAGATCAAGTGTGGCTACTATCGAGTCACCAACCGTTTTTTGTGCCGCCCTTTTGTGGCACGTCGGTTGGACTCAGCACACAACCCAAGATCCATGGAGAGAGAGCCCATGAAGTTGAACAGCAACAAGCTGCGCGATGCTGTGTGTGTCGCGCTGGCGGCCAGCGCCGCATCCGTGGCGGGTATCGGCGCGGCGTCTGCGCAGACCGCAACCAACCTGGACCGCATCGAGGTCACCGGTTCGCGCATCCGTACCGTCGACGTCGAAACCGCCCAGCCGGTCCTGACCCTGAACCGCGCCGACATCGAGAAGCAGGGCTTCTCGTCGGTCGCCGACATCCTGCAGAACATCAGCGCGGTGGGTACGCCGCCGATCAGCCGTGCCCAGCCGCTGTCCTCGGGCGAAGCCGTCGGCGGTACCTACATCAGCCTGCGTGACCTGGGCGCCACCCGCACCCTGGTCCTGCTCAACGGCAAGCGCCTGGGCATCACCACCGGTGGCCTGCAGGACATCTCGACCGTGCCGGTCTCGGCCATCGAGCGCATCGAAGTGCTGAAGGACGGCGCCTCGTCGATCTACGGTTCGGATGCCATCGCCGGCGTCATCAACATCATCACCCGCAGCAACTTCGAAGGCGCCACCGGCAGCGTCTACTACGGCCAGTACAGCGAAGGCGATGGTGCCACCCGCACCATGGACTTCACCATGGGCGTGAAGGGTGAGCGTGGCTCGCTGACCATCGGTGCCGAGTACGCCAAGGAAGACAAGGTGGCGGCTGCGGATCGCCCCTACGGCGCCTTCCCGCGCAGTGCCAACCATCCGGATTTCGGCTGGACCACCGTCGGTGAGTTCGGCGGCTTCGTCAGCCGTCCGGCCGATGGCCTGCCGGGCATCACCTATCCGGCCGCCAGCGCTGGCAATCCGAACCGCGAAGTGCGCGTGATCCTGCGTGAGGGTGGCAACCCGAACAACAAGGCCGACTACGTTGCGCAGAACGTCAACAGCTTTGTCACCAAGGACAAGACCAACACCAACCTGCAGACCGACCTGCGTACCCCGCAGGAACGCCGCGCCGTGTTCGTCGATGGCATCTACGACCTGACCGACAACGTGCGTCTGCGCACCAACATGCTGTACAGCTACCGCGATTCGAACCGCCAGATCGCCGGCTATCCGTACCAGGCGCTGGCCTTCACCTCGCCGATGTCGGCCACCAGCGCGTTCAACCCGCTGGGTACCGAGATCAGCAACTGGTGGCGCCGTACCTGGGAAGTGCCGCGCAACACCCGTGCCGAGCTGACCACGTTCCGCTTCAGTGGTGGCCTGGAAGGCAGCTTCGAGTTCGCTGACCGCCTGTTCGACTGGGATGTCGGCTACCTGTACAACAACAACAAGCTGGTCCAGACCAGCACCGGTGACCTCAACCTGACCGCGCTGCGTGCGGCAGTGGGTCCGTCCTTCATCAACAGCAGTGGCGTGGCGCAGTGCGGTACCGCGGCCAGCCCGATCCCGCTGAGCCAGTGCGTGCCGTACAACCCGTTCCTGCGTGCCGGCATTCCGAGCAACGGTGCCAATGGCGCGTTGACCGGCAATGAGGCGCTGCAGAATCTGCTGTTCCCGGCCGCGCACTCCACCGCCGAGACCACCACCAAGGTGATCACCGCCAACCTGGCAGGCAGCCTGTTCACCCTGCCGGCCGGCGACCTGGGCTTCGCCGTGGGTATCGAGCACCGCAAGGAAAGCGGCAGCTTCAGCCCGGACGCGCTGGTGCAGTCGGGCAACACCTCCGGCCTGGCCAACTTCCCCACCGGCGGCGGCTACAAGGTTGATGAAGTCTATGCCGAGTTCAACGTGCCGATCCTGGCCGACCTGCCGGGCGCCCGCGAGCTGAGCCTCAACGCGGCCACCCGTCATTCGGACTACGACACCTTCGGCACCACGCTGAACAGCAAGTTCGGCTTCAAGTGGAAGCCGATCGATTCGGTGCTGCTGCGCGGTACCTGGGCCGAGGGCTTCCGTGCCCCGACCATCGCCGACCTGTACAGCGGTGGTTCGCAGTCGTTCGACTTCTTCACCGATCCGTGTGATGCGGTCTACGGTGCTTCGCGCACCAACGCTGCGGTCCGTGCCCGCTGCGCCGCGGCACTGCCGGCCGGCGTCAGCGCCAATACGTTCCGCCAGCAGCAGCAGGGCTTCACGCCGACCACCGCGGCCTCGTCGCAGACCCCGCTGGCCTTCGTGTCCGGTTCCAACGACAAGCTGACCCCGGAAACCTCGACGTCCAAGACCCTGGGCGTGGTGTGGAGCCCGGGCTTCATCCAGAACTTCAACATGTCGCTGGACTGGTGGGAAATCCGCGTCGAGAACACCATCATCTCCGACACGGCCAACCTGATCCTCAACGACTGCTACATCAACGACATCGCGGCGCGCTGCTCGGCGTTCACGCGTGACCCGGTGACCGGCATCGTCAACAACCTCAAGCGTACCGGCATCAACGCCGGCTACCGCGAGGTGGAAGGTTTCGACCTGGACGTCAGCTACCGCCTGCCGACCGATCGCTTCGGCAACTTCAGCGCGCAGTGGACCAGCACCTACACGTCGCGTGACGACCTGGTCACCACCAAGAACCCGGTCACCCACCCGAACCCCCGCACTGGCGTGGGCTGGGCGGGCGGCGCCTTCCGCGTGCGTTCGAACCTGAACCTGGGTTGGGAAATGGGTGATTTCGGCGCCAGCTGGACCGTGCGTTACTTCTCCGGCATGAAGGAATCCTGCCTGAGTGCGGTGACGTTCCCGGAAGAGTGCAACCTGCCGAACTACGCCTCGCCGAACAACCGGGGCGTGGCCGTGGGTAGCGCGACCAACCAGCGCGGCGCAACCGTGTTCAACGACGTCCAGCTGCGCTGGAGCGCTCCGTGGAATGCGACGGTAGCCGTGGGTGCCAACAACGTGTTCGGCCGCGTGGGCCCGACCATGTACAGCCAGCCGAACGCGAACGTCTCCTACTACGGTGGCTTCGACATCGGTCGCTTCCTGTACATGAAGTACACCCAGCGCTTCTGATCGCGGCGTAATCCGTACCTGTGACATGGCCACGCCCCGAAAGGGGCGTGGCTTTTTTCATGAGGCTGCAGCGCGTTGCGCGGCGTGCGCGTGAACGCGCGGCCGGGCACAGCGCGAACACCGGCACGGCCGGGCGCGGGCCCGGATGCACAGCAGAGGGGAGGGAATGAGGCGTGTCGCAGCGATGCCGCTGCGGCAGGGGCAGCGACCTTAGAGGTCCTGCTCGTAGCGGACGTAGGGCACGGTGCCGTCGTCGTTGCTTTCGTTGCGCGGCGAGAACGGGTTCTTGCCGCGGCTGATCACGTTCTCGGCGCCCACGGTGAGCTGCCCGGACCACGGCGTGCGCCAGGTCAGGCCGATGCCCAGGCCTTCCCACTTGCCCGGCTTGCCTGGCACGTCGATGACGCGGCCGATGATGCTGCCGGTGAAATTGCCGTAGCCGGCGCCGATGCTCAGGCTCTTGCTGTCCCAGCGGTCGACGAGGGCAGGCGAGGCATCGGCCAGCGGCACCAGGCGCGCCTTGGCATAGGTACCGGCGATGGAGACAAAGCCTTCACGGCCGATGTTCTTCTGCGCGAACACGGTCAGATCGTTCTGCTCGGCGCGCAGCGAGGGGGTCTTGTTCGGGCCCGCCAGCCAGGCCGGCAGGGTTTCACGGCCGGTGCCGGCGGTGATGCCCAGGCGGCTGTTGCCGCGGTTCAGCGCGGCGGTGCCGGTGAAGCGGCGGCTGTTGAGGTCATCGTCGTCGCCGAGGCTGGCCAGCATGCAATGACTGGCCAGTCCACTCATGCTGGTTCCGCTGCTGCTGCTGCAGAGCAGCCCCAGCGAATCGCCGGAGGACAGGCCGAAGGCCGCATCCAGCGAGTTGCGGCCGAAGTGCCAGCGGGCGCCGGCAGCCTGTTCACCGGTAGGTTCCAGGTACAGCAGGGCCTCGACCTTGCCGCTGCCCTTGTTCCACACCGGCAGTACGGTGCGGGTGTCCTTGCTCTGCGCGTGCACGCCCGTGATCGCGCCAAGGGCGATCATCAGGGCCAGCGGTAGACGCAGATAGGTACGCATCGGACCAGTTCAGACAGGGACGGACAACGGAAGTTCCCGTGGGTACGGGAACTTGATCCTAGGGTGTTTATGAATTCTTAACAAGCCTTGATCCCCCCAGATGCAAGACCCGCCGTTTACTGAAGCCGTTCAGGCGCCGGTACAGTCCCCTCGGCACCGTGGAACAGTATGCCGAACTCCGTCAAAGGAAAGTGATACTCGCGCCCGCAGAATTCGCAACGGACTTCGACGGCGCCGGTCGCTTCGGCAGCGGCGCGGGCCTCGTCCTCGCCCAGCGACTGCAGCATCGAGGCGACCCGTTCACGCGAGCAGGAGCAGGCGAAGGACAGCGGCTTCTCACCCAGCAGCGCCGGCTTCTCCTCGTGGAACAAGCGGTGCAGCAGCTGCTCGGCCGGCGTGGCCAGCAGTTCGGCCCGACCCAGGGTCTCGAACAGGGCGCTGGCACGGGCCCAGCCGTCCTCGTCGCCCTCGTCGCCCTCGTCGCCGGGCAGCTTCTGCAGCAGCAGGCCGGCCGCACCGTGGCGGTCGGCCGCCAGCAGCAGGCGGGTCGGCAGCTGCTCGGACTGGCGGAAGTAGTCCTCGAAGGCTTCGTCCAGTTCCGCCGCGGTCAGCCCGACCAGGCTCTGGTAGCGCTGTGGTTCGCGCGGGTCCAGGCCCGGGTTCTCGATGGTGATGGCGAGCAGGGCGTCATCGCCCAGGCTGGACAGGTCGCGCGGCGCGTCGGCGCCTTCGCTGAGCTGGGCGATGCCGCGCAGGGTGCCGGCCGCGGTGCATTCGGCGAACAGGGTGCGCAGGGCGGTGCTGCTGCGCAGCTGGATCGACAGGCGGCCGTCGATCTTGGTGTGGCCGGTGAACAGCGCCGAGGCTACGCAGGCCTCGCCGAGCAGTTCAGCTGCAGCGTCCGGGTAGGCGGCGTGGGACAGGATTTCCTGCCAGGTGGCCTGCAGGCGCACATGGACGCCACGGACGCCGGCGTCGGGGAGCAGGAAGCGGATCAGGGAATCGGGGTTGGCGGTCATCGGCTCACATCGCGCGTAAACGAGGGCGGTTGCCGGATAATGCGCCGACAACCAGACAGAAGAAGGATGCACCAGTAATGGGGGCAGGGGGAGAGCAGCACAAGGTAGAGGAGGCGGCGCCGCGCCGTCGCCGCTGGCACTGGAAGCGGCTGCTGTGGCTGCCGGTGCTGCTGGCGGCCTTCAGTTGCCTGCAGGTGCTGGTGCTGCGGTTCATCGACCCGCCGCTGTCCACGGTGATGCTGTGGCGCTATGGCGAGGCGCTGGGCGAAGCCGACTGGTCCTACCGCCTGCACTACCAGTGGCGCGACCTCGACCAGATGGCGGCGAGCCTGCCGATCTCGCTGGTCGCGGCCGAGGATCAGCGGTTCCCGGACCACAACGGCTTCGACCTGCAGGCGATCGAGAAGGCCCGCGACCACAACGCGAAGGGCGGGCGCCTGCGCGGCGCCAGCACGATCAGCCAGCAGGTGGCCAAGAACCTGTTCCTCTGGCAGGGCCGCAGCTGGATCCGCAAGGGCCTGGAGGTCTGGTACACGGTGCTGATTGAAGCGCTGTGGCCGAAGGAACGCATCCTGGAGATGTACGCCAACATCGCCGAGTTCGGCGATGGCGTGTACGGCGCACAGGCGGCGGCGCAGAAATTCTGGGGCAAGGACGCGGCCCGGCTGAGTCCGGCCGAGAGCGCGCGGCTGGCCGCGGTGCTGCCGGCACCGCGGCGTTACAACGCGGCGGCGCCAGGGCCCTACGTGCAGCGGCGTGCGGCGTGGATCCAGCGCCAGGCGCGGCAGCTCGGCGGCGCAGCCTACCTGTCGGAAGAGTGAGGATACGTACCCACGGCGGCGGGCCGCGCGCCCGTCGGCAACGTACAATCCGGGCATGACCCGCGAACGGCTCACTCTTGTCATCGCCGCCTACAACGAGGCCCTGGCACTGCCGTTGCTGCACCCGCGCTTGTGCGCGGTGCTGGAGGCCATGCCCGATATCGACGGCCACATCCTGTACGTGGACGATGGCAGCCATGACGGCACCTGGGAGGTGATCGCCCGGTTGGCTCACGCCGATGCACGGGTCTCCGCGCTGAAGCTGTCGCGCAACTTCGGCAAGGAGGCCGCGCTGACCGCCGGCCTGGACCTGGTGCGCGAAGGTGCGGCGATGATCCTCGATGCTGATGGCCAGGACCCGCCGGAGCTGGTGCCGGGGTTCGTCGCGCGCTGGCGCGAGGGCTACGACAATGTCTATGGCACGCGGATGGCCCGCGATGGCGAAGCCTGGGTCAAGCGTGCCACCGCGGCGATGTTCTACCGGGTGATCGGGCGCCTGTCGCGTACGCCGATCCCGGCCGATACCGGTGATTTCCGGCTGTTGTCGCCACGCGCACTGAGTGCACTGCGCGAGATGCGGGAGCGCCACCGGTTCATGAAGGGCCTTTTCAGCTGGGTGGGTTTCAAGCGCGTCGCCGTGCCCTACCACCGCCACGCACGCGTGGCCGGCACCAGCAAGTTCAGCCTGTGGCGGCTGTGGAACTTCGCGCTGGAGGGCATCACCGGCTTCTCCACGGTACCGCTGCGGGTGGCGACCTACCTGGGCCTGGCAACGGCGGCGGTGGCCTTCGTGTTCGGCCTGTGGGTGATCGTCAAGGCGGCGCTGTATGGCGACCGGGTGGCGGGCTGGCCGACCATGATGGCGGTGATCCTGTTCCTGGGCGGTGTGCAGCTGATCGCGCTGGGGCTGATCGGCGAGTACCTGGGGCGGCTGTACGAAGAGTCCAAGCAGCGGCCGTTGTACCTGGTTGACGCGTGGCTAGCATCTGCCGTGGCAGACTCGGCGCTGCAACCCACCCTCGGAGGGAAGGCAGATGACGACGGTACGGCAGCTGTTGGACGGCAAGTCTCCTGAAGTACACGCGGTCGCGCCGGATGCGGCGGTGATCGATGCGATCCGGTTGATGGCGGAAAAGGGCATCGGTGCGGTGCTGGTGATGGACGGCCCGCGGCTGGTGGGAATCCTGTCCGAGCGCGATTACGCGCGCAAGATCGTGCTGCGTGATCGTTCGTCACGCGATACCGCGGTGGCGGAAATCATGACCGCGCAGGTGGTGACGGTGTCGCCTGGCGAGCAGGTGGAGCACTGCCTGCAGCTGGTGACCGACTACCGCATCCGCCATCTGCCGGTGGTGGAGGGCGCGCAGGTGCTGGGGGTGATTTCCATCGGCGACCTGGTGAAGTCGGTGATCGATGCGCAACGCAGGGAGCTGGATCAGCTGCAGCAGTACATCGTCGCGGGATGAGTCTGTCGCTGGCGGGCCTGCGGCCCGCCGGCCCGCTATTTGAAGCCAGAGCCAGAGCTCAGAGCAGCGCCTTCCTGATACGTCAGGAGGCTGGGGGCATGGCCGTGCCCTCCGCCCCTGGACACGTTGCTGCGAGCGCGGCGCATACATGCGCGGTGGCTCGCCTTTGGTAGCTGCCAACCTTGGTTGGCAACAGCTTTTGACTTTGCATTTTTCTTTTGACTTTGAATTTCCGCTCTCGTTCCGCGCGCTGGAAACTGTCCGGAGCCGGAGCAAGGCGGCAGGCAGGACCGTGAGGCGCATGGATGCGCCGACCGAGCCTACAGGGACGTATTTACGGCGTGTCCTGCCTGTCGCCTTGCTCCGGCTCTACGCGCGGAAAAAAAGAGGCGCCGCGGACAACGCTTCTACTTCGCATATTGCCCCCCGCAGTCGGCATCCTTGCCCGGCCCCAGTTCGATGGTGGCCAGTAGCGCCGCCGGCGGTGCGATGCTGCCCAGCGCCAGTGCCACCGCGCCGCGGATGCCCAGCGCCTTGAAGTCCGGGCGGAAGGACGGGTCCTTGAAGGTGCCGGCGATGTGCAGCGGTGAACGCAGGACCAGGATGCTCTTGTCCTTCGGCCGTGGCTTCAGCAGCAGGTCGAGGGTCTCGTCGCGCAGGCTGACCGTGCCTTCGCCGACGATGATCGTATCGGTGGTATCCACCGCCAGCGCCTGGCTGCTCATCAGGCCATCGCGCACGCCGAAGTCGGCGAACGCACAGCGCAGGGGAATCTGCTTGTCGCCGGTCACCAGGAATTTCAGCGACTCGGTGATGTCCAGTCCGGCCAGTTCCATCACCAGGTTGCCGACGTGGCCGCGGCCCATCGCCAGGCCCACCTTGCCACTGCTGCTGCCCAGCATCGCTGCGATCGAATTGCCGTGGCCACTCAGGTCCACTTCGCCGCCGATTCCGCCCTTGGCCTGCTCGGCCAGCTTGGCATCGGGGAACAGCTTGCCCAGCTGCACGCCGCGCACGCTGGCCTTCAGTGCGGTGCTGATCCGCGGCTGGCGCGCGTCCATGCGGATCGTGCTGCGGATGTCGCCACCGGCGACACCGAAGTTCAGCGGGTCCAGCCGCAGGACACCGTCGTCCAGCAGCAGGTGCGCATCCATGTCGTCCAGCGGTAACGACGGTGCGTTGATGCGATGGGCCTTCCAGCGTACGTCGGCATCCATCGCGCGCAGCTTGCCGAGGTTGTAGGGCGTGTCGGGCAGCACCCGGCTGCTGGCGGCGATGCGCGCGGCTTCGGCCTTCTGCTGTGCGTTCGCGGTTTCACCGCCGCCGGTCTTCGGGGGGGCGCCGACGAAACCGGCCAGGTCATCGAAGTCCAGGCGCCGCGATTCCAGCGTGGCGGTCAGCCGTGGCCGCGCGCCGCCGACCTCGAACTGCAGGTTGCCACCCAGATCGCTGTCGCCGACCTTGCCGGTGAACTGCTGGTAACGCCAGGTGGCGTGGTCGCGCTGCAGGCGGCCATTCAATGCATAGGGCGGTGAAGGTGGAATGGCGATCCCGAGCAGGGGGTAGAGGTCGGCCAGGTCCTGCCCACTGAGTGCGAACTGCAGGTCGAATACGCGCAGCTGGAAGGGGTTGGTCAGCGTGCCGCTGGCCACCGCATGGGTGGCACCGGCGTGGCCATCGAGGTGGATGCGGAACGGATGGTCGCTGTCGGTCAGTTCCAGCGGCGATTCGGTGCCACCGCTCAGGGTGAACGGATTGCCCTGCCAGTGTCCTTTGCCCTGGACCCGCAGTGGCGGCGCCGCATCGGCCCGCTTCGGCTGGCCGCTGCGCACGGCCACGCGGATGTCGGTGCGGCCGAGCGCATCCAGGAACTGCAGGCGGCCGTCGTCGATGCGCAGGCGCTTGAGCTGCGGGCCCGGGCCGCCGGAGCGGTCACCCAGGAAGTCCCAGTTGCCCGGCTCGCCCTTGCGCGGAGCGGTTTCCAGCAGGACGTCCGGCCGGGTCAGGCGGACCTCGGGCAGCTGCACGCTGCCGCGCAGCAGCGGCCACAGCCGGATGTCGATCTCGACGCGGTCGGCACTGGCCATGTCCGGCTGCCTGGACCAGCGGGCGTTGGCGAAGGTGATCGCATCGGCGCGAACGGTGCTGGTGCGGCCGAGGTCAACGTCGAGGTGGCCGATATGCAGTGCGCGGCCGGTGCGGGCCTGTACCGCGCGCTCGACCGGGCCCTTGAACCAGTTCCAGTCCCACAGTGCGACCAGCAGCAGGATCGCTGCAAGCAGGAACACCAGGACGGTCAGCGCGCGCCGGCCGCGTGGGCCCGGGCGGCGGAGGCGCCAGCGCGAACGGCGGGGCGGGGCGGGGGAGGCGGCGGCATTCACGCTGCCATGGTTGCCCCCTCATCGTCGACGGGGCGCGAAGCGTCCATGTGCGTGGCGTGCACAGCCCGCGCGCGGGCAGCGGTTTACAGCACCTGCATGGTGACCGCGACGAAGTGGCAGACGCTGCCGCCAATCACGAACAGGTGCCAGATCGCATGCGAATAGGGGATCGATTCGCGGTGGTAGAAGTACGTGCCCAGCGTGTACGACAGGCCACCGGCCAGCAGCCAGCCCAGCGTCCAGCCGTCGATCGAGGCCAGCATCGGCTTGACCGCCACGATCACCAGCCAGCCCATGGCCACGTAGATGGCGGTGGACAGGCGCTTGAAGCGGCCGGTGTAGAACAGCTTGAACACCACGCCGGCGAGGGCGAGGGTCCAGATCGCGGCGAACAGCCCCCAGCCCCAGGGGCCACGCAGGCCGATCAGGGTGAACGGGGTATAGGTGCCGGCGATCAGCACATAGATTGCGCAATGGTCGAACACCTTCAGTCGGCCCTTGGCGACCGGGTGCTGGATGGCGTGATAGAGGGTGGAGGCGGTGTACAGCAACAGCAGCGCGATGCCGAACACGATGGCACCGGCCAACTGCCAGCCGTCGCTGTAGATGGCGGCCAGGGTGATCAGCACCGCGCCGGCGCCCAGCGCGAGCACGGCGCCGAGGCCGTGGGTCAGGGCGCTGGCGATTTCTTCGCGGATCGAAGCAACGGAAGTCGTGGACATGGCGTAGGCATCGTTCGCGGGGAGGGGGACCCCGCACCCCCCTATCATCGCCGCGATGGCCGGCGCGTGCACGCCCGTCACCGTATGGTGGGTGAACCGCCCTGATTGCCGGGGTCGGATCCCTTTCCTGCCGGAAAGGGCTCCGACCGCGTGGCATCAGCCCACGGAAACCGTATGCGCCGCTTCGCGGGTGGCCGAGAAACGCACATCCGGCGAGCGTTCCTGCGCCAGCTGCAGGTTGACCCGGGTCGGTGCCAGGTAGACCAGGTGGCCGGCCGCATCCAGGGCCAGGTTCAGCGCATTCTTCTCGCGGAACTCTTCCATCTTCTTCTCGTTGCTGCAGTGAACCCAGCGCGCGGTGGTCACGCTGACCGGTTCGAAGGTCGCTTCCACGCCGTACTCGTCCTTCAGGCGGTAGGCGGCCACGTCGAACTGCAGCACGCCGACCGCACCCAGGATCAGGTCGTTGCTGGTCAAGGGGCGGAAGAACTGGGTCGCGCCTTCTTCGGACAACTGCGCCAGGCCCTTCTGCAACTGCTTGAGCTTGAGCGGATCGCGCAGGCGCGCGCGGCGGAACAGTTCCGGAGCGAAGTTGGGGATGCCGGTGAAGGTGACGGCTTCGCCCTCGGTGAAGGTGTCGCCGATGGAAATGGTGCCGTGGTTGTGGATACCGATCACATCGCCCGGCCACGCCTCGGCGGCGATCTCGCGATCGCTGGCCATGAAGGTCAGTGCGTTGGCCAGCTTCATTTCCTTGCCGGTGCGCACGTGGAAGGTCTTCATGCCGGCGCTGAAGCGGCCCGAGCAGATGCGCATGAAAGCCACGCGGTCACGGTGCTGCGGGTCCATGTTGGCCTGGATCTTGAAGACGAAGCCGGTCAGCTTGTTCTCTTCCGGGGCGATCTCGCGGCCGGTGGTGGCGCGCGCCTGCGGCGCCGGTGCGTGCTCGACGAAGAAGTCCAGCAGCGGCTGCACGCCGAAGTTGTTCACGCCCGAGCCGAAGAACACCGGGGTCTGCTTGCCATCGCGGTAGGCCTGCAGGTCGAACGGGTGGCTGGCGCCCTGCACCAGCTCCAGTTCATCGCGCAGGTCGGCCAGCATCTGTGCGCCGATCTTTTCGGCCAGGCCGGGCGCATCGATGGACGGGAAGATGGTCGAATCCTGGCGGGTGAAGTTGCGGCCCGGCTCATACAGGTGCACTTCGCCGGTCAGCAGGTGGACCACGCCCTTCAGGCGCTGGCCCATGCCGATCGGCCAGGTCACCGGTGCGCACTGGATGCCGAGCACGGTTTCCACTTCATCCAGCAGCTCGATCGGGTCCTTGCCCTCGCGGTCGAGCTTGTTGATGAAGGTCATGATCGGGGTGTCGCGCAGGCGGCACACTTCCATCAGCTTGATGGTGCGCTCTTCCACGCCCTTGGCCACGTCGATCACCATCAGCGCCGAGTCCACCGCGGTCAGCACGCGGTAGGTGTCCTCGCCGAAGTCGGCGTGGCCGGGGGTGTCGAGCAGGTTGACGATCTTGCCTTCGTACGGGAACTGCATCACCGAAGAGGTGACGGAGATGCCGCGTTCCTTTTCCAGCGCCATCCAGTCGGAGGTGGCGTGGCGGGCCGCCTTGCGGCCCTTGACCGAACCGGCCATCTGGATCGCGCCTCCGAACAGCAGCAGCTTCTCGGTCAGCGTGGTCTTGCCGGCGTCAGGGTGGGAAATGATGGCGAAGGTGCGGCGACGCGACGCTTCGGTGGCGACTTCGGACATGGCAGTGGCGCCCGCCCGGGGCGCTTTTCAAAGAGATAAGCGCCCGATTATACCGGCCGGGGCCGGTCAGCGCCCGATGCCGCCTTCGGCCTCGGCCTGGCGGGCGAACTGCAGCTGGCCCTGCCCGGCGAAGATGCGTACCGGCACCGAACGCAGGGCCATGCCGCGGTTGACCTGCACCACGAAGTGCAGGTGCGGGGCGCTGCTGTAGCCACTGTTGCCGGACAGGCCGATCGGCTGCCCGGCCTGCACGGCCTGGCCACGGCGCACGCGCATGCCGCCGGCCTGCAGGTGGCCGTAGAGGGCCATGCTGCCGTCGCTGTGCAGCACGCGGATGAAGTTGGCGCGGGTTCCATCGCGATCACGGTCCAGGCCGTTGCCACGGAAGCCATCCTGGATCTGCATCACCGTGCCTTCGCGTGCCGCCAGCACCAGCGTGGCCTCGGGCAGGGCGAAGTCCACCGCGTCGCGGTTCTCCTCGTCGGCGTGGCTGAAGCGACCCTGCGGCGCCTGGTCCACGCGCAGGCGGGCGGCCTCGAACGGCAGGCGGTAGGCGACATCCTCGGCCTGCGCGGCAGGAGTGCCCGGCACCGATTGCAGGCGCAGGTCCAGCATCCGGCCGTTGAGCGGTGCGGGCAGGTGGCCGACCACCAGGCTGCCGCCTCCCTGGATCAGCGACTGCACGGGCAGGCCCTCGACCGGGTGCCCGGGCGCGGCGCGCAGCTCGACCTGCAGCGGTCCGGCCAGGCCGTTGTCGATCCGGGCCTGCCACTGCTCGCCGATCGGCTGCAGGCGCAGCTGGGCCATGGGCGCCGCGTCCTGTGCAGTCCCGCCGCTGGCGCTGGCGGTGGTCTGCGGTATCAGGCCCCAGCCCTGGCGCCAGTCACCCGCATGGGTGGTCGTGCTCGCCAGCAGGAACAGCAGCAGGCAGGTCAGGGGCAGGCGTGGCATCGGCGGTTCCAGCGGGCAGGGATCGCCGTGACTGTAGCCGATCCTGAACAAGGGCAAGGCACCCCGTCGGCCGACCACGGTGTGCTGGACAAAAATATTCATCGCTTTATCCGCATGAAGGGATTGACAGTGCCGGAAGGGGCTGGCATCGTGGCACCACCATCGAGACCGGCAGAGGGACAGGCCCTTTGAAGCCGGGGCAGCCCGCAGGCGCGCAAGCGACTGCGTAGGTGCCAAATCCTGCGGGGACCGTGGCGTCCACCGGAAGATGGTTCGAACCATGCACCGCACGTGCATCTCGAACGCGAGCCCCGCGAAGGCTCGATGGCCGATTCCCCAACCGGATCCCGCCATGAGCTTCGCCGCCAGTACTGCCATCCGCTCCGAACCCTTTGTCCCCGTCAGCGTGCCGGTCGAACACCGCGTGCATGCCGAGCGCGGCGAGTTCGCCGCAGTGCTGTCGATGCGTCACGCCGGCCCCAGCGCGGTGCGCCTGCGCTATGAATGGGTCGGCCCGGCCAACGCGCCGGTGGTGGTGCTGGCCGGCGGGATTTCCGCCCATCGCCACGTGGCCTCCAACGCGCAGTTCAGCGAGAAGGGCTGGGCCGAAGACCTGGTTGGCAGTGGCCGCGCGCTGGATCCGCAGCAGCTGCGGGTGCTGGCTTTCGATTTCATCGGTGCCGACGGCGCACTGGATGTGCCGATCGATACCGCTGACCAGGCCGATGCATTGGCGCTGCTGCTGGATCATCTCGGCATCCGCGCAGTGAAGGCGTTCGTGGGCTACTCCTACGGCGCGCTGGTGGGCCAGCAGTTCGCCATCCGTCACCGCGCCCGCGTGCGCCAGCTGGTGCTGGCCAGCGGTGCGCATCGGCCGCATCCGTACGCCGCGGCCTGGCGTGCCCTGCAGCGCCGCGCAGTCGCGCTCGGCCAGCTGCAGTGCGGCGAGGACCACGGCCTGGCCCTGGCGCGTCAGTTCGCCATGCTCAGCTACCGCACCCCGGAAGAATTCGGCGAGCGCTTCGATGCCGCGCCGGAAGTCATCAACGGTCGCGTGCGCGTGGCCGCCGAGGACTACCTCGATGCAGCAGGCGCACAGTACGTCGCGCGCACGCCGGTGACGGCCTACCTGCGCCTGTCCGAGTCGATCGACCTGCATCGCGTTGATCCCACCGCGATCCTGCCGCCGACCGTAGTGGTGGCCGTGGAGGGTGACCGCCTGGTGCCGCTGGCCGACCTGGTCGGCCTGGTCGAAGGGCTGGGCCCGCGCGGCAGCCTGCGCGTGCTGCGCTCGCCCTACGGCCACGACGCCTTCCTCAAAGAAACCGATCGCATCGACGCGATCCTCACCACCGCCTTCCGCACTTCTGGAGAGTCCGCATGAGCCTGCACGCCCACGAGCCGTCCTGTAGTCGCACCACTGCCGCCGTCCGCGCCGGCATCGATCGGGACACCGCGCATGGAGCGGTCACCCCGCCGATCGTGCTGTCGTCGAACTTCAGCTTTGAAGGTTTCGGCAACAAGCGCCAGTACGACTACACGCGCAGTGGCAATCCGACCCGCGACCTGTTGGGTGAAGCGCTGGCGGAACTGGAAGGCGGCGCCGGTGGCGTCATCACCGCCACCGGCATGGGCGCGATCAACCTGGTGCTCAATGCGCTGCTGCAGCCCGGCGATACCCTGGTGGTGCCGCATGATGCCTACGGTGGCAGCTGGCGCCTGTTCAACGCGCTGGCCAGGAAGGGGCACTTCGAGCTGGTCACTGCCGACCTGACCGATCCGCGCGCACTGGCGCAGGCACTGGCCAGCGGGCCGAAGCTGGTGCTGCTGGAGACTCCGTCGAACCCGCTGCTGCGGATCACCGACCTGCGCTTCGTCATCGATGCCGCGCACAAGGCCGGCGCCCTGGTGGTGGTCGACAACACTTTCCTGTCGCCGGCCCTGCAGCAGCCGCTGTCGTTCGGCGCCGACCTGGTGCTGCACTCCACCACCAAGTACATCAACGGCCACAGCGATGTGGTGGGCGGTGCGGTGGTCGCGCGTGATCCGGCACTGCATGAGCAGCTGGTGTGGTGGGGCAACGCGCTGGGCCTGACCGGTTCGCCGTTCGATGCCTTCCTGACCCTGCGCGGCCTGCGCACGCTGGATGCCCGTCTGCGCGTGCACCAGGAGAACACCGCGTCGATCGTCGCCCTGCTGGACCAGCACCCGGCGGTCGGCAGGGTGTACTACCCGGGCCTGGCCGATCATCCGGGCCACGCCATCGCCGCACGCCAGCAGAGTGGTTTCGGTGCGATGCTGTCGTTCGAACTGGCGCACTGCGCCGGTGATGATCCGCATGCGGCGGTGCGTGCTTTTGTCGACGGGCTGCGTTGTTTCACCCTGGCGGAATCGCTGGGCGGCGTCGAAAGCCTGATCGCCCACCCGGCCACCATGACCCATGCGGCGATGAGCGCCGAAGCGCGTGCGGCTGCAGGTATCAGCGAAGGCCTGCTGCGGCTGTCGGTCGGCATCGAGGCCGAGCGTGACCTGCTGGCCGATCTCGGCGCCGCGCTGCAGCGCGCCGAAGCCGTGATCGATGCGGCGGCCCGCCGCAAACAGGCGGTGGATGCATGAGTGCGCTCGCCGCCGAGATTCCCGCGCTGGGCGCGGGACGCCTGGCATTGCTCGGAACCGGTACGGTGGGCTCGGCCTTCGTGCAGCGCTACCAGTCGCTGCAGGCACGCGGGCTGGAACTGCCCAGCGTGCAGTGGCTGGCCAACTCGCGCACGGCGCTGGCGATCGATCGTGACCTTGCACTGCCGCTGGAACTGGCACGGCGTGCACCGCGCGATGGCCACAGCTCGCCGCCCTGGGCCAGCGCGGAAGGGCTGGAACGCGGCGATGTGGTGGTCGATGCCACGGCCAGTGAGGATGTGGCTGCCCGCCACGTGCAGTGGCTGGCGCGGGGCGTGCATGTGGTGACCGCGAACAAGCTGGGCCGTGGCGCGCAGCTGGCGCGTGCACAGGCCATCGCCGACAGCTGCGCCGACAGTGGCGCGCGCTATGGCGACAGTGCCACCGTAGGTGCGGGATTGCCGTTGCTGAGCAGCCTGCGCGCGCTGGTGGCCGGCGGCGATCATATCCACGCCATCGAAGGCGTGCTGTCCGGCTCGCTGGCATGGCTGTTCCATCGCTATGACGGCCGCTCGCCGTTCTCGGCGGCGGTGCGCGAGGCGCTGGCGGCCGGTTACACCGAGCCCGATCCGCGGCTGGACCTGTCCGGTGAGGATGTACGCCGCAAGCTGCTGATCCTGGCCCGCAGCAGTGGGCTGGCGCTGGATGCCGCACAGGTGCAGGTGGATTCGCTGGTACCTGCTGCGCTGGCCGCGTTGCCGCTGGAGGACGCGGTGGCCGCGCTGGAACAGCTGGATGCGCCGCTGCAGGCGCGCTGGCAGCAGGCCCGCAGCAATGGCCGCGTGCTGCGATTCGTCGGCCGAGTCGATGGCGATGGTGCGCAGGTCGGCCTGCGTGAGCTGCCGGCCGATCATCCGTTGGCGCAGGGCGCGGGCACCGACAACCGCGTGGCCATCCACAGCGACCGCTATCAGCGCCAGCCGTTGTTGATCCAGGGACCGGGCGCCGGTGCGGAAGTCACCGCCGCCGCACTGCTGGATGACGTGCTGCGGATCACGGGCCTGTAGCGCCGGGCGATACCCTGTGGCGTGATGAGCCGAGCGCAGGCTCGGCTCTACAGCGGCGCGCTCCGGCTCAATGCGCCTTCAATACCTTCAACAAGGCGGCGTTGAACTGCTTCGGATCCTGCACCTGCGGCGAATGGCCGAGCTCGGCGAACTCGACCAGCGTCGCGCCGGGAATCGCGGCGGCTGCGGTCCTGCCCAGCACCGGATACTGGCCCAGCGTCGCCTTCACCGCAGGCGGTGCCAGGTCACGACCGATCGCGGTACGGTCCTTCTGGCCGATGAACAAGGTGGTCGGCACCTGCAGGTTCTTCAGTTCGTAAACCACCGGCTGGTTGAACACCATGTCCGAAGCCAGTGCCTGGCTCCATGCAACGGCCTGCCTGCCCGGGCCTTCGTACATGCCCGACTGCATCCGCGCCCAGGTTTCATAGGCCGGCTTCCATTGGCCGTCGTAGTACACGTCCAGCTGGTAGCGGCGGATGCTCTCGTAGCCGATGTTCATCTCGCCGGCGTACCAGGCATCCACGCTGCGCCACGGCACGCCCAGCGCCTTCCAGTCCTCCAGCCCGATCGGGTTGACCAGTGACAGGCTGCGCAGGTCCTGCGGGTACATCAGCGCATAGCGCACCGCCAGCATGCCGCCCATCGAATGGCCGACCAGGTGCACCGGCACGTCGCCCAGCTGCAACTGCTGCAGCAGGGCGTGGGTATTGGCCGCCAGCTGCGCGAGCGTGTACTGGTAGCGCTCGGGCTTGCTGGATTTGCAGAAGCCGACCTGGTCCGGCGCGATCACCCGGTAGCCGGCGTTCAGCAGCGGGGCAATGGTCTGCTGCCAGGTGGCCGCACAGAAATTCTTGCCGTGCAGCAGCACCACCACACCGATGGCGCGGCGTTTGGGCAGGATGTCCAGGTAGGCCATGTCCAGCGGCTGCCGCTGCGATTCCAGCGTGAACGTCTTCACTGGATAGCCGTAGTCGAAGCCCTCCAGCCGCGGACCATAGGTCGGGGCGGCGAGGGCGCACAGCGGCAGGCAGGCAAGCAGGGCGGTAGCGATCACGCGCATGGGACAGTCCGCGGCAGGGGAAGCCCAAGCCTAGCCGGAACGCGGTGACGGTGCTGCCTGATGTGGAGCCGAGCCCACGCTCGGCTACGCGCACCCGATCAGCCGAGCATGGGCCCGGCGCTGCAACTCAGCACTCGATGACGTTCACCGCCAGGCCACCGCGGCTGGTTTCCTTGTACTTGTCCTGCATGTCGCGGCCGGTATCGCGCATGGTCTTGATGACCTTGTCCAGCGAAACCTTGTGCTTGCCGTCGCCGCGCATCGCCATGCGCGAGGCATTGATCGCCTTCACCGCACCCATTGCGTTGCGTTCGATGCACGGAATCTGGACCAGGCCACCGATCGGGTCGCAGGTCAGGCCGAGGTTGTGCTCCATGCCGATTTCCGCGGCATTCTCGATCTGGCTGGGGTTGCCGCCCAATGCGGCGACCAGGCCACCGGCCGCCATCGAGCAGGCCACGCCCACTTCGCCCTGGCAGCCCACTTCGGCGCCGGAGATCGAGGCGTTCTCCTTGTACAGGATGCCGATCGCCGCCGAGGTCAGCAGGAAGTCGAACACGCGCTGCTCGTTCGCGCCCGGGCAGAAACGATCGAAGTAGTGCAGCACCGCCGGCAGCACGCCGGCCGCACCATTGGTCGGTGCGGTCACCACACGGCCGCCGGCCGCGTTTTCTTCATTCACCGCCAGTGCGTACAGGTTGACCCAGTCCAGCGTGGTCAGCGGATCGCGCATCGCCGCTTCCGGCTTGGACGACAGCTCGCGGTACAGTGCCGGTGCACGGCGGCCGACTTTCAGGCCGCCCGGCAGCACGCCTTCCTCGCGGATGCCGCGCGCCACGCACGACTGCATCGCGCTCCAGATCTCGCGCAGCTGGGCGCGGATCTCGTCCTCGCTGCGCCAGCACTTCTCGTTCTCGAACATCAGCTGGGCGATGCTCAGGCCGCTGCGCGCGGTCTGCGCCAACAGCTCGTCGCCGCTCTTGAACGGATAGGGCAGCGGGGTCTCGTCGGGCACGATGCGGTCATCGGCCGCGTCGTCCTGGTTGACCACGAAGCCGCCGCCCACCGAGTAGTAGTCGCGGGTGGCGAGCACTTCGTCTTCGGCGTTGTACGCGGTGAAGCGCATGCCGTTGGTGTGGTAGGGCAGTTTCTGGCGCTTGTTCATGCCGAGGTCGCGCTTCTCGTCGAAAGCGATCTCGTGCTGGCCCATCAGCTGGATCCGCTTGCTGCTGCGGATGCGCTCCAGGGTGGCCGGAATGATGTCCGGATCGATCAGGTTCGGCCGCTGGCCTTCCAGGCCCAGCAGGATGGCCTTGTCGGTGCCGTGGCCACGACCGGTCAGCGCCAGCGAGCCATAGACATCGGCGCGGATGCGGGCGACTTCATGCAGGCGGCCCGGGTCGAGCAGCCAGCGATGGATGAACCGCTCGGCGGCCTTCATCGGCCCGACGGTGTGCGAGGAGCTCGGGCCAATGCCGATCTTGAAAACGTCGAACGTGCTGACAGCCATGGATGCCAAACTGCGGGTACCGGACAAGCCGCTATTCTAGCGGCTTGCCGGGCCATCCGATGGCTGCGGCGCAGCATTTCCGTCCTGGGAGCCTGACCGGTGTTGACCCTGATCCAGCGTGATGACTGTCACCTGTGCGACATGGCCCTGGCCGAGCTGGCCAAGGCGCGGGCGCCGGAGTTCGAATCGGTGTTCCTGGATGATCAGCCGGCGCTGGAGGCGCGCTACGGCGCGCGGGTGCCGGTGCTGCGCGACGAGCGTGGCGATCGCGAGCTGGACTGGCCGTTCGACGCGGCCGCCGTGCAGGCCTGGCTGGCTGCAGGCCCGTAGGTAGTGCCGGCCGCTGGCCGGCAACCACCCGATGCCCGTTGATGCCGGCCAGCGGCCGGCACTACCAGAAGCCTTTTATTTCGCGTCGAACTTCACGACCGTGCTGATCGCGGTTTCGTCCGGGATGGTCTTGGTGTCGGCCCAGTCGCCGCCGCCAACGCCGAAGTCCAGGCGCTTGACCGTGGCCTTGCCGGTCAGCACCGGGTGCGCGCCCGGCTTCCAGGTGAAGGTCAGGGTGACCGGCTTGCTGACGCCGCGCAGTTCCAGCGTGCCATCGGCGGCGAACTGGTCGTTGCCGACCGCGCGGAAGCCCTTGGCGGTGTAGCGTGCGGTGGCGAACTTGCCGACGTTGAAGAAATCGGCGGTCTGCAGGGTCGAGTCGCGGTCGCTGTTGCCGCTCTTGGCGCCGGCCAGCGGGATCACCACGTCCAGCGAGCCGGCGGCCGGATTGGCCGGATCGAAGCTGAGCTTGGTGGCAAAGCCCGGGAAGCTGCCGGTGAACACCTCACCATCGTACTTGGTGGCAAACACCAGGATCGAACCGGCGCCGGGCGCCTGCGCGTAGTCGGCGGCGAGCACCGGGGCGGTGGCCAGCATGCCGGCCAGGGCGGCGGCCACGGCGGCCGGGGTGGTCAGTTTCAGGTTCATCGGTCAGTCCTTCTGAGGGGAGGCGAGCCAGCCGCGCGGCAACATGCGGGACAGCGTTGCATCGCGCTGGAACAGGTGGTGGTAGAAGGCGGCGCCGGCATGCGCCAGCACCACCGCGATCAACAGCCAGAAGCCGTATTCGTGGATGGCATGCGACACCGCGACGACCTGCGGGTCCGGACCGCTCAGCTTGGGCACGTCGACCAGGCCGAACCAGCGGAACGGGCGCAGGCCACTGGCCGAGTCATACAACCAGCCCGACAGCGGAATGGCGAACATCAGCACGTACAACAGCACGTGGGTGGCACTGGCGATGCGTTCCTGCCAGCCGGGTACGCCGGGCACCGGCTTGGGGGCGCCGGCATACACGCGCCAGCCGAGGCGGAACAGCACCAGGGCCAGTACGGTGATGCCGATCGACTTGTGCGCGGTGTAGACCCAGAAGTACTTGGGGGTCTTGGGCAGTTCGCCCATGGTCAGGCCGACCACGCCCAGGGCGAGGATCAGCAATGCGATCAACCAATGCAGGATCTGGCTGACACTCCCCCAGGCGGCGGGGGTGTTCTTGGCGGTCATGAAAGGTCCTCTAGCGGGCCGTCTTGGGGTCGGAGTGGGGAACGGGAGCGGGAGTTCCCGGGGTATCGCTGCGGTCGAGGGTGGCTTCAGCCTCGATCCTCAGTTGCACGGCATCACCGATGACGCCCGGCCAGGCGGTGATGCCGAATGCGCGCCGGCTCAGCGTGGTGCTGGCGGAAAAACCGGCGGTGCGCCGGAACGGCGGCAGTGGGTAACGCTTGATGGCGTTGAGGGTGACGTCCAGGGTGACTTCCTGGCTGACCCCGCGCAGGGTCAGGGTGCCAACCACGCGAGCGTGCCTGGCATCGATGGGTTCGACCCGGGTGGAGACGAATCGGGCACTCGGGAAGCGTTCGCCATCGAGCAGGCTGCGCGCCAGCGTGGCCTGGTTCCACTTGGCGTCACCCAGGTCCAATCGCGCCACCGGGACTTCGACGTCCAGGCTGGCGTCGCGCCAGTTGTCGGGATCGAACTGCAGGTGGCCTTCACTTCCGGAGACCGTGCCCATGGCCTGTGAATACCCCGCGTGGTCGATGGTGAACAGCACCCGTGTGTGCACCGGATCCAGGCGGTAGGTGTCTGCATCCGCCCAGGCGGGCGCGGTGGCGAGCAGCATCGGCAGCAGGGCCAGGCAGGGACGCATCGATGGCGGGCTCCGGAAGGGGGACGTTGCGATCATACGCACAGGCCCCTGCCAACGATGCGTGCATGGCTGCAACAGTTCGTGGTGGGGCCGCCCGCGGAAACAGCCTGTTGCAGCCATGAACCCGGCCCTGTGTGACAATCGGGACAGGACAGGGGGTTCAGGATGACGAGCGGCTGGCGCCTGTGGTGCCTGGGCATCGCGGGAACGGGGCTGCTGCTGATGGCGTTCGCCGCGGCGGCTGCGGCCCTGGACATGGCAGAAACACCACGCCTGCGCCGCTTTGGCGCCGCCGAAGGCATGCCCTCGCGCATGGTGCTGGCGCTGGCCGAGGACCGCCAGGGCCACATATGGGCCGCCACCGATGGCGGCCTGGTGCGTTACGACGGCAACACCCTACGGGTCTGGGAGCATGATCCGGACCAGCCGGGCTCGTTGCCCGGCAACGAGATCGAAACCCTGCTGGTCGATCCGCTCGATCGCGTCTGGGTGGGCATCAACGGCAAGGGCGTGGCCCGGCTGGATGCGGACCGTGAGCGGTTCAAGACGTTCGATGCGGTCAATGGGCCCTGCCTGAGCCAGTTCTGGACCCTGGCCTATGCCGGCGATGCGTTGTGGATCGGCACCAGCAGCCAGGGCGTCTGCCGCTTCGGCGAGGACGGCAGCCTGCGCTTCTTCAAGCACGACCCGGCGCGCACGGACGGCCTGCCCAGCAACACCATCTACAGCAGCCTGGTCGATGCACAGGGGCGCCTGTGGATCGGCACCGAGGCCGGGCTGGCACGCTGGAATGGCAGCGCATTCGAGCGCGTGGCGCCGCACGAGCTGGGCGCGTTGAGCGTGCTGCGGCTGAGCCGTGATCCGGATGGCTCGATCTGGATCGGCAGCCAGAATGACGGGCTGTACCGCATCGATGCGCAGGACCGGGTCAGTCGCCCGCGCTGGAGTGGCAGCACCGGGCTGCGTTCGGCGCTGGTGCTGGCCGACCGCCAGGGCGGCTACTGGGCAGGTACGTCCGACGGTCTGCTGCGCGGCGATGCCGCTGCGCTGTGGCGGCTCGAAGGCGACCGTGGCAGTGGCTTCCTCACCGCGCAGAGTGGGGTGCTTGATCTGTTGCAGGACCATGAGGGCGGTCTGTGGGTGGCGCTGCTGACCCAGGGCCTGGCCTACCTGCCACCGGACTGGCGCCGTTTCTCGATCTGGAACCAGCTCGATGGCAAACCGCTGGACAGCCAGTACCTGCTGAGCGCGGCCAGCGACGGCCTGAACTACTACGTAGGTTCGGCGCATGGCGTGTACCAGCTGGATGCCCGGGGCACGCTGCACCTGCTGGCCAGTGAGCGCGAGATCGGCAGTGGTGCGGTGTGGTCGGTGCTGCCGCGGCCGGACGGGCGCCTGTGGCTGGGCCGTGCCGGCCGTATCAGCGTGTATGACCCGCGCACCGGCGCGCTGCACGATTGGCATATCGATGGCGGCGCGGACCTGCGCCAGCGCATCGACCTGATGCGGCAGGCGCCCGATGGCACGGTCTGGCTGTCGGTGATGAACCTGGGCCTGCAGCAGCGCAACGCGGAGGGCCGTGTGCTGCGCAGCTACCCGCTGGACGACTTCCGCAAGGCGGCCGACTCCCCGATCGAGCAGATCCGCTTCGATGCCCACGGCAAGGCCTGGGTGATGGGAGACATGGGGCTGTGGCGCGAACAGGCGGGGCGCTTCGAGGCGGTGGCGGGTGTCTCGCGGGGGTTGATCTACGATCTGGTGTGGGTTGATCCACAACAACTGTGGCTGGCCCGCCAGGGCGCGCTTGAACGTTACCAGTGGGATGGCATGAGCCTGCGCCTGATCCAGCGCATCGATGGCAGCGCCGGGGTGCCCCCGGTCAGCATGGGCGGCCTGGCGCTGGCCGACAACGGCCGGCTGTGGGCGACCACGCCGCGTGGCCTGCTGCGCTGGGACCCCAAGGCACGACGCCTGCAGCTGTTCAACGAGCGCGATGGCCTGTCCGATGCCGAATTCACCAGCCGGCCGCCGGCGGTGAGTGCCGATGGTCGCGTACTTGCGGTGGCCCAGACCGGCCTGGTTGCCTTCGATGTGAATGCCGCCGACGTTGCGCTGCCCGCGTCGTCGCTGGTGATTGCCGAGGTGCGCGTGCGCCGCGACGATGCACGCGGCTGGCAGCCGCTGCCGGGCACCGGCACCCTGTTGCTGGGGCCGGATGATCGTGATCTGCAGATCGACGCACGCCTGCTGTCGTATGCCAACCCGCAGGGCAACCGTTACCGGTTCCGGGTGCGCGGGTATGACCAGAACTGGGTGGAGCAGGGCGGTGACGGCCAGCGCACGCTTTCGCGCCTGCCTACCGGCAGCTACATCGTCGAAGTGCAGGCGGCCACCGCAAGTGGCACATGGACGCCTTCGCAGCGGTTGCAGGTGAAGGTGCTGCCGCCGTGGTGGCGCAGTGGCCTGGCGATTTTCGGCTACATCCTGATCGGTTCGCTGCTGCTGCTCATCCTGGCCTGGTCGATCCGCGCGCGCCTGCGTCGTCGCCAGCAATGGCAGTTGACGGTGCACAAGCAGGAGCTGGCCGAGCAGGCCTCGCAGGCCAAGAGCCGGTTCCTGGCCACGCTGGGCCACGAGGTGCGTACGCCGATGACCGGCGTGATGGGCATGAGCGAGCTGCTGCTGGCGACGCCGCTGGACGCGGTGCAGCGCGGCTATGCGGGGTCGATCCAGCAGGCCGGCAGCCATCTGCTGCGGTTGGTCAACGATGCGCTGGACCTTGCGCGCATCGAGGCGGGGCGGCTGGAACTGGACCTGCGCCCGTTCGATCTGGCCGGCCTGCTCGACCAGGTGCAGGCGCTGACGCAGCCGATGGCGAAGCAGCGCGCGCTGGAATTCCAGCGCGGCGAGGATCCTGCGGGGCCGGTCAGCATCAGCGGCGACGAGATGCGCGTGCGCCAGATCCTGCTGAATCTGCTTGGCAATGCGATCAAGTTCACCGAGCGCGGCCATGTCGGGCTGGCGGTGCGGCTGGAGGACAACGGCGCCGGTCTTTGTTTCGAGGTGTACGACAGCGGCCCGGGCATCAACGCCGAGCAGCAGGAGCGCCTGTTCCACCGCTTCGAGCAGGCCGAAGGGCCGCGCACGGCATCGCGCTATGGCGGCAGCGGGCTGGGCCTGGCGATCTGCCAGGAACTGGCCGTGGCGATGGGCGGGCGTATCGAAGTGGACAGCCAACCGGGCAAGGGCGCGCGCTTCCAGGTGTGCCTGCCGTTGCCCTGGACCCGGCAGGCGGCCAGCGCTGCGGGGGAGGCTCCGGCGCTGCCGGTGCTGCCGCCGCTGCGCATCCTGCTGGTCGAGGACGATGCCACCGTGGCCGAAGTCATCGCCGGCCTGCTGCGTGGCCGTGGGCATGACGTGGTGCATGTACTGCATGGCCTCGGCGCACTGTCGGAAGTTGCCACCGACGGCTTCGATGTCGGGCTGCTCGACCTCGACCTGCCGGCGCTGGACGGCACCGCCATCGCCCGCCAACTGCGCACGCTGGGCTATGAGCTGCCGCTGGTTGCCGTCACCGCACGGTCTGATGCCTATGCCGAGACGCAGGTGCTGGACGCCGGTTTCGACGGTTTCCTGCGCAAACCGGTGACCGGTGACATGCTGGTGGCCGCCATCGCCCAGGCCCGCACCAAACGCCAGACCGCGACTTGAACACCGTGCGGCCGGGCGTGAACGGCGGGACTTTCGGTTTACCATGCCGACGCCCGCAGCGCGGGAATGATCAGGGCAGCGTGAGGAGGCAATCGGTGGCGTATCTGCGGGCGGCAATGCTGCTGCTGGTCCTCCTGTGCTGCCTGTCACCCGCCGCCGCACAGCCGGTGCCGCCGAGCCCGCGGCAGGTGACGGTGTTCGATGGCCTGCCGTCCAACACCGTCAACCGCATGGCCGAGGACCGCTACGGCTACCTGTGGATCGCCACCAACGATGGCCTTGCCCGCTACGACGGCCGCAACTACCGGATCTGGCGTTCGGAGGATGGGCTGCGCGACAACCGCATCTGGACGGTGCTGGTCGATGCGCGCAACCAGCTCTGGATCGGTACCGAGAATGCCGGCCTGGTGCGGATGTCGGCCGACCGCCGGCAACTGCACTTCTACGACCGCAGCAGCCAGCCGCTGATGGGGACCAATACGGTCTGGAGCCTGGCGACCACGCCGGATGGTTCGATCTGGTTCGGGACCCATGAGGGCGGCCTGTACCGGCTGGACAACCAGGACCGGCTGCAGCGCTTCCTGCCGGAGGCGAACAATCCGCGCAGCCTGCCGGCCGCGTCGGTTCCGTATCTGGCGACGCTGGCTGACGGCAGCCTGTGGATCGGTACCAAGCATGGCGTCGCGCGCTGGACCGGCACCGATTTCGAGCGTATCGGTGCCGATGTCATTCCCAGCCTGCTGATCAATGGCCTGACCGCCGAGCCGGACGGCAGCCTGTGGATCAGCACGATGGCTGGCGCCACCGTGCGCCGCCCCGACGGTCACTTCGAAGCACCGCCGTGGAAGCTTCCCGAAGGGGAGCAGGTGCTGGGCATGATGCTGCGCGACGAACAGGGCGGGAACTGGCTGGATACCCGCACCGGCCTCGGCCGCGCGGTCGATGGCCAGTACCAGACCGTGCCGCTGTACAGTGCGGTGGCACGTGGTCCGGTGCGTCCGAACTGGACCGGTGCCTACGAGGATCGTGAGGGCGGTATCTGGCTGGCCAGTACCAATGCCGGACTGTGGCACCTGCTGCCGCGCTGGTGGCAGTTCTCGGTGCTGTCGCGGCTGGAGGACGATCCCCGCTCGCTGCGCAATGCCTTCGTGCTGGGCACCAGCCCTTCCAGCAATGGCGGGATCTGGACGGTCGGCAGCCACGGTGCGCTGGACCGGTTCGATCCGAAGACCGGCAGCATCGAACAGCACCGCACCTGGGTCAACGGCATGCACTGGCTGACCTCGGTGCGCGAGGACCGCCGCGGGCAGGTCTGGATCGGTTCGAACGACGCGCTGTTGCGCTATGACCCGAAGCATCGCGATCTGCGCCGCTGGGGCCGCGATGCCGGTGCCGATGCGACCATGGAAGGGGTCATCGAATCGATGATGACCTGTGATGGCGACAGCCTGTGGCTGATGCTGCCATCGGGCCTGCAGCAGCGCGACCTCGACGGGCGCCTGCGCCGCCAGCTGGAAAATGGCCAGCGCGGCCTGCAGCAGGGCCAGCTCAACCTGGACGTGGAATGCGGGCCGCAGGATCACATCTGGCTGGCGAGCAGCCGGGGCCTGCTGCAGTGGTTGCCGGAAAGCGAGCGCTTCCAGCCCGTGCCGGGGGCGCCAGCAACGCCGATCCACGCACTGCATGTGGGCCGCGATGGCCAGGTCTGGCTGTCCGAGGATGGCCGCGTTTCGCGCTACCGCTGGAGCCAGGGCCGGCTGGAACGGCAGGCGGTGATCGGCGCCGAGCAGGGCTATCCGGCGATTTCCGCGTCCGGGCTGGTGGTCGATGCCCAGGGCGTGGCCTGGGCCACCAGTGCGCGTGGTCTGGTGCGGATTGGCGCCGATGGCCAGAGCGTGCGCCTGTACGGCGTGCATGATGGCCTGCCCAGCCAGGAATTCCGCGAGCACACCCTGGTGATGTCGGGTGATGGCCACCTGGTGGCGGGCACCCCGGCCGGGGTGGTGGTGTTCGACCCGGAGCAGGTGCGGCCGTCGGTGCGTCGCGCGCCGCTGGTGATCGAACGGGTCGAGGTGCGCCGCAACGAGCAGGTGCTCGACCTGACCCACGACACGCCCCTGCAGATCGCCGACGGTGATCGTGATCTGCGCATTGTCGCGCGCTTGCTGTCGTTCGCCGATTCGGCGTCCAACAGCTACCGCTACCGGCTGGCCGGCTACGATCCGGACTGGGTTGAAGTGGGGCCGGCCGGCGAGCGCCTGTTCTCGCGCCTGCCGCCGGGCAGCTATCGGCTGGAAGTGCAGGCACGTTCGGCCGACCACGTCTGGTCGCGGGTGCAGAGCCTGGAGTTCCGCGTGCAGCCGCCGTGGTGGCGCAGCCTGTCCGGATTGCTGGTGCTGGCCTCGATCGCGCTGTTGCTGACCAGCTGGTTCGCCTGGCTGTACCGCCGTCGCCTGCAGCGCCGGCACGCCTACCAGCTGGCCCTGCACAAGCAGGAACTGGCCGAACAGGCCTCGGCGGCCAAGACCCGGTTCCTGGCCAACCTGGGCCACGAGATCCGCACGCCGATGACCGGCGTACTCGGCATGAGCGAACTGCTGCTGGCCTCGCCGCTGGACCCGCAGCAGCGCGGCTATACACAGTCGATCCGCCACGCCGGCGAACACCTGCTGCATCTGGTCAACGATGCGCTGGACCTGGCGCGGATCGAATCCGGCCGCCTGGAGCTGCAGTCCAAGCCGTTCGCACTGAGCTGCCTGCTGCAGGACCTGGCCGCGCTGATGGGGCCGCTGGCCGCGCAGAAGGGCCTGCGCTTCACCCTCGACAACCAGCTGCCGCCTGGCCTGCAGGCCACCGGCGATGCGATGCGGGTGCGACAGATCCTGCTCAACCTGCTCTCGAACGCGGTCAAGTTCACCAGCCGCGGCACCATCACCCTGCATGCGCGCAGCGATGCCGAGCTGCGCGCGCTGCAGTTCGAAGTGCGCGACACCGGGCCGGGCATCAGCCAGGAACAGCAGCAGCGCCTGTTCCGCCGCTTCGAACAGGCCGACGGCGCCCGCACCGCCGCGCAGTACGGCGGCAGTGGCCTGGGCCTGGCGATCTGCCGCGAGCTGGCGCAGGCGATGCAGGGCCGCATCCAGGTGGAAAGCCAGCTGGGCCGTGGTACCTGCTTCGGCGTGACCCTGCCGTTGCCGCTGGTGGTCGATGCCAATGCCGGCGCGGAGGAAGCGGCGCATCGCGAGGAGGCCGCCAACATGCCGCCGTTGCGGGTGCTGCTGGTCGAGGATGACGCCACCGTGGCCGACGTGGTGCGCGGGCTGTTGAACGCGCGCGGGCACGAGGTGGTGCACGCCGGCCATGCCCTGGCAGCCCTGCGCGAGATCAGTGCCGGTGACTTCGATGTCGGACTGCTCGACCTGGACCTGCCGGGCCTGAGTGGCTTCGAACTGGCCCAGCACCTGCGCAACCAGGGCTACATGCTGCCGCTGCTGGCGGTGACCGCACGCACCGATCCCGACCTGCAGCAGCAGGTGGAAGCGGCCGGCATCGGCGGCTTCCTGCGCAAGCCGGTGACCGGTGAACTGCTGGTGGAAGCGATCGCCAGGGTGATGGGACGGTAGGTGCATCGGTAGGCTCCCCCAGACCTGTCCCGGTGGCCAGTAGATCCACGCCATGCGTGGATGCATTTCGATTTCAATTCGAAATATTCGATTCCGACGGAGATTCCTCCACGCATGGCGTGGATCTACTGGCTACCGGGAAACCGTCGAAGGCGGGGTGCTGTGGGTTTACGGCGGCCCCGCACACCCACAGCACCTCGCCAACCCGCAGGAAGCCTGCTGTTGCTTCAGCAGTTGCCGTTGCCTGTAGCGGGTGCAGGGCCGCAGGCCCTGCCGAACCTCACTCCGCCACGTGTTCGACCTGCCGCGGCTCGGGCTTGGTATCGGGCAGCTGCCAGAAGATCATCGTCGACGTCAGGGTGATCGCACCCACGCACAGGAACGTCGCGTGCAGCGCGGCGGTCGCACTGTTGCTGTCCAGGTGGCTGCCGAACGCGGCCAGCAGGCTGCCCGCTGCGGCGGCACCGAAACCGGCGGCCAGCATCATCACCATCGACAGCAGGCTGTTGCCGGAACTGGCGAACTCGCGGTCGAGATCGCGCAGGGTCACGGTGTTCATCACGGTGAACTGCAGCGAATTGACCGCGCCGAAGAACGCCAGCTGCAGCAGGCGCCACGCCAGGTGCTGGCCCGGCGTCATCAGGATGAAGCTGGCCATCGCCAGGCCCACCAGCACGGTGTTGACCATCAGCACGCGGCGGTAGCCATAGCGCTCGACCAGCTTCACCGCCAGCTTCTTCGAGACCATGCCGGCGGCCGCCACCGGCACCATCATCAGGCCGGCGTTCATCGGGCCGAGGCCGAGGCCCACCTGCAGCAGCAGCGGGATCAGCATCGGCATGGCACTGCTGCCGATGCGCGAGAACAGGTTGCCGAGGATGCCGATGCGGTAGCTGGGCACGCGGAACAATGCCAGCGAGAACAAGGGTGCGGTCGAGTTGGCGGCATGCAGCCAGTAGCCGACCAGCGCCGCCAGGCCGGCGACGGTCATCAGCATCACCAGCGCATGCGGCGTGCCGAGCCCGGAAATGCCGTCCAGCGCCAGCGACAGCACCACCATCGCGAAGGCCAGCATGGTGTAGCCGCGCAGGTCGAAGCGGGTGCGATGGCTGGCGTAGTGGTCCGGCATGATCTTCATCGCAGCGATGAAACCGATCACGCCGATCGGCAGGTTGATCAGGAATACCCAATGCCACGAGGCGATTTCGACCAGCCAGCCGCCCAGGGTCGGGCCGATCAACGGGCCGACCAGGGCCGGGATGGCGATGAAGCTCATGGCACGCAGGAAATCCTCGCGCGACACCGAGCGCATCACTGCCAGGCGGCCGACCGGCAGCAGCATTGCGCCGCCGATGCCCTGCAGCACCCGCGCACCGACCAGCTGGTGCAGGTGCTGGGCCAGCGCGCAGGCCAGCGAGCCGAGGGTGAACAGGATGATCGCCACCAGGAAGGTGCGCCGCGTGCCGTAGCGGTCGGCGATCCAGCCGGAAGCGGGGATGAAGGTGGCCACCGCCAATGCGTAGCTGAACACCACCGATTGCATCTGCAGCGGGCTCTCGCCCAGGCTTGCGGCCATCGCCGGCAATGCCGTGTTGACGATGGTCGAATCCAGCATCTGCATGAAGATCGCCAGGGACACCAGCCACAGCAGCGGGCGGTGGCGGTTGTAGGTCGATGGCGATGTGGGCATGGCGTGCGGCCGGTGCAGCGTGGGGGCCGCCATGATCGCGCAATGCGGGTCATGGCGCGATCAAGATCGCGCTATGCCTGCCTGCGTGGTGCTCAGCGCTGGCTGTGCGCGTGCACCGCGTCGACCAGCACCTGCACGTGGGCCGGGTCCATGTCCGGCGACATGCCGTGGCCGAGGTTGAACACATGGCCTTCGCGCGAACCGCCGTTGCCGGCGGCATAGGTATCCAGCACGCGCGCGGCGGCGGCGGCGATCGCATCCGGCGAGGCGTACAGCGTGGTCGGGTCGAGGTTGCCCTGCAGGGCAACGCGGCCACCGGTCCGGCGCATCGCTTCATCCAGGTCCAGCGTCCAGTCCAGGCCCAACGCATCCGCACCGGTCTGCGACAGCGCTTCCAGGTGCAGGCCGGTGCCCTTGCCGAACAGGATCAGCGGGGTGCGCTCGCTGCCCTCGCCACGGTCCAGCCCTTCGGCAATGCGCTGCAGGTAGCGCAGCGAGAACTCACGGTACATCGCCGGCGAAAGCACGCCGCCCCAGGTGTCGAACACCTGCAGTGCCTGCGCACCGGCCGCGCGCTGCGCGCCGAGGTAGGCGATCACCGCTTCGGTGGTGACGTCCAGCAGGCGGTGCAGGGCCTGCGGGTGGTTGAGCGCCATCGCCTTGATGCGCGAGAAATCCTTGCTGCCACCGCCCTCCACCATGTAGCAGGCCAGCGTCCACGGGCTGCCGGAGAAGCCGATCAGCGGCACCTGGCCGTCCAGTTCACGGCGGATCAGGCGCACCGCGTCCATCACGTAGCCCAGGTCCTGTTCCATGTCCGGCACCGCCAGCCTGGCGATGGCGGCTTCATCACGCACCGGGTGGCGGAACTTCGGGCCTTCGCCTTCGACGAAGTACAGCTCCAGGCCCATCGCATCGGGAATGGTGAGGATGTCCGAGAACAGGATCGCCGCGTCCAGCGGGAAGCGGCGCAGCGGCTGCAGGGTGACTTCGCAGGCGATCTCCGGGGTCTTGGCCATGGCCAGGAAGCTGCCGGCCTTGGCCCGGGTCGCGCGGTATTCCGGCAGGTAACGGCCGGCCTGGCGCATCAGCCAGACGGGGGTGCAGTCCACCGGTTCGCGGCGCAGGGCGCGCAGCAGGCGATCGTTGCGGAGAGGGCTGGTCACGATGGGCATTCCTTGGACGAAAGGGGCAGCGGCGTCAGTCGCCGTGCGAAAGGATCTGGAAGCCGCGATGCAGTTCGGCGTCGCGGGCCTTCTCGAAGGCGTGGCGGGCTTCGTCGGCCTGCAGGAACAGCTCGCGCCGCAGCTGCGAGCGGCTGCCGACGCGACCGCTCTCGCGCAGCAGTTCCCAGCCGCCGAACAGGTCCGGCAGCAGGCTCAGGCGCAGGAAGCGCGGTGCCTGCGCACCGGCGTCGGGATGTTGCAGGTAGACGTGCATGGGCCGATTGTAGCGGGGCAACGGTGAGCCTTGCCGCAACGCGGTAGTGCCGGACGCTGGCCGGCAACCCCAGGAACCTGGGGATCTGACCTGGATGCCGGCCAGCGGCCGGCACGACCACTCAGCCTTCGCCCAGCACCGTCAGCACGGCGGCTTCATCGACGTCCGCCACCACTTCGGCGCGGCCCATGCCCCGCCACAGCACCAAACGCAGGCGTCCGGCCACGTTCTTCTTGTCCAGCCGCATGCGGCCGAGCAGTGCCTGTGGATCCAGTCCAGCCGGGATCGCCACCGGCAGGCCGAGGCGTTCCAGCAGCGCTTGCAGGCGTGCACGGTCGGCATCCCCGGCCAGGCCGAGCTGGGTGGACAGCTTCGCGGCCAGCACCATGCCCACCGCGACCGCCTCGCCGTGGTTCAGCGCATCGCGGCCCGGCGCGGAATAACCCTGTTCGGTCTCGATGGCATGGCCGAAGGTGTGGCCGAGGTTGAGCAGTGCGCGCTCGCCCTGCTCGAACGGATCGCGCTCGACGATGGCGGCCTTGTGCCGGCAGCTGCGCGCGATGGCTTCGGCAAGCACATTGTCTTCGCCGGCGACCAGCGCCTCGGCGTTGTGCTGCAGCCAGTCGAAGAAGTCGGCATCGCCCAGGGCGCCGTACTTCACCACTTCGGCCAGGCCCGCCCGCAGTTCGCGTGGCGGCAGCGTGGCCAGCACACGGGTATCTGCGATCACCGCGCGCGGCGGATGGAAGGCGCCGACCAGATTCTTGCCGGCCGGGATGTCGACCGCGGTCTTGCCGCCCACCGACGAATCGACCATCGCCAGCAGGGTGGTCGGCAGCTGCACGCAATCCACGCCGCGCATCCAGCAGGCCGCGGCGAAACCGGCGAGATCACCGACCACGCCGCCACCCAGGGCGAACACGCAGGCATCGCGGGTGGCACCGAGCGATGCCAGGGCCTCGATCGCGCGGCCGAATTCGGCCAGGGTCTTGGAGGCTTCGCCCGCGGGCAGCACGTGTTCGCCGATGATCAGCTGCGGACGCGCCGCCAGCAGGGCCTGTTTCACTGCGGACAGGTAGCGCGGGGCGACCTCGCTGTCGCTGAGCAGCAGTACGTGGCGGCCACGCACATGTGCGGCCAGCGCAGCGCCATCGGCCTGTGCACCGGCGCCGATGGTGATGGAGTAGGGGCGGTCGCCGCCAACGGCGACCTGCAGCAGGGCGGGGGAGGTCATGCGGTCAGGTCCTGGCGCTGCCATTGCGTGGCCAGCTTGACCACAAGCTGGGCGGTCGCATCGGCAGCGGTGTACGGGTCGGTATCGAGGGTGAGGTCGGCCAGCGCACGGTACAGCGGGTCGCGGTGCGCGGCGAGGTCGTGCAGCACCTGCTCGCGGTCCGGGCGCTGCAGCAGGGGCCGGCCCTTGTCGCGGGCCAGGCGTTCCAGCTGGGCCGCCACGCTGACCCGCAGGTAGACCACGAAGCCGCGTTGGGCGATCAGTGCGCGGTTGTCCGGGTCCAGTATCGCGCCGCCACCGGTGGAGACCAGCTGGCCCTGGCCTTCCAGCACGCGGGCAAGGGCTTCGCGTTCATGGCTGCGGAAGCCGGTTTCGCCCGAGTGCTCGAAGATGGCCGGGATGCTGGCGCCGACGGCATCGACGATGGCCTGGTCGACATCGACGAATGCCAGCGTGAAGCGCTCGGCCAGGCGGCGGCCGATGCAGGTTTTGCCGGCGCCCATCGGGCCGATCAGGATCAGGTTCGGAGCGGGATTCATGCCCTCTGATGCTAACACCTCCGTGCCCCGGCCTTTACGTTCTTCACGTCAGGGTGGTCCTTCCTGCGGGGTTTCCCGCGCCAGCCGGAGTACAGGCCATGACGGTCGCCAAGGTCATCGAAATCACCGCGTCCTCGCCAAAGAGCGTGGAGGATGCGGTGCGCAGCGGGCTGAAGAAGGTCTCGGAGACGGTCAAGGGCATCCAGGGCGCCTGGGTGAACGAGACCAAGGTCGTCACCAACGGCAGCGGCGACATCACCGAATGGCGGGTCAACCTGCGGGTGACCTTCCTGGTGGAATAGGCGCCTTCAGCGCACGGCCTGCACCTGGCGCTGGCCGTCCAGCACCACCACATGGTCGGCGCGCCCGGGCAGGGTGTGCAGCGCTTGCCGGCTGACCCGCTCGTAGTACTGCACGAAGCGCTCCAGCTGCGGCCGGCTCATGCCGTGCCGGCCCGGCTGCGCCGACTGCAGGTTCTGCTCCTGTTGCCAGCGCCAGCGCGGCACCACCGAGAAATCCGGTGGCTGCAGGAACCACAGGCGGTCACAGCGCTGCCACAGTGCCGGGTAGTCGCGGGCCAGCGCCTGGTTGCACCAGCGCCGCCAGCGGCCATCGGCGTCGGCTTCGCGTTCCAGCGCGTTCAGCGGGCTGTCCAGCGCATCGTCATCCTGTGCGGGCGTGCCGAGGAACCAGCCCTCGAACACCAGCAGGTCCAGCGGCTGCTGCAGCCGCGGCCACAGCGCCTCGGGCAGGCGTTCGTCGGCCAGCTTGTCGAAGCGCGGCAGCGCGAACGGCTGGCGTGCGGCGGCGGCGTCGAACACGGCGTGGGCCAGTGCCAGGTCGTGGGTGCCGGGTGGGCCACGGGTGATCAGCAGCGGATGCACCTGGCGGGCCAGCCGCTGGCGCTGCGCGCGGGTCAGGTAGACGTCATCGATCGACAGCGTGGCAGCGTTCAGGCCGCGCGCCTGGGCGCGCGCCACCACCTGCGCGGCCAGCGTCGATTTGCCGCTCCCCTGCAGGCCGCTGATCGCCAATACTGGAACCGCTGCGCCGCTGCCCAGCGCATCATCCAGCGCCTGCTCGGCCAATGTTTCGGGGAATCCTTTCACCTGGGGCATATACGCAGCAGCGGCCATGCAGCCACAATAGCCCAATCCGTGTGAGAAGAACGCAATCATGAGCGACCTGTACGCCGAAGCCCTGTCCACGTTTGCCGCCCTGTTCGAAGAGGCCAAACAGAGCCGCGAGGTCGAGCCGAACGCGATGACCGTGGCCACCGCCGACGTGCACGGCCGTCCCTCGGCCCGCACCGTGCTGCTGAAGGCGTTCGACGAGCGCGGTTTCGTGTTCTACACCCACCTGGACAGCCACAAGGGCCAGGAGTTGCTGGCCAATCCGCAGGCCGCGCTGCTGTTCCTGTGGCGCAGCCTGCGCGAGGCCGGCATCCAGGTGCGCATCGAAGGCCGCGTTGAACAGGTGGCCGACGCTGAAGCCGACGCCTATTTCGCCAGCCGCCCGCGCATGAGCCAGATCGGCGCATGGGCCTCGCAGCAGTCGAAGACGCTGGCGACACGCGAGGAATTCGACGCGCGCGTGGCCGACATCGAGGCCCGCTTCGAGGGCCGGGACGTGCCGCGTCCGGATGGCTGGAGTGGCCTGCGCGTGGTGCCTGATCGCATCGAGTTCTGGTACGGCGCGCAGTTCCGCCTGCATGAGCGCTGGTGCTATGAGGCCGGCGCCGAAGGCCGCTGGAGCAAGCGCCTGCTGTACCCGTGATGGAGGGCGGCCACCCCGGCCAGTAGATTCACGCCATGCGTGGATGGGCGGGCGCGTGCTGCGTGACCGTCGGCTGCACTTCGCGGGGGAGCGGCAAGCCGAGCATGGGCTCGGCTCTACAAGGGGTTACAACCCCTCCGCGCGCAGCCAGCGCCACAGCGTGGTGCGCGATACGCCCAGCACCTGCGCCATGCCTTCGCGGTCATTGCGGTGTTCCTGCAGCAGTGTTTCCAGCTGCGCGCGTGATGGGCGCTTGCCGTGGCTTTCCGCCGGCAGTGAAACGGCGCCCTCGCGTGCCAGTTCGGGTGCCAGCTGCAGCAAGCGGGCGGCATCGATCAGGCCTTCGCCCGGCTGCCAGTGGATGCGCAGCCGATCGACCAGGTTGCGCAGTTCGCGCACGTTGCCGGGCCACTCGGCGGCGCTCAGCAGGGCCAGCGCCTCCTGATCCAGCGGCGCATCGACGCCACGCAGCTGTCGGAAGAAATGCTGTGCCAGCAGCGGGATGTCAGCACGGCGAGCACGCAGCGTCGGCAGCGCGATACGCAGTGCCGCGAGGCGGTAGTAGAGATCGCGGCGGAAGCTGCCGGCGGCTGCGCGCTGCTCCAGCGACTGCAGCGTCGCGGCGACCACGCGCAGGTCGACCGGGGTGGGTTCGGTGGCGCCTACGCGCAGCACTTCGCGCTCTTCCAGTACCCGCAGCAGTCGGGTCTGCAGCGGCAGGGGCAGTTCGCCGATCTCATCCAGGAACAGGGTGCCGCCGTCGGCCGCCTCGACCAGGCCGACGCGGCCACCACGGCGTGCGCCGGTGAAGGCGCCATCGCTGTAGCCGAACAGCTCCGCTTCCAGCAACGACTCGCTGATCGCGCCGCAGTTGAGCGCCACGAAGCGGCCGCGGCGACCACTGGCCGCGTGCAGCTGCCGTGCGACCAGCTCCTTGCCGGTGCCGGTTTCTCCGCTGACCAGTACCGTGCTGTCATGCGGGGCATACAGCGCGATCTGCGCGCGCACCTGTGCCATCGACTCGCTGTCACCGAGCAGCTCATGGACGTCGCTGCGCACTGCAACGCGCCGGCGTGGGGCCGGCCGGTTGCCACCGGAACGGGTCAGCGCCTGGGTCAGTTCCAGTGCGTGCTCGAAGGCCTGGCGCACCGAATCGGCCGAGTACAGCAGCACGCCGGGCAGGCCGGCCTGCTCGGCGTGGTCGATGGCCATGCCGGTACCGACGATCACCTCGATACCGTTGGCACGCAGGTCGGCGATGCAGTCGCGCGCATCTTCACGGGTCACGAAGCGGCGGTGCTCGATCTCCAGGCCGAAGCTCTGCTGGAAGTTGCTGAACACCGGTACGTCGCTGGCGTGGGTGACCAGGCCGATGCGGCTGGCGATGCGGCGTGCGCGCGCCAGCGCTTCCATCAGGTCGAAGCCGTTGGCCTGGATCGGCACCAGCGGCAGCTCCAGGCGGCTGCGCAGCCATGCCGCATTGGAGCCGCCGGCGATCACCACGTCGCAGTGCTCGCGGCGCAGGCGCTGGCCGATCACGTCCACCGCGTCTTCGAAGCCGAGGTTGATCTGCTCGATGCGCGCGCGACGGTCGAACTCGGGAATGACGTCGCCGAGCAGGCCGGTCAACCGCGAGACGCTGACCGTCCAGATCACCGGTCGGCCGGGGTCGGCATCGGCATGGCGCAGGGGCGAGCGGGGCAGGTACATGGCGGCAGAGGGCGGGCAGGGTGTTTCATGATACATCTGTTTCAATGTTTCATATGTTTCATGTCGGTACGCCGGTCATGCCTATGAAATCAACCGCTTGCAGCTTGGCATGGTGCTTGCGCCTCACTTCCTGTTCTTCAACCTGGATTGCCGCATGACTGCTTCCACCCTTTCCTCCGCCGGTGCCCGCTTCCGCGAAGCGCTGGCTGCCGAATCGCCGCTGCAGGTGATCGGCGCGATCAACGCCAACCACGCCCTGCTGGCCAAGCGCGCCGGCTTCCGCGCCATCTACCTGTCCGGCGGCGGCGTGGCTGCAGGTTCGCTGGGCCTGCCGGACCTGGGCATCAACACGCTGGAAGACGTGCTGGTGGACGTGCGCCGCATCACCGATGTCTGCGACCTGCCGTTGATGGTGGATATCGATACCGGCTTCGGCCCGAGCGCGTTCAACATCGCACGCACCGTCAAGTCGCTGATCAAGGCGGGCGCCGCTGCCTGCCACATCGAGGACCAGGTCGGCGCCAAGCGCTGCGGTCACCGTCCGGGCAAGGAAATCGTCTCGCAGGGTGAAATGGTCGATCGGGTGAAGGCGGCTGCCGATGCCAAGACCGATCCGGATTTCTTCCTGATCGCACGCACCGACGCCATCCAGGTGGACGGCGTGGACAAGGCCATCGAGCGCGCCATCGCCTGCGTCGAGGCCGGTGCCGACGGCATCTTCGCCGAGGCCGCCTACGACCTGGACACCTACCGCCGCTTCGTCGATGCGGTGAAGGTGCCGGTCCTGGCCAACATCACCGAATTCGGTGCCACTCCGCTGTTCAGCCGCGATGAACTGGCCTCGGCCGGCGTCGCCATCCAGCTGTTCCCGCTGTCGGCGTTCCGTGCGGCCAACAAGGCGGCCGAGGCGGTCTACCAGGCGGTGCGCCGCGATGGCCACCAGCGCAACGTGGTGGAGACCATGCAGACCCGCGAGGAGCTCTACGACCGCATCGGCTACCACGCCTTCGAGCAGCAGCTCGATGCACTGTTCGCCGCCAAGAAATAAGCAGTACCCTGCACCATCAAGTTTTCGGAGGGAAACATGAACGATACGACCGCAACCCCGACCTTCAAGCCGAAGAAGTCCGTCGCCCTGTCCGGCACCGCCGCCGGCAACACCGCGCTGTGCAGCGTCGGCCGCAGTGGCAACGACCTGCACTACCGTGGCTATGACATCCTGGACCTGGCCAATACCAGCGAGTTCGAGGAAATCGCCTACCTGCTGGTGCACGGCAAGCTGCCGACCCGCGCCGAGCTGGTTTCGTACAAGGCCAAGCTGAAGTCGCTGCGTGGCATTCCGGCCGCGGTGAAGGCGGCACTGGAAGAGCTGCCGCCGTCGGCACACCCGATGGACGTGATGCGCACCGGCGTGTCCGTGCTCGGCTGCGTGGCACCGGAGAAGGATGACCACAACCATCCGGGCGCGCGCGACATCGCCGACAAGCTGATGGCCTGCCTCGGTTCGATGCTGCTGTACTGGTACCACTGGAGCCACAACGGTCGTGCCATCGACGTGGAAACCGATGACGACTCCATCGGTGGTCATTTCCTGCACCTGTTGCATGGCGAGAAGCCGCAGGATTCGTGGGTGAAGGCGATGCACACCTCGCTGATCCTGTACGCCGAACACGAGTTCAACGCTTCGACCTTCACCTGCCGTGTCATCGCCGGCACCGGCAGCGACATGTACAGTGCGATCTGCGGTGGCATCGGTGCGCTGCGTGGCCCGAAGCACGGTGGCGCCAACGAAGTGGCGTTCGAAGTGCAGAAGCGCTACGACAACCCGGACGAGGCCGAGGAAGACATCAAGGCCCGCGTCGAGCGCAAGGAAGTGGTGATCGGCTTCGGCCACCCGGTCTACACCGTCTCCGATCCGCGCAACAAGGTGATCAAGGACGTGGCCCGCGAGCTGTCCGAAGAGCAGTCGAGCATGAAGATGTACGACATCGCCGAGCGTCTGGAATCGGTGATGTGGGACATCAAGAAGATGTTCCCGAACCTGGACTGGTTCAGCGCCGTCAGCTACCACATGATGGGCGTGCCGACCGCCATGTTCACCCCCCTGTTCGTGATTGCCCGCACCGCCGGCTGGAGCGCGCACATCGTCGAGCAGCGCATCGACGGCAAGATCATCCGCCCGAGCGCCAACTACATCGGGCCGGAAGACCGCGACTTCGTCGCCATCGACAAGCGCGTCTGATCCACCTGCTGTATCCGTCCGGCCGGCCCTGTGCCGGCCGGATGCTTTCGCCGCCGCATCGCCGGCACCCGGCCCGCCCCAAGTACTCCGCCAGCCCATGAATACCGATTACCGCAAGAACCTCCCCGGCAGCTCGCTGGACTATTTCGACGCGCGTGCCGCCGTCGATGCGATCCAGCCCGGCGCCTACGCGACCCTGCCGTACACCTCGCGCGTGCTGGCCGAGAACCTGGTGCGCCGCTGCGATCCGGCCACGCTGGAAGCGTCGCTGCAGCAGCTGATCGAGCGCCGTCGCGACCTCGATTTCCCCTGGTTCCCGGCGCGCGTGGTATGCCATGACATCCTCGGCCAGACCGCGCTGGTCGACCTGGCCGGCCTGCGTGACGCGATTGCCGACAAGGGCGGCGATCCGGCCAAGGTCAATCCGGTAGTGCCGGTGCAGCTGATCGTCGACCACTCGCTGGCGGTCGAGTGCGGTGGCTTCGATCCGCAGGCGTTCGAGAAGAACCGTGCGATCGAGGATCGCCGCAACGAAGACCGTTTCCACTTCATCGACTGGACCAAGCTGGCGTTCCAGAACGTGGACGTGATTCCGCCGGGCAACGGCATCATGCACCAGATCAACCTGGAGAAGATGTCCCCGGTGGTCTACGTGCAGGACGGCGTGGCGTTCCCGGATACCTGCGTGGGTACCGACAGCCATACCCCGCACGTCGATGCACTGGGCGTGATCGCGATCGGCGTTGGCGGCCTGGAGGCCGAGAACGTGATGCTGGGCCGTGCCTCGTGGATGCGCCTGCCGGACACCGTCGGCGTCGAACTGAGCGGCCGGCCGCAGCCCGGGATCACCGCGACCGACGTGGTGCTGGCCCTGACCGAGTTCCTGCGCAAGGAGCGGGTGGTCGGCGCCTGGCTTGAATTCTTCGGCGAAGGTGCCGCGGCACTGACCATCGGTGACCGCGCCACCATCTCCAACATGTGCCCGGAATACGGCGCAACCGCTGCGATGTTCTACATCGATGCGCAGACCATCGATTACCTGCGCCTGACCGGGCGCGAGGAATCGCAGGTGGCGCTGGTGGAGAACTACGCGCGTAGCACCGGCCTGTGGGCCGATGCACTGTCCACTGCACAGTATGAGCGCGTGCTGCGCTTCGACCTGTCCAGCGTGGTGCGCAACATGGCCGGCCCGAGCAACCCGCATCGCCGCCTGCCGGTGGCCGAGCTGGCCGAGCGCGGCATCGCCGACGCGGCCAAGCTTGAAGCCGGCAAGGCCGAACAGTCGCAGGGCCTGATGCCGGACGGCGCGGTGATCATCGCCGCCATCACCAGCTGCACCAATACCTCCAACCCGCGCAACGTGATCGCTGCCGGCCTGCTGGCACGCAAGGCCAACGAGCGCGGCCTGCTGCGCAAGCCGTGGGTGAAGTCGTCGCTGGCGCCGGGCTCGAAAGCGGTGCAGCTGTACCTGGAGGAGGCCGGCCTGCTGCCGGACCTGGAGAAGCTGGGCTTCGGCATCGTCGCCTTCGCGTGCACCACCTGCAACGGCATGAGCGGTGCGCTGGACCCGCAGATCCAGCAGGAGATCATCGACCGCGACCTGTACTCCACGGCCGTGCTGTCGGGCAACCGCAACTTCGATGGCCGCATCCACCCGTATGCGAAGCAGGCCTTCCTGGCCTCGCCGCCACTGGTGATCGCCTATGCTATCGCCGGCACGGTCCGCTTCGACATCGAAAAGGATGTGCTGGGCGTGGATGCCGATGGCAACCCGGTGCGCCTGAAGGACATCTGGCCGAGCGATGCCGAGATCGATGCGGTGGTCAAAGCGGCGGTGAAGCCGGAACAGTTCCGCAGCGTCTACAACCCGATGTTCAACGTGCGCGTGGAGCACGCCGCCGCGGTCAGCCCGCTGTACGACTGGCGCCCGCAGAGCACCTACATCCGCCGTCCGCCCTACTGGGAGGGGGCACTGGCCGGCGAGCGCACGCTGGCGGGGATGCGCGCGCTGGCGGTGCTGCCGGACAACATCACCACCGACCACCTGTCGCCGTCCAATGCGATCCTGGCATCCAGCGCGGCGGGCGAGTACCTGGCGAAGATGGGCCTGCCGGAAGAAGACTTCAATTCCTACGCCACCCATCGGGGTGACCACCTGACCGCGCAGCGCGCCACCTTCGCCAACCCGAAGCTGTTCAACGAGATGGTGCGCAACGACGACGGCAGCGTGAAGCAGGGTTCGCTGGCGCGTGTCGAGCCGGAGGGCCGGGTGATGCGCATGTGGGAGGCGATCGAGACCTACATGGAGCGCAAGCAGCCGCTGATCATCATTGCCGGTGCCGATTACGGCCAGGGCAGCTCGCGCGACTGGGCCGCCAAGGGCGTGCGCCTGGCCGGCGTGGAAGCGATCGTGGCCGAAGGGTTCGAACGCATCCACCGCACCAACCTGATCGGGATGGGCGTGTTGCCGCTGGAGTTCAAGCCGGGTACCACCCGCCTGACCCTGGGCATCGACGGCACCGAGACGTTCGATGTGATCGGTGAACGCACGCCACGCGCCGACCTGACCCTGGTCATCCATCGCCGCGATGGGCAGGACCTGATCGTGCCGGTCACCTGTCGCCTGGACAGCGACGAGGAGGTGGCAATCTACGAAGCCGGTGGCGTGCTGCAGCGATTCGCCCAGGACTTCCTGGAAGGCGCCAAGGTGGCGTAAGCCATTCGACGGCCCGGCAACGGGCCGTTTTTCATTGCAAGGAACTGATCCATGGCCTTTCTCCCGCAACTCCGTATTCCCGCCACCTACATGCGTGGTGGCACCAGCAAGGGCGTGTTCTTCCGCCTGCAGGACCTGCCCGAAGCCGCGCAGGTGCCGGGCGCCGCGCGTGATGCCCTGTTGATGCGCGTGATCGGTTCGCCCGATCCGTATGGCAAGCACACCGATGGCATGGGGGGCGCGACCTCCAGCACCAGCAAGTGCGTGATCATCTCGACCGCCTCGGTGCCGGACCATGACGTGGATTACCTGTACGGCCAGGTCTCGATCGAGACCGCCTTCGTCGACTGGAGTGGCAACTGCGGCAACCTCAGCACCGCAGTGGGCCCGTTCGCGATCGCCAACGGCCTGGTCGATCCGGCCCGCGTGCCGCGCGATGGCCTGTGCCGCGTGCGCATCTGGCAGGCCAACATCGGCAAGACCATCATCGCGCACGTGCCGATGCGCGATGGCGAAGTGCAGGAAACCGGTGATTTCGAACTGGATGGCGTGACCTTCCCGGCCGCCGAGATCCAGCTGGAATTCATCGATCCGTCCGATGACGGGGACGCTGGTGCGATGTTTCCGACCGGCAATACGGTGGACACCCTGGACGTGCCCGGTGTCGGCAGCTTCGAGGTGACGATGATCACCGCCGGTATCCCGACCATCTTCCTCAATGCCGCCGATCTGGGTTACAGCGGAACCGAACTGCAGCCGGCGATCAACGAGGACAAGGCGGCGCTGCAGAAGTTCGAGACCATCCGTGCCCACGGTGCACTGCGCATGGGCCTGATCTCGACGCTGGAAGAGGCGGCGACCCGGCAGCACACGCCGAAGGTGGCCTTCGTGGCGCCGGCGCAGGACTACGTGTCGTCCAGCGGCAAGGCGATTCCGGCGTCGGCCATCGACCTGCACGCACGTGCACTGTCGATGGGCAAGCTTCACCACGCGATGATGGGCACCGCCGCCGTGGCGATCGGCACGGCGGCGGCGATTCCGGGCACCCTGGTCAACCGTGCCGCCGGTGGCGGTGAGCGCGAAGCGGTGACCTTCGGCCATCCGTCCGGCACGCTGCGCGTGGGTGCGCAGGCCGGGCGTGTTGACGGGCAGTGGACGGTGACCAAGGCCATCATGAGCCGCAGCGCCCGCGTGCTGATGGAAGGCAAGGTGCGGGTGCCGGCCGGATAACCCGCAGAGGAGATCGATGATGTCGAGCAGCCAGCCCCCTTCCAACGAGCGTGCAGCGTGGGATGCGCTGCTGGTCGACATCGTCGATTACGTGCGCGAGGCGCGCATCGACTCGCCACTGGCGTTCCAGACCGCGCACCATTGCCTGCTCGATACGCTGGGCTGTGGCCTGGAAGCACTGTCCTTCCCGGCCTGCAGCAAGCTGCTGGGGCCGCTGGTGCCGGGCATCAGCGTGGTCAACGGCGCACGCGTGCCGGGCACCCATTACGTACTCGATCCGGTGCAGGCCGCGTTCAATCTTGGCGCGATGGTGCGTTGGCTCGATTTCAACGACACCTGGCTGGCGGCCGAATGGGGCCACCCCTCGGACAACCTCGGTGGCATCCTGTCCGTCTGCGATTGGCTGGGGCGCAACGCGCAGGCCCTGCGCCGGCCGCCGCCGACCCTGCATGACGTGCTGCTGGCGATGATCAAGGCGCACGAAATCCAGGGCGTGCTGGCGCTGCAGAATTCCTTCAACCGGGTCGGGCTCGACCATGTGGTGCTGGTCAAGGTGGCGACCACGGCGGTCGTGGCACATCTGCTCGGGCTGGATCGCGAGCGCATGCTCAATGCGCTGTCGCTGGCCTGGGTCGATGGCCAGGCGCTGCGGACCTACCGGCACGCGCCGAACACCGGCTCGCGCAAGAGCTGGGCGGCGGGCGACGCGACCAGCCGTGGCGTGCGGCTGGCGCTGATGGCAGCCAGTGGCGAGATGGGTTATCCCAGCGTGTTGAGTGCGCCCACCTGGGGCTTCGAGGCGGTGTCCATGCACGGCCAGGCGCTGACCCTGGGGCGACCGCTGGGCAGCTACGTGATGGAGAACGTGCTGTTCAAGATCAGCTACCCGGCCGAGTTCCATGGCCAGACCGCAGTGGAGGCGGCCATCGTGCTGCACCAGCAGCTGCGTGCGGCAGGGCGGCGGGTCGAGGACATCGCGCATATCGCCATCCGCACCCAGCAGGCCTGCATCCGCATCATCGACAAGCAGGGGCCGCTGCATAATCCGGCCGACCGCGACCACTGCGTGCAGTACATGGTCGCCATCGCGCTGCTGCATGGACGGCTGGTGGCCGAGGACTACGAGGATGACGTTGCCGCCGACCCGCGCATCGACGCGCTGCGCGCGAAGATGGCCTGCCATGAGGACGCACAGCTCAGTGCCGACTACCTGGACCCGGACAAGCGCAGCATTGCCAATGGCCTGAGCGTGCGCTTCAGCGATGGCAGCGAACTGCCGGAAGTGCTGGTGGAGTACCCGCTCGGCCACGCCCGTCGCCGCGAGGAGGGAATCCCCTTGCTGATGGACAAGTTCCGCCGGCACCTGGCCCACCGCTTCCCGACCGCCCAGCAGCAGCGCATCCTGGCCGCCTCGCTGGACCCGGTCGCGCTGGCCGCGAAGCCAGTGACCGACTACGTGGACCTGTATCTGCCCGAGTAGCGGATGCCGCTACGGGTATCAGCCGACATGGCATGGAGGGCCCTGTGGCGGGCGTATACGCGCGTGCTATCGCCGGTCATCGCACTCGGCTAAAGTGCAGGGCCTTTCACCCGGCAGTGCGGCGGATGCTGCCTGCTTGAACCCGGCCGGATGCCACCATGCCCCATGCTGCTGCTCGCCTGCGCGATACCGTCCATCATGCAACCCGCGGTCTGATTGACCGCGAACAGTTGGCTGAACTGATGCTGCTTGCGGCCGTGGCCGGCGAACACCTGCTGGTGGTTGGACCACCAGGTACGGCCAAGAGTGCGGTGGTGCGGCGGGTTGCGGCAGGCCTGGGCGGGCGCTACTTCGAATACCTGCTGGGCCGGTTCACCGAACCGTCCGAACTGTTTGGACCGATCGACCTGCGCCGCCTGCGCGAAGGGCGTGTCGAAGCCGATGTGCAGGGCATGCTGCCCGAGGCGGACGTGGCGTTCCTGGACGAGGTCTTCCTCGGCTCCACCGCCATCCTCAATACGCTGCTGGGCGTTCTCAACGAACGGCGCTTCCGCCGCGGCCATACCGATATCGCCTGCCCGCTACGGGTCTGCGTGGCGGCTGCCAACGGCCTGCCGGAAGACCCGGCACTGGCAGCATTCGCCGATCGCTTCATGCTGCGGCTGTTCGTCGGGCCGGTCAGCGACGATCGGCTGGAGCTGCTGCTGGAAGGCGGTTGGGCCAGCGAGTCGACCACGCTGCCGCCGTCGACATCGTTGGCGGATCTGGATCTGCTGGCCACGCGGGTGCCGCAGGTGGATATGTCGCGGGTGCGTCCACGACTGGCGCAGGAACTGCGGCGACTGCGTGCAGACGGGCTGGAACTGTCCGACCGGCGGATCGTCAAGACGCAGCGCCTGGTTGCCGCAGCAGCCGTACTGGCGGGCCGAGAGTCTGCGACCGAGGCGGACCTGTGGCCGCTGATGTATGTGCTGCCCACGGCCGAAGCACAGCGCAAGGCGCAGGACCTGCTTCGTGATTCGTTGCTTGCAACGGCCAACCCGATCCTGCGCAGTGCTGCGGAAGCGGCCGTACTGCAACCGCGCTCGCGGGAGGACCGGCTGCTGCAGGCCGCGCAGGAGTGCCTGCAGGCCGACGCTGCGGAGCGCGGACGTCGTGCCGAGGCGGTCCTTCGCGAGATCGATGCCAACTTCACCCGGGCGGCATTGGGGCCCGAGCTGGCCGCGGCCCGGGGGCAGCTGGCGGAGCAGGTCAGTGCCGATGCATGAGTGGGGCTGGCGGGCAACCGTCGAGCCGCCTGCCGCACAAGGCGTGATTGCACTGGGGGAACCCGCACACGCGCTGCTGGCAGTGCTGCAGCGCAGGCTGGAGCGCAATGCCGACCCCGGCCTGCTGGCGGTGGCCGGGCCGGACCTGCTGATGCTGGCTGCGCCGGCGGATCGCCTGCCCTGGGTGGAGGGCGTGCAGTACGTTGCGCCAAGCCCGGTAGCGGCTTCGCTGTGGCTGCCGACGACCCAGCAGCCGGACGTGGCGGTTGATCTGCTGGCAGCCGGGCTGGCTGCACGCTACCGCACCGAGCCGCTGCTGCTGCTGGCACAACCGGCGTTGGTGGTGCCGCTGTCGGGGCTGCTTCCTGTAAGCCTGGACTGGATGCAGCAGCTGCGCCGCTGCCGGGAGATGGCATGACCGCTGTGCTGGAGCTGCCGCGCGACCTGCTGCCCTGGCAGCCCTGGTTGCAGGTGTTCGACCCGGAGATTGCGGCGATGCTGGGCGACCTGCTGCTGCGGCTGGATCCCCTGCTGGGCAGCGGAATCAGCCAGGTGCAGCACGCACCGGCCACTGCCGACGGCTATTCCGGAGTCGCCGCCCGTGGCAGCTATGAGCGCTTGCTGCTCAGCGAGTGGGGGCTGGCCGACGCAATGCCCGACGAGTTCATCCGGCGCGCGGCGCAGGGCGAACATCTGTTCCTGGCGCCCCAGTTCCATCAGGTGCGCAACGAACCGTGCGTGGTTGCCCTGTTCGATGCCGGCCCGCGCCAATGGGGAGAGCCTCGCCTGGTGCACGTGGCGATGTGGATCCTGTTGCAGCGTCGTGCACGCGACAGCCGTGCCCGGCTGCTGTGGGGAGTGCTGCACCGCCCGGGTGAGCTGCACGATGCTTCGGCCCAGGACATGCTGCTCAGGCTGTTGCATGAGCGCAGCCATGAAGCCGCGGGCCCCGCGCAGTGTCGGGACTGGGCCGTGGATCTGCAGGAGCAGCAGCCCGGCGTGGCGGAGCTGTGGCTGCTGGCGGCCGACAGCAGTGCCGCACAGGTGCTCGGCGCAAGCCATGTGGTCCGCGCGCGCCGCACCTTCGACGCGACCCTGCAGGTTGCGCTGGGACCGGCTGCGCGCCCGCGCGAACTGACCCTGCCATTGCCGGCGCCGATGGCGTCATCGCGATTGCTGCAGGGGCAATGGCTGCAGGTGGTGAAAGGCGATCGGGTGATGTCCACGGCGTCGCGGTTGTCGCTGCGCCAGCCCCCACAGTTCAGTAGCAGTGGGCGCAATGTTGCCGTCGCCTTCGCCGAAGGACAGGCGCATTCGGCATGCATCCTGCGGATCGGGCATGACAACCAGCGCAAGCCTCCGATCCTGCGGTTGCAGGATTGGACCAGGGGACAACGCATGCTCTGTGCGCACGTGGGGGAAAAGAACCTGGGAGGGGTCGTCGGCGACGATGCCCATCTGGTTTTCTGGCAACGTCCAGGCGGGGTGATACGGCGACCTTCCGCGGACGCGCTGACGATCCACCCGGGTGTCGGCCGCTGGCTACCGGCGATCGAGGTGTTCACCGGGCATGATCAGCGCAACCTGCATGTGGTCGACAATGCCGGCCGCCTGCTGCAATGGTCGCGCAAGGCTGGCGGCACGCCTGAGCTGGTGCGGCTGGCTGAAGTGGTCGTGGCGATGCGCGAGGCCGGGCAGGGGGAGCTGCTGTTCGCGCAGTACCGGGCCGCGGAAGTGGTGATCAGCCGGCGGAGCCGCCTGGGCAAGTCCAAGGTCATCATCATGCTGCCAGGCGTAAGCAATCTGAAGAACGTCTGGTTGGCGGCCCCACGCAGCTGGAGCGACCCGCTGTGCTTCGCGCTGGAGCGGCCCGACGGCGACGGAGGGCGCCTGTGTGGCTTCTACCGTGTGCAACGCGAAACCGTGGTTGACCGCCAGGACGTTCGTCTTGCGCCTGGTTTCAAGGTCATTGGCCTGCTTGAAGAGGATGAACATGAAGCCAGCCCGCGTTTGCTGGTGCTGGGCAGTGACCGTCGGAGCCTGATGCTGATCCATCCACAGGGACAACGGATGCTGCACCGATCCCCGGTCGCTGTCGCGACCGCCAGCGTGTCGCCCTGTGGACGACGCCTTGCGTGGGTGGATATCGATGGCCGGCTGCAGGTGATGACCGTTGCCGGCAGAAGCCTGCTGACGCTGTTGGATGGCCGGCGAGGAGCGTCCAATGGATGAGATGTCGGGGAGTGCATTGGCGGTATCCAATGTGCGTCATCCGTTGTGGCGGGGATGGCAGAGCGTGGCCGCTTTCTGGTTCCCGGCACAGGGCGTGTCTGTTGCGCAGCGCGACCGGCGCCTGCTGCAGGCCTGGGCGACCGGCAGCCGCGCATGGCGTTTCGCCGATGGCGACCTGCTGTGCCTGGCACAGCCCTTGTCACTGCAGTGCGACAGCGCCCCCGGCCTCGCGCTGTGCCGCATCGATGGCGTGCTGCATGCCGCTCCCCTGACCGCCGGCGAGCGTCGAGCGCTGCCCAGCGCCGATCTGGTCCTGGTGCAGGGCGCGCAGCCACAGCCGCGCAGGCTGCATGAGGGGGAGCCCCTCGACCTGTCGTCGCTGCTGGATTTCAGCACGCTGGCACTGGCCACGGTGTATCCACTGCGGCCACCGCCATTGCCGGCGGCCGTGAAACTGCCGGGCAGCGATGTGCGCGGTCTGGTCGGCGGCAAGGTGGGGCCGCGCAGCGCGGCAACCGAGTCACTGATGCAGGTGATGCGGGGTGAGCCTGCTGCCCCGGCGGAAGGGCCTGTGCTGCGCCGCGCCGCGCGGTGGGGACGGGATGCCGTGGCGGGCGCTACCGTCGGCCTGCTGGGACGCCTGGCGGGAAAACTCGCGCGCGCTTCCGGTGGTCAACCGGCTTCCGGGTTGCAGGCCCGGCACCCGCCGCAGCGTCCTTCGGCCTGGCGACGGCAGCTGGCCCGGCTGGCCATGCTGACCCGGATCGGTACGGCGTTGGGCCATCGCCAGAGCGCACATCTGCGCAGGATGATGAGCATGTTCGAACGCGGAGACCTCGACGAGGGGTTGCGCAATGCGCTCCCGCTGGACCTGGATGCATCCGTTCCAGAAACCGGCCCGGCATTCGGCGTTCCGGGGCGGCGTGATTCGCTGCAGGTGGGCGCACGCAGGGGCGGGCGGTCGTCAATCGCGCTGGACGATGACCTCGTGCAGAACCTGCAGCGCATGTATCGTGCCGCGTTCGAGCAGCTCGATCGCCGTGGGCGGGTGGACGAGGCCCTGTTCGTGCTGGCTGAACTTCTCGGCGCCCGCACCGAAGCGCTGGACTATCTGGTCCGGCACGGGCGTGCGCGGGAGGCCGCCGAGCTGGCGGTGGGCTGGGACCTGTCGGCGCCGGTTCTGATCCGCTTGCTCCTGCTGGCAGGCGATCACCAGCGCGCCGTGCTGGTGGCACGGCGCGACAATGCCTTCGCCGAAGCCGTCGTACAGCTGCAGCATGAGCATGCGCCGCTGGCCGACCGGCTGCGGTTGGAATGGGCGCGACAGCGCCAGCAGCAGGGGGAGTGGCTGGAAGCGGTGGAGACCGCATGGCCATTGCCGGATGCCCGCGAAGAGGCGTTGGGCTGGTTGCTCGATGCCGAGCGCAGCGGGCAGCTGCTTTCGGCGCGGGCGCTGATGGTGCGTACCGCGCTGTTGCCCGCAACCCTGGTCGAGCATGCGCGCCGGATCGAAGCACTGGTTGCTGCGGACGGCGATCCAGCGCAACGCCTGGCGGCGGCAGACGCGCTGCTGCAGATGCAGCAGCCTACGCCGGCCATCCGCGCGATGGCCGGTCACCTGCTGCCGGCACTGGCGGCGGACCGGGCGGCCAACGTGGCCGATGTACCGCTGGAGCGCCTCAAGGGCCTGCTGAAACTCTCCAGGAACACGGTGCTGAGTGCCGATGTGCCGGACTGGAGCGTGGCCCCGCAGCTGGCAAGCCAGCCGCTGGCCCAGCGCGGTGAGCCGCTGCGGCTGCGCATGCAGCTTGCCGGCAGCTCGGCCCTGGCGCTCCGCGATGTCGTGGTGTTGGAGGGCGAGCGCTGCCTGGTGGCGCTGGGTGAAGCGGGTGTGGCGATGCTGGACGCGCGCGGCAGGGTGCTGCAGCGTCATCGATCTCCTGCCAGCCGGCTGGTTCTCGCGCAGAGTGGCGAGGTTGCGCTGGCCGTGGCCGAACGCGAGCAGGTCTGCCATGTGGCGCGCCTGGATCTGGTGACCGGGCAGTCGCGGGAACTGGGCAGCCTGGTTGCCGATGCCATGTCCCCTGTTTTCGATGGCACCCGTTGGACGGTTCAGAGCGGGCGGGACATCCGCCTGCTGGATGTGTGCAGCAGCCTGCATGAGGTGCTGTGGCACGTGGATCTTCCTGCGGCGCCGGTTGCCCATGGCTTCTTCCGTGAACGCGAGGTCTGGCTGGTGCCCGAGCCCGGCCGGGTCTCGCCGTGGGCCTATACGACGGAGCGCCGTCGACGCATTGCCCAGGAGCCGGTGCCCATCCAGGACGTTGCCGAGCTGGTGGCCTGCCCGCGGCATGGGGCGCTGCAGGTGCAGCTGGCCGCAGGCGACGGCGACAGCCTGCAGTTGCTGATCAGCAGCAGTAGTGGCGGTCATGCCTGCCGCTTGCTGGACGCGGGGGCGGCGCAGGTGCGGGCCGGTGGCGCGATGAAGATGCTTGATTCGGGGCTGCTGGTGACGGTGCCGATGGCGGACGCCACCCATTGCTTCCTGGTCCGTGTCGCCGATGGTGGCCTGCTGGCACAGATCGAATGGCCGCCCGGCGTGGGGGTCCGCGCAGGCGAGCAGGGCGGCCGCGTGTGGCTGCACGACCCGCAGGGCCGGCTGCTGCAGATCGACACCAGGACCTCGGCCAGTACCACCCGCGTATTGGCCGTGGGCTGAGCCATTGCCGAATTCGCGTCAACACCTTGACGCGGCCTGCCTATAATGGCCGCCTCGATCAAGGAGTGACGACATGAGCGGTCCGGCACGGCGGAAGCGGTGGGGATGGGCGGCGGCGGTACTGGCAGGAGGCCTGTTGCTGGGCCTGGCCGGCTGCCGCAACGACAGTGGGCAGTTGCCCAAGGCCAGTGGTGAGGCGATCACCACCAAGGCCGAGCAGGTGAAGGAATTCACCCTGCTGCGCGCGTACCCGGACCAGAAGAATGAAGGCCTGTCGCTGGCGCTGGAGTTCTCGCGACCGCTGGTCGGCACCCAGGATTTCGACAAGCTGGTGCGCTTCGAGGAGAAGGTCGGCACCGACGACAGCAGCTGGACCCTGTCCGATGACGGCCTGACCCTGCGCTATCCGTTCGTCGAGGCCGGCAAGGAGTTCAGCCTGGTGGTTTCGCCCGACCTGCTGGCGGCCGATGGCAGCCGCCTGGGCAAGGAGCTGAAGCAGAAGGTGTTCAGCGGCGAGCTGAAGCCGGTGGTTGGCTTCGCCTCGCAGGGCAGCGTGCTGCCGGCCAAGGACAGCCGCGGCCTGCCGGTGGTCTCGGTGAACGTGCCGGAAGTGGACGTCGAGTTCCTGCGCGTGCGCGAGAAGGACCTGCCGACCTTCTTCAGCCAGTACCAGCGCGGCGGCCGCCGTGGCAGCTGGGAGCTGAGCAGTGACTACGAGCGCAGCCCGATCAACAAGCTGGCCGAGCCGGTCTATGTCAATCGCTTCATCCTGGGCGGCAAGAAGAACGAGCGGGTGCTGACCTACCTGCCGACCCAGGACATCAAGGAACTGCAGGAGCCGGGCCTGTATTTCGCCCTGCTCAAGCGCACCGGTGATTACGAAGGCGAGTTCGATACCGCGTTCTTCTCGGTCAGCGACATCGGTCTGCACACCCGTGCCTACAAGGACAAGCTGTTCGTGCACACCGCCGGCCTGAAGGATGGCGCGCCGCTGAAGGGCATCGACCTGCGCGTGCTGGATGCCAAGGGCGAGGTGGTGCTGAAGGGCAGTACCGATGGCAACGGCAATGCGCTGCTGAACTACACCCTGGATGCCACCCACGTGCTGGTCGCCAGCAGTGGCAAGGACACCAGCTTCCTGCCGTTCAACCAGCCCGCGCTGGACCTGAGCGAATTCGCCGTGGCCGGCCGTGACAATGCCTGGTTCGACGTCTACGCGTGGTCCGGCCGCGACCTGTACCGCCCGGGCGAGACGGTGCGCCTGTCCGCGCTGCTGCGCGACAACGACGGCAAGCCGGTCGGCGGGCCTGGTAAGAGCGTCCAGCCACTCTTCCTGCGCCTGAAGCAACCCGACGGCAAGACTTTCCGCGAGACCCGCCTGCAGCCGGGCGACCAGGGCTACGTCAGTTTCGAGCAGGTGATCCCCGCCGAGGCGCCGACCGGGCGCTGGCAGGTCGAGTTCCGCACCGACCCGGCCAGCAAGGAAGCGATCCAGGGCATGACCCTGCGCATCGAGGAGTTCCTGCCCGAGCGCATGAAGCTGGACCTGGACAGCGCGCAGAAGACGCTCAAGCCGGGCGAAGACCTGCGCCTGCAGGCCAATGGCGCCTATCTGTACGGGGCACCGGCCGACGGCAACCGCTTCACCGCGCGCATGGCGGTGGCCGCCGAGCAGAAGCCGGTGGAGGGGCTGCCGGGCTATTTCTTCGGTGACCCGACCCTGCAGCTGCCGCGCGAAGCCAAGGACGTGATCGATACCACGCTGCCGGCCAATGGCCAGCTGCGCGAAGACGTGGCGTTGCCGGAAGAGGCCGCCAAGGCCAAGGCGCCGGTCGCCGTGGTGCTGTCCGGCAGCCTGTACGAAACCGGTGGCCGCACCGTCACCCGCACCGTGAAGCGGGTGATGTGGCCGGCCAACGCCCTGGTTGGCGTGCGCCCGCTGTTCAACCCGGAGGACGGTGCTGATTCCAATGGCAATGCGCGCTTCGAGCTGATGCGCGTGGATGCTGCGGGTACGCCGCAGCCGGCCAAGGGCCTGAAGATCACCCTGGTGCGCGAACTGCGCGACTATCACTGGACCTTCAATGACAACCGCTGGGATTACGATTTCACCCGGCGCTTCGAGAACAAGGAAACCCGCACCGTCGATGCCGGCAGCAGCGCGGTCGCGTTCGACTTCCCGGTGGAGTGGGGCGAGTACCGGGTGGACGTGTTCGATCCGGCCACCGGCCTGACCAGCCGCTATCCGTTCCGTGCCGGCTGGAGCTGGGGCGATGACAACCGCGGCCTGGATGCACGCCCGGACAAGGTCAAGCTGGGCCTGGACAAGACCGGCTACAAGGCCGGTGACACCCTGGAGGTGACGGTGACCCCGCCGCACGCCGGCAAGGGCATCCTGATGGTCGAGACCGACCGCATGCTGTACGTGCAGGACATCGAGGCCAAGCCGGGTTCGACCTTCAAGATCCCGGTCACCGCCGACTGGGAGCGCCACGATGTCTACATCACCGCGCTGGTGTTCCGTGGCGGCAGCGCGCCGAGCAAGATCACCCCGGCCCGCGCCGTGGGCGTGGTGCACGTGCCGATGGACCGCAAGGGCCGCACCGTTGCCGTCGGCCTGGTCGCGCCCAAGCAGATGCGTCCGGAGCAGGACCTGCCGGTAACGGTCAGCGCGCCGCAGCTGGCTGGCAAGACCGCGCACGTCACGGTCTCGGCGGTGGACGTGGGCATCCTCAACATCACCCGCTTCCCGGTGCCTGATGCCGGTGCCCACTTCTTCGCCCAGCGTCGCCTCGGCATCGATGCGTACGACATCTACAGCCGGGTGATCGAGAGCTTCGATGGCGGCAGTGGCAAGCTCAAGTTCGGTGGCGACATGGCGTTGCAGGCGCTGCCGCAGGCCAAGCGCCCGACCGCGCGCGTGCAGACCGTGGACCTGTTCTCCGGCCCGGTCCAGCTGGATGCCAAGGGCATTGCCCGGATCCGCCTGAAAGTGCCGGATTTCAACGGCACCCTGCGGGTGTCGGCGCTGGTCTACAGCGATGACCAGTATGGCAAGCGCGATGTGGAAACCGTGGTGCGTGCGCCGATCCTGGCCGAGGCCAGCATGCCGCGTGTGCTCGCACCGGGTGACCGCAGCACCGTGACCCTGGACGTGCAGAACTTCACCGGCAAGCCGGGCCAGTTCAACGTGCGGGTGGACAGCGTGGGCCCGCTGAACCTGGGCGAGGGCAGCCGCAGCCTGCAGTTGAATGCCGATGCCAAGACCACGTTGAGCTTCCCGCTGTCGGCACGCGAGGGCCACAGCGTGGCCAAGGTCCGGGTGCGGGTGGACGGCAACGGCTTCAAGGCCGATCGCAGCTACGACCTGCCGGTACGTGCGGCCTGGCCGCAGGTGTTGCGTTCGCAGGTGCGCACGCTCGATCCACTGGCCGCGGTCAGCCTGGACAACAGCCTGACCGACGGCCTGATGCCGGACTCGGTGAATGCCCGCCTGCTGGTCAGCCCGCTGCCGCCGATCCCGTTCGCCAGCGCGCTGCAGGGGGCGCTGAACTATCCCTACGGCTGTGCCGAGCAGACCACCAGCAAGGGCTACGCCGCACTGATCCTGGACCAGGCAACGTCGTCGATGCTCGGTGCCGATGGCCTGGATGCCAAGACCCGCCGTGAACGCATGGAAGGCGCGTTCGGCCGCCTGGCGTCGATGCAGGTGGCGAACGGCAACTTCTCGATGTGGGGTGACGACGGTTACGTGAACCCCTGGCTGACGCCGTACATCACCGAGTTCCTGCTGGATGCCAAGGACGCGGGGTTCGCCGTGCCCGACAATGTGCTGCAGAAGGCGCTCAACCGCCTCAGCGAGGACCTGCTGTCCGGTGGCAACCCGTTCTACGGCCAGGACGACCGCGAGAAGCTGAAGTTCGCCAACCAGGCGTATTCCGGCTATGTGCTGGCCCGGGTCAACCGCGCGCCGCTGGGAACCCTGCGCACGCTGTATGACAACGAGCGCGGCAAGGCGGTCGGCGGCCTGTCGCTGGTCCATCTGGGCGTGGCGCTGTCGCTGCAGGGTGATGCCAAGCGTGGCCAGGCGGCACTGGCGGCGGCCTTCGCCAAGTCCAGCAGCGAACGCCCGTCGTACTTCGGTGACTACGGCAGTGCGATCCGTGATGACGCGCTGATGATCGCGCTGACCCACGAGAACAAGCTGGCCAAGCCGGCCTGGGATGCACGTGCGGTTGACCTCGGCCGTGGCCTGGATGCGCGCCGCAATGCCGGCTGGATGTGGCTGAGCACGCAGGAGCAGGTGGCCATCGCCCGCCTTGGCAAGGCACTGGCCGCCAACCAGAAGGCACTGGTGGCCGGTGAGCTGGTGATCGGTGGCAACACCGAAGCGATCGGCGAGCGCAAGCTGTTCGGCCGCAACTTCAGCGCGGGCGAGCTGGCCAGTGGCGTGCGCTTCACCCCGCAGGGCCAGCCGCCGATGTTCGCCAGCATCGATGTCGCCGGCATCCCGCGTACTGCGCCGGCGCCGGACACCAGCGTGCTGGGGGTCGAGCGCAGCTACTTCGGCACCGATGGCAAGCCGTGGTCGCCACGCCCGCTGAAGGAGGGCGAAGCCCTGATCGTGCGCGTTACGGTCACTGCTGATACCACGATGCCTGATGCACTGCTGACCGATCTGTTGCCGGCCGGCCTGGAGATCGAGAACTTCAACCTGGGCGATGCCAAGCAGTGGGCGGACGTGGTGGTTGATGGCATCACCATCAGCGACCGCGGCGAAGCCGCCGATACCAAGCACGAGGAGTTCCGCGACGACCGCTACGTGGCCGCGCTGAAACTCTCGCGTGGCAGCAAGGCCAACGTGTTCTACCTGGTGCGTGCGGTGACCCCGGGCACCTACTCGGTGCCGCCGCCGCTGGTGGAGGACATGTACCGGCCGCAGCTGCGTGGCGTCGGCCGCAGCAATCCGACCACGATCACGGTGGTGCAGCCGTGACCGCGCGGACGGGCCGCGACGGCGCGGCCCGTCCCACCGGCACCCGGCAATGAAGCGCGCGATGCCGCCCCGGCTGGCGGCCCTGCGCCGCTGGCTGCAACCGCTGTGGCCGTGGCTGCGCTGGGGCACGGCGGGCCTGCTGGCCCTGCTGCTGGTGCTGGATCTGGCGTTCCCGCCGCCGCTGCCGAAGCAGCGCGACACCAGTACCCTGGTGGTGGCTGCCGATGGCACGCCACTGCGTGCGTTCGCCGATGCCGAGGGCGTGTGGCGCTATCCCGCCTCGGTCGACAGCGTCTCGCCGTTGTACCTGCAGGCGCTGCTGACCTACGAGGATCGCTGGTTCTGGACCCATCCCGGCATCAACCCGCTGGCGATCCTGCGTGCCGGCGGCCAGCTGCTGCGGGGAGGGCGCATCGTGTCCGGTGGCTCGACCCTGACCATGCAGGTGGCACGCATCCTCGACCCGCACTCGCGCACGCCGTGGGGCAAGCTCAAGCAGATGCTGCGCGCGGTGCAGCTGGAAGTGCACCTGAGCAAGCAACAGATCCTGGCGCTGTACCTGGAGCGCGCGCCCTACGGTGGCACCATCGAGGGCGTGGAGGCCGCCAGCTGGGCCTATCTCGGCAAGCCGGCCGCGCAGTTGTCGCATGCCGAAGCCGCGCTGCTGGCGGTGCTGCCGCAGGCGCCGAGCCGGCTGCGCCCGGACCGCCACCCGCAGGCGGCGCAGAAGGCACGCGACAAGGTGCTGTCACGCATGGCCGAACTGGGGGCGTGGACCCCGGAAGAAGTGCAGGATGCGCGCATCGAGAACGTGGTGGCGCGCTCGCTGCGGCCACCGCTGCATGCTGCGCTGCTGGCGCAGCGCCTGCATTCGACGCATCCGGGCCAGGCGCGCATCCAGAGCAGCATCGACATCGGCCTGCAGCGCACGCTGGAAGAACGCGTGGCCAGCTATTTCTCGACGCTGCCCGAGCGTACCTCGGCGGCGCTGCTTGTGGTCGACAACCAGACCCTGCAGGCGCGTGCCTATGTCGGCACCTTGTCCTTCGGCGACCGCCAGCGCCTGGGTCATGTGGACATGGTGCAGGCATGGCGCTCGCCCGGCTCCACGCTCAAGCCGTTCCTCTATGCAATGGCGCTGGATGATGGCCTGATCCATTCGGAAAGCCTGCTGGTGGATGCGCCGCAGAGCTTCGGCAGTTATCGGCCCGGCAATTTCGACATGTCCTTCAATGGGCCGGTCGGTGCGTCCACTGCGCTGCGCCTGTCGCTCAACGTGCCCTCGGTGGACCTGCTGCAGCGGGTCGGCGCCGCGCGCTTCGCCGCGCGTCTGTCGCACTCCGGCATCCAGCTGCGCTTCCCGCCGGGCAGCACGCCCAACCTGTCGCTGATCCTTGGCGGTACCGGTGCGCGGCTGGAGGACCTGGTCGGTGCCTTCGCCGCGTTCAACCGCAATGGCATCGCCGGCCGCGTCCGCTACACCGATGACGAGCCCTTGATCGAACGGCGGCTGGCCTCGCCCGGGGCCAGCTGGATCGTGCGCGAGATGCTGGAATCGAATCCGCGCCCGGGCTACAGCGTCGGCACCTTCGACGTCGGTGGCCGCCCGCGCGTGGCCTGGAAGACCGGCACCAGCTACGGCTACCGTGATGCCTGGGCGATTGGCAGTACCCGCCATTACACCGTGGGCGTGTGGGTCGGGCGGCCGGACGGCACGCCGTTGCCGGGGCAGTATGGTGCGGTCACCGCACTGCCGCTGATGTTCGAGGTGGTGGACAGCCTGCCGCGCCAGCGCGGCGATTCGGCGGCCGCACCGATGCCGGGCAGCGTCAGCCAGGAGGACATCTGCTGGCCGACCGGCGAACGGGCCGAGGGCCTGCCGGCGGCGTTGTGCCAGCGCCGGATGCAGGCGTACCTGCTGGAAGGTGCCGCGCCCCCCACGTTCCCCGAGCGCGAGGCGCGGCGATGGCAGCCTGGCCGCCAGCGCTACCTGGCCGACGCGCGCAGTGGCCTGCGCGTGTCCGCCGATTGCCGGGCTCCGCATGAAGAAGTAGCACGTGAGGTCGCACGCTGGCCGGCACTGCTGTCGCCATGGTTGTCGCAGGCCACGCGTGAGGCGTCGCGGTTGCCTCCGTTGGCGCCGGACTGCCGCGACGATGGCCGTGAAGCCAGCGTGGCCCTGCATGTGGATGGCCTGAATGATGGCGCCACGCTGGCGCGTGCGCCGAATGCCGAGCACGGCGTGCGCCTGCAGCTGCGCGCGCTGGGCAGCGAGCAGGCGGTGGACTGGCTGCTGGATGGCCGCTGGATCGCGCAGACCCGCGGTGCCCAGCTGATGCAGCGTGAGTTCGCCGAGCCGGGCGCGCATACGCTCACTGCGCTGGCTGCCGATGGCGCGTGGACGCAGGTAAGGTTCAACGTCCTCAGGTAGGTGCCGGGCCCCTGTAGAGTCGAGCCATGCTCGACTCGAGAGAACCAGTCGAGCATGGCTCGACTCTACAGGGAGCGTTGGGCCGCTATTCCCCGATCCAGCCATCCAGCAGGTCGGCGAATTCGTCGGCGTGCTCTTCTTCCTGGGCCAGGATCTCTTCAAGGATGCGCTTGGTGGTGGTGTCGCGGTCGCCGATGACGTTGATCATCTCGCGGTAGCTGTCGATCGCGATGCGTTCGGCCACCAGGTTTTCGCGGACCATGTCGCGCAGGTCGCTGCCTTCCTTGTATTCGGCATGCGAGCGCGCAGTCAGCGTATCCGGATTGAAGTCCGGTTCGCCTCCCAGCTGCACGATGCGCTCGGCCAGCTTGCCGGCATGCGCCTGTTCCTGTTGCGCGTGTTCCAGGAACTCGGCCTTGACCGCGTCGGCCAGCATGCCCTTGGCCATGAAATAGTGCCGGTAGTAGCGCAGCACGCACACGTACTCGGTGGCCAGGGCGTCGTTGAGCAGCTTGATCACCACCTTGCGGTCGGCGCTGTAGCTGTCGGTGATCGCCCCGTCCTCGAGGTTGCGCCGGGCACGCTCGCGCAGGGTCTTGCGGTCGCTGATGCCGGGAATCTTCGCGGCGGGCTTGGATGCTTTGGCTGGCTTGCTGGACATGGCTGGCCGTTTCCTTCTGCGGTGGGGAATCAGGTGGGCAGGTGCTCCAGCACGTACTCGGCGGAAGACACCTCGAACTGGCCGGGCTGTTCGATCCAGGCCGCACGCACCACGCCATCGACCACGTACAGGGCGAAGCGGCGCGAGCGGATGCCCATGCCCGATGCGCTTGCGTCGAGCTCCAGGCCGAGCGCGCGGGTCAGTTCGGCATTGCCGTCGGACAGCATCAGCAGGCCATCGGGCACGTCCTGCGTGGCGGCCCAGGCCTTCATCACGAAGGGATCGTTGACCGCCATGCAGTAGACGTCGATGCCGCGCTGGCGGAATGCCTCGAACTTCTCGACGTAACCGGGCAGGTGCCGGGCCGAGCAGGTCGGGGTGAACGCACCGGGCACGGCGAACAGCACCACCTTGCGCGCATCGAACAGCGAATGCGTATCGAGCGTTTCGATGCCCTCGCGAATGCGCTTGAGGGTCACTTCCGGAATGCGGTCACCGACATGGATGGTCATGGGGAACTCCTTGCAGGGGCAGGCTAGAGGGCCGGATGGGACAGGGGTGTCAAGACATTGGAAAACCGGCGTGCAGGCCCCATCTTCAGGCTTTGCGGCGCGGGCTTCCAGCCACAGGCTGGGGCATGGGGATGGCAACCGCATTGCGCAGGATCAGTCGGCCTCACCGGGGCCGCACGAGGCGCGGCGTAGCATCGCCGGCGCGTAGAATGAACCCGGGGCGGCGCCACCGGCGCGGCCGAAGCGAATCGAGGTAGCTGGATGGAATTCAAGGATTACTACGCCACCCTGGGGGTGGAACCGAGCGCGGGCGAGGCGGAGATCAAGACCGCCTACCGCCGGCTGGCACGCAAGTACCACCCGGACGTCAGCAAGGAGGCCGGGGCCGAAGACAAGTTCAAGGCGGTCAACGAGGCCTATGAAGCGCTGCGTGATCCGGAGAAGCGCGCGGCCTACGACCAGCTGCGGGCGCAGGGCTACCGCCCGGGCGAGGAGTTCAACGTGCCGCCGAACTACGGTGGTGCCGGTGGCTTCAATTTCGAGGAAGTGTTCGGCGGCGGCGGCCCCAACGGCGGTTTCAGCGACTTCTTCGAAAGCCTGTTCGCACGCCAGCGTGGCGGTGCCGGTCCGGGGCCGGGCTTCAGCAGCCAGGGCCACGCCCCCAACCGCGACACCCGCGCCAAGCTGTCGGTGCCGCTGGAAGCGGCCTACGGTGGCGACAGCCTGCGCATTACCGTCAATGGCAAGCAGCTGGACGTGCGCGTGCCCAAGGGCATCCGCCCGGGCCAGGTGATCCGCCTGGCCGGGCAGGGCAACCACGGCGGCAACCTGCTGCTGGAAGTGGAATATGCCGCGCACCCGCAGTTCGAGGTCGATGGCCGCAACATCCTCTACACGCTGCCGGTCACGCCGTGGCAGGCCGCGCTGGGCACCAGCCTGAGCGTCCCGACGCTGGGCGGCACGGTGGAACTGAAGATCCCGGCCGATTCCGACGCCGGCCGCAAGCTGCGCCTGCGTGGCCGCGGCCTGCCGGGCAACCCGGACGGCGACCAGATCGTGGAGCTGGAAATCGTGGCGCCCGCTGCGACCGACGAGGCGCAGAAGAAGGCCTATCGCAATCTGGCCAAGGCCTTTGGCGAATCCATCTGAGGCCGATGCTGGTGGGTGCGGACCTTGGTCCGCACGCCTTCCGGTAGTGCCGGCCGCTGGCCGGCAATTTCATTACCCGGGACGGTGATGCGTGGTTGCCGGCCAGCGGCCGGCACTACCGCGCGCGCCTCAGCCCTGGCCGGCGAACACCCGCTCCAGCACTTCGGACAGTTCGTCTTCCGAGAACGGCTTGGTGATGTAGGCCTTGGCGCCCTGGCGCATGCCCCACATGCGGTCGGTGTCCTGGTCCTTGGTGGTCACCAGGATCACCGGGATATGCCGGGTCGCTTCATCGCGGGCAAGCGTGCGGGTGGCCTGGAAACCATTGAGGTTGGGCATCACCACGTCCATCAGGACCAGGTCGGGCAGTTCGGCCTTGGCGGTTTCGACGCCGGCCGCGCCATCGGTCGCGGTCAGGATCTGGTGCCCGAGCTTCTCGACGATGCGCTGTATCCCCAACAGCTGCGACGGTGAGTCGTCGACGATCAGAATGCGTGCCATGTTGTTCCCCATGTAATGCCCGCAGTGTAGTGCGGGCACATTACCGACGGGAGGGGCGCGTCTGCCGTCCGTCGCCTGCCTGCGACGTTCAGTCGATCCGCACCACGGTGCGGCCCAGCGAACGACCGGCCAGCATCCGCTCGAACACGGCAGGCAGCTCATCGAGGCCGACCTCGGCGGTGCAGATGCGGTCCAGCTGCTGTGGCTTCCATTCGCCCCCCAGGCGCGACCACACCACCTCGCGCAGCCGGCGGGGGGCATTGGCCGAGGACACCCCCAGCAGCGACACCCCGCGCAGGATGAACGGCATCACCGTCATCTCCAGCGAAGGGCTGGCCGCCAGCCCGGCACTGACCACGCTGCCGTAGGGCACGGTCTGTGCCAGCAGGCTGGCGAGCATGCGGCCGCCGGCATTGTCGAGGCCACCGCCGAAACGGGCCGACTGCAGCGGGCCGGTATCGGCCAGGGCCTCGCGCGGCAGCACCTCGGCGGCGCCGATGGCGCGCATGAAATCGGCCTGGTCCGGTTTGCCACTGACCGCATGCACGGTGTAGCCGGCGCGGCTGAAGATCGACAGCGCCAGTGCGCCGACACCGCCACTGGCGCCGGTGACCGCCAGCGGCCCGAGGTCCGGAACCTGGCGGTTGTCCTGCATGCGCAACAGGGCCAGTGCCGCGGTGAAGCCGGCCGTTCCCAGCACCATCGCCTCGCGCGGGCTCAAGCCGGGCGGCTGGGCGATCACCGCGCGTGACTCCAGCCGCACGTACTGGCTGTAGCCGCCATCGCGGGTCTCGCTGAGGCCGCAGCCGGTGGCCAGCACCGCATCGCCTTCACGCCAGTCCGGATCGGTGCTGGCGACCACGGTGCCGGCCACGTCGATGCCGCCCACCAGCGGGAAGCGGCGCAGGATCCTGCCCTTGCCGGTGCCGGCCAGGGCGTCCTTGTAGTTGACCGAGGACCACCCGGCGCGGATCAGCACCTGGCCGGGGTTGAGGTCATCGACACCCAGCTGGGCCAGGCCGCTACGGTAGCCGGCGTCGTCGTTTTCGATGCGGAAGGCGGTGAACGGGGTGGTGGGGGCCATCGGCGTTGCCTGACTTCGAGGAAAACGCCACCTTACCCCGTCGGCCCCCTTTCGATCCTGCCGATCCGCCCCATCTTGTATGATCGGTGATGGTTTCACGGCTGGCGCCGCGGGAAGGGCCCGCGCCGCAGCCCAAATCTTGATGGAGCGTGCATGGCCTGGAATACACCCGGCGGCAACAAGGGCGGACAAGGCCCCGAGGACAAGCGACGCGGGCCGTTCGGGTCGCGCGGCGGTGGCAATGGTGGTGGCTGGGGCGGATTGCCCGGGCCGCTGAAGGACCTGTTCGACGGCGGCATCGTGCGTTGGGTGGTGGCCGCAGTGGTGTTGCTGGTGCTGTTCTCCAGCTTCCAGCTGATCGGCGAGCAGCAGCGTGGCGTGGTACTGCGCTTCGGCCAGTTCTCGCGGATCCTGCAGCCCGGCCCGAACTTCAAGCTGCCGTGGCCGATCGAATCGGTCACCAAGGTCAACGCCACCGAGATCAAGACCTTCTCGATCCAGGTGCCGGTGCTGACCCGCGACGAGAACATCGTCAACGTCTCGCTGAACGTCCAGTACCGCATCGATGACCCGCAGCAGTACCTGTTCGGCACCGTGGATGCCAACCAGGTGCTGGAGCAGTCGGCACAGAGCGCGGTACGCGAGGAAGTCGGCCGTGCCGACCTCAATGCCGTGCTGAACAACCGCGGCCCGCTGGCCGTGGCCGCCGAGGAGCGCCTGCAGGCGCTGCTGCGCGCGTTCAAGACCGGCCTGACCGTGACCGGTCTGACCCTGCAGGACGCCCGTCCGCCGGAGGAAGTGAAGCCGGCCTTCGACGAGGTCAACGGTGCCCAGCAGGTCAAGGAACGCCTGATCAACGAAGCCCAGGCCTACGCGGCCAAGGTCGTGCCGGAAGCCCGTGGCCAGGCCTCGCGTGCCCGTACCACCGCCGAAGGCTACAAGCAGGCCGTGGTCTCCAAGGCCGAGGGTGATGCGCAGCGCTTCAGCCTGTTGCAGGCCCAGTACAAGGACGCCCCGGAAGTGACCCGCAAGCGCCTGTGGCTGGAAACCGTGCAGCAGGTGCTGAGCGAGAACCGCAAGGTGATCGGTGGCGATGGCCGCCAGCTGATCTACGTGCCGATGACCGGCGATACCCGTCCCAGCACTTCGGCCCCGGCCGCAGTGCCGAACCCGGAGGTGGTGATGCCGTCGCTGCCGGGCGCGGCGGTGGAACAGTCCCGCGATCCGGGCCGGCCGGTAGGCCGCCCGAGCGGGCGACCGAGCGGCCGTGAGGAGGGCAGCCGATGAAGAGTCCTATCTGGATCGCCGTGATCGTGGCGGTGGTGCTGGGCCTGCTCGGCTCGGTGTACGTGGTCCGTGAGGACCAGACCGCCATGGTCCTGAACCTGGGCAAGGTGGTGCGTTCGGACATCAAGCCGGGCCTGCACTTCAAGGTGCCGGTGGTGGAAACGGTGAAGGTCTTCGACCGCCGCTTCCAGGTGCTGGATACCGCGCCGGCGCGTTACTTCACCGCCGAGCAGAAGGACGTCAGCGTCGACTTCTTCGCCATCGGCTACATCTCCAATGTGGGTGACTACTTCCGTGCCACCGGCGGCGATCCGCGCATCGCCAATGCCCGCCTGGCGCCGATCATCACCGACTCGCTGCGCAACCAGATCAACTCGCGCACCCTGCAGCAGCTGGTTTCCGGCGACCGCAGCGAGCTGATCGCCGAGCAGCTGAAGGGGATCAACGAAGCCGTGGCCGGCCTCGGCATGCAGATGATCGACCTGCGCATCAAGCAGGTCGACCTGCCGACCGACAGCCAGGTCATCAACGACGTGTACGAGCGCATGCGCGCCCAGCGCAAGCAGGAAGCGGCGAAGCTGCGTGCGGAAGGCGAGGAACAGTCGCTGACCATCCGCGCCCAGGCCGACCGTGACAGCACCGTGCTGATCGCCGAAGCCGAGCGTGACGCGCAGCGCCTGCGCGGTGAAGGCGATGCCGACGCTGCCCGCATCTACGGCAAGGCCGGCTCGGCCGACCCGTCGTTCTATGCGTTCTACCGCAGCCTGGAGGCCTACCGTGGCTCCATGACCGACGGCAACGGCGTGATCGTGCTCGACAAGAACGACCCGTTCCTGCAGTACCTGAAGAACGACCGCTGAGGTCGCAGGGCATTACCCCACGGGGCCCGGCCAGATGCCGGGCCCCGTGCTTTTTCCGGAGTCCCCGATGAAAGATCTGTTCGCCGCCATCTGCCTGGTCGCGGTGCTGGAAGGCCTGTTCCTGTTCGTTGCACCGTTCGCCTGGAAGCGCATGGCTGAACGCCTGCTCGACATGCCCAGCCCGGCCCTGCGCAGTTTCGGCGGGCTGGTCCTGCTGGCCGGGCTGAGCCTGCTGTGGTGGGTGCGACATTAGCCGGGGTCCGATCCCTTCCTGCGGAAAGGGATCGGACCCCGTTCCGGACCTCCAGGCGGGCGGCTGACCGGCCGGTGAAGCCGCCCGTCGGAAAGGTGGCACCGGACCCCGGAAACCCGGATAATGCACAAAAGCCGGACGGGCCTCCCCCGTTCGGCTTTTTCCGTGTCTGGGCCTTCCATCGCCGGCCGCTCCCCGTTTGGAGCCGCCTTCCAGGTGCTGGCCGGCCCCGCTGCGGTTCAACCGTCCGCGGCCCCGATGGCCGCAACATATGAGGAGCCCGTCATGGGTCAGTCTGTCGTAGTGCTTGGTGCCCAGTGGGGCGATGAAGGCAAGGGCAAGATCGTCGATCTGCTCACTGAGGAAATCGGCGCCGTCGTGCGCTTCCAGGGCGGCCACAATGCCGGCCACACCCTGGTCATCAACGGCAAGAAGACCGTCCTGCACCTGATCCCGTCGGGCATCCTGCGTGACGATGCGCTGTGCCTGATCGGCAACGGCGTGGTGATCTCGCCGGCCGCGCTGCAGAAGGAAATCGCCGAGCTGGAATCGTCCGGCGTGGAAGTGCGTTCGCGCCTGAAGATCTCCCCGGCCGCGCCGCTGATCATGCCGTACCACATCGCCCTGGACCAGGCGCGCGAACGCGCTGCCGGTGGCAAGGCGATCGGCACCACCGGCCGTGGCATCGGCCCGGCCTACGAAGACAAGGTGGCGCGTCGCGGTATCCGCATCGCCGACCTGCATTACCCGAAGCAGCTGGAAGAACTGCTGCGCACGGCGCTGGACTACCACAACTTCGTGCTGACCAAGTATCTGAACACCGATGCGGTCGATTTCCAGAAGACCTTCGACGAAGCGCTGGCGTTCGGCGAGTACGTGCAGCCGATGAAGTCCGACGTGGCCGGCATCCTGCACGACCTGCGCAAGCAGGGTAAGCGCGCGCTGTTCGAAGGCGCGCAGGGTGCGCTGCTGGACATCGACCACGGCACCTACCCGTACGTCACCAGCTCCAACACCACCGTCGGCGGTGCGCTGGCCGGTTCCGGCGTCGGCGCCGATTCGATCGACTACGTGCTGGGCATCGCCAAGGCCTACGCTACCCGCGTCGGCGGCGGCCCGTTCCCGACCGAGCTGGACGACGAAGTCGGCCAGGGCATCCGCGACCGCGGCGCCGAGTACGGTGCGTCGACCGGCCGCCCGCGCCGTTGCGGCTGGATGGACATCGTCGCGCTGAAGCGCGCCGTGGCCATCAACGGCATCAGCGGCCTGTGCATCACCAAGCTGGACGTGCTGGACGGCATGGAAAAGCTGAAGGTCTGCATCGCCTACGAATACAACGGCAAGCGCACCGAGTACGCGCCGCTGGACGCGCAGGGCTGGGAAGACTGCACCCCGGTGTACCTGGAGTTCCCGGGCTGGAGCGAGAACACCCACGGCATCACCAACTGGGACGACCTGCCGCCGGCCGCACGCGCCTACCTGCGTTCGCTGGAAGAGCTGGCCGGCTGCCCGATCAGCATCGTCTCCACCGGCCCGGACCGCGACCACACCATGGTCCTGCAGGATCCGTTTGCCTGAGTGGATGACCGCTGGCAGCGGGCCTTGCCCGCCATTGCTGGATGAAGGAGCCCCGCGCAAGCGGGGCTTTTTCGTTACTGTGCCCGGGGGCCCAGCGGAACGTACAGCGATGACCGGGATGCCAGCATGAAAGGGCGGACGCTGATGTGGGGTGTCCTGTGGGCACTCTGGAGCCTGTGGGGCCTGGCCTGCCTGGTGCTGGCGCTGGGCGCCCTCGGCAATCATCTGGCCTCGCGGACCCAGACCCTGCCGCTGGCGTTGAGCCCGGGTGCCAGCGCCGAACTCAGCGTCTACCGCTTGATCGATGACCGCCTGCGGCTGCGCCTGCGCTACGCGGAGGAGGACCGGGTCACGGCCGCCGCGACAGCGCCTGCTTCCGCAGGGATTGATTCCTCGGCGCCTGAGCCTGACGTGCTGCTGCGCATCGAAACCCCGACCGATCACGCCGACTTCCGTGCCGGCACGCGCTCGGGCGTGGCCGGGCAGGGCGTCAACCGCGCACTGCAGTCGGTCGAGCCGGATCGCTTCGCCGCCTCCTATTTCGGCTATGGCCGCGCTGACGCGCTGCCGCAGGGCCGCTCATGGCTGCGGGTGACCGTGCTGGCGGTGGACCCGGCGCTTGCAGGCCGGGCGGCGGCCATTGAAGTGCAGCCGCCACTGGACCTGCTGAAGCTGACCGACCTGGACTACGCCTGGCTGTGGCCGTTCTTTTTCTGGAAGATGGCAGCACTGTTGCTGCTGATTCCGGGCGCGGTGCTGGCGGTTTTCACCTTCAGCCTGCGCCGCTGGCAGCATCGGCAGACGCAGCCGCGTGCTTCAGCAGGGGATAGGGGTTGATCGACTCTCCCTTCCACCACTGTTTTTCCGGTCCAAGCATGTGCACCTCGAAGTGCAGGTGCGGGGCCTCGGCGCTGGCGTTGCCGGTGCTGCCCACGTAACCGATCACCTGCCCGCGCTTGATTGACTGCTTTTCGGCCAGGCCATCGGCGTAGCGCTGCAGGTGCGCGTAGTAATAGCACCAGCGCCCGCTGGGCTCGAACTGATAGATCGTCAGGCCACCGCGCTCGCTGTCGAACAGCTTTTCCACCGTGCCATCCGCCACCGCCAGCACCGGCGTGCCGGCGTCGGCCATGATGTCGATCGCATCGTGCACGCGGCCCTCGCTGCGCGCATCGGTGAAGGTGTCGCGCAGTTGCGAGGCCAGCACTCCGCGCACCGGCAGCAGCAGGCCGCGCGGTGCATCGGCCGCCTGCGCGATCGAAGGCGCGGCGATGGCGGGTGGGGCCGTGACACGCGCGACCGGTTCCTTCAGCGCTGCCGCGGCCACCGGCGGCTGCGCTGCTGGGTGCGATGCGGCGACCGGCTCAGCCGCATCGCGGCGCAGCCACCCGCCCGCGCCCAGCCCCAGCAGAACGCCCAGCACGATCAGATGGGAAAGACGCATCGGCTCACTCCTGCATCAGCACGGGCACGGTGGTGTCCACGGCGTCGGCGACGCGCACTGCATCCCAGTTGGTCATGCGCACGCAGCCATGTGATTCGGTCTTGCCGACATGGCCGGGTTCGGGCGTGCCATGCAGGCCGTAGTGCGGCTTGGACAGGTCGATCCAGACCCGCCCGACCGGATTGTTCGGTCCCGGCGGCAGCGTGGCCTTCTTCTCGCCCTTGCGGGCATCCCAGAACAGCTTGGGGTTGTAGTGGAACGGCGGGTCACGGTAGACACCCAGAATCTTCCATTCGCCGATCGGCAACGGGTCGTGCTGGCTGCCGGACGACACCGGCACCTGCGCGATCACCTTGCCCTGCGCATCCAGCAGCTGCAGGGTGGAATCGGATTTGTCGACCACGATCTTCGCTGCCTTCGGCAATGCCGCCGGCGCGATGTTGGGCACCTGGATCGGGTTGCCTGCCCTGGCCAGGTCCACGCCTGGATTCAGGGCCTTGAGCAGCCCGGGGAACGCGTGGAAGCGCTCGCCCAGGGCTTCTTCCACACTGCTGTAGCCCAATGACTTCAGCCTGGCCTGTGCGGCCGGCCCTTTGGGAATGGCCTGGAACGGACCGGCGACATCGGCTGGGGTCAGCGTGTAGCTGGCCAGCGGCTGGACCGTATCGGCCTGCAGGGCGCGCCAGGTGGCCTCGTCCAGCTCGCCGCTCACGCTCAGGCCGCGTGCGGCCTGGAAGCCGGCGACCGCGCGGCGCTGGTTGCTGCCGACCTCGCCATCAATCTGGCCAGGCGAGAAGTTGGCGCGATCCAGCAGGACCTGGGCGTGCAGGGCCGACCTGGGCGCGGTATCGGGGCCGGCCTTCTCCGCAATCGGGGCCGGCAGGCCGGCTGGCGCCGCCTGGGCGAAGACGGCCGGGGCCAGCAGGGTGAGCGACAGTACGGCGACACGGGCTGAAAGCATGGACAACTCCCTCAGGATACCGCTCCACCTTGCCTGCCCGGCACGAGCATTCCGCGTGAAGTCGCTGACGCGCGGCTGAGCGCGGCATCGCCAGCGCCGCTCGTCACATGCCTGAACCGCATCCACCCCGGGCGCCAACGGCGTATCAAGTGCGGCGCTTGCGCGGCCGATAGGGGCGCATCCCCCCGTTTTGGATGTACCGATGAACTACTTGAGGAATGTCAGGGTTGCCTGGCGTCTTGGGCTGGGCTTTGGCCTGTTGCTGCTGCTGGTCGCGGCCGTGGTCGCCACCGGAGCCACCGCCAGCGTCGTGCAGAAGCGCGCGATGCAGCAGGTGGTCGATGTCAGCGTGGCCAAGGTGCGCCTGCTGTCGCAGATGCTCGACGCCAACAACCAGATGATGGTGGTGCGCCGCGAGATGCTGATCCGCCAGGGTGACGACCGTGGCCACGACGAAACGCGCATCGCCGAGTTGGTGAAACGCTACGAGGCCAGCTGGAACGCCTACCAGACACTGCCCAGCGATGCGGCAGGCAAGGCCATCGCTGAGACCATTGCGGCCAAGCGTGCCATTGCGCGCCCGCTCAACAAGCAGACCAGCGAGCTGATGGAGCAGGGCGATTATCCCGGTGCCGTGGCGCTGACCCTGGGGCCGGTGCAGGAAGCCGCGAATGGCTGGAACAAGGCGCTGTCCGACGGTGTCGACTTCGAAGAGAAGGAAAGCCGGGATGCCGCTGCCGAGGCGATCCGCCTGGGCGAGCGCAGCCTGCTGCAGCTGCTGGTGCTGGGCGGCGTTGCGCTGCTGGTCGGCATTGCTGCTTCGGTGATGATCGGCCGCAGCCTGACTGGCCCGCTGGCGCGTGCGGTGAACCTGGCCGAGCGCCTGTCCAAGGGCCAGCTGGACCAGGAGTTCCGCCTCGGCGGCCGCGACGAGCTGACCCAGCTCGGCGAGGCGATGGCCAGCGTGCGCCAGAGCGTGCAGGCCGCGATCGGCGCGCAGCTGCAGATGGCCGAGCAGCATGAGGCCGGTGCGATCCGCTATCGGATGGATGCCAGTGCCTTCCCCGGCGATTTCGGGCGCATGGTGCAGGCCACCAACACCCTGGTCGAGTCGCACGTGCAGGTGGAACTGCTGATGGCCGAGGTGATGCAGCGCTATGCCATCGGTGACCTCAGCCGTGACCTGCCGGATTACCCGGGCGAGAAGGGCGCTTTGACCCGCACCCTGGCTGCGGTCAAGCAGAGCCTGATGGCGATCAACGCGCAGATCGATGAACTGGCCCGCGCTGCGCGCGCCGGTGACTTCAGCATGCGCGGCGATGCCGCCGCGTTCCAGTACCAGTTCAAGGCGATGGTCGAGCACCTCAATGGCATGATGGCCAGTTCGCAGGCCAGCATCGCCGACGTCTCCGACGTGCTGCGCGCGATCTCGCACGGCGACCTGACTGCACGCATGGACGGCGAGTACGACGGCGTGTTCGCGCGCATGCGCGACGATGCCAACACCACCACCGCCCAGCTGACCGGCATCGTGCGTGGCATCCAGGTGGCAGCCGACAGCATCAACAATGCGGCGCAGGAACTGGCCGCCGGCAACAATGATCTGTCGCGCCGCACCGAGCAGCAGGCGGCGAACCTGGAAGAGGCGGCCGCCTCGATGGAGGAACTGACCTCGACCGTGCGCCAGAATGCCGAACTGGCACGCCAGGCCGACAGCGAAGCGCATGCCGCCGGTGCCGCGGTGCGCGAGACCGAACAGGCCATGGCACAGATGGCATCGGTGATGGGCGAGATCGACCAGTCGTCGGCACGCATCTCGGAAATCTCCACGGTGATCGATGGCATCGCCTTCCAGACCAACATCCTGGCCTTGAATGCCGCGGTGGAAGCCGCGCGGGCCGGTGAGCAGGGCCGTGGCTTTGCGGTTGTCGCCAGCGAAGTGCGCACGCTCGCGCAGCGTGCCGGTGTCGCCGCCAAGGAAATCAAGGAACTGATCGAAGATGCCGCCGCCAAGGTGCAGAGCGGCCTGGCGGTGACGGTCGAGTCGGAAGCGGCGATTGCACGCGTAGCACAGGCAAGTTCACGCACGACCCAGCTGATGAGCGACATCGCTGCAGCCAGCAAGGAGCAGGCCGCCGGCATCGAGCAGGTCAACCAGGTGGTGGTGCAGATGGATCAGGTGACCCAGCAGAACGCCGCCCTGGTGGAGGAAGCCACCGCCGCCAGCCGGGCGCTGGAGGAACAGGCGCACGCACTGACCACCTCGGTGTCGGTGTTCAAGGTGGAAGGCGCAGCGGTTCCGGGCGTGCCGCGTCGCGTGGCCTGAGCAGGCTGCTGACTCCGTGAAGGGAATGCGGCCGCCCTGAGCGGCCGTATTTCCATTGCCTGATCAGGCCGGCGGACACACCGTCATCATTGTTCCAGGACACTGCCGAGCATGGCCCCAGCCGCATACAGAACGGCCAGGGTCGGGGGCACCACCAGAAGGTAGACGGTCATCCAGGTTTTTCCGGAAAGCCACGCACGCATGTCGATGACGTCGAGCGCTGCGGTCTGCAGCATCACCGGCAGCTCCATGAGGATGTAGGCGCTCTTGGGATCACTGTTGGTCTGTGCATCGAGCACCAGCCAGACGGTCAGCGCGAGATAGAGTGTGCATACGGCAATGCCGGCCCAGCTGAGCCAGCGTGGCTTGCGCATTCCGCCTTCTCCGTTCCGTCGGGATCATCAGGGTAGCGCGCTGCGTGCGCCGCCGTGAACTTCCTTACGTTGAGCCAATGAGCGAAGCTGCAGGCAGGAAGCCGTGCGAAGAGACCTGAAGGGTGATCGATGTGACGAATGTCGTGATGCTGCCTGGACTGGATGGCACCGGCCTGTTGTCGACACGCTTCGTGGAGGCGATGCAGGCGCAGGGCCTGGGGGTGCAGGTGCTGCCGATGCCCGCGCAGGGGCCGCAGGACTACGCCACGCTGGCGTCGATCCTGCGCCCGCACCTTCCGGCATCTCCCTTTGTACTGCTGGCCGAATCCTTCGCCGGTCCCCTGGCCATCGAACTGGCGGTGGCTGGACCGCCCGGATTGCGAGGGTTGGTACTGAGTACGACCTTCGCACGGAGGCCGGTGCCGTTGCCTGCGGCGAGCGCACGGATACTGACCCAAGCGTGGCCGTTGCCGCCACTGGCGTTGATCGCCCGATTGCTGCTGGGGCAGTGGCGGACGCGCACGAACCTGCGTGAGCTGGGCCTGGCAATCACCCAGGTGCCGGCGGCAACCCTGCGCCGGCGTGCTGCAGCCACGCTGCAGGTGGATGTTCGTGCACTGCTGCCGGAACTTGTGTTGCCAACGCTGTGCCTGCATGCCCGGCAGGACCGCCTGCTGTGGCCGCCCAGCGTGGCCGAACTGCAGGCCTTGTTGCCCGATGCCCGCCATGTGTCGTTGCAGGGGCCACATCTGCTGCTGCAGGCACGCGCCGACGCAGCTGCAGCCGAGGTTGCAGCCTGGATGAAGACGCTGCCGCCCTGACCGACGCGCTCAGCCGCGCGTGCGGGTATGCGCCGCCTTTTTCGCCACTGCCTTGCTGGCGGCCTTTTTCGCCGGTGCCTTCTTCGCTGCCTTGCGCCCACTGCCACTGCGCTTGCCACCCCCATCCTGCTTGTTCACGGTGGCCCAGGCGATGCGTTCGGCCGTGCTTTCACTGGCGCCGCGTTCGCGTTCGCTTTCTTCGATGTGTCCGGCCTGGCGCTTCTGCTTTTCGGTATAGGCGGCCTTGTCACCTCGGGGCATGACCGGGTCTCCGCTGGGGGCTGGCCCCCACGGTGGCCCTGGCCGCGTTAAGTGCAAGTCCCGCAAGGGTGATCGCACCGGCAAGGTGCCTCGGCTATGCTTGCCGCATGCGAGTCGAGCCCGCCGACATCGAAGCCCTGTTCGACGCCATCCCGGACGTGCTGTTCTTCATCAAGGACCGCCAGGGGCGTTACACCCACGTCAACCAGACCATGCTGCGGCGGCTGGGCCTGCGCGCGCGCAAGGATGTGATCGGGCGTACCGCCGCCGAGATCTACCCGACCGGGCTCAGTGCCGACTACGTCGACCAGGACGCCCGCGTGCTGTCCGGCGAGGTGATCGAGAACCTGATGGAGCTGCATCTGTTCGCCAACCGCGAACCGGGCTGGTGCCTGACCTGCAAGCGGCCGCTGCTGGTCGACGGCGCCATCGAGGGCCTGATCGGCATTTCCCGCGATCTCGGCCAGAAGGACAGCCTGGGCACCCAGTACGAACAGCTGCGGCTGGCCCTGGCCCACCTCAACGCGCACTACGCCGAGAATGTGCGCATGCAGACCCTGCTGGACATCACCGGCTTCTCGCTGTCCAAGCTGGAGCGCAGTTTCCGCAAGGTGTTCCAGATGACCCCGCAGCAGGTGCTGACCCGGTTGCGGATCCAGATGGCCATGCACCTGCTGCATGGCGACGACAGCATTGCCTGCATCGGCCAGGCCTGCGGTTTCAGCGACCAGAGCGCGTTCACCCGCAAGTTCAAGGCTGAAACCGGTTTCTCGCCGCGCGCCTACCGTGCCCGTATTGGCGGGACCCTCGGCGAGCCTGCGCTGGCCTGAGCCGCCTGCTGCGCTGTGCCTATCCCCGTGGGCACGGGACAGGGTAAGGTGTCGCCCCTGTAGCCCGCCGCCAGCCCCGCCGATGCCCAACTCGATTCCGACCGCTTCGCCGTCCCGTCTCGGACATTCGCTCAAGCCCCGCCAGCTGATCATGATGGGCCTGGGCAGCGCCATCGGCGCCGGGCTGTTCCTGGGCTCGGGCGTGGGCGTACAGGCGGCCGGTCCGGCGGTGCTGGTGTCGTACCTGGTGGCCGGTGCGCTGGTGATCATCGTGATGAACGCACTGGGTGAGATGGCGGCGGCCAAACCGACCAGCGGCGCGTTCTCGGTGTATGCCGCCGACGCCATGGGCGCCACCGCCGGCGCCACCGTCGGCTGGTTGTGGTGGGTGCAGCTGGTGATCGTGATCGCGGCCGAAGCGGTCGGTGCGGCCGGGCTGCTGGCCACCGTATGGCCGGCAGTACCAGTACCGATGGCGGCACTGGCCTTCATGCTGTTCTTCACCGCGATCAACCTGCTCGGCGTGAAGAACTTCGGCGAATTCGAATTCTGGTTCGCCATCCTCAAGGTGGCGGCCATCCTGGCGTTCATCGCCATCGGCGTGGCGCTGCTGATGGGCTGGCTGCCGCAGGTGACCTCGCCGGGGCTGAGTAATTTCACCGAGCATGGCGGCTTCGCGCCGAAGGGCCTGGCCGGCATCGGCGCTGCACTGCTGGTGGTGGTGTTTGCCTTCGGTGGCACCGAGATCGTGGCCGTGGCAGCGGCGGAAACCGAAGATCCCGAGCGCAGCATCGCCCGTGCCATCCGCACCGTGGCCTGGCGCATCCTGGTGTTCTACATCGGCTCGCTGAGCGTGATCATTGCCGTGGTGCCGTGGACCAGCGAGGCGCTGAAGTCGCCGTTCGCCGCGGTGCTGGACATTGCGCGCATTCCGGGCGCCGGCACCGCCATCACCCTGATCGCGGTGATCGCGCTGCTGTCGGCGCTCAATGCCAATCTCTACGGCGCCTCGCGCATGATGTATTCGCTGGCGCAGCGCCGCGAAGCCCCGGCCGTGCTCGGCTGGACCGATCCGCGCCAGGTGCCGGTGGTCGCGGTACTGGCCAGCGTGCTGTTCGGTTTCGCTGCCACGGTGATGGAGCTGCTGTTCCCGGACCGGGTGCTGCCGGTGCTGCTGAACATCGTCGGTTCCACCTGCCTGCTGGTGTGGACCCTGTCGCTGGTTTCGCAGCTGGTGCTGCGCCGCCGCGCCGATCGCCTGGGGACCCGCCTGCCGTTCCGCATGGCCGGTTTCCCGTGGCTGACCTGCTGCGCACTGGCGATCCTGGCGTTGATCTTCGGCCTGCTGCTGAGCGAGTCGCACACGCGGCTGCAGTTCCTGTCGATGGTCGCGCTGACCGCTACGATCGCCGCCGGCAGCGCCATCGCGCGACGCATGCGCGAAGCCTGAGCGAGGCTGCCGGCCAGCGGCCGGCACTGCCACGAGGGCTGCACATCCATCGTGGCACTCTGATCGGGTGGGCCGTCATCGGCCCGTTGCCCGGGAGTACCGCATGCTGCGCAGCCGTCCCTTCCTGATGTTCACCGGCCAGGCCGAGGCCGCCCTGGCCCTGTATGCCGAAGCCTTCGCCGATTTCCGCCTGCTGGCCCTGCAGCGCCACCCGGAGGGGCCCGGCGCCGGCGTCCCCGGGCAGGTGCGCCAGGCCATCTTCCTGCTCGGCGGCACCCACTACCTGTGCTTCGACAGCCTCGACGTGCACGGTTTCACCTTCACGCCATCGATCTCGCTGTTCGTCGAGTGTTCCGGTGCCGAACAGTTCGAGCGTGCGGCGCGCGTGCTGGGCGATGGCGGCCATTGGCTGATGCCGGTCGGCGATTATGACTTCAGCAACCGCTACGGCTGGGTGCAGGACCGCTTCGGCGTGTCGTGGCAGCTCAGCCTCGGGCAGATGCCGGACCCGTGAGAACACGGCCTGCATGCGCGGCGTGGCTCCATCGCAGCCGCAAAACGAGAACGGCCCGCTTGCGCGGGCCGTTCTCGTTACCGATCAAGCGCAGGCTTACGCCTCGACTTCATCATCCTTGTAGGCGTCGACCGGGATGCAGGCACACATCACGTTCTTGTCGCCGTACACGTTGTCGACGCGGGCCACCGGCGGCCAGTACTTGGCCTGCTTCAGGCTGGCCAGCGGGAACGCGGCCAGTTCGCGCGGATAGGCGTGGGTCCATTCGCTGGCGGTCACCGCGGTCGCGGTATGCGGCGCGTTCTTCAGCGGGTTGTCCTCACGGTCCAGGCGGCCGTCTTCGATCGCGCCGATTTCCTCGCGGATCTGGATCATCGCGTTGATGAAGCGATCCAGCTCGTGCAGCGATTCGCTCTCGGTCGGCTCGACCATCAGCGTGCCGGCCACCGGGAAGCTCAGCGTAGGCGCGTGGAAGCCGAAGTCGATCAGGCGCTTGGCCACGTCCTCGGCGCCAATGCCGCTGGTCTTCTCCAGCGGGCGCACGTCGAGGATGCACTCATGTGCCACCAGGCCGTTGCGGCCGGTGTACAGGGTCTTGAAGTGCGGGGCCAGGCGCTTGGCGATGTAGTTGGCGTTGAGCTGCGCGACCTGGGTGGCCTTGCGCAGGCCTTCGCGGCCCATCATCGCAATGTACATCCAGCTGATCGGCAGGATCGAGGCGCTGCCGAAGCTGGCCGCGCTGACCATGCCGACCGGGCCGTTGTCGCCCAGCTTGCCCGGCAGGAACGGCGCCAGGTGCTCCTTCACCGCGCACGGGCCGACGCCCGGGCCACCACCGCCGTGCGGGATGCAGAAGGTCTTGTGCAGGTTCAGGTGCGAAACGTCCGAACCCCACTTGCCCGGCTTGGCCACGCCGACCAGGGCGTTCATGTTGGCACCGTCGGTGTACACCTGGCCGCCGTGCTTGTGGATGATCTCGCAGATCTCGACCACCTCTTCCTCGAACACGCCATGCGTGGAGGGGTAGGTCATCATGATCGCGGCCAGGCGGTCGCTGTACTTCTCGGCGTTGAGGCGGATGTCCTCGACGTCGACGTTGCCGTTGGCATCGGTCTTGGTCACCACCACCTTCATGCCGCACATCTGCGCCGAGGCCGGGTTGGTGCCGTGCGCCGAATCCGGGATCAGGCAGATGTCGCGATGGCCCTCGCCGCGTGAGCGGTGGTAGGCGCGGATCGCCAGCAGGCCGGCGTACTCACCCTGCGCGCCGGAGTTCGGCTGCAGGCTGACCGCATCGTAGCCGGTGCACTCCACCAGCATCGCTTCCAGCGTGTCGATCAGTTCCTTGTAGCCCAGCGCCTGGTCGGCCGGTACCAGCGGGTGGATCTGCGAGAACTCCGGCCAGGTCACCGGGATCATCTCGGCGGTGGCGTTGAGCTTCATGGTGCACGAGCCCAGCGGGATCATCGTGCGGTCCATCGCCAGGTCCTTGTCGGCCAGCGAACGCAGGTAGCGCAGCAGTTCGTGCTCGCTGTGGTGGGTGTTGAACACCGGGTGGGTCAGGAATGCGGACTGGCGCAGCAGGCCAGCCGGCAGCGCGTCGGCGGTGCCGGCATCCAGCGCGTCGACGTCGGCCTGGGCGCCGAACACGGCAGCCAGGGCAACCACGTCGGCGCGGGTGGCGGTCTCGTCCAGGCTGATGCCGACCGAATCGCTGTCGATCGCACGCAGGTTGTAGCCGGCGGCGCGGGCCTTGGCGTGGATCTCATCGGCATGCACGCCGGTGACATGCAGGGTGTCGAAGAAATCGCCACCAACCTGCACGCCGGCCGTGCGCAGCGCCGCGGCCAGGATCGAAGCCAGGCGGTGGGTGCGGCGGGCGATGCGGGTCAGGCCTTCCGGGCCGTGGTAGACGGCATACATCGAGGCCATCACCGCCAGCAGCACCTGTGCGGTGCAGATGTTGGAGGTGGCCTTCTCGCGGCGGATGTGCTGCTCGCGGGTCTGCAGGGTCAGGCGGTAGGCCGGGTTGCCCTGTGCGTCGACCGACACGCCGATCAGGCGGCCCGGCATCGAACGCTTGTAGGCATCACGGCAGGCCATGAACGCCGCATGCGGGCCGCCGAAACCGAACGGCACGCCGAAGCGCTGGCTGTTGCCGACCACGATGTCCGCACCCCATTCGCCCGGGGCCGCCAGCAGGGTCAGTGCCAGCAGGTCGGTGGCCACCGCCACCAGGCTGCCGCGCGCGTGCACGGCATCAACCAGCGCCTTGTAATCGCCGACCTGGCCGAAGGTGTCCGGGTACTGCAGCAGCAGGCCGAAGGCTTCCGCTTCCAGCGCCTCGGCCGGGGTGCCGACACGCAGCACGATGCCCATCGGTTCCGCGCGGGTACGCAGCAGTTCCAGGGTCTGCGGGTGCACCGCATCGTGCACGAAGAAGGTGTCCGACTTCGACTTGGCCGAACGCTTGGCCAGGGTCATCGCTTCAGCAGCGGCGGTGGCTTCGTCCAGCAGCGAGGCGTTGGCGATTTCCATGCCGGTGAGGTCGGCGCACAGGGTCTGGAAGTTGATCAGCGCTTCCATGCGGCCCTGCGAGATCTCCGCCTGGTACGGCGTATAGGCGGTGTACCAGGCCGGGTTTTCCAGGATGTTGCGCAGGATCACGTTCGGCGTGTGGGTACCGTAGTAGCCCTGGCCGATGAAGCTGCGCAGCACGGTGTTCTTGTCGGCGATCGCACGGATCTTCGCCAGTGCCTGCACTTCGGTCATCGACTCCGGCAGTGCCAGCGGCGCCGGCGACTTGATCTTGGCCGGCACGATGGCATCGGTCATCGCATCCAGCGACGCGTGGCCGACGACGTCGAGCATCTGCGCGATCTCGGCATCGTTGGGGCCGATGTGGCGCTCGACGAACGCAGTGTGGTGCTCGAGCTCACGCAGGGAAGGGGTGTTCTGGGACATGGCGAAGGATCCGTCAGGAAAGGGCACACGCACGGGCACAAGCCGCCGGTTGGCGGTCTGCGGGGCGCCCCTCTGTCCTTTTGCCTGAGAGTTTGGAAGTGCGGCTGGCCGCAGCTTCGTGCCCCTTCGGCGCCGGATCGAACCGGTCTCTCCAGAGTTGTGTTACGGGTGGTATCGGGCCTGAGCGATTACGGGCGTTGCGCCTTCGGCAGCGGTGTTCCGCTTCTCCCACCGTGTTGCCCGCCGATTATAGCCCGTTGCGGGCGCGCGGGCCGCCTCCAGGCACGGCTCGCGTGCCTGAATGGCCGATGGCCCGGGCATGCGTTTTGTGCAGCGCTGCATGGCGCCGGGCGCAATCCCCACCTATGATGGGCGGATACCCGAATTCATCTGGCGCCGTCCCTGCTGCAGGGGACCGGCGCCCGCCGTGCGTGTGACGCATGGCCCTGCCGGACGCCTCTTCCATGACCGCCGCTGTTGCTGCTTCCACCCGCCGCATGGCCCTGCTGCTTGCCGGCCTCGCCATGTTCGGCCCGTTCTCGATCGACACCATCTTCCCGGCGTTCCCGCAGCTGGCCCAGCGCCTGGCGGTGGACGAGGTGGCGGTGCAGCAGACCATCAGCGTGTACCTGCTGTTCTACGGCCTGATGAGCCTGGCGCATGGCCCGCTGTCCGATGCCTGGGGCCGCAAGCGGGTGATCCTGGGCGGGCTGGTGGTCTTCGTCGGCGCCTCGGTCGGTTGCGCGCTGTCCACCGACCTGGGCACGTTGCTGGCCTTCCGCGCGCTGCAGGGCCTGTCGGCGGGCGTCGGCATGATTGTCGGCCGCGCGGTGATCCGCGACCTGTACCACGGCCATGACGCGCAGCGGCTGATGAGCCAGGTGTCGATGCTGTTCGGCATCGCCCCGGCCATCGCCCCGATCATCGGCGGCTGGATCCTGCTCAGCGGCGCCGGCTGGCCGCTGATCTTCTGGTTCCTGGTGGTGTTCGCACTGGTGCTGCTGGCGGCCACCGCGCGCTACCTGCCGGAAACCCATCCTGTCGAAGCCCGGGTAGCGCTGTCGCCGCGGACGCTGCTGCGCGATTACGTGCGCATCGGCTTCAACCCGCGCTTCCTGCGCCTGGCGCTGGCCGGCAGCATCGGCTTCGGCGGCATCTTCCTGTACATCTCCTCGGCGCCGGTATTCGTGATGCAGCACCTGCACCTGGGTGAAGGCGGATTCGCCTGGCTGTTCATCCCGACCATCGGTGGCATGACCACCGGCTCGTTCCTGTCCGGGCGCATGGCCGGGCACACCACGCCGACCCGCCAGGTCGCCATCGGCTTCGGCTTCTGCGCGCTGTCGGTGCTGCTGAACGTTGGTTACGTGGCCCTGGCCCCGCAGTTCGTGCTGCCGTGGGCGGTGCTGCCGATCTTCCTGGGCGGCATGGGCATGGCATTGATCTTCCCGATCCTGGCGCTGGCGGTGCTGGACATGTATCCGCACCAGCGCGGCCTGGCCTCGTCGCTGCAGGCCTTCGTGCAGCTGATGATCAGCACCGTGGTGGCCGGCGTGGTGTCGCCGCTGCTCAGCGCCAGCCCGCTGCACCTGGCGCTGGGCCAGGCGGCGTTCTTCGTCGCCGGTTTCGTGTTCTGGTACTGGGAACACCAGCGTGAACGCGCGGCGCAGGCAGCCTGCACGGGCCATTGAGCAGCGCGCAGGGGTAGGGCGGGGCGCGATGCCCGCAGCCCTTGCGACGGGCGGGTACCGGACTAGGCTGGACACTCCAGCCAGCCGGTGCGTGGATGCACGACAGCCAGCCGATCCGATGTCGTTGCATGAGGTTCCCCCATGGCTGCGCAGCAGACCTACCGCCTGTTCGAGGTGGCGCTGAAGGAGCGCCGCGTTCTTTCCCCTTCCCTGGACCGCATGGTGTTCACCGGTGCCGACGTGGCGCGGATGAAGACCGAAGGCCCGGACCAGCGGATCAAGGTGTTCTTCCCGCTTCCCGGCCAGGACGTGCCGCAGGTCCCCAGCGGCGAAGACTGGTACCCCCGCTACCGGGCCCTGCCCGATGACCAGCGGCCACCGATGCGGACCTATACGATTCGCCAGCTGCGGGCCGAGCAGGGCGAGGTGGACGTCGATTTCGTCATCCATGGCGAAGCCGGTCCCGCCTCGCGCTGGGCCATGCACGCCCGCCCCGGCGACCGCGTAGTGCTGCTGGCGCCGGACGCCGACTGTGCCGAGAGCAGCCTGGGCTGGGAGTGGAAGCCACCGGCCGGTGTCGGCCAGGTACTGCTGGTGGCCGATGAAACCGCATTGCCTGCGGTGGCCGGCATCCTCGAGGAGCTGTCAGCCATGGTCGACCCTCCGCGCACGCTGGCCCTGCTCGAAGTCGCCCAGGCCGGCGACGCGGTGCCCCTGAAGGCGCCTTCCAGCGCCGAGCTGGTCTGGCTGCCGCGCGGGCAGGCGGCCTACGGACAGCCGTTGCTGCAGGCGGTGCAGGCGCGATTGGCAGCGGCCTCGGGCGTGGCTGCCGGGGATGCGCTGGAGGAGATCGACGTTGATACGCAGATCCTGTGGGAGCAGGCCGATGCCGGCGTGATCGGGCCGCTGTACGCCTGGGTGGCCGGCGAGGCCGGCGCGGTGATGGCGATCCGCCGCCATCTGGTCCGCGACTGCGGCCTGGACCGCCGCGCGATCACCTTCATGGGCTACTGGCGGGACGGCAAAGTGCTGGACTGACCGCGCGGGTGCGGGCGCGCGTGAAACGGCGCCGCGGCTGGGGTGCGCTATCCTTGCGCCCCCCTCGCTGCGGTACCGCACCATGTCCACCAGCTCCAAGACCCGCCGCGACCAGCGCCGTCGCCAGGAAAAGCAGGCCGCCAACAAGGCCGCTGCCCAGGCCTCGCCGGTGGAACCGCATGCCGAACTGCGCGACGCACAGCGCACCCTGCTGGCCGGTGTCGTGCGCCGCGATGGCGAGTGGGTGCTGGGCATGGATGGCCGCATTGCCGGCCACAGCGACAGCGCCGCACAGGTGCTGGCGCTGATCATGCAGGCCGGTGAACTGCACGAGCGCAACGGCACGCCGGTCCGGCTGATGTATTCCGATGCGCTGCGTGATGCCGCGCAGGCCGAAGCGAAGGAGAAGGGCCAGACCTTCGAGGAGTTCAAGGCCGAGCTGGCCGCCGCGATGGCGGCGAAGAAGGACAGCTGACGCTCATTGCGGTAGCGCCGGCCGCTGGCCGGTTGCCCGTTGGATCTTGATCGCGCAGGTTGCCGGCCAGCGGCCGGCGCTACCAGATGAAAGGGGCGGATCCTCGCGGACCCGCCCCTTCTTTCATTTCGCCGCCGGGGCCGCGTTGGCCTGCCAGCCGCACATCTGGCCTTCGTTCTGCTGCTTCAGCCATTCGTTGACCGGCGTGAAGTACTCGATCATCGGGCCGGCATCGAGCTTGTCGGTGCCGGTCAGCTCCTTCAGCGTGGCCTGCCACGGCTGGCTGGCACCCTTGCTCAGCATCGCCCAGTACTTCTGGCCGGCTTCCTTGTTGCCGTAGAAGGTGCACTCATGCAGCGGGCCCTTGTAGCCGGCGGCATCGCACAGGCCCTTGTAGAACTGGAACTGCAGGATGCGGGCCAGGAAGTAGCGGGTGTACGGGGTGTTGCCCGGCACGTGGTACTTCGCGCCCGGATCGAAGAATTCCTCGCCGCGGCTGCTGGCCGGGGCCACGCCCTGGTACTTGGCCTTCAGGTCCCACCATGCCTTGTTGTAGTTGTCGGCGGTGATCGAACCATCGAACACGCCCCAGCGCCAGCGGTCGATCATCAGGCCGAACGGCAGGAACGACACGCCCGACAGCGCCATGCGCATCTGGTTGTTGATGACTGCCTCGCGGCTTTCGGTCGGTGCGTCGACCAGGCCGATCGAGCTGAGGTACTTGGGCGTCATCGCCAGCACGATGGTGTCGCCGATCGCCTCATGGAAGCCATCGTTGGCGCCTCCCTGGAACAGCGGCGGCAGCGGGTTGTAGGCCAGGTCGTAATAGATGTGGCCCAGCTCGTGGTAGATGGTGGTGAAGTTCTCTTCGTTCGGCTTGATGCACATCTTGGTGCGCACGTCGCCTTCCATGTTCATGTCCCAGGCGCTGGCGTGGCAGACCACGTCGCGGTCATCGGGCTTGATGAACTGGGTCTTCTCCCAGTACGACTGCGGCAGCGACGGCATCCCCAGCGAGACGTAGAAGTCCTGCGCGCGCTCGGTCATCTGCCTGGCGGTGCGCAGTTCGGCTTCACGCTGCGCCTTGTACTGCGCGGCCACGTTGGCGTCCTTGCCGGCCTTGGCCAGCGCCGCGCTCAGGTTGGTCTGGTACTGCTTCTCCAGCGCGGCGGTGATGTCCAGGCTGCCGGCGCCCGGATACGGCTCCAGCTGGTCCCACAGGTTCGACCAGTCCTGCTGCCACATGTTGCCCAGCAGGTGCGCGGCGATCAGGCCGTTGCCCACTTCGGCCTTGTCCTTGCCGTAGGTCTTGTCCAGCTTGCCGCGTGCGTAGCAGTGCAGCTGCTCGTACATCGGCTTGACCTGCTCCCACAGGCGGTCGGTCTCCGGGCCGATCTGTTCCGGCGGCATGTCGTAGCCGCTGCGCCACATCTGCCCGGCATCGGTGAAGCCCATGCCCTTGGCACCTTCGTTCACCAGGCCGACGAACTTCTGGTAGTCGCCTCGCATGTTCCTGGTGGTGCTGTGCCAGCCCTGCCAGGCATCGAGCTGCTTGTCGTAGTCACGGCTGCGTGCCAGCACCTGCTCCAGCTCGCCCAGCTGGCGGCAGGAGTTCGGATCGTTGGCGTCGGTGCAGTACTTGCCGGCACCGTAGCTGCCTTCCATGCGGGTGGCGATCTGGGTCAGCTCGGCCAGCTTGGCCGGGTCACGCGGCGCCGGCATCGACGACATCAGCTTCAGCAGGTGGATCGCGCGCTTGCTGTCCTCGCTCATCGGCTTGCCGTCGAACCTGGCGGCCTGTTCGATCCAGCTGTTGAGCTGGGTCAGCGAGCGCTCGTTGGCCTTGGCTGCGATCCGTTCGGAATCACTGTTGATGTAGGTGGAAGACAGCCACTGCGCCGAGGTCATCTCCGGGTAGGCGGCCTTGAATTCGGCATTGATGCGGGCCACGAACTGGTCGGCGGTTTCGCCGGCCGCGGCGCTGCTGCTGGCGGCCTCGGTGCCTGGGGCTGCTTCCTTCTTGCAGGCAACCAGGGCCAGCGTGGCGGCGGCGATTGCCGAGGCCAGCAGGAGATGACGGTGTTTCACGGGCGGTCCTTGGGTGGTGAACGACGGCCGAAGGCTAGTGGGCGGTCGCCGTCACCGCAAGTGGCGGAAGTCGGTCGGGTTCGGCAGGGCTGCGCCCTGCACCTGCCGAAGCCTTCAGGCAACGGCAACGTCAGGAGCGGGTATTCCGGGGATGGCGGGGCGGTGTCGGAGCATCAGAATGGGGTCAGATCCGTTTTCCTTCGGAAAACGGATCTGACCCCAAGGTCGCAGGAAACCAGCTTCTGCTGTTGCTGTTGCTGTCGAGGCTGCCGGCCAGCGGCCGGCACTACCGCGGGTGCAGGGCTGCAAGCCCTGCCGAACCTTCCCCTCAACTCTCGCAGTTGGCGAACACGTCGCGGTCGCGCTCGTACAGCGAGGTCTTCACCTGCATCAGGCCCAGCACCGACGGGAACAGGTTGTCGTGGTCGGTATAGGCCGCCGAGCGCTTGCGCACGCACTGCAGGTCCAGCCCGCGGCTGCTGGCGAAGCCCTGCGAGAACCACATCGTCATCGGCACCCGGGTCTGTTCGGCCGGAGCGATCGCGTAGGGCACGCCGTGCAGGAACAGTCCCTTCTCGCCCAGCGATTCGCCGTGGTCGGACAGGTAGATCATCGCGGTGTCGTAGTCCTGCATGCCCTTCAGCGTGCCGATGGTCTTGCTCAGGAAGTGATCGGTGTACAGCACGGCATTGTCGTAGCTGTTGGTGATCTCTTCGCGCGAGCAGCGGCCGATGTCACGGGTATCGCAGGTCGGGGTGAAACGGCGGAACGCGGGCGGATAGCGCTCGAAGTAGGCCGGGCCGTGGTTGCCCAGCTGGTGCAGCACCACCACGCGGTCGCCGGGCTTGGCACGCACCTGGGTGGCCAGGTCCTGCAGCAGGATCTCATCCATGCAGCGGCCATCGGCACACAGTCCCGGCGTGGTCGCATCGGACAACGACTGGAACTCCAGGTCCTCGCACACGCCCTTGCAGCCGGACTGGTTGTCGCGCCACAGCGGTGCGATGCCTGCGCGGTTCAGTACATGCAGCAGCGACTGGTGCGCGCGGATCTTCTTCTCGTCATAGTCGTGACGGCCCCACGGCGAGAACAGGCACGGCAGCGAAACCTCGGTACTGGTGCCGCAGGAATGCATGTCCGGGAAGTTGACCACGCTGGCCTGGGCCAGTTCCGGCGTGGTATTGCGGCCACCGTTGAGGCCCCAGTTCTGCGCGCGCACGGTCTCGCCCATGACGATCACCAGAAGGCGCGGCTTGCTGGTGGGCGCGCGCGGCGTCGCCTTGGCGTCGGTGCCGATCGGCAGCTTCGGCGCGCGCTGCACCGGATTGTCGCCCCGCAGTGCACGCGGCAGGCCCAGCAGCACGTTGGCCGGGGTGGCGAGGTAGCGCACTTCGCGCTGGTTGCGCATCAGCGCCGAGACATCCTGGAACGAGATCAGCGCGCCGCCGACCGCGGTCACCGCCGCCACCAGCAGGAAGCCGAGGCGCCACAGCAGGCTGCGGCCCCAGCTGCGGCGGCGCAGCTGCACCCGCCACAGCACGATCATCGGCAGAACCGCCAGCAGCAGCACCGGCCACAGCAGCGACACGGTCATCAGCTCGCGGCTTTCCTTGGGATCGGTCGCCAGCACATTGCGCAGCATGTCCGCATCCAGGTAGATGTGGTAGCGGCTCATGTAGTGCGCGGCGAACGCGGTCACCAGCAGCAACAGGCTGATCACCACCTTGGCGTTCCAGCGCCAGACCAGGATGCCGAGCAGCACGCCATGCGCGCCCAGCAACAGCAGCAGCAGCGAGAGCGCATAGCGCAGGCTGCCCGGATGGCTGGCCATTGCGCTGTGCCAGAACAGCCCGTTGCCGGCCACCGCGAAGAACAGGCTGGTCAGCGCGATCAGTGCTTCGGTGGACAGCTGCGGCCGCCAGCGGCGAAGGCTCGCCAGGGCAGGAAGGCGGGCGGGGCGTTGGACCGATGCACTCATGCGTTTGCCTCCTGGCGGTTGGGACGGTCCAGCTGACGGCGGATCAGGACATACAGGCCGAGCGAAAGCAGCCAACAGATCAATGCCGTGGCGACGTCATGCGAAAGGAAATGTGCGCCCCGCAGCTGCTGGCTGATGCCGAACACGAGGCCGGCGCCGAGGCCGATCCACAGCCCGGCCCAGCGCCAGGACGGGCGCCACAGCAGTGCGAAGAAGTATAGGCAGAGCCAGGCGTAGCCGGCGCTGGCGTGGCCGGCCGGGAAGCAGGCCTGTGCGGCCATGCCGGCCGGGCGCAGGGTGAACAGCCCGATGAAGGGCTCGTGGCCACCGTAGCGCAGCAGGTCCCAGGGGCATTCCATCGGCACCAGCGACTTCAGCAGCGAAATCACACCAGTACCCAGCGCCATGGCAATCACCACATAGAGCAGCGCCCAGCGCAGGGTGCGGTCACGCCCGCGGCGCCAGTGGTGGAAGCACAACAGGATCGCCACCAGCGCTGCGGCCGTGCTCAGCCACTTGCCGACCTTGTGCACCAGGGTGCGGGTGACCCAGGCGTCCTGCAACGCCCAGTGGCCGCCCTCAAGGCGGAACAGGTGGTCGGCTACCCATTGGTCGCCGCCGAAACCCATCAGCAGCGTAAACACGGGCAGTCCGATTGCGACAGGCAGCCAGAGGTGAGTTACGGCAAATCTTGACGCCAGTGGCGATGTAGCAAGCGGTGCTACCGAATCAATGGGTTGGACGGGCATGCTGGGAAGGGGCGGTTCGGGAATCCGCGGTCATGCTCGTCACCTGGATGTCGGAGAAGGGTCGGACGCTCGTTCGTGCCGGGTTAATGTTTGCCCAGCACGTGTCAACGTTCAGTCTTCTTCAGCGGTCGAACCTGTCCGCTCGGCGTGGCATTCCGGGTCCCATGCGGTGCCGGGCAGCAGTTGCCAACGGTTGCGGTTGGCAACGCCGATGTCGATCACCTTGGCCGGGTCCACGCACGGGCTCATCGCATCGTCCAGCACCAGCAGCCAGCGCTTGTCCGGCGCCTCGGCCAGCCACGGGCCGGCGTCATGCCATTGCTCGGCCCAGGGCCGCTTGAAGCCGAACTCGCGCACCGGCCGGTCGGCCTGCAGCAGGTTCTGCTCACGCCAGGCGACCAGGGCCAGTTCGGCATCGGGGCCGATCCGCGCGCCGACCCGGCGCATCAGCGCCGAGGCCGAGGCATAGGGATCCAGTGCCGGAATCAGCACCAGGCCGTACAGCATCCACAGCATGCCGTGGGTCAGCAGCACCAATGTTGCGGCGCGGCGTACCCGCAGCCATACGATCAGCGTGGCCAGGGCGATGGCGAAGGTCAGCAGGCCGTCGCCGAGCACCGGTAGCAGGGTGTCGGGCATGGCCCGGCGTTGCAGCTGCGCCACGGCCCACGGGTGTTCGGTCATCAGCATCACCCCGAGCACGCCGGTGGCCAGCATCAGCACCACGCTGTAGCCGAACAGGTAGCGGCGCACGCACAGCCGGCGCAGCAGCCCCGGCAGCAGCGGGGCGACGGCCAGCGCCATCGCCGGCAGCATCGGCAGCAGGTACACCTCGCGCTTGCCCGGGCTGGCACTGAAGAACACCAGCACCAGCAACGCCCAGCCCAGCAGCAGCCATTGCCGGCGATCGCCCCGGCGCAGGCGGCGCCACCACGGCTTGAACAGCATCGGCAGCAGCAGGCTGCCCGGCAGCCACAGGGTGAGGATCACCTGCAGGTAGTACCAGACCGGCTGCCGATGGTGCCAGGCATTGGCATAGCGGGTGCCGGTCTGCTTGAACAGCAGCTCGTGCGCGTAGGACTGCAGTTCGGCGCTGGGGGTATGCAGCAGCGCCCAGCCCAGCGGCGCCAGCCAGACCGCTACGCCCAGCAGGAAGGCGGGTATCAGCCACAGCAGCGTTGCCGGGTGCGGGCCCTCCACCTGGTGCCCGCGCCGGCGCTGGTACAGCCACCAGCCGAACCAGGGCAGCACCATCAGCAGCGGCAGGAAGCCCACGCCCTTGGTCACCGTGCCGACGCCGGCGGCGAAACCGGCCAGCCACAGTGCGGGCAGGTTGCGGCGTTCGCACAGGTGGCGCAACAGCCCCCACAGGGCCACGGTGGTCATCCCCACCAGCACCATGTCGATCTGCGCGCGCTTGGCCATCAGCCCGAACTGCAGGGTGCAGAACAGCGCGGCCAGGGCGTAGACGGAATGTCGTGGCGACCACAGCCGCCGCGCCAGATCCGACACCAGCCACAGGCTGAGCAGGGCGCCAAGCAGCGACGGCAACAGGAACGACCACTGCCAGCTGCCGACAATCTCGTAGGCGGCTGCCTGCAGCCACATGAACACCGGCGGCTTCTCTGCGTACAGCTCCACGCCCCGGTGCGGCAGCAGCCATTGCCCGCTCTCGACCATGGTCCGGGCGGCAAGCACGAAGCGCGGCTCGTCCGGCGGCTGCGGCTGCCGAAGGCCGATACCGGCGGCCAGCGCAGCAATGATCAGCAGCCACAACAGGGGCAGGTGCCAACGGCGGGGCAGGGCTACGGGCACGGCAGGCTCCGGGAGCAAAACGGCCATTCTGAGGTGGCAGGGGTGGGAAAAGCGTCAGAGGTGGCCAGGGCGACCGCATTCCGACATGGGCAGCGCTACCATGGTACGAACTTCCGTGGATGTTGCGTGCATGCGTCTGTTGGTGATCGAGGACAACCGCCAGCTGGTGGCCAACCTGTTCGACTATTTCGAGTCGCGCGGGCATGTGCTTGACGTGGCTCCGGATGGCATCACCGGACTGCACCTGGCCGGAAGCCACCCCTACGATGCGGTGATCCTGGACTGGATGCTGCCGCGCATGGAAGGCCCGGAGGTGCTGCGCCGGCTGCGTGCCGAACATGCCTCGGAGGTACCGGTGATCATGCTGACCGCGCGCGACGAGTTGCCGGACAAGATCGCCGGCTTCCGCGCCGGTGCCGATGACTACCTGACCAAGCCGTTCGCGCTTCCCGAGCTGGAAGTGCGGCTGGAAGCGCTGCTGCTGCGCGCACAGGGCCGCAACCCGCGCAAGCGCCTGCAGGTCGGCGACCTGGTGCTGGACCTGGCGACCCTGGAGGCGCAGCGCGGCAACCAGGTGCTGCACCTGTACCCGGCCTGCCGCAAGCTGCTGGAAGTGCTGATGCGTGCAAGCCCGGGCGCGGTCACCCGCCAGCAGCTGGAATTCGCGCTGTGGGGTGACGAGCCGCCGGACGGCGACCTGCTGCGCTCGCATGTCTACGAGCTGCGCCGCAGTGTCGATGGCCCGTTCGCCGCGAAACTGATCCACACCCTGCCGCGGGTCGGCTACCGGCTGGCCGTGACCACGGCCGCCGAGGCCGGCAGGGAAGACGATGAAGGCGCGTAAGCCGGGGCCGTTGTACCGGCGGGTGGTGTGGTGGTTGCTGGGCTACCTGGCACTGCTGTCGATCGCGGTGTTCAGCGTCGGCAACTACGTGCACGAGCACGCCGAGCATGCGGCCTGGCGCGCGCTGCTCAATTCCGAACTGGACAGCATCGTCGAGCATACCGAGCACGAGCCGCACTATCGCTGGCAGGACTCGGACACGCTCAGCCTGTTCCGCTTCGACGAAGGCAACATGCCGGACAGCGTGCGTACGCTGCACCCCGGGCTGCATGACGGCATCCCGATCAAGGGGCGGCAGACCGCGGTGATGGTCCGCGATACCGGCTCGATGGGGCGGCTGGCGCTGGCGCTGGACATCTCCGATTTCCATGACCTTGAACAGTTCGCCACGCGCTGGGTGATGCTGGCCGGGGTGATCATGATCTTCGTCACCGTGCTGATGGCCTCGTTCGGCATGGAACGGATGGTGCGCCCGTTGACCTTGCTGGCGCAGCACATCGCCGCGCTGCGGCCGGGCGTGCAGGGCCAGCGCATCGAGGTCGACCCGCGTGGCAGTTCCGAGCTGCATACCATCGCCGACGCGTTGAACGACTACCTGGACCGCAACGAGCAGTTCGTCGAACGCGAACGGGTCTTCATCAGCACGGCCAGCCACGAACTGCGCACGCCGATCGCGGTGATGACCGGTGCCGCCGAACTGGCGCTGGAGCAGCCGGGCCTGCCCGACCGCGCGCGCCAGCAGATGCAGCGGGTGCTGCGCACGGCGCAGAGTGTGGAGCAGCTGATCGAACTGCTGCTGGTGCTGGCCCGTGATCCGGCGCGATTGGCCGCACGTGCCGAGCGCATCGCGCTGGACCAGCTGCTGCCGGAGATCGTGGATGACCACCGCCACCTGCTGGGCGACAAGGACCTGAGCATCGGCGTGCAGGCGGCACCGGTGGACATCGTCGCGCCGCTGGCGGTGGTGCAGGCGGCGATCGGCAACCTGCTGCGCAATGCCATCGAAAACAGTGGGCGTGGCCACATCGAGCTGCGCCTGAGCGCGTCGGCGGTGCTGACCCTGCAGGATCCGGGGCATGGCATGAGCCCGGAAGAAATCGCCGCGATCCATGCGCGCATGGCCCGTGGCGAGCGCGCCGACCGTGGCGGCGGCATCGGCCTGGACCTGATCGCGCGGCTGTGCGAGCACCTGGGCTGGACCCTGCAGCTGGATCCGTGCGAGCCGCGCGGAACACGCGCCACGCTGGACTTTGGTGCCTCGCGTCCAACCTCACGGTAGTGCCGGCCGCCAACCCGGTAGTGCCGGCCGCTGGCGACCAACCCGGTAGTGCCGGCCGCTGGCCGGCAACTAGGTACCCGCCGCTCGCGCCACGTGCTGGTCGATCAGGATCACGTTGCCGTCAGGATCGGCCAGCTGCAGGTAGCCGGTACCCTGGCCATCGGGATCGGTCCGCACGGCCAGTTCAATGCCCTTGGCATCCAGCTCGGCCTGCACCTCGCGCACGTCCTGGAAATGGGACAGCTCCTGCTTGTGCTGGTCCCAGCCGGGGTTGAAGGTCAGCAGGTTGCCCTCGAACATGCCCTGGAACAGCCCGATCACCGTGCCGTTGCTCCGCATCACCAGCCAGTTCCGGGTGGGATCGCCACCGCTGACCGAGAACCCCAGGGCTTCGTAGAACGCACGCGAGGCGGCCAGATCCTTCACGGACAGGCTGACCGAGAACGCACCCAGCTGCATGGGCCTGCTCCGCAACGGCGATGCGGCAATAGTCGTCAATGCCGGGGAGCGCGGCAAGCAGCGCAGCATGACCCAGCGTGAAGACGGTGTTAATCTCGACCTGCGCCGCTTCATGCGGCGCTTTTTTTTCCCGCTCTTTCGATCGACAGAGGATCCCATGCCGACCGAACCCGCTACCGCCCTGATCAGCAACGACGTCGTTGGACTGGGCCTGATTGCCGCCACCCTGGCCCTGATCTTCTGGGCCGCCAGTGGCCCGACCCCCCTGCTGAAGAAGATCTTCGCCTGGGTGCCGGCGCTTCTGCTGTGCTACTTCATCCCCGCCATCTACAACACCGCCGGTGTCATCGATGGCCACAACACTTCGCTGTACAACCCGGTCGCGCGTGATGTGCTGCTGCCGGCCGCACTGGTGCTGCTGACCCTCTCGATCGACCTGAAGGGCGTGATCAAGCTGGGTCCGAAGCTGCTGCTGGTGTTCTGTGCCGGCACCGCCGGCATCATGCTCGGTGCCATCGTCTCGTTCCAGCTGATGAAGCTGATCCATCCGGAGACGGTGGCCGGCGATACCTGGGCCGGCATGGCCGCACTGGCCGGCAGCTGGATCGGCGGTGGCGCGAACATGGTAGCCATGCGCGAAGTGTTCGGTACCGATGCCACCACCTTCGGCCAGTTCGCGGTGGTTGACGTGGCCTGTGCCAGCCTTTGGATGGCGATCCTGCTGTTCCTGGCCAACCGCGCGCAGCAGATCGATACCCGCAACGGTGCCGATACCCGTGCCATCGACGAGATGAAGGCGCGGATCAGCGCCTATGAGGCGCAGAACGCGCGCATTCCCAGCATGACCGACCTGATGGTGATCGTGGGCGTGGCACTGGGCGGCGTCGGCCTGGCGCATGCGATCGCCGCGCCGTTGTCGGGCTGGTTCAAGGCGCATGTCAGCTGGGCCAGCCAGTTCAGCCTGGACAGCCAGTTCGTGTGGGTGATCCTGCTGTCCACCGCGATGGGCCTGGGCCTGAGCTTCACCCGCGCACGCCGGCTGGAAGCCGCCGGCGCTTCGCGGCTGGGCACGGTGTTCCTGTACTTCCTGATCGCCTGCATCGGCATGCAGATGAACTTGCTGTCGCTGCTGGATCGTCCGTGGCTGTTCCTGCTCGGTGCGATCTGGATGGCCACGCACGTGCTGGTGCTGTGGGGCGTGGCCAAGCTGGTGCGCGCGCCGCTGTTCTTCTTCGCGATCGGTTCGCAGGGCAACATCGGTGCAGCGGCTTCGGCGCCGGTGGTGGCTGCGGCCTTCCATCCGACGCTGGCCCCGGTCGGCGTGCTGCTGGGCACGGTGGGGTATGCCACCGGCACCGGGCTTGCCTACGTGACCGGCCTGATCCTGAAGTGGATGGCGACCGGCTGAGGCCGGGCCGGCAGGCAACAGCAAGGGGCCAGGCGCGTTTTCCAGGGGAAACGATCCTGGCCCCAGATGTATCAGGGGTGCCGGGCCTGCGGCCCGGCACCCGCAACGCAGGTCAGCAGCAGCGGCCGCCGTTGCGCCCGCCGTATCGCGCTTCCTGGCGCTCGCGGAAGAACGTCTTGTAATCCATCGGTTGCTGGTCCGGATGCTTCTCCAGCATGTGCCGGACGTAGTTGTCGTAGTCGGGAATGCCACAGCACAGGCGTGCGGTCTGCACCAGGCGCCGCCAGATGCGGCGGTGGGCCTGGTACTGACCGGCTGGAACCAGTTGCGTGCTCATCACAGATCCACCATTTCATGTGGCTTCAGCGCCACGTACGGAGTCTCGCGGTCGCTGCGCTGCGGGTTGCGGCGCGCTGCCAGGATGGTCTTGATCGAATACACCAGCACCGCGCCCACCACCAGCAGGAACAGCGCGGTCAGGCCGGTGTTGACGTAGGCGTTGACCACGATCTGCTTCATCTGCGCCACCGATTTCGCCGGTGCGGTGATGGTATCGGTGGCCAGGGCGGCCTGGAACTTGTGCGCCTGGGCCAGGAAGCCCTGTGCCGGATTGCTGTCGAAGATCTTGATGAAGCCGGCATAGGTGGTGCAGATCAGCAGCCACACCGCCGGCACCGCGGTGACCCAGGCGTAGCGGTCACGCTTCATCTTGAACAGCACCACCGTGCCCAGCATCAGCGCGATGCCGGCCAGCATCTGGTTGGAGATGCCGAACAGCGGCCACAGGGTCTGGATGCCGCCGAACGGATCGACCACGCCGGTGTACAGCAGGTAGCCCCACAGTGCCACGCAGCCGGCAGTGCCGATGATGTTGGCGGTCCACGATTCGGTCTTCTTCAAGGCCGGCACGAAGTTGCCCAGCAGGTCCTGCAGCATGAAGCGGCCGGCGCGGGTGCCGGCGTCCACTGCGGTGAGGATGAACAGCGCTTCGAACAGGATCGCGAAGTGGTACCAGAACGCCATCATCGCGTCGCTGCTGCTGGGAATCGCCTGGTGCAGGATCTGCGCGATGCCCACCGCCAGCGTCGGCGCACCGCCGGCACGATGCAGGATGGTGGGTTCACCGATCGCTGCGGCGGTTGCGATCAGCTGCTCGGGGGTGATGGTGAAGCCCCAGGTGTTGGTGATGTAGTGCGCGGCCGATGCGGCATCGGCGCCGATCACCGCGGCCGGGCTGTTCATCGCGAAGTAGATGCCCGGATCGATGATCGATGCGGCCACCAGCGCCATCACCGCCACGAACGATTCCATCAGCATGCCGCCGTAGCCGATGTAGCGCATGTGCGCTTCATTGGCCAACAGCTTCGGCGTGGTGCCGGAGGAGATCAGTGCGTGGAAACCGGATACCGCGCCGCAGGCGATGGTGATGAACAGGAACGGGAACATGCCGCCCTTCCACACCGGGCCATCACCGCTGGCGGCGAACTGGGTCAGTGCCGGCATCTTCAGCTCCGGCATCACCACGAGGATGCCGATCGCCAGCGCGATGATGGTGCCGATCTTGAGGAAGGTCGACAGGTAGTCACGCGGCGCCAGCAGCAGCCACACCGGCAGCACCGAGGCGACGAAGCCGTAACCGATCAGCATCCAGGTGATCTGGGTGCCGGTGAAGGTGAACGCCGGGCCCCACACCGGGTCGGCGGCGACCTTGCCGCCGTACCAGATCGCGGCCAGCAGCAGGATCAGGCCGACGATCGAGATCTCGCCGATCTTGCCGGGGCGGATGTAGCGCATGTACACGCCCATCAGGATCGCGATGGGCATCGTCGCGATCACCGTGAACATGCCCCACGGGCTCTCGGCCAGCGCCTTGACCACCACCATCGCCAGCACCGCCAGGATGATGATCATGATCAGGAAGGCACCGAACAGGGCGATGGTGCCGGGGACCTGGCCCATTTCCTCCCTGACCAGGTCGCCCAGCGAGCGGCCGTTGCGGCGGCTGGACAGGAACAGGACCATGAAGTCCTGAACCGCACCGGCCAGCACCACGCCCACCACCAGCCACAGCAGGCCGGGCAGGTAGCCCATCTGCGCAGCAAGTACCGGGCCGACCAGCGGGCCGGCACCGGCGATGGCGGCGAAGTGATGGCCGAACAGCACGTGCTTGTTGGTCGGAACGTAGTCCAGGCCATCGTTGTTGATCACCGCCGGGGTGGCCCGGGTCGGATCGAGCTGCATCACCTTGTTGGCGATGAACAGGCTGTAGAAGCGGTAGGCGACGAGGTACAGCGATACGGCCGCGACGACGATCCACAGGGCATTGATGTGTTCGCCGCGACGCAGTGCCACGGTGCCCAGACAGAACGCGCCGAGCAGGGCGAGTACCGCCCAGCCCAGTTTGGAAAACCCTTTCATGAGGTGCTCTCTCCCGGAAAGACAGTCAAAGAGTCCCGCGTGCCTTCGACAGGGTCAATTGGCACAGGACGAATCGGCGGTAGTACTTTGGTCGTACGGTGGCTGCGCTGACATGCCGCGAACATCAGGGATGGAACAATCGGTTGCGGAGCCATCCATTGGCGTGCGGCCGTGTGGCGTCCATCTTCAGTGGCATCCATCCAACAGGAGTCGCCATGAGCTTTCCCGAACCGGTCCGCGTGCTGCGTACCATCCGTGGCATGCCCACCTCCGACGGTGCCGGCGTGCGCCTGACCCGTGTCATCGGCGGTCCTGCGCTGCCCGACCTGGATCCGTTCCTGCTGCTCGATGAATTCGGCACCGACCGCGCCGAAGACTACATCGCCGGTTTCCCGGAACATCCGCACCGCGGTTTCGAGACCGTCACCTACATGCTTGACGGGCGCATGCGGCATCGCGACAACCACGGCAACGAAGGCCTGCTGACCCCGGGCAGCGTGCAGTGGATGACGGCGGGCCGTGGCCTGGTGCACTCGGAGATGCCCGAACAGGAAAGCGGACAGATGCGCGGGTTTCAGCTGTGGGTGAACCTGCCGGCGCGCGAGAAGATGACCGATCCGAAGTACCAGGAATTCGCGCCCGAGCGGATTCCGGTGGTGCAGCCGGCGGCGGGCGTCGAAGTGAAGGTGATCGCCGGCAGCGTCGATGGCACCTCCGGCCCGATCGTGCAGCCGGCCACTGATCCGCTCTACCTCGACATCACGCTGGCACCCGACCGCGCCTGGACCTATGCCTTGCCGGAAGGGCACAACGCCTTTGCCTACGTGTTCGAAGGCGCGATGACCGTGGGTGAGCAGGATGCCGCGCGCGACGTGGCGCGGCAGGAACTTGCGGTGCTGGGCGGCGGTGAGCAGCTGCACGTTTCGGCCGGCGCTGACGGTGCACGGCTGATCCTGGTTGCAGGCCGCCCGTTGCGCGAGCCGGTCATGCGGCATGGTCCGTTCGTGATGAACACGCGGCAGGAACTGATGCAGGCCTTCGTCGATTTCCAGGAAGGCAGGTTCTGAAGGGGCGCCGGCCGCTGGCCGGCAACCGCTTCGGATCAGCGCGCATCCTGCCGGCCGATGGCCGGCCGTCGCGTGGGATCGCGCCGCTGTGCGGGGATGCTGCCAGGCAGTCATCCCCGTCATGGTCAGCGCCCGGCGGCCACGGCCGACGGTGTCAGGCTCATGCCCTGCGCCAGCTGCTGCAGCGAGCCCAGTTCCTGCGGGCTGTCGGGATACAGCGATATCTGCGCGTAACGCCCTTTGTCGAGCTTGACCACGCTGATCCGCCGCTCGGCATAGCCCGGCGGCTGCTGGCCGCCCAGGTCGGGCTGGTACCAGTACAGCGACTCGCCGCCGAAACTGCCTTTTTCCTGGCGCAGCGAACGATTGAGTGGAATCGACGGGTCACGTGCGCTGAGCATCAGGCTCAGCACCTCGCGGCCATCGCCGGTGCTGGCACGGCAGACCAGGAAATCGGCCTGCACCTGCTGTTGCCATTGCAGGCCACTGCTGGCCGGCAGCGAAGGGCATTCGGTGGGAGCCTGCGCGGCGGCCTGGGCCGCGGCGAACAGCAGGCTCGACAACACTACAGGCGCGAACTTCATGCATCCCCCAAGGTGGTATGTCGTTTGGCGCCGCCTGATGGACCGGCGGACATGGCATCCCATCCCCGGATGCCGCCCCGCCCGGCATGTGCACGGACGGTCAACTCAACCTTAACGGAACGTGAGCGATCGCACAAATTGCGGTTACAAGCGTAACCATTGCGGCCGAAGGTCGGCCGCAATGGCCCGCACGGCACTCAACGGTCGTTGCCGATCCACTTGTAGATGATGCCGCCGATCGCGCCGCCCAGCAGCGGGGCCACCCAGAACAGCCACAACTGGCTGACCGCGCCGCTGCCGGCGAAGAAGGCCACGGCGGTGGAGCGGGCCGGGTTCACCGAGGTATTGGTGACCGGGATGCTGATCAGGTGGATGAGGGTCAGCGACAGGCCGATCGCCAGCGGCGCGAAGCCGGCCGGCGCCTTGCCGTGGGTGGACCCCATGATGACGATCAGGAACACCGCGGTCAGCACCACTTCGCACAGGGAGGCCGCTGCCACGCTGTAGCCGCCCGGCGACAATGCGCCGTAGCCGTTGCTGGCGAACGCGCCGGCCTGGCTGCCATCGATGGCGAAGCCGCTGGCACCGGATGCGATCTGCAGCAGGATGAAGCCGGCCAGCAGGCCGCCGCCGACCTGGGCGATGATGTAGGGCACCAGGTCGCGGGTCGGGAAGCGGCCGCCGGCCCACAGGCCGACGCTGACTGCCGGATTGAAGTGCGCGCCGGAGATATGGCCGAACGCATAGGCGCCGGTGACGACGGTCAGGCCGAAGGCCAGGGCAACGCCGAGGAAGCCGATGCCCAGCGGATTGCCATCCCCGCCGAACTTGGCGGCCAGCACCGCACTGCCGCAGCCCCCCAGGACCAGCCAGAACGTGCCGAGGAACTCGGCGGACAAGCGTTTACCCATGCTCATGTGTTGCACTCCTTTGACGGTCTAAAGTGTGATTTATGTCACATTTCAGTGATCAGCGGGTGACTATCGCGTCAACGCCGGGTGCAGGCATACACCCTCGGATGTGTGCAACACGCGATGCTCAGTACTGCGGCAGAGGGATGAATTCCTTGTCGTCGCCGGGGATGGTGCCGAAGCGGCCGGCTTCCCAGTCGTGCTTGGCCTGTTCGATGCGTTCCTTCGAACTGGAGACGAAGTTCCACCACAGGTGGCGCGGTCCATCCAGCGGTTCGCCGCCGAACAGCATCGCCTTCACCGGAGTCTTGGCGCGCAGGCGGCCGCGCGCGCCGGCTTCGGGAATCACCAGGTGCTGGGCCGGAATGTCCACGCCGTCCAGCTGCGCGTCGCCTTCCAGGATGTACAGCGCGCGTTCGCGATGGCCGTCATCGATATCGATCTCCGCATCCGGGTCGAGATCGATCGCCACGTTGAGCGTATCGGCGAAGACCTTCACCGGCGATTCCTCGCCATAGGCGCGGCCGGCAATCACCCGCAGCCAGGCGCCGTTGCGACGCTGCTCGGGCAGGGTCGCAGCGGCATGGTGGTAGAACGCCGGCTCGATTTCCTCGTGCGACTTCGGCAGCGCCACCCAGGTCTGCATGCCGTGGATCGGATTGTCATGGCCGCGGTCGGGTTGCGGGGTGCGCTCGGAATGCGCGATGCCGCGGCCGGCGGTCATCCAGTTGACGTCACCGGGGCGGATCACCTGGTCCGAACCCAGCGTGTCGCGGTGGCCGATCGCCCCGGACCACAGGTAGGTCACGGTGGCCAGCCCGATATGCGGGTGCGGGCGCACGTCGATGGCCGTGCCGGGATGCATGAGTGCCGGGCCCATCTGGTCGACGAACACGAACGAGCCGATGCTGCGCGCCTGCAGGGTGGGGACGGCGCGACGGACTTCGAGTCCGCCGATGTCGTGCACGCGCGGGGCGATGATGGTGGTCATGCGGGCGTTCTCGCTGGCAGGGATCAGGCGGCCAGCATCGCACGCAGTGGTGACGGGGACATGCCCCGTATGGGTAACAGGGTGTTCCAGCCAACGGCGCAGCCCCTCGTGGCCGGACGATCGGTAGAGTCGACTGTTAGTCGACTTGCGCCCGACCGCTGACAGTTTCCGTGTGCCGTTCAGCCACGGAGAAGAAAAAAGAAAATCAAAATCAAACGCCGGTCGCTTCGCTCCTGGTGGCAACCAAGGTAGCCACCCACCAGTTCGTAATGATCCCCACCGGAGTCGCGATTTACCGACCGTCACCGGGAAACTGTCTGGGGTGGGGCGGTGTCGGGTTGCGGGGTGTCCGCGGCATGGATGCCGCGGCCAAGCCCCCAGGGACGGGTTTACGGCGTCCCCGCCACCCGACACCGCCCCGCCCACCAAACAAAAAAGCCAGAGCCAGCTGCTGCTCCGGCTCTGGCTTTGGCTATGGTTTGAAACGTGGGTGCCGGGCCGCAGGCCCGGCCGATCACACCACCGGTTCGCGCAGGGCCGGGTTGTCCCAGCCCGGGCGCGGCGCGAAACGATCGCCGTGGCGCTGCTGCAGTGCCTTCAACCGCTCGACGATCGCATCGGCACCCACCGCACGGATGTGCTGGATCGGACCGCCGCGGAACGGCGCGAAACCGGTACCGAAGATCACGCCCGCATCCAGCAGGTCCGCATCGGCCACCACGCCTTCGTGCAGGCAGGCCACCGCTTCGTTCAGCAGCGGCAGGATCAGCCGGTCTTCCAGATCGGCCGGCGCCTGGTAGTCGCTGGCCACGTCCGGCTTCTTCGGCTTGCCGTTCTCCCAGGTGTAGATGCCCTGGCCATCCTTCTTGCCGCGCTTGTCAGGTTCCACCGTCTGCAGCGCGGCGGGAATCTGCAGGCCGAGGAACGGTGCCAGCTCGCGGCCCACGCCTGCGGCCACGTCCAGGCCCACGGTGTCGATCAGTTCGATCGGCCCCATCGGCATGCCGAACTTCACCGCCGCCTTGTCGATCACCGGGCCCGGAATGCCTTCGGCGTAAGCGGTGGCGGCTTCCAGCATGTACGGGAACAGCACGCGGTTGACCAGAAAGCCCGGGCTGCCGGCCACCGGCACCGGGAACTTGCCCAGCGCCTTGCAGAACGCAGCCAGGCGACGTTCGGTCTCCGCCGCCATGCCATCGTGGTGGATGATTTCCACCAGCGGCATCTGCGCCACCGGATTGAAATAGTGCAGGCCGGCGAACTGCGCCGGGCGCTGGATGTGGTCGCGCAGTTCCACCAGCGGGATCGACGAGGTATTGGTGGTCAGCAGCGCGTCCGGCTTCATCTTCGGTTCCAGCGTCTGGTACAGCGCACGCTTGGCTTCCGGGTTCTCGATGATCGCCTCGATCACCAGATCGGCCTCGGCCACGCCGCTGCCTTCCAGGTCGGCGCGCAGGCGCGCGGCCACTGCCGGGCGCTTGCTGTCGTCGCGCACCTTCTTGGCGAACAGGGCCTGCGCGCGCTCCATGGCCGGGTCGATGAAGCGCTGTTCGCGATCCTGCAGGGTGACCTCGAAGCCCTTGTAGGCGGCCCAGGCAGCGATGTCGCCGCCCATCACGCCGGCGCCGACCACGTGCACGTGACGGATGCCCGAATCACCGCCGCCGAGGCCCTTCAGGCGTTCGGTCAGGAAGAAGATGCGGATCAGGTTGCGTGCGGTCGGCGTGCTGGCCAGCTTCACCACGGCCCGGCGTTCGGCATCCAGGCGTGCCTGCACCGGCTTGCCGCCGCTGCGCTGCCAGGTACTGATCAGCGCGTACGGCGCCGGGTACTGGTCCTTCTTGGCCTTGCGTGCCACCTGCTTGACCATCTGCGGCGCCAGCAGCTGGCGCGCCGGCCAGGTATTGGTGGCCCAGGCCAACGCACGCTGCTTGAACGGGCGGGTGGTTCCGGACAGCGCCAGCGCCACGGCGGTGTCGAGCACCACCGCCGGTGCCACCACCTTGTCGACCAGGCCGATGCCGCGCGCGGCCGAGGCCGACAGGGTGCGGCCGGTCAGCATCATGTCCATCGCCGCCGGTGCGCCGACCAGCTGCGGCAGGCGCGCGCTACCGCCCCAGCCCGGGAAGATGCCCAGCTGGGTTTCCGGCAGGCCGATGCGGGTGGAGCTGTCATTGGAGGCCACCCGGTAGCGGCAGGCCAGCGCCAGTTCGGTGCCACCGCCCAGGCAGTGGCCGTGGATCGCCGCCACGGTCGGGCAGGGCAGCTCGGCCAGCTTCTGATAGGTGGCCTGGCCGCGGCGGATGGCATCGTTGACGGTGCCGCGGCGATCGAACTCCTGGAACTCCTTCAGGTCGGCACCGGCAATGAAGCCGGCCTTCTTCAGCGACTGGATGACCACGCCCCTGGGCGGGTCCAGCGCGATGCGCTCGAGCAGGTCCCCCAGCTCCAGCAGTACGTCCTGCGACATCGCGTTGACGCTGCTGTCCTGACGATCCAGGGAGAGAACCACCACGCCGTCGTCGCGGATCTCGGGGTGCCAGTGGCTGAAGCGGAGACCATCGAAGCCTGAGAGCATGGACGTTCCATCCGGTTGTGTATGGAGAAGCGGCTATGATCCAGAGGTTGTTTCCCCCGCGTCAAATCCCAATAGCAGGGGAGTGGCGACCCCGGATCCATGGCCGTGGACCTGGACGCTAACGGAACGGTGGTTAAAAGCTGGTGCGGCGCCGGGTGATCGGCGACTGAACTTTTCCCGGGATTGGCAGTCTCATTGCCCGACGTCGGTTGGGCTGACAGGAGTGCGGCCCCTCATGGCCGAGGTTGATACACCACAGGAGCTGGATCTGGAACTGGTCCGGCGCGTGCAGCGCGGCGAGAGCGCGGCCTTCGATGTGCTGGTGCGCAAGTACCAGCATCGGGTCGTGGCCCTGGTCGGTCGCTACATCGCCGACTGGAGTGAATGTCAGGACGTCGCCCAGGACACTTTCATCCGTGCGTACCGCGCGATCGGGAGTTTCCGTGGCGATGCCCAGTTCTCAACCTGGTTGCATCGAATCGCCGTGAATACCGCCAAAAACTACCTGGCTTCACACAATCGAAGGCCACCGACCGATGACATCGACATCGGCGATGCCGAGCAGTTCGACAGTGGCACGCGCCTGCGCGACACCGACACGCCCGAACGCGAGTTGATGCGCCAGGAGCTTGAACAGACGGTGATGAAGGCCGTCAACGCGCTGCCGGAAGAACTCCGGTTGGCGATCACCCTGCGCGAGGTGGAAGGCCTGAGTTACGAGGATATCGCGCAGAAGATGGGGTGCCCGATCGGCACCGTGCGTTCACGGATCTTCCGGGCGCGCGAGGCGATCGACACCGAACTCCGGCCGCTGTTGGACATCGGCAGCGCCACCCGTGAGAAGAGCCGCGTATGACCAGTAAACCGTTTGACGAATCGCAGAACCACCCATCGCCCGCCGGGCAGCGCCTGGACCAGCGCCATCGCGAACAGCTTTCTGCGCTGCTCGATGGTGAGCTGGGGGCTGACGAAGCGCGCTTCCTGCTGCGCCGCATGGAACACGACCCCGAGCTGGCCGGCTGCCAGGAGCGCTGGCAACTGATGGGCGACGTGATGCGCGGGCAGGCGCCGGCGCTGGCACCCGCCGGTTTCAGTGCCGCGGTGGCCGCCGCCATTGCCGCCGAGCCGGTGCCGCAGGCCGAGCCACGCCGCCAGGTGCGTCGCGGTGGCTGGCGAGCCTGGGGCGGGGGCGCAGCGTTGGCGGCTTCGGTCGCTGCAGTGGCCCTGTTCATGGGCGGTGAGAAGCTGCAGCAGGCTGCCCCGGGCGAACCGCTGGCGCCGCAGGTGATCGCCAGCCAGGCCGAACTGGCGCCAGCGCCGACCGCGCCGGCAACGGTCACCGAGGCATCGGTGGATACCGCTGCGATGGCCGTGGCCGGCGTGCCTGCAGTGGCGATGGCCGCTGCCAGCCGCCGCCAGGATGCGCGCCGTGCCAGTGCCACCCGCAGCCAGCAGGCCGCGCGTGCCGCGCAGCGTGAAGAGGCCCCGCAACGTGCGGTGGCTGCCGTGCAGGCGCCGTTGACCCCGACCGTGCCGGCCAACGCCGGCCGCGCCCTGCCGTTCGGTGAGGTGGGCGGGCTGCAGGCACGACCGTGGCCGCGCTCCAGCCTGGCGCCTGCCGCAGGCGGTGCGCTCAATGCCAGCTTCCCGGCCCACGCCGGCGGGGCCGCGTTCTACCCGTTCGAGCCGCGCCTGCAGGACGACCTGCCGGTGCCGCCGCGCCCGCGCGACTGAGCCGGGCGCTTTCACGCCCCGCCGTCGGCGGGGCCCGTATTCCTCTTTCCACCCGATCCGGAGGTTGCCGTCCGATGACTCCCCGACTCCGCACGCAGGCCGTTGGCCTGCTGGCCCTGACCCTGCCGCTGATGGCCTGCGCGCAGGCCCCGGCGCCTGCCGCCCAGACCCAGGCCGCCCCGGCCGCCGCCGCGCCGCGGGCGCCGGCGCAGCCGCTGGTCAGCGGCCTGCCTGACTTCACCCATCTGGTCGAACAGGTCGGGCCGGGCGTGGTCAACGTCGACACCACCATCGTCCGCAACAACCGCCAGGCGCGCGGGCCGATGGGCGGCGACGACGACATGCCGGAATTCTTCCGCCGCTTCTTCGGCCCGGACTTCCCGATGCCGGGGCAGGGCCCGGGGGGCCAGGACGGCGGGCCCAGCATCAAGGGGCGCGGCATGGGCTCGGGCTTCATCATCTCGCCCGATGGCTACGTGCTGACCAACTACCACGTGGTCGCCGATGCCAGCGAAGTGAAGGTCAAGCTGGGCGACAGCCGCGAGTTCAGCGCCAAGGTGGTGGGCAGCGACCAGCAGTACGACGTGGCCCTGCTGAAGATCGACGGCAAGAACCTGCCGACCGTGCGCGTGGGGGATTCCAACACCCTGAAGCCGGGCCAGTGGGTTGTCGCTATCGGCTCGCCATTCGGTCTCGACCACTCGGTCACCGCGGGCATCGTCAGCGCACTGGGCCGCAGCACCGGCGGCGCCGACCAGCGCTACGTGCCGTTCATCCAGACCGATGTGGCGATCAACCAGGGCAACTCCGGTGGCCCGCTGCTGAACACCCGCGGTGAAGTGGTCGGCATCAACTCGCAGATCTTCTCGGCGTCCGGCGGCTACATGGGCATCAGCTTCGCGATCCCGATCGACCTGGCGATGAGTGCGGTCGAGCAGATCAAGAAGAGCGGCAAGGTCACCCGCGGCCAGCTCGGCGCGGTGGTCGAACCGATCGATTCGCTGAAGGCACAGGGCCTGGGCCTGCCCGACAGCCGCGGTGCGCTGGTCAACCAGATCGTCGCCGGCAGCGCAGCGGAGAAGGCGGGCGTGCAGATCGGTGACGTGGTGCGCTCGGTCAATGGCAGCCCGGTCAACAGCTGGTCCGACCTGCCGCCGCTGATCGGCGCGATGGCCCCGGGCAGCCGGGTCACCCTGGGGGTGATCCGCGATGGCAAGCCGCGCGATCTCAGCGCCACGCTGACCGCACTGAGCGAAGACGGCCAGGGCAATGCGCGTGCGGCCGCGGCGGCCAAGCCCGACGCGGCGCCGCAGGCCGGGGCCAACGCCCTGCTGGGCCTGGACGTCAGCGACCTGACCGCACCGCAACGCAAGCAGTTCGGCCTGGATGGCAACGAGGGCGTGCGCATCACCGCGGTCAAGGGCCAGGCGGCGCGGGATGCCGGGCTGTCTCCGGGCATGGTGATCCTGCAGGTCGGGCGCACCCCGGTCGGCAGCGTGGAGGCCCTCAACCGCGCGCTGGCCAGCTTCAAGAAGGACGATGTGGTGATGCTGCTGGTGCGTACCGGCAACGGCAACAGTGCCTTCGTGCCGGTGAAGGCCGGCCGCTGAGGCCCTTCCGGGGCCGCCTGGCGGCCCCTCCGGGTACCCCGAAGCCCCGCCCTGGCGGGGCTTCGGCCGTTCCGGGCCGGCCTGGATGAGGCCGCTTTCGCGGTGGGGCGCCGGGCATGCGATAATCGACCGTTACCCTGACGACGCCGCGCGCCGCCGCCACCTATGTCTTCTGATTCGATGCGGAACATCCGCAACTTCTCCATCATCGCCCATGTCGACCACGGCAAGTCCACGCTGGCCGACCGCATCATCCAGCTCTGTGGTGGCCTGCAGGCCCGCGAGATGGAAGCGCAGGTGCTCGACTCCAACCCGATCGAGCGCGAGCGTGGCATCACGATCAAGGCGCAGTCGGTGTCGTTGCCGTACCTGGCCAAGGACGGGCAGACCTACCATCTGAACTTCATCGACACGCCGGGCCATGTCGACTTCTCCTATGAAGTCAGCCGCTCGCTGGCCGCCTGCGAAGGCGCGCTGCTGGTGGTCGATGCCGCCCAGGGCGTGGAAGCGCAGTCGGTGGCCAACTGCTACACCGCGGTGGAGCAGGGCCTGGAAGTGGTGCCGGTGATCAACAAGATCGACCTTCCCACCGCCGACATCGAGCGCGCCAAGGCCGAGATCGAGGCCGTGATCGGCATCGACGCGTCGGACGCGGTGCCGGTCAGTGCCAAGACCGGCCTGAACGTGCAGGACGTGCTGGAAGCGATCGTGCACCGCATCCCGCCGCCGACGCCGCGCGACACCGAGAAGCTGCAGGCGCTGATCATCGACTCCTGGTTCGACAACTACCTGGGCGTGGTCTCGCTGGTGCGCGTCATGCAGGGCGAGATCAAGGCCGGCGACAAGCTGCAGGTGATGTCCACCGGCCGCAACCACCAGGTCGACAACGTCGGCGTGTTCACCCCGAAGCGCAAGGTGCTACCGGCGCTCCGGGCCGGTGAGGTGGGCTGGGTCACCGCCAGCATCAAGGACGTGCATGGCGCTCCGGTCGGCGACACCCTGACCCTGGCCGGCGATCCTGCGCCGAAGCCGCTGCCGGGCTTCCAGGAAATGCAGCCGCGCGTGTTCGCCGGCCTGTTCCCGGTCGATGCCGAGGACTACCCGGACCTTCGCGAAGCGCTGGACAAGCTGCGCCTGAACGATGCCGCGCTGCGCTTCGAGCCGGAAAGCTCCGAGGCGATGGGCTTCGGCTTCCGCTGCGGCTTCCTCGGCATGCTGCACATGGAAATCGTGCAGGAGCGCCTGGAGCGCGAGTACAACCTGGACCTGATCAGCACCGCGCCGACGGTGGTGTATGAAGTCCTGAAGACCGACGGCTCGATCATCAACATGGACAACCCGGCCAAGCTGCCGGCGGTGAACCAGGTCGAGGAGATCCGCGAGCCGATCATCCGTGCCAACGTGCTCACCCCCGAGGAGTACATCGGCAACATCATCAAGCTGTGCGAAGAAAAGCGCGGCAGCCAGATCGGCATCAACTACCTGGGCAGCCAGGTGCAGATCAGCTACGAGCTGCCGATGGCCGAAGTGGTGCTCGATTTCTTCGACAAGCTGAAGTCGGTCAGCCGCGGCTATGCCTCGCTGGACTACCACTTCGTGCGCTTCGATGCTGGCCCGTTCGTGCGTGTTGACGTACTGATCAATGGCGACAAGGTCGATGCGCTGTCGCTGATCGTGCACCGCAGCCATGCCGACCGCCGCGGCCGCGAGCTGTGCGAGAAGATGAAGGACCTGATCCCGCGCCAGATGTTCGACGTGGCCATCCAGGCCGCCGTCGGCTCGCAGATCATCGCCCGTACCACGGTCAAGGCGATGCGCAAGAACGTGCTGGCCAAGTGCTATGGTGGCGACGTTTCGCGCAAGAAGAAGCTTCTGGAAAAGCAGAAGGAAGGCAAGAAGCGCATGAAGCAGGTCGGCCGCGTGGAGATCCCGCAGGAAGCGTTCCTGGCCGTGCTGCAGATGGACAACAAGTAAGCCCGCACCGGCCCTGCGGGGCCGGTCGTCTGGTGACGTTGCAAAGGACCCTGAATGAAACTGTTTGAGATCCTCCTGGTCGTGCTGACCCTGGCCTCGGGCCTGATCCTGCTCGCGGACAAGCTGTACCTTGCCAAGCGCCGCGCCCAGCGCGCGGGCCTGCTCGATTCCGAGCCGGTTCTGGTGGACTACTCGCGTGCGTTCTTCCCGGTGCTGGCGATCGTGCTGATCGTGCGCAGCTTCATTGCCGAACCGTACAAGATCCCGTCCAGCTCGATGATGCCGAACCTGCTGATCGGCGATTTCATCCTGGTCAACAAGTTCTCCTACGGCCTGCGCCTGCCGATCAGCAACACCAAGATCGTGCCGTTCGGCGAGCCGTCGCGTGGCGACGTGGTGGTGTTCCACTTCCCCGGCCACAGCGACAACGACCCGGCCAAGGGCGAGAACTTCATCAAGCGCGTGATTGGCGTGCCGGGTGACACCGTGGTCTTCGAAGGCGACGGCGTGATCCTCAATGGCGAGCCGCTGAAGTACGACAACAAGGGCATCTACGCCGGCCACAAGGGCCAGGGCGAGGGCGCCAACCTGCTGGTCGAGCACCTGCCGGGCCGTACCCACACCGTGCTGGAGACCGACTACCCGCGTGGCCAGGGCCAGTGGACCGTGCCGGCCGGCAAGTACCTGGTGATGGGCGACAACCGCGACAACAGCGATGACGGACGCTTCTGGGGCCTGCTGCCGGAAGAGAACCTGCGCGGCAAGGCCTTCCTGATCTGGCTGAACTGCCAGGGCTGGTTCTGCAAGGATGGCTTCGAGCCGTCGCGGATCGGCTCGAGCATCAACTGATCGGGCATCAACTGAGCATTTTCACATCCAACGCGTATCTGGGGAGAACGCAATGAAGACGATGAACACGCAGCGTGGCATGACCCTGACCTCGTTCCTGACGGTCCTGATCGTGGTCGGTTTCTTCCTTTACGTCGGGATGAAGCTGTTCCCGATGTACCAGGAGTACTACGCGGTGCGCTCGGCGATGAAGAGCCTGGCCAACGAGCCGGGCGTGGGCAGCATGGAGCCGTCGCGGATCCAGGACCTGTTCTTCAAGCGGCTGTACATCAACTACTCGGAAAACGTGCAGCCGTCCAACGTGAAGTTCGATCGCCGCGACAATGGCTGGACCCTCAAGGTCAACTACGAAGTGCGTCGCCCGCTGATCGGCAACCTCGACGTGGTTGGCAAGTTTGATTCTTCCCAGGACCTGACACGAAGCGGTGACCAGTAAATTCATCCAACGTGGCGACCTGATCGGTCATCCCTTCCGCGATCCGGCCCTGCTCAAGCAGGCGCTGACCCATCGCAGTGCCGGCGCGCCGCACAACGAGCGCCTGGAGTTCCTGGGCGACAGCATCGTCAACATGATGGTCGCCGAGGCGCTGTACCAGCGCTGGCCCAAGGCTGACGAGGGTGCGCTGACCCGTGCCCGCGCCGAGCTGGTGCGTGAAGGCGCGCTGGCGGTGATCGCGCGGAGCCTGCAGCTGGGCGAACGGCTGACCCTGGGCCCCGGTGAAATGAAGTCCGGCGGCCACCGTCGCGACTCGATCCTGGCCGACGCTGTGGAAGCGGTGGTGGCTGCGATCTACCTGGATGCCGGCTTCGAGGCCTGCCGGGCGGTGGTGCTGCCCTGGTTCAGCGCCTCGATGGAGGCCTTGCCGGCCACCGGCCGGCCCGAGAAGGACCCCAAGACCCGCCTGCAGGAATGGCTGCAGGCCCGACAGAAGGCGTTGCCGCAGTATGAACTGGTGTCAGAATCCGGTGACGACCACGCCAAACACTTCCGGGTACGCTGCAACGTAGCTGACCCGGCCGCCAGCACCGAGGGCGAAGGCGCCTCGCGGCGGCTTGCCGAACAACAGGCGGCTGCGGCCGTCCTAGAACAACTGGATTCCAAGTGAGCGAACAAACTCCCCATCATTGCGGCAGCGTGGCCGTCATTGGCCGCCCGAACGTGGGCAAGTCGACCCTGACCAATGCCCTGGTCGGCGCCAAGGTCAGCATCGTCTCCAACCGCCCGCAGACCACGCGCCATCGCCTGCTGGGCATCGCCACCTATCCGGAAGGCCAGCTGGTGCTGGTCGATACCCCCGGCCTGCACAAGGTGCAGAAGCGGGCGATGAACCGGGTGATGAACCGCGCCGCGCGCGGTTCGCTGGAAGGCGTTGACGCCGGCCTGCTGGTGATCGAAGCCGGCCGTTGGGACGAAGAGGACAGCCTGGCCTTCAACGTGCTGCGCGACGCCGGCATCCCGGTGGTGCTGGTGGTCAACAAGATCGACCGCCTGAAGGACAAGGGCGCGCTGCTGCCGTTCCTGCAGGAAGTTACCGCCGGCCGTGATTTCGCCGCCGTGCATCCGATCTCGGCGCAGAAGCGCAACGGCCTGGAAGCGCTGGTTCGCGACGTGCTGAAGCTGCTGCCCGAAGCCCCGCCGATGTTCGGCGAGGACGAGATCACCGATCGCAGCCAGCGTTTCCTGGCCGGCGAACTGGTGCGTGAACAGCTGATGCGCCAGCTCGGCGAGGAACTGCCGTACGCCACCACCGTTGAAATCGAGCGCTTCACCGAGGACGGCAACCTGCTGCGCATCGGTGCGGTCATCTGGGTCGAGCGCGAAGGCCAGAAGGCGATCGTGATCGGCAAGGGCGGCGCCCGCCTGAAGGAGATCGGCGCCAAGTCGCGCCTGCAGATGGAGCGTCTGTTCGGGGCCAAGGTGTTCCTGGAGACCTGGGTGCGCGTGCGTGAAGGCTGGTCCGACGACGAGGCCGCACTGAAGGCCTTCGGCTACGAATAAGCCACGACGGTCGCTTCGATGCTGATCGAGGACGACACCGGCTTCGTGCTGCATGCACGGGCCTACCGCGAGACCAGCCTGCTGGTCGAGGTGTTGAGCGCGCAGCATGGCCGTATCGGCCTGCTCGCGCGCGGCGTGTCCACCGCCAAGGGGCAGGTGCTGCGCGCCGCCCTGCAGCCGCTGCAATGGATACGCTTCAGCGCCCTGCAGCGGGGCGAACTGGCCCAGCTGCGGGGGGCCGAAGCGCTGGATGCGGCGCCGCGGCTGGTCGGCCAGGCGATGCTGGCCGGCTTCTACCTGGGTGAACTGACCCTGCGCCTGGCACCGCGCCAGGATCCGCTGCCCGAGTTGTACCTGGCCTACGGCGAGGCGCGTGCGCGGTTGGCAGTGGGCGCCGGCCTGGCCTGGACCCTGCGTCGCTTCGAGCGCGAGCTGCTGTCGGCCCTGGGCCTGGGTTTCGAACTGGACAGTGCCAGCGATGGCCAGGCGATCGACCCGGCGGCGCGTTACACGCTGGACCCGCAGGAGGGGCCGCAGCGCCTGCTCAGTGAACGGGGCGGCGAACGCCATGCGGCCGCAACCGGTTCGGCACTGCTGGCGCTGGCCGCGGACGAGGAGCCGGGCGCGGCCGACCTGGCCAGCCTGCGCCTGCCGATGCGGCGGGTGCTGGCCCATCACCTTGGGTCGCGCGGCCTGAAGTCCTGGGAACTGCTCGAGCAGCTCGCCCCCAGGCGCTGAGGGGGGAGACGGCAGGGCTTGCAGCCCTGCCGAGCAACCTTCAGTGCAGCAGGGCCGCGACCGCCGCGCGGAACCCGGCCTGGGCCTGCCCGGACTCGGGTGCGTGATGCAGCTGGCGCACCGCACGGCCCAGCCGTGCCGCGCCGACGAAGCCACAACTGGCCTGCAGGCGGTGCAGCTGGCTGCGCAGCTGGCGCTCGTCGTGCTGGTCCACCGCCTGCTCGACGGCGTCGCGGACCCCTGGCAGTTCGGCCAGGAACAGCTCACGCAGGGCGATCAGGTGGTTGCGCTGGCCGTTGAGTGCGGCCAGCGCCGCGGTCTCGTCCCAGTCCTGTACCTGCAGCTCGACCGCTGCCGGCGCCTGCGCCACGAAGATCCCCGCCGGGCTGTTGACCAGGGCGCGGCGTACCGCCTTCAGCAGCTGGTCGCGGCCCAAGGGCTTGACCAGGGTGTCACTGAAACCGGCCTCGCGCAGGCGGGCATGAATGGAGGTGTCGCCGTCGGCGGTATGCGCCAGCGCCGGGGTATCCGGGTGCGAACGGCGCAGTTCACGCAGCAGCTGCGCGCCATTGCCATCGGGCAGGTTGACGTCGATCAGCCACAGGTCATGGGCGCCGGGTTCGGCGCTGGCCAGGGCGCTGGCCAATGAATCTGCGGTGTCCACATCCGCCGGTAACGTTTCCAGCGCCGCTTTGAAAAAACCGCGGCTGATGATGTCGTCCTCGACAAGCAGGAAGCGTGGCCGGCTGGCCCGCGGGGTCATCTGCATCAGGGCTGCCTCCATGTCAGCTGCTGCAATCATCATGCACGGCGGCGGCCGGCGCAAGCGGGTCCGGACCCTGCCGGTCAGGATCTGCGACAATACGCCCCCTTTTTTGCCCGCAGCCTGTTGCCACGTGGCCCGATCCCGCTCCCGCATCGACCGTACCCCGTTCCAGACCGAGATCCTCGACCTCAGCCATGATGGTCGCGGCGTTGCCCGCCGTGAAGGCGAGGGCGGCAAGGTCACCTTCGTCAGTGGCGCGCTGCCGGGCGAGGTGGTCATGGCCGAACAGACCGCGCGCAGCCGTCATTTCGACGAGGCGCGCACGGTGCAGGTGCTGCAGGCCTCGCCGCAGCGCGTGACCCCGAAGTGCCCGCATTTCGGCACCTGCGCCGGCTGCGTGCTGCAGCACCTGGACGAAGACCAGCAGATCGTCGCCAAGCAGCGCGTGCTGATGGACAACCTGGAGCGCATCGGCCATGTGAAGCCCGGCGCGGTGCTGGCGCCGCTGGTCGGCGAGAGCTGGGGCTACCGCCGCAAGGGCCGTTTCTCGGTGCGCCGGGTCGAGAAGAAGGACAAGACCCTGGTCGGCTTCCGTGAACAGGATCCCCGTTTCGTTGCCGACCTCAGCCAGTGCCTGACCGTCATTCCCGAGATCGGCACCAAGGTCGAGGCGCTGTCCACCTTCATCGAGTCACTGGATGGCAAGCGTGACATCCCGCAGATCGAGTTCATCGGCGGCGACCACGCCATCGCCCTGACCGTGCGCCACCTGCAGCCGCTCAGCGACGCCGATCGTGCCGCCTGGGCCGCGTTCGGCCAGCAGCATGGCTTCGCCATCTACCTGCAGCCGGGCGGCGTGGACACCGTGCATCCGCTGGACGGGCAGGGCGTGCCGCTGTCGTTCCGGCTGGCGCCGTGGGATGTGGAGCTGGCGTTCCGCCCGCTGGACTTCATCCAGGTCAACGCCAAGCTCAACGAGAAGATGATCGCCCACGCGCTGGACCTGCTCGAGCCCGGCGCGGACGAGCGCGTGCTGGACCTGTTCTGCGGCCTTGGCAATTTCACCCTGCCGCTGGCGCGCCGCGTGCGCGAAGTGGTCGGCGTGGAAGGTGACGCCGGCCTGGTGGCGCGTGCGCGCGAGAACGCCGAACGCAACGGCCTGGCCAATGCGCAGTTCTTCAGCGCCGACCTGACCCAGGACCAGCGCAGCACCTCGTGGATGCGCCAGGGCTTCGACAAGCTGCTGCTGGATCCGCCGCGCTCGGGCGCGATCGAGGTGCTGCAGCAGCTGCCGCTGAAGCAGTTCAAGCGCATCGTCTATGTCAGCTGCCATCCGGGTTCGCTGGCGCGCGATGCCGGTTACCTGGTCAACGAACAGGGCTTCACCCTGGTCAGCGCCGGCGCGATGGACATGTTCCCGCACACCGCGCATGTGGAAAGCATCGCGGTGTTCGAGAAGCGCTGAGCCGGTCGGCCGGCAGCGGGTCCAGGTGCCAGCGGCCGCCGACCCGCGGCGGGCGCGGGCAGTGAGGGGCGTCCCTGCCGTGAGGGGCGCCCGCGCAGGCCGATGCCCGGACCTGTCATGCCAATCGCGCATAATTGCGCCATGGGCATCGAAATCGAACGCAAATTCCTCGTCAGCAGTGATGGCTGGCGCACCGCCGCGCATCGGGTGATCCCGATGGCGCAGGGCTACATCAACGACATGGGCGCACTGGATCGCGGTACCCAGAACGCCTCGGTGCGCGTGCGCATCGAGGGCGAGCAGGCCGCGTTGAACCTGAAGTCGCGGACCATTGGCCATACCCGCCAGGAGTTCGACTACCCGATCCCGGTGGAGGACGCGCGTGCCTTGCTGGTGCTGTGCGTGGGCGGCCTGATCGACAAGCGCCGGCATCTGGTTGAACACGCCGGCCTGACCTGGGAGGTGGACGAGTTCCTCGGCGACAACGCCGGCCTGGTGGTGGCCGAGGTCGAGCTGGACAGCGCCGACCAGGCCATCGAGCTGCCCGACTGGGTCGGCGCCGAAGTAACCGACGACACCCGCTACTACAACGTCGCCCTCGCCAGCCACCCGTATTCACAGTGGTGAACCCCAAAAAGGGGACGGAGGGGATTAAGTCGTATTTACCCCGCCTGTGCGGAAAGCGACTTAATCCCCTCCGTCCCCTTTTTTCGAGGGCAGGGGGCCCCATGTGGTGGGGATGAGAATCGACATCTACTCCGACGTGGTCTGCCCCTGGTGCTGGATCGGCAAGCATCGCTTCCAGCAGGGAGTGCAGTTGCTGGGCGCGAACGCGCCTGAACTCGACATCCACTGGCAGCCGTTCCAGCTCGACCCGGACGCGGATGCCACGCCGGTGCCGCTGCGCGAGGCGTACGTGCGCAAGTTCGGTGGCGCCGAGCGTACCGAGCAGATCCTCAGCCAGACCCAGACCACCGCGCGTGCCGAGGGCCTGCCGATGGACTTCGGCCAGGGCCAGGTGCGGGTGACCACGCTGCCGGCCCACCGGCTGCTGTGGCTGGCCGGCCAGCATGGGGTGCAGGACGCGGTGGGCGAGGCCCTGTTCCGCGCCCACTTCGAGTATGGCGAGAACCTGGCGGACAGCGCGGTACTGATCAAGGCCGGCGTTGCCGGTGGCCTCGACGCGGGCGAGATCGCCCAGCTGCTGGCCTCCGACCGCGGCCTGGCCGAGGTGGAAGCGAAGCTGGCCGAGGCGCATGCGCTGGGCATTTCCTCTGTACCGACCTTCGTCATCGATGGCCGCTGGGCGATTTCCGGGGCACAGCCGCCGGAGGCGTTCGCCCAGGCCCTGCAGCAGATCGCTGCCGAACAGCAGGGCGCACCGCCCGCCGCTGCAGGCGGTGACGAGGCCTGCGGTCCGGACGGCTGCAAGGTCTGACCCATCCCCGGGTCAGATCCCCAGGGGCTCTGACCCGCGCTTGCCTGTCCGGCCCGGCAGGGCTGGATACGTCTTAATTCCCTCCGTCCCCTTTTTCGGGAGGACTGCGCCTGTCGGCCGGTTCTGCGACAATGCGGCACTGCGCCATGCGGGCGCGTGTTGTGGAGATCGACCATGCTGCTGATCGGCGTTGCCGGCACCGAACTGACCCCCCAGGAACGTGACTGGCTGCAGCACGATGCCGTCGCCGGGGTGGTGCTGTTCAAGCGCAACTTCGCTTCGCGCCAGCAGGTGACCGATCTGAGCGCGGCGATCCGTGCCGCCGCGCCGCGCCCGCAGCTGATCTGCGTGGACCAGGAGGGCGGCCGCGTGCAGCGCTTCCGCGAAGGCTACAGCGAGCTGCCGCCGCTGCAGGACATCGGTGCGCTGTACGCCACCGATCCGCAGCAGGCCCTGGCCCTGGCCGAGCGGCACGCCTGGCTGATGGCCAGCGAAGTGCGGGCCAGCGGCCTGGACCTGAGCTTCGCGCCGGTGGTCGATCTCGGCCGCGGCAACCGGGCCATCGGCAACCGCGCCTTCAGTGAAGATCCGCAGGTGGTGGCGGCATTCACCGCCGCCTACGTGCGCGGCATGCATGCGGTCGGCATGGCCGCCACGCTCAAGCATTTCCCCGGCCACGGCACCGTGCTGGAAGACACCCACGTCGATACCGCGATCGATCCGCGCGCGCTGGACGTGCTGCGCGCGCAGGACCTGGTGCCGTTCCAGGCCGGCATCGCCGCCGGCGCCGACGCGGTGATGATGGCGCACGTGATCTACCCGCAGGTGGCCCCGGAGCCCGCCGGCTACTCGCCGCGCTGGATCCAGGAGATCCTGCGCGGCGAGCTTGGCTTCCGTGGCGTGGTGTTCTCCGACGACATCGGCATGGCCGCCTCGCACAGCGCCGGTGGCGTACCGGCGCGGGTGCATGCGCACCTGGACGCCGGCTGCGACGTGGTGCTGGTCTGCCACCCGGAACTGGTCGATGAAGCCCTGCACGCGGTGCAGGGACGCTCCCTCAATACTGCCGCGCTGCTGGGCCTGCTGGGCCGCGGCGCGCTCGGCTGGGACGGCCTGCTGGCCGATGCCCGCCATGCCGACACCCAATCCCGTCTGCTTGAAACCCTTGGAAGAACCGTCTGATGCCCAACCTCACCATTTCCCAGGCCCTGGCCCAGGCTGACCTGCTGGTCGACCGCCCCACCATCGACAAGGCCATCGCTGGTATCGCCGACGCCATCGCGCGCGATTACAAGGGCGAGGTGCCGCTGTTCCTGTCCATCATGCACGGCGCGCTGCCGTTCGCCGGCCAGCTGGCGCTGGAACTGGGCGCACGCGGCCAGGACGTGCAGTTCGATTACCTGCACGCGACCCGCTACCGCGGTGAAACCACCGGTGGCGACCTGGTCTGGAAGCACAAGCCGGCCACCTCGCTGTTCGGCCGCCGCGTGCTGCTGGTCGACGACATTCTCGACGAAGGCTACACCCTGCAGGGCGTGCGCACCTGGTGCCTGGAACAGGGCGCGACCGACGTGCGTATCGCGGCGATGACCGTGAAGAAGCACGACCGCGCGCTGCCGGACGTGACCGCCGACTACGCCGGCATCGAACTGCCGGACCGCTACGTGTTCGGATTCGGCATGGACGTCAACGAAACCCTGCGCTGCGTGCCGGCCATCTACGCGATGAAGGAATAACGGCGCAGCCGCCCGCGGCGCGTCTTCTTCTGCCGCCGGCATCTTCGGGTGCCGGCGTTCGTCTTTTCATGGAGTGCTTCGAATGCAACAGATCGCCCTGGCCGTGATCGGCGGTACCGGTGTCTACAACCTGGCCAAGCTCGACGACGTGCAGACCCACGAGGTCGACACCCGCTTCGGCCGCCCGTCCGGCCCGGTGCGCGTGGGCACGCTGCTCGGCCATCGCGTGGCATTCCTGGCGCGGCATGGCGAGGGCCACTCGCTGCCGCCGCACAAGATCAACTACCGCGCCAACCTGGCCGCGCTGCAGCAGCTGGGCGCGCAGCGCGTGCTGGCGCTGAACACGGTCGGCGGCATCACCGAGGACTTCGGTCCGCGCGTGCTGGCCTGCCCGGACCAGATCATCGACTACACCTGGGGCCGGATCAGCACCATCTGTGAAGAAGAAGGCACCGATGTGGTCCACGTCGACTTCGGCCACCCCTACACGCCGATGCTGCGCAGCAAGATCCTGGCCGCGGCCAGGGTGACCGGTGTCAGCGTCCACGACGGTGGCTGCTACGGCGCAACGCAGGGCCCGCGTCTGGAAACCATCGCCGAGATCGCCCGCATGCGCCGTGACGGCTGCGACCTGGTGGGCATGACCGGCATGCCGGAAGCCGCGCTGGCACGGGAGCTGGGGCTGGACTACGCCTGCCTGGCGATCATCGCCAACTGGGCGGCCGGCTGCGGCGATGGCGAGGAGATCACGATGGCCGAAGTACTGGCCAATGTGCAGGCCGCGAGCAACGGACTTCCGGAACTGGTGGGCGAATTGGCACGGGGGTGATTGTCTTCCCCGGGCAAGCTTTGCATACTCAGCTTGTGCGCGGGTTCAGCGTACACCACCCATTCATTGCATAAGGTCTCGCATTACCATGCCGAACGGTACCGTCAAGTGGTTCAACGACGCCAAGGGATTTGGCTTCATCTCGCCGGAGGATGGCAGCGCCGACGTGTTCGCGCACTTCTCCGCCATCAACTCCAAGGGCTTCCGCAGCCTGCAGGAAGGCCAGCGTGTCACCTATGACGTGACCCAGGGCCCGAAGGGTGCCCAGGCTTCGAACATCACGCCGGCCGAGTGATCCACTCGACAGTGCGTTGAAAACCCCGCTCCGGCGGGGTTTTTTTTTTGCGCTGCGGCCTTCGAGCCGTTGGCCGTCGGCTCAGGCACAATGCCGCCATGACGGAACGACTGCGCATCGCCGTGATTGGTTACGGCACCGCTGGCCAGGCATTGGCCATCCTGCTCACCCGTGATGGCCACGAGGTGGAGATCTTCGAACGCGTGCCCACGCCGGGGCCGGTCGGGGCGGGCTTCCTGCTGCAGCCCAGTGGTCTGCAGGTGCTGTGGCAGATGGGCCTGCTCGATGCAGTGCGCGCGCATGCGGCGCCGGTCCACCGCCTGTACGGCGACACGCCGTGCCAACGCGCGGTGATGGATATGCGCTACGACGGCCTGGATGCGCGCCTGCACGGCCTTGGCATGCAGCGCGGTGCGTTGTTCTCGCTGCTCGATGAAGCGCGGGCCGGTGCCGGCCAGCTGCATGCCGGTACCACCATCGCCAGCGTGGACGTGGAGCACGGCCGCCTGCGCGACAGCGAGGGGCGCGCGCACGGGCCGTTCGATCTGGTGGTGGCCGCCGATGGCGCGGCTTCGACGCTGCGCGGCACGATCGATGGCGGTGCCGGGCTCGACCGCGTCTATCCGTGGGGGGCGCTGTGGTGCCTGCTGCCGGCAGAGGACTGGCCGCACGTGCACGAGCTGCGCCAGCGCTACGTGGCGGCACGCAAGATGATCGGCCTGCTGCCGGTGGGTACCCGCCCGGGCGATGACACGGCGCGCCTGAGCTTCTTCTGGAGCCTGCCGCGTGCCGACTTCGAGCGCTGGCAGAATGACGGCATGCCGTGCTGGCTGGAAGAACTGCATGCACTGTGGCCGCAGGCCGTGGCGCGCTTCGCCCACCTGCGCGAAGCCGGCCAGCTGGCGCGCGCGGTCTATCGTGATGCGGTGATGACGCGCTGGCACCAGGGGCGCATGGTGCTGGCCGGTGATGCCGCGCATGCGATGAGCCCGCAGCTGGGGCAGGGCGTGAACATGGCACTGCTGGACGCGCTTGCGCTGCGCGATGCGCTGCGCACCCATGGCGGCAGCACGGTCGCGCTGCAGGCCTACCAGGCGCAGCGGCGCGCGCATGTAGCGGTGTACCAGCGCTGGAGCCGCTGGCTGACGCCGCTGTTCCAGTCCGACCGCGACGCCTGGGCGAAGGCGCGTGATGTCCTGCTCGGCCCGATGGGGCGCCTGCCCGGCGGTCGCGGCCACATGCTGCGCGTGCTCAGTGGTACCCAGCATGGCTGGTTCGGATCATTGACGCTGGATCCGGCCTTCATCGACGCCTTGTCCAGTGCAGCCGAACCGCCTGGTGCCATCACAGCCACCGCACGTGCGTGAATCGCATCGTCACGTGAATTAACGGTTGCCTCACTGCGGATATGCGAGAAGAAGGAAGCACGCGACAGCCGCGTCGCCCGTTTCCTTTTCCGTGATCAACATCGCGCATGGCCCCGGGCGGCCCTGCCGTCGCTGCCTGCTGCGGCCCGGACGCGCCGCCGATGTCGAAATGAGGAGGACGCCATGTTGTTCGCGGTCGAAGAGCTGGAATCGGAAATCTGCAAGCTGCGCGGTCTGCTGCAGATGCTGCACGAGGACCAGCCCGACGTACTGGAAGACGTGTTCGAGTTTCATGTGGGCAGCCTGATCAGCCACGCATCTGCAGAACATCACGCGCGTATCCGCGCCTGCGCGCAGGAGATGCTGGAGGCGGTCCAGGCGCTGCCGCGGCGACGTGACGATGACACGCCCGATTTCCGTGTGATGCCGGACCTGCACATCCGCCCGGCCTGATTCAACGCATCGGCAGCGGGACCAGGCCGCCATCCACGCAGGCCAGCATGCGCTCACCGTGGGCAGGAACCGGCACGATCCCGGCGGTGAACGCGGAGAACGCCGGCAGGATGGTGATCCGGTCGCGCAGCCAGAACGCAGGGAAGCGTCGCCGCAGCGGCGGCAGCGCCACCTGTGGGTGCAGATGTCCTGCGATCACGTGCAATGCGCGATCCGGCAGCGGTTCATGGCGAAGCAGGAAGGGCTGCAGCGGGATGTCATCGTGAATCTGCACCTGCAGCTGTGCATGCGCCAGCTGCCGGTCGTGATTGCCGCGTACCACATGCACGTCCACCCCGGCATTGCGTTCACGCCAGCCCAGCCACTGCTGGTACCAGGCGGCACGATGCGCCGGTCCATGCAGGATGTCGCCCAGGATCCACAGCTCGCGACAGGCATGCGTATCGAGCAGCGCCTGCAGGCGCTGCAGGTCTTCGCCGGTGCCGCCGCTGGGCAACGCGATGCCGGCACGGCGGAAGAGGTCGGCCTTGCCGAGGTGCAGGTCGGCGATCAGCAGTGCCCGCCGCGCCGGCCAGTACAGCGCACGCGCACCGACCAGGACCACCGGCTCGCCGGCCAACTGCAGTGGCACTTCATCGGCCATGACGACGTTCCAGTTGCTGTGCCGCGCGCTGCACGCGTGTGCGCCAGTCCTCGTTGCTGAACTGCCCGCGCAGGCGTTCGGCCCAGAGCGGGAAGCCCAGTGGCGTCAGTGACGCCGGGCGCTGCAGCGACAGCGCCTGGGTGCCGATCCGTGCCAGCACCTGCTGCAGGCCGGGCAGGTCCAGGCTGTCGTGCAGGACTTCGCGTTCGGCCAGCGCCAGCAGCAGGTGATCCGGGTCGTGCTCGCGCAGCACGTCGTACAGCAGGCCCGCCGACGCCTGCAGCTGGCGCAGCGAACGCGGCATGCCGCCGGGAAGGCTGGGCACCAGCAGGCCCGCCACGCGTGCGATGCCGCGGAACTGGCGCCGGGCCAGCTCGCCCAGGTTCACCGCCGCGCGCAGATCATCCAGCAGCTGCCGCGGGTCGAACAGCGCCCGCCATTGCGCGGCGTCGAGATCGATGGGGTGTGCCGGTGCCAGCACCAGGCCGTGGTCGTTCACCGCATAGCCGATGCTGTTGCGCTGCAGGCGCGTGCAGCGCAACGACAACAGGGCCGCCAGCGCCTCATGCACGTGACGACCGGCAAACGGATAGGCGAACAGGAACTGTCCCTCGCGGCGGCGCACCTCCTCCAGCAGCAGGTGGTCCGGTCCGGGACGGGCCGACAACTGCTGCTGCAGTGCCAGCAGGGGGACCAGCCAGCGCGACTCCGCGCTGTGGTCGGCGCCCGACAGGACCGCTTCCAGTTCACGCCCAAGAGCCATCGACAGCGGCAACTGGCCGCCCTGCCAGCGCGGCACGATGCCGTTGCCGCGACCGCGTGCCAGCCGCACGAACGCGGTCATGTCGCGCAGCTGCACCAGCTCCAGCAGGCGGCCGGCGAACTGGAAGCGATCACCGCGGCGCAGGCGGCTGGCAAACTGCTCCTCCACCGAGCCAAGCCCGCCGCCGCGCAGGAACTGCACGCGCACGCTGCCGTCGCTGCTGATGGTGCCGATCGACAGCCGATGGCGCAGCGCCTGGCGGCGGTCATGCATGCGGTAGCAGCCATCGGCATCACGCACCACCTTGTGGAAGTCGGGGTACTGGGCCAGCGCCTGGCCGCCCTGCACGATGAAGGCCAGCACCGCCTGCCACTGCGCGTCGCCCAGCGTGGCGAAGGCATGGGTGCGCCGCACCTGGGCCAGCAAGGCATCGCTTTCAAAGCCGCCGGCCAGGGCGCGGCTGGCCGCATGCTGTGCCAGTACGTCCAGCGACAGCGTCGGCGGCCGGCGGGCTTCGACCACGCCTTCGGCCAGCGCGCGGCGCACGGCGGCATACTCGGCCAGTTCCAGCGCATGGCCCGGTATGCACAGAATCGCGCCGCTGCTGCCGGGCTGGTGGCGCGCGCGTCCGGCGCGCTGGCGCAGCCGCGCCACGCCTTTCGGGCTGCCCAGTTGCAGGACCTGCTCAACCTCCGGGAAGTCCACGCCCAGGTCGAGGCTGGAGGTGGCGACCACGCAGCGCAGCGTGCCGGCACGCAGGCCGTCTTCCACCTGCTGGCGCAGCGCCGGATCCAGCGAGCCGTGGTGCAGCGCCAGCGTTTCCGGATCCTCCGGCCAGACCGCCGCCAACGCCTGCTGCCACAACTCCGCCTGCGCGCGGGTGTTGGTGAACAGCAGGCTGCTGCGTGCCTGCATCAGTGCCTGCAGCACGCGCGGCAGCTGTGCCAGGCCCAGGTGACCGGCCCACGGGAAGCGCTCGCCGGGCTCCGGCAGCAGGCTGCGCACGCTGATCGCGCGCGGGCGCACGCCCTGCACAAGGGTGGCATCTGCCTGCCCGGGCAGCAGCACGTCGCGGGCCTCATCCAGATTGCCCAGCGTGGCCGAGAGTCCCCACAGCTGCAATGCGGGCGCGGTATCGCGCAGGACGGCCAGGTTCAACTGCAGCAGGACCCCGCGCTTGTTGCCCAGCAGTTCGTGCCATTCGTCCACCACCACGCAGCGCAGCTGGCGCATGCGCGGCTGCGTATCCGGATAGCTCAACAACAGTGCCAGGGATTCCGGCGTGGTCACCAGCACGTCGATGCGACCCTCGCGCGCCTGCCGGCGTTCGCGATGGCTGGCGTCGCCGCTGCGCAGTCCAACCCGCCATTCCAGTCCCAGCCCATCGATCACGGCCTGCAACGCGCGCGCGGTGTCGCTGGCCAGTGCGCGCAGCGGCGTGACCCACAGCACCTGCAGCGGGCGCACCGCATTGGCGCGGCGTGGCGCCGGCGGCGGGTCGAGCATTGCCTGCAGCAGCGGCCCGCCGAACATGGCCAGCGTCTTGCCGCTGCCGGTTGGCGTGTGCAGCAGTCCTGATTGGCCGGCAAGATAATGCCGCCACATCGCGCGCTGGAACGGCAACGAACGCCAGCCGCGGGATGCGAACCAGTCTTCCAGCCGGCGCAACGCCTGGCTGCGGGTCATCGTGCCAGCGCCTGCAGGGTGGCCAGCTGATCGGCCTCGCGGGCCGGCTTGTCGTGGCGCCAGCGCAGGATGCGCGGAAAGCGCACGGCGATGCCCGACTTGTGCCGGCTGCTGTGGTTGACCGCCTCGAAGCCGAGTTCGAAGACCTGTTCGGCCTGCACGCTGCGCACCGGGCCGAAGCGCTCACGGGTGTTGGCGCGGATCCAGCGGTCGAGCGCGAGGATCTCCTTGTCGTCCAGTCCCGAATAGGCCTTGGCCACCGGCACCAGGGTGTCGCCGTCCCAGACCCCGAAGGTGTAATCGGTATACAGCGTGCTGCGCCGGCCATGGCCGGCCTGCGCGTACAGCAGCACCGCATCGAGGGTGAGCGGATCGACCTTCCACTTCCACCAGTCGCCGCGGCGCCGTCCGGACTGGTAGGGCGAGGTGCGCCGCTTCAGCATCAGCCCCTCCACGCCGCGTTCGCGCGCCTGCTCACGCATCGCGGCAGCCTGTGCCCAGTCGTGCACCGCAACCTCGGGTGAGATCTGGATCCGCGCATCGTCCAGCGCAGCGATGAGCTCGGCGAGCCGCGCGCGCCGCTGCTGCAACGGCCGTTCGCGCAGATCGGTTCCCTCATGTTCCAGCAGGTCGTAGGCGAGCAGCCGGACCGGCGTGTTGCGCAGGGTGGCCGCGCCGGGCTTGCGGCGCTGGATGCGGGTCTGCAGGGCGGTGAAGGCGCGCGGCAGATCGGTGGCCGCGTCCCAGGCCAGCAGCTCGCCGTCCAGCACGCAGCCGTCGGGGAGCGCCATCGCCGCCTGTTCGATTTCGGGGAAGCGACCATCCAGTCGTTCCTCGCCGCGTGACCACAGCGCCACTTCGCCACGCCGGCGCAGCAGCTGCAGGCGGATGCCGTCCCACTTCCATTCCAGCAACCAGTCGTCGATCGCGCCGAGGCGCTCGGCGGGTTCGTCGCCAAGGGGCGAGGCCAGGAAGAACGGGTAGGGCTGCTGCCGGTCCAGCGGCAACTCGTCCGGCGACAATAACTGGCCGAGCAGCCCCGGCGCAGGCACCCACTGGCCGAGCATGCGCTGGGCGATGCGTGCGATGTCCAGCCCGGACCACTCGGCCAGTGCCTGCTGCACCAGGCGCTGCGAAACGCCGACACGCAGCGCACCGGTCAGCAGCTTGTTGAACACCAGCCGTTCGCCGCTGCACAGCTGCTGCCAGCCTGCGACCACCGCTGCGCGGCGGACGGCTTCGGGCTGGTTGGCGACGGCCAGCAGGTGCTGTTCGATCCATTCGGCCAAGGGCCGGTCGGCGCCGGGATGCGCTGGATCATCCAGCAGCAGGGTCAGCGTTTCGGCGAGGTCACCGACCTGCGCATAGCTGTCTTCGACCAGCCAGGGCGGCAGCCCGGATTCTGCGGCGATCCACGCGCGCAGTTCGCCGCTGGCGGCGATCTTCCGGCGTGCGCCGCCGACCTTGCCGCCACTGAGCAGGTACAGCGCCCATGCCGCGTCATGCGCGCGTGCCTGGCGGAAGTAGTCAACCAGCGCTGCACGCTTGTCCAGCGTGGCGGTGCTGCGGTCCAGTCGCTGGTAGAGGGCGGCGAAGGCTTTCACTCCTCGCTCCCGAAATCGGTGCGGAAGGCTTCGGCGGCTACGCCGCGCTCACGCAGGAACGGAATCAGGGCATCGGTATTGCCATGGGTGGCGATCACCCGCTGCGCCCCGGTCTGTTCAATCGTCTGCAGCAGTGCCGGCCAGTCGGCGTGATCGGAGATGACGAAGCCACGATCGACATTGCGGCGGCGGCGATTGCCACGCAGCTGCATCCAGCCGGAAGCAAAGCCCAGCTGGTGGCGGCCGAAGCGGCGCATCCACGGCGTGCCGGCGGCGGAAGGTGGCGCGAGGATCAACTGGCCGGCCGCATCCGGTTGCCGGCCCTGTTCTGCGACCGCCAGCGTCTCCAGCATCGGTATGCCGGCCTGCCGGTAGACCGCCACGCCATTGGCGATGGCGCCATGCAGCCAGGCCGGGCGATCGTCCAGCGCCCGCAGCTCGGCCAGCACCCGCTGCGCCTTGCCCAGCGCATAGCAGAGCAGGATCGCCGCCTCGCCGCGCTGGCCGCATTCGCGGCGCCAGGCCACGATCTCCGCCGCGACCGCCGCGGTGTCCGGCCAGCGGTAGATCGGCAGGGCGAAGGTCGCCTCGGTGATGAAGGTGTCGCAGCGCACGACTTCGAACGGCGTGCAGGTCGGATCGGGCTGGCGCTTGTAGTCGCCAGAGGCCACCCAGACCTGTCGCCCGTCGTCGATGCGCACCTGTGACGATCCCAGCACATGGCCGGCCGGATGCAGCGATACCTGGACCCGTCCCAGGCCGAACCGCACGCCCTCGGCATGCGCGTGCACCGGGACCTCTCCCAGGCGCCAGCGCAGGATCGGCAGGCTGCCCTCGCTGCAGTGGTACTCGCCCATGCCAGGGCGTGCGTGGTCGCCGTGGCCATGGGTGATGATCGCGCGCGGCACGGGTCGCCAGGGATCGATGTGGAAATCGCCGGCGGCGCAGTAGAGCCCCTCCGGGCGCAGCACCACCAGGTCGTCGTTGCCGGTCATGCGACCACTCTGGCCTGCGCCTCGTGCACGGTGTGAGAACCGGCCTGAACACGGGCTTGGCGGGGGATGCGGCACAATCGGGGCGCAGACCTCTTGGCACCAGGATGGACCGCATGAGTGGACCCAGTTTCAGCAGCAACGCCGCCTTCGAAACCCATGTGGTGCTGAACCAGCCGCCGCCATTTGCAGGCCACCAGCTGTGGACCGATGACGTGGCGTTGATGGATGCGGTGCAGCGCGAAGGCGCCGGCAGTTTTGCACCACGCCTGGCCGTGTATGGGGCGCTTGCCGGTGACGAACTGTACCGGCTCGGCTTCGATGCCAACCGCGACCGCCCGCGGCTGCGCACGCATGATGCGCAGGGCCATCGCATCGATACCGTGGAGTTCCACCCGGCCTATCACCAGCTGATGGGCGCAGCGAAGCAGCATGGCGTGGCGGGATTGTCGTGGCACGAGCCGCAGCCCGGTGCACATGTGGCTCGTGCCGCACTGAGCTACCTGCATCACCAGGCCGAGGCCGGCACCAGCTGCCCGTTGACCATGACCCACGCGGCGGTGGCGGTGCTGCAGGTGCAGCCGCACCTGGCCGAGTGGGCGCGCAAGGCGGCCGCGCCGGTCTACGACCCGCGCGATGTGCCGGTAGCGGACAAGGCGGGCATCACCCTGGGCATGGGCATGACCGAGAAGCAGGGGGGCTCGGACGTGCGTGCCAACAGCACGCGCGCGGAACCGATCGATGGCGAGCGCTACCGCCTGGTCGGCCACAAGTGGTTCTTTTCCGCACCCATGTGCGATGGCTTCCTGGTCCTGGCGCAGGCACCGGGCGGGCTGACCTGCCTGTTGATGCCGCGCCGGCTGGCCGATGGTGATCGCAACGCGTTCCGGCTGATGCGCCTGAAGGACAAGCTCGGCGATTGGTCCAACGCTTCCAGCGAAGTCGAGTTCTGCGGCGCGCAGGCGTGGCGGGTGGGCGAAGAGGGGCGTGGCGTGGCCACCATCATCGGCATGGTGATGATGACCCGCCTGGACTGCATGCTGGGCGCGGCGGCGGAAATGCGCATGGCACTGGCGCAGGCACTGCACCATGCGCGCCATCGGCGCACCTTCGGCAAGCCGCTGGTGGAGCACGTGCTGATGGCCAACGTGCTGGCCGACCTGGCAGTGGAGTCGGAGGCGGCCACCGTGCTGGCGATGCGCATCGCACGCGCGGTGGATCGCGCCAGCGTGGATGCCAATGAAGCGGCGCTGGCGCGGTTGGGCACGGCACTGGGCAAGTACTGGCTGTGCAAGCGTGCAGCGGTGTTCGTCAACGAAGCACAGGAATGCCTGGGCGGTGCCGGTTACGTGGAAGAGTCGATGCTGCCGCGGCTGTACCGGCAGGCACCGTTGAATTCGATATGGGAAGGCAGCGGCAACATCCAGTGCCTGGATGTACTGCGGGCGCTGGCGCGCGAGCCGGACGCGATGGCGGCCCTGCGTGGCGAGCTTGCGGCGGTGGCAGACCGCGATGCGCGCTATGCAGCGGCTTTGCAGCGCTGGGCAGCGGCGCCGCCGCCGGAGGAGTCGCAGGCGCGGTTGTTCTGCGAGCGCACTGCGCTGCTGCTGCAGGCGGCGCTGCTGCTGCGTGCACGCAGTCCGATGGCGGAGGCGTTCGTGCGCAGCCGGCTGGAAGGGGAGCACGGCCTGGCGTTCGGGACGTTGCCGGCGGGATTGGATCTATCGCTGGTGCTGGCACGTGCAATGCCGTAGCCGGCGCCCAGCCACGCCATCAACAGCCAAGGCAGAAAACAGAAAAGCCGCGGCCATGCCGCGGCTTTTCCTGTAGCGCCGGGCGCTGCCCGGCGAACGTAGCGTCAGTGCTTGGCTTCTTCCTTGGCCGCGTTCGCCTTGGCGTCGTTGGCAACGTCGCGCGCCTTGTCGGCGACCTTCTGCGCGGCATTGGCGGTGGCGTCGCTGGCATGCGCGGCGGCGTCGGTCGCAGCGTCCTTGGCCTTGTCGGCGGCATTGGCGGTGGCGTCAGCAGCCTTGTCGAGCGCCTGCTGGGTATCAGCGGCGGCCTTCTCGGAAGCGGCAGCGGTCTTGTCGGCGGCGTCGCGGGTTGCGGCGGCCGCCTTGTCGACCGCATCGCGGGCAGCTGCGCCGGCGCTGTCGGCCGCCTGCTGCGCATCCTGCTTGGCCTGTTCGGCTTCCGGGCCCTTGCAGGCGGCCAGGGCCAGCAGCAGGGAGGCGGCCAGCAGGGTGGTGGTGAGCGGACGAATCTTCATGGCGGTCTCCGGTACTGCAATGGATGGGGACGCCAGCCTATTCATGCCGTTGTGAAGACAGGGTCGCGACGCATGCCGGCCAACACCGGCACCGGCGCAAAGAAAAAGCCGCTGGCGAACCAGCGGCTTTTCCAGAACAGCGTGAAGAAAGAAGTTATTACTTCTTGGCTTCTTCAGCAGCGTCCTTGGCCTTCTCGGCGGTGCCTTCGGCAGCCTTGGCAGCGTCGGCAGCAGCGCCGGCAGCAGCGTCGGTGGCAGCAGCGCCAGCCTGGGCAGCAGCGTCGACCGAAGCGTCAGCAGCGGTGGCGGCGGTGTCAGCGGCCTGCTGGGCAGCGTCGGCGGTCTGGGCGCCGGCAGCGGCGGCCTGGTCGGCAGCAGCCTGGGCTTCGGTGGCGGCTTCGTTGGCCGAAGCAGCGGCGTCCTGGGCAGCTTCCTGCTTCGAGCAGGCGGCCAGGGCCAGGGCCAGGGACATCGCGACCAGCAGCTTGTTGATGCTCATTGTGTGAATCCTCGTCGTTAGATTAGGCAACGCGCAACTGCGCGCCGACAACATGATGACAAGCCAAGATTGGGTGTCAAGCGATCCCGCATTCATTTTTGCGAAATCATCGTTAAATCTTTTTAAATCAATTCGATGGCAATTGCCGTTGCTTCGCCGCCGCCGATGCACAGGGTAGCAATGCCGCGCTTGCCACCGCGTGTGCGCAGGGCGTTGACCAGGGTCACCACCAGCCGTGCGCCGGAGGCACCGATGGGATGACCCAGTGCGCAGGCACCGCCATTCACGTTGAGCTTGTCATGCGGGATGCCCAGTTCGCGCATCGGCGCCATCGCCACCACGGCGAAGGCTTCGTTGATTTCGAACAGATCGACCTGGTCAATGGACCAGCCGGTCTTGTCCAGCAGCGTGTGCAGCGCGCCGATCGGGGCGGTGGTGAACCACTCCGGCTCCTGCGAGTGGGTGGCATGGCCGACGATGCGCGCCAGCGGGGTGATACCGCGCTTGGCGGCGTCTTCCTCGGTGAGCAGGACCACCGCGGCGGCGCCGTCGGAAATGCTGGAGGAACTGGCGGCGGTGACGCTGCCGTCCTTCTTGAAGGCCGGGCGCAGGGTCGGGATCTTGGCGATGTCGGAGCGGCCCGGCTGCTCATCGGTGGCAACCTCGACCTCACCCTTGCGGGTGGCGACCTTCACCGCGACGATTTCATCGGCGAACGCACCGTTGGCCTGCGCGGCCTGGGCACGCTTGACCGATTCGATGGCATAGGCGTCCTGCTCTTCGCGGCTGAACTGGTACTTGTCCACCGCGCACTCGGCGAATTCGCCCATCGCCTTGCCGTCATACGCGTTGACCAGGCCATCGTGGGCCATGTGGTCGACCGCCTGGAAATTGCCGAAGCGGTTGCCGGTCCGCGAATTCGGCAGCATGTGCGGGGCGTTGGACATCGATTCCATGCCACCGGCGACCACGATGCGGGCCGAACCGGCCTTGATCAGGTCGTGGCCGAGCATGATGGTCTTCATGCCCGAGCCGCACACCTTGTTCAACGTGGTGGCACCGGCCGACAGCGGGATGCCGGCAGCAATCGCCGCCTGGCGGGCGGGCGCCTGGCCGAGGTTGGCCGGCAGCACGCAGCCCATGAGGACTTCAGAAACGTCGCTGGCCGGAACACCCGACTGCTCCAGGGCGGCGGCGATGGCGGCCGCGCCGAGGGTGGGGGTCGGCACGCCGTTGAACTGGCCGAGGAAGGAGCCGATGGCGGTGCGCTTGGCGGCGGCGATGACGATGTTGGACATGGCAATCTCGTTGATGCGTAAGCAATGTTCGGAAAGGAGACCGGGGGCCGTTGGAAGCGCTCCGGTTTCCCGGCAGACTGCGTGGGGGTCGGCCCAAGTATAGAGGGTCGGGGAGGGCCGTCGCTGGGCGCGGCCGCATGCCTGCCAGGATCAGGGCGGGCCAACGTTCATGGGAAGGAATCGATGGAACGCACGACGATGGTGAGGTCTGGGCTGGCCACCGCGCTGGCGATGGTGCTGACGGCCTGCGGCGGCGGCGGGGGCGGGGGCGGCAGCAATGTGCGTGTCGATCCGCCCCCGACCACGCCGACGCCGCCGACCACGCCGCCTCCCACCACGCCGCCGCCGGCCAAGCCGCAGGAGCCGACGTTCGATGCGCATCTGTCAGTGACCAACGCGCGGGCGGCACAGGCGGCCGGCCTGACCGGGCAGGGCGTGCGCATCGGCATCGTCGATTCCGGCGTGCAGCGCAACGCGGTGGCGCTCAACGGGCGGGTGCTGGCCAACTTCAGCTACATCGACCCGGCCAAGAACAATCTGGGCGTGGACGACGTGGTCGGCCATGGCACCGCCGTGGCCAGCCTCGCCGCCGGCGCGGCGGTAGGAACCTGGCCGGGCGGCATCGCGCCGGGCGCGCAGATCGTCTCCGCCCGGATCATTTCCGATACGTCGCCGACCGATGACGGCAGCGGCCGTGGCAATGCCTTCAGCGGCCCGCTCGGCGTGGCCCAGGTCCACCAGGACCTGATCAGCTACAACGTGAAGGTGATGAACAACTCGTGGGGCGGCCTGTACTGGACCGACCTGCCGACCACCGCGCAGGTGGCCGCCGAGTACCGCCCGTTCGTGGTCAGCCACGGCGGCCTGGTGGTGTTCGCCGCCGGCAATGATGGCCGCAGTGAACCGAGCAGCCTGGCTGCGCTGCCCAGCCAGAAGGGCGTGGCCGGCACGCTGCCGGCGGCCGACCTGGAGCGGGGCTGGCTGGTGGCTACCGCAGTCGATCCGTATACGCCCGGCGCTCTGGCCAGCTATGCCAACGCCTGTGGCCAGGCGGCGCGCTACTGCCTGGCGGCGCCGGGCAGCGCGGTCTACCCGGATGCCAACGGCGGCAGCTACTACTGGAACTACGGCACCTCGTTCGCGGCGCCGCTGGTCTCCGGTGCAGCAGCCCTGGTCTGGCAGCGTTTCCCGTACTTCAACAACGACCTGGTGCGGCAGACCCTGCTCGGGACCGCCAAGGACCTGGGCGCGCCCGGGGTCGACCCGGTGTTCGGCTATGGCCTGCTCGACATCGGCCGCGCGATCAACGGTCCCGGCCGCTTCGACTGGGGCGATGTGGTCGCCAACGTGGACCTGGCGTCGACCGGGTCGATGTGGCGCAACGACATCACCGGCAGCGGCGGACTGGTCAAGCAGGGCGGAGGCACCCTGGTGCTGGGCGGCAACAACAGCTACAGCGGCGCCACCCGCATCGAACGTGGCATCCTGTCGCTGCAGAACGGCGGCGTGATCCGCTCCAGCGTGACCATCCTCGGCCAGCCGGATCCGGATTCGACCGGCCTGCAGTTCAACGGCGGCACCCCGCGCGTGATCGGCAACGTGGTCAACGGCAGCAGCGTGTTCCTCACCACCGGCAATACCACCGGCACCATCGAGGGCGACTACACGCAGCAGGCCGGTGCACAGCTGATGATCGCGCTTGGCGCCAATGCCCTGCAGGTCACCGGCAACGCCATGATCGACGGCGGTGTGCGCGTGCATGGCTTCGTCTCCGGTTACGTGCCACAGAGCGGCACCCGCCAGGACCTGATCCGCGCGGCGGGTAGCCTGAGTGGCACCTTCAGCACGCCGGCCACCTCCAGCGGCCTGCAGGGTCTGTCGCTGCTGCAGAGCAGCTACGGCTATGACAGCCATACGGCCTGGTTGAACGTGACCCAGGTCAGCGTCAGCGCTGCGGCCAGTGGCTTGAGCGCCTCCGCGCAGGCGGCCGCGCTGCGCCTGGATGGGGCGTTCAGCGTGCTCGACAACAACACCGGCCTGCAGGGGTCGGCATTCGGCACCGCTGCGGGCGCGCTGCAGCGCACCGGTGGTGGCGAGCTGGGACTGGCAGCCAGCCTGCAGAGCCTGTCCGGGCAGGCGCATGCACGCGCCGAGGCGGCCACGTTCGACAGCATCGACATGTCACGGCGTGCGATCGCCGAACGCTTCGATCGCGTACAGGCCGCGCCGCGGCTGCGCGGCACCTGGCAGAGTGCGCTGGGCGAGGCCGGGCAGGGTAGCTTTGCCGGCAACAGCGCCGACAGCCGCGGCTGGATGGCGGGCCAGGACCTGGCGCTGGGCAGCAACGGCCTGATGGGAGTGGCGTTCGGCCAGACCCTCAGCAACGGAGGCAGCGGTTTCGACGGTGACCGTGGGCGTGATCGCCAGGCCCAGGCGCAGCTGTATGCCGGCTGGAACCTGGGGCGCGGCTATGCACTGGCCCAGTTCGGCAGCGGCCAGTTCACCCGCACGCTGGACCGCCAGCTGCTGCTGGGAGCGGGAGCCTATGGGGTTTCTGCGCGCTACGGTGGCCGCTTCAGCAGTGCCAGCGTGGAAGGGGGCTATCGCCTGGGCCGCGCCGGCGCGTCATTGACGCCGTACCTGGGAGCCAGTGCCACGCGCGTGCAGACCGATGCCTTCAGCGAGCAGGGCGGGTTTGGATTCGGCCTGCGGGGCGATGCCAATCGCGTGCAGCGCACGCAGATGATGGCCGGCCTGCGCGGTGAACGTGGTTGGGGCCGGTGGACGCTGCGTGGGCATGCCGAGTGGCAGCAACGGCTGGATGGCGGGGCTGGCGACTGGCAGGCCAGCTTTGTCGGCGTCGACGCCTGGGCGCCGCTGGCCGCCTGGAACACGCCGCGTGGCAGCGCGTTGTTCGGCGTGGCGCTGGAATCGTGGTGGGGCCGCAACGGCCGCCTCAGCCTGGGCTTCGACCAGCGCGTGGGCGGCGAGGGTGCGCGGCAGGCCGCGCTGCGCTACAGCACCGGGTTCTGAGCGAGGGGCCGCGCCGGGTCATGCCCGGCGCGACGGCAGCAGGCTCAGCCGCCGCGCAGGTTGCCCAGGCGCGGGGTGCTGCGGCCCAGCGGCATCTTCAGCTTGCCGATCGACAGGATGCGGCTTTCGGCGATGCGGTCGGCGGCACGCTGCGGTGCGATGTTCTCGCGCTGCGACAGTTCGAAGATGCGGGTGAGGTTGTGGTAGATGCTGCGGATCAGCCGCATCGCGCGTTCGCGGTTGTAGCCGTCGATCTCCAGCGAAACGTTCATCACGCCACCGGCGTTGACCGCATAGTCCGGCGCATACAGGATGCCGCGCGCATGCAGCTCGTCGCCGATCTCCAGGCTCGACAGCTGGTTGTTGGCGGTGCCGCAGATGATCTTTGCCTTGATCCGCGGCAGGGTGTCGGCGTTGATCGCGCCTTCCAGCGCACACGGCGCGAACACATCGGCGTTCACTTCGTGGATTTCGTCCGGCTTGACCGCTTCGGCGCCGAAATCGCTGACCGCGCGGTCGACCAGGGTGCTGTCCAGATCGGTGACATACAGCTTGGCGCCACGGTCGCGCAGCAGCTTCACCAGTTCCATGCCGATGTGGCCCAGGCCCTGCACCGCGATGCTGGTCTTGCCGACTTCTTCATGGCCGAACTTGAAGCGCATCGCCGCCATCAGCGCCTGCAGCGCACCATACGCGGTGAACGGGGCCGGGTCGCCGGAGCCGCCATGCACCTGGTGCACGCCGGTCACGTACTGGCTCTCCAGGTAGATGTTCTCCATGTCGTTGACGTCGGTGCCGACGTCCTCGGCAGTGATGTAGCGTCCACCCAGCGAATCGACATAGCGGCCGAAGGCGCGGAACAGCACCTCGGTCTTGTCCACCTTCGGGTCGCCGATGATCACCGCCTTGCCGCCGCCGACATTGAGCCCGGCCAGCGCATTCTTGTAGGTCATCGTCCGGCTCAGCCGCAGCACGTCGGCCAGCGCTTCATCGGTGCTGGCGTAGGGGCGCATGCGCACGCCGCCCAGGGCCGGGCCCAGGGTGGTGTTGTGGATGGCGATGATCGCCTTCAGGCCGGCATCGTGGTTGTGGCAGAACACCACCTGTTCGTGGCCGGTGGTGGCGAGGGTTTCGAATAGCATGGCGTCTCCGATGGCGCGAACAGCGGCGAACTGCAGCGAACGGCCAGTGAACGGTAGGGTCCCAAAAACAAAAAAAGCGACGTCGTCGGTGCAGGGGGACGGGTCGCGCGGCGCCATTCTAGTCCATTCCCCGGGCCGCTGCCGTCGACATCGGTGCCCTTCCGGTTAAAGAAGATGAAAGTGCGGCCGATGCTGCGACGACGGCGGGTGGCCGGATTCGCGTGAAGAGGCAGGGCGGTCAGTGACGGCAAAGGCAGCACAACGACAGGGCAGGCGGCGATGACGCCGGCCTGGTGGCGATCGCTGCGTGGCTGGCTGGCGCGCTCGACCGGGGCGGCCCCCTCGCGCCTGGCCGCGGTGTCGCGGCAGGCGGTGGCTGCGGCGGCCGCCAGCCTGCAGGGGGAGGCGCTGCCTGCGGGCGAGATCGCCGCCCACCTGCAGCGCGGGCTGCACGCGCTGGCGCTGTACCAGCGGCTGGCCGGCGAGCCGGCCGCGCCGCAGGACTCGGCACTGGGCGAGGCGGTGGCCCGCGCGCTGCAGGATCGCGACTGGGCGGCGCGGCACCTGCCCCGCCGCCCGCAGCTGCTGCCGCAGCTGATCCAGACCGTCAACGACGATGCCGCCTCGGCCCGGGTGATGGCGGCGATCATCGGCCAGGACCCGGTACTGACCGGCAATCTGCTGCGCATCGCCAACAGCCCGGCCTACAAGGTGCACGAGCGGCCGGTGGAGAGCCTGCAGCGTGCGGTGACCCTGGTCGGAACCGAGGGCGTGCGCCAGATCATCAGTGCGGTGCTGGTACAGCCGGTGATGCAGGTGCAGTGCGACGTGTTCCCGCAGTTCAGCACGATCATCTGGGAACACGCGCTGCTGGCTTCGCGCGCGGCGGCCGACCACGCACGCACGGTCACCTTCGGTGATGCCTTCGCCGCGCAGTGGCTGGGCCTGGTACAGGGGCTGGGGGCCGCGCTGGTGATGCGCCAGCTGCTGCAGGAAGCACAGGCGCGTGGCGAAAGCGTGGAACCGGCGCTGGCCCTGCAACTGCTCCAGCAGTGGTCGCTGCCGCTCGCGCAGCGGGTGGCCGCGGCCTGGGAACTGCCCGAGCCGGTGCACCAGGCCCTGGCCCCCGAGGCGGCCGGTCCGCTGGCCGACAGCCTGCGCCTGGCCAGCGCCGCCGCCGCGGCCAGCCTGCTGTGCCGGCATGGGCATTCCAGCCAGAACCGGATGCTGGCCCTGCTCGAACAACTGCCGTCGGCGCCACCGCATGCGTTGCGCTGGATCTGGCGGCGCCTGCACGGGCGCAGCGTGGAAACACTGGATGAAGCCGGGCTGGAGGACGCTGGCCCGGCCGCCTGAGCACTACAGCTGTGATTCCACCGGCAGCCAGCTGATCGCCCGCGCAGTCCAGCGCTTGCCAGCGCCGGCGCCGGGTTCGGCGTCGACCCAGTGCGGTGGCGGCTGCCGTTCCAGCCAGCGCAGGCCATCGTCGTGGCCGAGTGCCAGCCACCAGCTGTGCGCCGGGCTGGCCAGGCGCAGGTATTCATCGCGCAGCTGGGCGCCCAGCACGGGATCGTCGAACAGCACGCCCATCTCGGTATTGAGGTAGGCCGAGCGTGGGTCGAGATTGAACGAGCCGACGAAACCGCGACGGCTGTCGTCCACGAACGCCTTGGTATGCAGGCTGGCGCCACTGCTGCCGAACAGGCTGGTATCCGGCTGGCCGTGCGCCTTCAGTTCATACAGCCGCACACCGGCCTTCAACAGCGGAACCCGATAGCCCATGTAGCCGCCGTGCACGGCCGCCACGTCGTTGGCGGCCAGTGAATTGGTGACCACGCCGACCTGCGCGCCACGTGCGGCCAGTGCCGCCAGGCCCTCTACGCCTTCGCTGCCGGGGACGAAGTAGGGCGAGATCAGCAATGCGCTGTGACGGGCCGTCGCCAGTTCGTCGCTGAGCGTGCTGACCAGCCACGTGCGGCGGTCATCGCCACGGTGCTTCATCGGCGGATCGGAGGCAATGCGCACGCCTGCGCTCCAGTGCAGGGGTTCCGGGCCGGGCCGCTGCAGCCCGCGTGATGCGGCTACGCGCTGCAGGTAGGGCTGCGCCTTGGCATGCATTGCGTCCAGGTCCGACTGCCGCACCAGCTGCCGCAGCTGTGCATCGGTATACGAGGCCAGCGCCGAGATCGGGATGGCCGCGCTGCTGTTCCAGTAGTCGTCGAAGATCCGGTTGGCCTGCTGCACCGCAGGCCCGGCCACCACCAGGTCCAGGTCCTGGAAGTTCACATCGTCGCGCGCGCTGAAGTACTCCTCGCCGATGTTGCGGCCGCCGACGATCGCGACGCGGCCATCGGCGATCCAGCTCTTGTTGTGCATGCGATGGTTCACGCTGAAGGCGCGTTGCACCAGCTCCAGCGTGCGCGCGATGCCGCTACGGTTGCGGAACGGGTTGTACAGGCGCAGCTCGATGTTCGGGTGCGCATCGAGCGCCATCATCAGCGCGTCCTTGTCCTTGGCGTTCATGTCGTCGAGCAGGATGCGCACGCGCACGCCGCGCTCGGCGGCGTCATACAACGCCTTGGCCATCAGGTGGCCGACCAGGTCGTCGTGCCAGATGTAGTACTGCAGGTCGAGGCTGCGTCCGGCCTGCGCGGTGATCATCGCGCGCGCCGCGAACGCATCCATGCCGTCACTGAGGAATGCCACGCCGGACTGGCCGGGATGAGCCTGCTGCAGGGGCACGATCTGTTGGTCGATGCGGGTCTGTGCCGGCTGCAGGGGCAGGACCTGTGAAGGCGCGCCCTGGGCCTGCGGGGTGAGATGGTCGGCCAGCAGCAGGCCGGACAGGACCAGCAGCAACAGGGCAGCGATGGCGATCGCAGCGACACGCAGCAGGCGTCGCCACAGGGGCGTGGGCAGGCTCATGCCGCAATGCTAGTAGATCCACGCCACGCGTGGATGCGTAGATGCCGGCTTAAACCGGGGTCAGAGCCCTTTGCTGCGCAAAGGGATCCGACCCCGCGCTCAGAACCGCTCGTCGCTGCCCAGGTAGCGCCACTGCCCCGGCGGCAGCGGTCCCAGCGCCACGCGACCAATACGCAGGCGCCGCACCGCCGTGACCTGCAGGCCGGCGGCGCTCACCGCCACGCGCAGGCCCTTGGCGGTCAGGCCCTTGCCGGCGAAGCGCAGGCGCTGCTCGCTTTGCCAGCTGACCTTGGCGCCGCCGGATTCCTGCTGCAACCGCGCCAGCAGCCAGGGCCCGCGCTCGGGGCCGCCTTCGGCGACTTCGATCAGGTATTCCTGCTCGGTGCGGCCCAGGTTGCGCTGCAGGTGGGCGAGCGTGGCCGGATCCTGGCTGACCACCACCAGGCCACTGTCGCTGGCCGGCAGTGCAGCGGCCAGCTGCAGCCCATGGAAATGGCGTTGCAGCGGGCGGATGGCGCTGGCATCGAGCTCGCTGCGGCTGTCACTGCTGACCAGCGCGCACAGGGTCTCGGCGGCAACGCCGGCCGGCTTGTGCAGCAGCATGCTGACCCGTTCGGCCTTGTCGTCGCTGGCCTGCTCGGCCACCACGATCGATGCGCTGTCATCGACCGGGCGCTGCGGCTGTTCGACCACTTCGCCATTGACCGTGACCCAGCCCCCCTCGATGTAGCGACGCGCTTCGCCGCGCGGGATGCCGAGCAGGGCGGACAGGCGTTTGTCGAGACGGATCGGTTCCATGGCGGGCAGGTCGGGCGTGGGGCGCGCAGTGTAGCTGCTGCGGCCGGTCAGCGCTGGCCGCGATTGGCCAGTTCGGTCAGGTACAGGCGGGTATCGAACTCCAGCTGCAGGTACTCCGGCTCCATGTGCTGGCACAACTGGTAGAAGGCCTTGTTGTGGTCGGTCTCTTTCAGATGGGCCAGCTCGTGCACCACGATCATGCGCAGGAACGCTGCCGGCGCCTGCCGGAACACGGTGGCGATGCGGATCTCGCGACTGGCCTTGAGACGGCCGCCGTGCACGCGGGAAATGGCGGTATGGGTACCCAGCGCGTGCTTGATCACTTCCAGCGTGTTGTCGTAGCAGACCTTGTTGAGCGGCACCGACTTGCGCAGGTAGCGGTCCTTCAGTTCCTGCGTGTAGTCGTACAGCTGGCGGTCGCTGCGCACTTCGTGCAGGTCGGGGTAGCGCTGCTGCAGCCAGGGACCGAGCCGGCCCTGCGCCAGCAGTTCGCTGACCTGGGCGACCAGGGGTTCGGGATAGCCGGTGAGGTACTTCAGGACTGCCATGCAGGGGCGGCGGGGCGTCGGTAGAATGGGGCATCCAAGATTACACGCGGTACGCATCGACCATGGCAAAGCCCAACGCGCTGCAGGAACAATTGCTCAAGGCCGGCCTGGCCAAGAAGTCGCAGGCCAGCGCCGCCGCGCGCGAGCAGGCCAAGGCCCGCCAGGGCAAGGCCGAATCGACGTCGGCCGAGGTCCAGCGCGAGGCTGAACGAGCCCGCGCCGAGAAGATCGAGCGCGATCGCGCGCTGGCGGCCGAGCGCAACGCCCAGGCCCGCCAGGCGGAACAGAAGGCCCAGGCGAAGCAGATCATCACGGCGCATGCCGTCCCCCACAAGGGCGACGACGAGTACCGGTTCAGCGACGGCGCGGCGATCCGCACCCTGCTGATCGATCCCAAGCTGCGCAAGGCGCTGTCGGTGGGCGTGCTGGTCATCGTCGCCCATGGCGAGGGCTACGCCCTGCTGCCGCGCGCCGCCGCCGAGAAGGTGCGGGAACGCGCCCCGGAGGCGATCATCGTCGACCACGGCCAGCCGGGCTCGACCGCCGAGATCTCCACCGGCAACGCCGAGGACGACGCCTACTACGCCCAGTTCCAGGTACCCGACGACCTGGTCTGGTAAGCAAAAAGGGGACGGAGGGGATTAAGCCGCAATCGGCCTGATCAGCTCCGTCCGCCCGCCTGCTCAGCTTGCTGAAGATTTACTGGACGGGGTCCGGCCGACCGGGGGCTCAGCGCTTCCAGTGCAGGTGTATCGTCCCCATATCGGGCGACACACCTGCGGAGCATGGCCATGGCCACCGGTTGGGCGGGAGAGGGCGCGGTCCAGGACCAGATCGACGCCACCGTCGACGATGCGATCGCCCGCGCGCGGCGCCAGCTGCGCCAGGGCCCCGGTCTGGAACATTGCGAGGAATGCGACGCGCCGATTCCGTTGGCGCGGCGTCAGGCGGTGCCCGGCGTTCGCCTGTGCGTGGCGTGCCAGCAGGCGCATGACGAAGAAGAACAGGCGCACAGCGGCTACAACCGGCGCGGCAGCAAGGACAGCCAGTTGAGGTAAAAGGTCTTGTTGCAGGGCTGCGGCCTGCACCTGCCGAAGCCTTCAAGCCAAGGCAACTTCAACGTCAAAAGCGGGCATTCTGTAGGTAGGCGGGACGGTGTGGGTAGGCAGGACACGCCGTAAACCCTTCCATGGGGGCTCGGTGGCGCCATCCATGGCGCCAACGGTCCTGCCTACCCACACCGTCCCACCTCTGACAGTTCTCCGCGATCGGGTAGATCCAAGCCATGCGTGGATGAAATCTGTCAGAGATCGATAGTCAAATTGGGGTCAGAGCCCGTTGCGTAGCAACGGGATCCGACCCCGTGCCGTCCCGGCAGATCGCGGGAAACTGTCGAGCGCCCACCTCAACCGGATCCACACCGCAAACCCAGGGAATGCCGACTTTTGCTGTTGCTCTGGCGGTTGACGTTGCTTCGGCAGGTGCAGGGCGCAGCCCTGCCGAGAACAGCCCTCAGCCGTCGCCCTGGATGCCGCCCGGCGCCTGCGCCGGGTCGCGCCAGCGGCGCACGGTGCGCTGGAAGAACAGGTTGTTCGGCAACTGCAGCACCGTGCCCTCATGGCCGTCGCCGGTCTCCTGCAGGGTGGTGTAGATCAGGTTCACGTCGATCACCCGGCCCTTCAGGCCCGGCTTCTCGCCGTTCTCCAGCACCTCGATGTAGTCGTGCAGGCGGAACGGGCGGGTGGTGAAGATCAGCAGCGTGCAGAAGATGTTGGAGAGCACGCTCCACGCTGCGAAAAAGGCCACCGCGCCGACCGCGGCGAAGCCGGTGAACGCAGTCCACAGCACCGACGGCGACGCACCCAGCAGGCTGAGGATGTACAGCAGCGCGCTGAAATAGACCACGAAGCTGCTGATCCGGCGTGCGCCCATCGCCATCTCCGGCGGCAGCGTGTAGTGCTCGGCGAAGCGGCGGATCAGCCGCCGCGCCAGTACCCGCAGCAGCCACGCGGCCAGCAGGGTCAGCAGGATCTTCACGGCGATCCCCACGTCATGCAGCCACGGGTGGGTCCAGGGCGGCAGGTGATCCTTCAGCGACAACATCATGGGGCAGGTACGGAGGCGGGGGAACGGTCCCTGATGTTACCCGGCGCGTGCGGGGGATTCGACCGCCGGGGTCCAGGCCAGGCACACCAGCTCCTGCCGATGCTGCTGCAGGCAGGCGCGGCCGTTGTCGGGACGCAGCTGCAGCGACAGGCCCAAGGCCTGCAGCACGACGCAGGCGGCGATCACCAGCAGGGCGGCGCAGGATGGGCTGGACATGACGGGGCTCCCGGACGGCGTTTTCGCGAAGGACCCTGCATGGATGCAGCGGCCGCCGAAAAGGTTGCATGGGATTGATCGTCGATCGGCTCTAAACCTTTTTCCGGGCTGCCGCATCCAAGCGATATGCTCGACACCACCATGCCCGCGCCGCCTGCCGCCAACGACACTGTCGACGAACCCGCGCTGGTGCGGGCGGCGGCGGCTGGCGATACCGCTGCCTATGAACAGCTGTACCGTCGCCACGCGCCACGTGTATTTGCCGTGCTCTGGCGGCTGTGTGGCGGCCAGCAGGCGCGTGCCGAAGACGCGTTGCAGGAAGCGTTCCTGCAGGCCTGGAAGGCCCTGCCGGGGTTTCGTTTCGAGAGCAGCCTGTCGACCTGGCTGCATCGGCTGGGGGTCAATGCCGCGCTGATGGAGCTGCGCGGGCGTGGCGGTGGCCACGATCACGACAGCCTGGACGAGGTGGATGGCGGACTGCAGGAACTGGCGGTGCACGATCGCTGCGCCGGCACCGAGCGCGACCTCGAGCGCGCCCTGTCGACGCTGCCACCACGGGCGCGTGCGGTGCTGGTACTGCACGACATCGAAGGCTGGAAACACCAGGAAATCGCCGAACAGCTGCAGATGGCTGTCGGTAGTTCCAAGGCACAGTTGCATCGTGCGCGCGGCCTGTTGCGCGCACGGCTGGGAGACATGACATGAGTACGCACGAGCACGATTCCGACCCCGAACTGCTGGCACGGCTGCGCGCGCTGCCAAGCGAACGCAGCCTGCCCGACGATGGCTGGGCACGCCTGTCGGCGCGCTTGCCAGCGCGTGAACCGCAGGCTGTTGCCGCGCCTGCCGACAACGTGGTGGCGCTGCCACTGCGTCCGCAGCGGCGCTGGTGGCTGCCGGTGGGGGCTGCGCTGGCTGCCAGCCTGGCGGTGTATGCGGTGGCCCCGTGGCGGCACGCACAGCCGCAGGCGCCGGCACCGTCGGCCCTGCAGCAGCAGGCGGCCGCGATGACCGAGCAGTACCAGCAGGCCGTGGCCTCGCTGCCCGATGGGCGGGCGCCGGAGTGGCAGCCGGCCCTGCACGAACTGGATGCAAGTGCAGCGCAGATCCGTGCCGCGCTGGCGCAGGACCCGCGTGCGCCGCATCTGCTTGGCCAGCTCAAGCGCACCTACGCGTTGCGGCTGGAACTGACCCGGCAGGCGGCCTATGCCGCCGAATCCGGCTTGACGACCTGAGGAGACCCCAATGACCCGAATCCTGATGACCTGCTGCGCCGCGCTGTTGCTGGTGCCTGCCGTGGCCCTGGCCGATACGCGCATCGACGAGCGCCACAACGTGGCTGAAGGCGGACGAATCGAGCTGAGCAACGTGGCCGGCAAGGTGACCGTGCGTGGCTGGGACCGCAACGATGTGCAGCTCACCGGCACGCTCAGCGATGGCCTGCAACTGCGCCAGGAAAAAAGCGCGAACCGGGTGCGCTGGGAAATCGAGTATCCGCGCCGCAACAACAACGGTGGCGCCACGCTGGTACTGAACGTGCCGCGCTCGGTGGAACTGCTGTTGAGCACGGTCAGTGCCAACCAGGACATCAGCGGCATTGATGTGCGCCGTTTGCAGGCTGATACCGTCAGCGGCAGTCTGTCCGCATCCGGACGCAGTGGTGACAGCCGGCTCAATACCGTCAGCGGCAATGTCAGCGCGCGCCTGCAGACGCCCAAGCTGGACGTGAACACGGTCAGTGGCCGCATCGAGGCCGGGGGCGGCGTGTCGGGCGACATCGGTGCCCAGACGGTGTCCGGCCGCGTTGATGTCGATGCCGGCCGCGTGCAGCGGCTGGCGGTGGAGACGGTGTCGGGCAGCATCGATCTGGCGGCGAGCGGGTTGGCGCCCGGCGGCCGCATCAGTGTCGAGTCGGTAAGTGCTTCGGTCAGCCTGCGGCTGCCGCGCACGGTGTCGGCACAGCTGTCGGTGAACAGCTTCAGCGGTTCGATCAACAGCGATGCCGGGCAGGTGGAGCGGCCACGCTATGGGCCGGGCAGCCACCTGGACACGCGGCTGGGCGGCGGTGATGGTGACATCCGCATCCAGTCGCATTCGGGCAGTGTGCAGGTTCGCCTGGACCGCTGAACGCGCTCCGGCAGGCCGCGGCGGCAGCGCCGCCGCGGTCGGTACTGGGTCAGCTGGCTTTCTTCAGCGCCCAGGTGGTGCCGAGGACTTCGATCTTGCCACCGGCCTTGCGGAACGCAGCCAGGTCCGAAGCGATCGAATCACTGCTGACCACGGTGCTGGCGGCCGCGCCCTTGCGTTCGCTGCGGATGCTGTTGCTGGCCTTCGCGGGGGTCTTTGCCTTGCGGGGCATGGTTGCTCCTGTCAGGTGGAAGGGGAGGAAAGCGCCCAGGCATCGGCCTGGCGCAGGTAGTCCTGCCGCTCGCGGCGGCAGTCATCGCCGCCCATCGAAAACTGGCGGCAGATCGCCGGGCGCTGCGGGTAGATCGTGCAGCGCAGGTGATAGGGATCGATCGCCGCGCACCAGCCTTCCTCGTTGCGCGCCATCACGGCACGGCCGTGGGCGTCGCGTGACAGGAACTGGCCAGGCACGTGGTCGCCGGGCTGCAGCAGCACGGGCAGCCGGCAACAGACCGCGTCACAACGGCGGCAGTCGATGGGTGCAGGTGCTGCGTCAGGTTGTAAGGCCTCAGGGGCCTGGCGGGTGCCCAAAGCGGGTCTCGATGGCGGCTCGGGTGGTACGCGGACCATGAACGAGCCAGAAGGCATGGCCGCTAGGCCCGCAGGGCGGGCCAGGCTACACGGCGGACACACACCGGCGCGGCCGGTGGAAGGTGCAGCAGGGTTCTAGCCGACCAAGAGTAACTTAGACCGCGTAACGTTTTGTTAATCCCGGCTGGCCGCCGCCAGTGCCAGGCCCTGGACCACGCCCAGCGAGGGCTCGCCGTGGACCATGCGGGCGCCCGGGAAGGCCTCCGCCACGGCCTGGCGCAGGTAGCCGGCGCGGGACATGCCGCCGGTCAGGAACACCGCATCCGGGTCGCCGCCGATGTCGCTGCGGACCTGGGCCAGCAGTTCACGGATCTGCTCCAGATAGCCGTGGGCGGCGGCGGCCAGGCCGTCAGCGCTGCTGTCGGCATGCAGGTCGCGGGCGATGTAGTCCAGCGTGCTGCGATGCTCGCTGGCCGCGCTGAGCGCGATCTTGGCGCGCTCGACGTCGCGGTACAGGCGCGCGGTGTTGCCGGTGTCCTGCAGGGCCTGCAGGCGCGCGCCCCACGGATCGTCGACGTGGTCGTACTTGTGCTGGCGGAAGTCGCGCTGGCGGGTCATGTCCTGCACGGTGGCCGCTTCCACGTAATGGTGGGCGGGCACGCGGGTGATGCCGCGGCCGAACAGCGGCATGTAGCTGGACAGGCTCAGGGCCAGGTCGATGTCGGTACCGCCGCGGGCGATACCCCAGGCGCGGTGGATGCGCGGGGCCGCTTCGCCGCCGACCTCGGCATGGGCGATGTCGGTGGTGCCGCCGCCGATGTCGACGATCACGGCCTGGTGCCGCTCGCGGCTTTCGGCGTGGTAATGCATGGCCGCCGCCGCGGGTTCCTCGAGGAAATCGATCTGGTCGAAACCGGCCTGGGTGGCCGCTTCGCGCAGGATGTCCAGCGCCTGGTCGTTGCCGGCCGCGCCGATCGAGCTGCGGAACTGCACCGGGCGGCCGAGCAGGGCGGCACGCAGCGGCCGGCCGAGCTGGGCGCTGGCCGTCAGCCGGATGTGTTCGAGGATGTGCGCGGCGATGCCGGTGATGGTCTGCTTCGCGCGCGGGTGCAGGTTGTAGCCCAGCATCGACTTCGGGCTCTGCACGAGGTTGCCTTCGTGTTCCTCGAAATAGGCTTCCAGCGCGGCGTCGCCGTAGATCGCGTTCTGCAGCAGGTCACTGGCGCTGCGTTCCTTGCCGGCCCGGGCTTCCATCCATTCGCGGCGCAGCGCGCGCAGCGCTTCGCGGCGCAGCGCCTGCGGTGTGCGTTCCTGGCCGGCGGCACGGGCCGCACGCGCAGCACTGTCGATCATCTGCTGCAGCTGGTGTTCCTGGCCATCGTCGAGCTGGAAGTCATCCGGGTCGGGCACCACGCCGGGGAAGTACACGCTGGTACGGAACTGCTCGGCGTCGCCGAAGCGGATCGGCAGCAGCGTCCCCTCATGCACGATGGCGGCGGCGGAGTTGCTGGTACCGAAGTCGATGCCGAGGCGCATGGGGAGTTCCGGGGGCGATCAGGGGCCGCGCACTCTGCTGCAGTTCGCGGCCGACTGCAAGTTCCCGCCCGTTGCCGTTGCCGATCGGGCCATGGTGACGACGCTGCGCGCTCCCGGGCAAAGGGGCGCCGGCGCCGGGCGGTTACAATGGCGGCTGTTGATTCACTTTGAGGTACTTGCCGATGTCTTCTGTTCCCGCCTGCCCGCAGTGCACCCTGGAAAACACCTATGCCGATGGCGCGCTGTGGATCTGCGCCGACTGCGGCTTCGAATGGACCGCCGGCGACGGCGCCGGCGCGGCCCTGGTCGTGCGTGACAGCAACGGCAACACCCTGCAGGCCGGCGACACGGTTACCGTGATCAAGGACCTGAAGGTGAAGGGCTCCTCGATCCCGCTCAAGCAGGGCACGGTGATCCGCAACATCCGCCTGGTCGAGGATGATGCCGAGCACATCGAAGGCAACTCGGACAAGATCAAGGGCCTGGTCCTGAAGACCTGCTTCCTCAAGAAGGCCTGACCGGCGTCAACGCCTGGCCTGCTGCTGCGCGCGCCAGCGGGCCAGGCTGTCCAGCTTGGCCTGGTAGCGCGCCTGTTCCGGTGCCCCGCCCAGCAGCTGCGCGCGGGTCAGTTCACGGTCGGCGCGCTTGAGTTGCCCCGCCAGGAAGTACACCCGCGCCAGCCCGAAGTGGAACTGGTGCGCGCTGTCGTACAGGCGCACCGCCTGCCGGTAGTAGCGGATCGCGTCCTGCAGCCGGCCCGCCCGCTCGGCCTGGGTGCCCAGCATGTACTGCGCGAACGGATCCTCGCGTTGCACCGACTGCAGTCGCCGGTCCAGCGCATTGGCCTGCGCATCCAGCCCCAGGCGCCGGTACAGCGCGCTGGCATTGGTCAGCGCGGCATCCTGGCGTCCATCCAGCTGCAACGCCCGGTCCAGCGCCCGCTTGGCGGCATCGATGTCACCCTCGCGGCTGTCGAGCACGCCGAGATTGTTCCAGACCGAGGAAAAGGCGCGATCCTGCGCCACCGAGGCATCGAAGAACGCACGGGCGCCGGGCAGATCGCCTTCGGCCATCCGCTCCGCACCGCGGTTGTTGTAGAAGTGGGCCAGCGCGCGCGCGCGGTTGACCGGTTGCGGGCCGTGCCGGTCGTAGAGCACGTTGCGATCGAGATCGACCGTGGCGTAGCGCCCGGAGATCTCCACACCGGCATTGACGTGGCCGACGCTGTAGACCACGCCGTTGTCCTGGTCCTGGTACCACGACACCACCTGGCCGACTTCCTGCACGCGGGCCTGGATGCCGGCTTCACGTGCCAGCGCCACGAACATCAGGGTGAAGGCCAGGCAGTTGGCGCGGCGTTGCTGCCAGACCTGCTCGACGGTGTAGGTCGCATTGGCGTCGTACTGCAGATCCAGGCCATGGCGGTCGAAGATCATCTCCACCAGGGCCTGCAACCGCTGCTCGCGCGATGAGCTGCGCTCGATCACCTGCTTCTGCAGCATCGCGCGCATGCCGGCAGGAATCGCCAGCACCTGTTCCGGCGTCGGGATGCCCGAGGTGGCGGCATCGCCGGCGACCGGTACGGCAGCATCGCCCGCGTGCGCCTGTGCAATGGCAGGCAGTGCCAACGACAGGGCCAGGGTCAGGACGAGAAGGCGGGCGGCAGGACGGCGCATGACGGTTCCCGGCAGCGGCGGGCGCTCCCGCCTGTGGCGAGTGTAGACCCGTGGATGTGCCGATGCAGCGACCGTTGGTCGGCGCCGCCGTTCATCCACAACCGGTGTGGACCAGCGCTCGGCAAAGCTGTGGACAACCGTGCCGACGCCTCGCCTGGCAAGCGGTGTGAGCGCGTGGTGAAAAAACTGCCAGCTTGCCCGGCGCCGGCGCAGGCAGGATGATCCGGGCATGGACTTCTCACCGCTGACGCTTGCTCCGGCGCAGTGGCAGGCGCTGCAGGACAGCTATGCAACGCCGCCACGGGCCTACCACCACTTCGGCCATGTGCGCGCGGTGCTGCAGCACTGCCAGGAGGTGGCTGATGGCCCCGGCTGGCAGCAGCCGGCGGAGGTCTACCTGGCCGTGCTGTACCACGATGCGGTCTACCAGGCCGGGCGCAAGGACAACGAGGCGCGCTCGGCGGCGCTGGCCCTGCAGGCGATCGCGCAGGCGCCGGAACTGGCTGCGGTGGATGCGGCCCGGGTCGAGCAGCTGATCCTGTTGACCGCCCGCCATGGCGAGCTGGGACCGGATGATGTCGATGCCGAAGCCGCGTTGTTCCTGGACTGTGACATGGCGATCCTTGCAGCGCCGGAACCGGTATTCGCGGCCTATGACCGTGGCGTGGCCGAGGAGTACCAGGGCGTGGTGCCGGGCTTCCTGTACCGTGCCGGCCGGCGCCGTTTCCTGCAGGGCCTGCTGCGCGCGCCGCGGATCTTCCTCAGCGGGTTCTTCCACCAGCGCCTGGATGCTGCCGCCCGCGACAACCTGCGTCGGCAGCTGGGCCGCTGAGCCGGCCCGGTACACTGGGGGCTGTCTCCACCGATTGTCGCTTCTGACCGTGTCCGTTCCTGATCCCGATCCCCGTCCGCTGCCGCCGGAAGAGCCCGGTCCCAACGAGTGCTGTGGCAGTGGCTGCCCGCTGTGCGTGCTTGACCTGTATGCCGACGAGCTGCAGCGCTACCGCAAGGCGCTGGCCGAGTGGCAGGCGCGGCACCCGGAGGCGGCGCCTTGAGCCGCGCGCGTCCTGCAGCGCTGCTGGCGCTGGCGGCATTGCTGCTGTTCGTGGCCACCGCGCTGTGGACCCAGTTCGCACGCACCGACCTGGACTGGGTACGCGCCACGCTCAGCCTCTACCTGCATGGACCGTGGGGGCTGGCGCTGCGTGGCGCCTATTGCCTGCTGGCACTGGCCATCGCCGTGCTCGGCATCGCGCTGTACCGCGGTAGCATCGGGCCGCGCCGCAGTGCGGCGGCACCGCTGCTGTTCACGGTCTCCGCGCTGGGCCTGGCAACGGTCGCGATCGGCGACAGCTGGCTGCCTGAAGCAACGCCGCTGCTGGCACCGTTCATTCATGGGCTGGCGGCCAACACCGCCTTCCTGTGTGCCAGCGTCGGCATGCTGCTGCAGGCCTGGTACCTGCGCCGCGAGCCGGGCTGGCAGTCTGCTGCCGGCCTGCTCTGGGCCTGGGCCTGGCTGGCCTTCGTGCTGTTGTGGCTGCACGTGCTGTGGCGTGCCGGGCCGCCGCGCGGACTGGGGCAGAAGGGGGTGATCGTGGTGATCGTGGGCTGGCTGCTGTACCTGGCGCTGGCGCTGTACCGGCGCAGCCGCCGCAGCGCGGCCCACTGAATCCCCAACGGCCTGCACCGGTACGTGCCGTGCACGCGGCGGCGGCGTATCGTGTGCGCATTCCACCGGGGATGCGATATGAAGCGTGCAGGGCTGGGCAGGGCAATGGGTGTGGTACTGGCGCTGGCCGCGCTGCCGGCAACGGCAGCGGCCACCGTGCAGCAGTTCAGCCACGGGCGGTTCGAACAGATTCCGGTGCACATGCCGGCCGGCACGCCGCAGCGGGTGGTGATCTGGTTCCATGAACCGACCGCCGGTGGCGATACCAGCCGGTTGCCGATCGAGGCCCTGCGCGCCGATGGCGCGATGGTCGCTGCCGTGGACATCGCGCACCTGCGCGGGGTGCTCAAGCGCGAGGGTGACCCGACCTGTTCGTTCGGTTCCGGCGATGTCGAGAATTTCTCGCGCTGGTTGCAGGCGTCGCTGCATCTGCCGGGCTATCACCTGCCCCTGGTGGGCGGTGATGGCGAAGGTGCCGAGATGGCCTATTCGCTCGCGGCACAGGCCGACACGCAGGTGTTTGCCGGGCTGCTGACCACCGGCTTCTGCCCGGACCACAGCCACCAGCGCATGGTCTGCGGCGATGGTGTGAAGCGCAACAGGCTGCAGCCTGCCGAACTGAACTTCCCATGGTTGAGCGCAGCCGGTGACCATGGCTGCAAGGTGGGCGAGGCCAGCCAGTTCGTGCAGCAGGTGGCGATGGCGCGCGAGTTCAAGCGCACCGCGCGCGGTGACGCCTCGCCGGGCCTGGTCGCGGCGGCGCGGGTGATCGGTGCACAGGCCGGCGTCAGCCTGGCGCCACCGCCGGCCGCGCTGAAGGGCCTGCCGGTGGTGGAGGAGCCTGCGACCGGCAACGGCGACACGCTGGCGGTGTTTGTTTCCGGCGATGGTGGTTGGGCCGGCCTGGACAAGGACGTGGCGTCGTCGTTGAACGAGCATGGCGTGGCCGTGGTCGGCATCGATTCGCTGCGCTATTTCTGGAGCGAGCGCACGCCGAAGGGCTTTGCTGCCGACCTGCAGAAGATCATCGATCACTACCGCCAGCAGTGGCGGCGCGACAAGGTGATGCTGATCGGCTTCTCGCAGGGCGCCGATGTACTGCCGGCCACCATCAACCAGCTCGATGCCGATACCCGCGCGGCGCTCGACCGTATCGTGCTGCTGTCGGTGGGCAAGAAGGCCGACTTCGAATTCCACGTCAGCAACTGGCTGGGCGGTGGCGGTGACGGCCTGCCGATCGCACCGGAAGTGGCAAAGCTGCCGGCCGGCAAGACCCTGTGCGTGTACGGCCAGGACGACGACGACGCACTGTGCCCCGGCCTGCCGGCCAACGACGGCGTGCAGAAGGTGAAGCTGCCGGGTGACCATCACTTCAATGGTGACTACGACCGCCTGGCCGAAGTGATCCTGAAGGGCGGCGCATAGCGCTGGTCATGGGTAGCCGCCGACCTTGGTCGGCGCAGGTGGGGCGTGTCGACCAAGGTCGACACCTACCAGGCGATGCAGCGCGCTGGTGACGCACGCCGGTCATGGGTAGATGCCGACCTTGGTCGGCGCAGGTAGGTCGACAGCACCGGGCGGTGCGGGATGAGCGTGCCGACCCGGCTCGCCACCTGCCGGGCACCCCGCACAGTGGCTCAGTTGCGGCGCGGGTCCAGCGAGATCAGGCGCGTGGCATCCAGCAGCGCCGCCGGCAGATGCATGCCACCGGGCGCCGCCAGGTAGCGTGGCCGCCACTGCGGGTCGAACTTGGACTTGAAGCGGCGTAGCCCACTGAACCCATAGAAGCGTTCGCCGTGACGCGCCAGCAGACCGGCCAAGCGGTTCCAGCGGCCGGCCAGACGGTGCTGGGCCAGCCCGGAGAGGGGCGCCATGCCCAGCGAGAATCGCGCATAGCCCTGCGCACGGCCCCACAGGAACAGCTCGATGAACAGGAAGTCCATCGTGCCCTTCGGTGCCTCGTTGACGTGGCGCATCAGGTCCACCGACAGCTCGGCCCCGGCCGGCGCCTGCCAGAGGTTGGCGAATGCCACGATCTGGCCTTCGGCCTCGACCAGCGCCACCGGGAAGCGGGCCAGGTAGTCCGGGTCGTAGCTGCCGAGCGAGAAGCCCTTCTCATCACCGGCCTTGTCTTCCAGCCAGGCATTGGAAATCGCATGCAGGCGTGGCAGCAGGCTGGGAATTTCCTCCACCGGCGCGACGCGGAACGTCAGGCCGCTGCGCTTGCCGCGGTTCCAGGCCTGGCGCAGGTCGGCGCGCTCGCGGCCCTCCAGGCCGAAATCATGCAGCGGCACCATCGCCTCTTCCCCCAGCTTGACCAGCCCCAGGCCGAGGTCGAGATAGGTCTGCCAGTAGGTCTCGCCGACCTGGTAGAACACCGGGCGCAGGCCGAGCCGGTCGGCTTCCTCGCGGAAGCGCCAGATCAATGCACGTGCGACCTCCGGCGGCCCGACCGGATCGCCCATCGCAATCAATGACCCGCCATAGCGCTGCATCATCACGAAGCCCTGCTTTGCATCATCGCGCAGCACCGCCTTGTCGGCGGTCAGCACCAGGCAGGCCTGGGTGTCGGTGGCACCGGCGAGGACCGGTGCCAGGGATTGCAGGGTCGGTTCGTCGGCGGGCGGCAGCGGACTGCGCGTGCTGTGCAGCAGTCGCGCCAGGCCGAACATCACCAGCGCGATGGCCACCACCAGCAGTGCACGAAGCGCGCGCGGTGCGTTGCCGGACAGCGCGAACTGCCACCACAGTTCGTTCTGGTACTCGACGTGGCTGTAGGTGAAGAACAACAGCCAGGTGACCGCGACCAGCACCAGGCCGAGGTTGCGCAGCCACGGCCAGGACCAGGCCTCGTCCAGCAGTGCGCCCTGGCGGTAGAACTCGCGGCGTGCGGCCCACAGTGCCATGGCCACCAGCAGTGCCGAGACCGCGATCAGCGGCTGGCCACCGCGCAGCCACAACGGCAGCGGGGTGACCACGCATACCGCCATCGCCAGCATCCACGCGGCATGGCTGCGCCGGGCCAGGCCCTGGCCGATCAGCAGCAGCGCGACGCCGCTGAGGCTGCCGATCAGGTGCGAGGTTTCCAGGATCGGCAGCGAGGCGTTGACCAGATGGCGGCGCGGCGTGGGCAGCGTGCCATCGATGACCAGTGCGGCACCGATGCTGAACACCGCCAGCGCGATGATCTGCGGCAGCCAGGGGCGCAGCGCGTTCCAGCCGGCGCGGGTCGCCCCGGCACTGGCCTGCAGCGGCTGCCGCAGTGCGGGCGCAAGCGCGAGCAGGGTGGCCAGCAGCAGCGGCAGTACGTAGTAGGTCACACGGTAGATCAGTGCCGCCGCCAGTACCGCCGCGGGCGCGACCTGCGGCAGCAGCTTCAGCAGGCTCCACTCGAATACACCCAGGCCTGCCGGCACTGTCGAGACCAGCCCGGCCAGCACCGCGACCAGGTACAGGCCGACGAAGCCGGGCAGGCCGGTCGGTGTGGAGTCGGGCAGCAGCACGTAGAAGGCGGCACTGGCCAGCACCAGCTCGACCACGCTGAGCACGGTGACGCCGATCATGGTGCGGCGGTCGGGCAGCCACAATGCATGCCCGAACACGCTGAACTGCCGTCCTTCGCGGCCGACCACCAGCACGGTCGCCAGATAGGCGAGCAGGGCGGCGATGCCGACCATGCGCACGGCGTCCGGATCCAGCGGCAGCGCCAGCGCCGCCGCCGCCGGTTCCATGCACAGCGCCACGCTGATCAGCAGCCAGGCACCGAACACGAAACCGAGCGTGCTCATGAGCACCACCTGGCCGATCTGCGCCAGGTCCAGGCCGGCGCTGCGGTAACCACGCAGACGCACCGCGCCGCCGGTCAGGGCGGCAAAGCCCACGGTCTGGCCGAGTGTATGGGCAAGGAAGGCGGTGATGCCGATGCGCGCCGGATGCACGCGGATGCCACTGCGGCGTAGGCCGATAGCGTCAAAGCCGATCAGGCAGGCGTAGCTGGCCAGGCCGAGCACCACGGTCAGCGCGATCTGCGTGCCGCTGAGCTGGCGGAAGGCCTGGCGGATGGCGCGGTAGCCATGCTCATCAAACTCGCTGGCCAGGCCATGCAGGGCCAGGGCAAGGATCAGCAGCGGAATGACGATGGTGAGGACCCGCTTCCATGCCGGGGTGGAGGAAGCGGTGGCGGGGTCGGTGGCTGGGGTCATCGGCGCAAGGGTGCGTCAGGAAGGGCTAGGGCGGTGTCAACGCGGGCGTGGCGCATCGTGCGCCTGTCGTCGGCATTTGACCAGCATGCGTGTCGGAGCCCGGTAGTGACGCTGCACGAAGCCGGCCCGTGCACCCACCGTTGACCGCTTTGGGGGACAATGCAGGCCTGATCACCCGCAGGAGCCACGCCCATGATGGAGCGTTACGACGTCGGACCGCGCATGTCCGAAATGACCGTGTACAACAAGGTCGCCTATCTCTCCGGCCAGATTCCGGAAGACACCAGTCAGGACATCACCGGGCAGACCCGGCAGGTGCTGGCGGAAATCGACAAGCTGTTGGCCCTGGTGGCCAGTGATCGCCAGCACGTGCTGCGCGCGGAAGTGTTCCTGGCCGACATCGCTGATTTCGATGGCATGAACAAGGCATGGGACGAATGGGTCGTCGAAGGTGCGACCCCGGCCCGCGCGACCTTCGAGGCCAAGCTGGCGCATGCCGAATGGAAGGTCGAGATCGTGGTGACGGCCGCCGTGCCGTAATCCCTTGACGGGGTCAGATCGCGTTTCCAGAGGAAAAGGGATCTGACCCCGGCTGTGCCGGCAGCAGCTCGATGCAGTCCACCGGGCAGGGCGGGATGCACAGCTCGCAGCCGGTGCACAGATCGGCAATCACCGTGTGCATGTACTTGGCGCCGCCGACGATGGCATCCACCGGACAGGCCTGGATGCACTTGGTGCATCCGATGCAGTCGGCCTCCACGATCAATGCGACCTGCGGCGGCTTGTGTTCGCCGCGCGCGCGATCGAACGGAACCGCAGCGACACCCAGCACCTGCGCCAGTGCGCGGGCGCCGGCATCGCCCCCCGGCGGGCAGCGCTCGACCCCCACTTCGCCACGCGCCATGGCCTGCGCGTACGGGCGGCAGCCGTCATAGCCGCATTGCCCGCATTGGGTCTGCGGCAGCAGGCGGTCGAGGCGTTCGGTCAGGGGTGGGATCAGGCTCATGCGTGGCGAAGGCTGCGCGTCAGGGTCATTTCATCGGTTTGCCGCGGAACCAGCGCTCGTGCGCCAGCGCCAGCATCGGCCGGTCCTCGGAACTGTCACCGTAGGCATGGATGCGCACGTAGCGCGACAGATCGAACTGGCGGCGGATGTGCTCGACCTTGCGCGGACCGCAGTCACCGCCCGCATAGCGGCCGGTCAGGCGACCGTCCTGGCTTTCCAGCCGGTTGCAGATCAGCTGCAGTCCCAGCTGTTCGCACCACGGTCTGAGGTACAGGTCCAGTGAGCCGGACACGATCACCACGGTGTGCTGCTGCTGCTTGTGCCAGCGGATCTGCTCCAGCATTTCCGGGCGCACCACGTCGGGCAGGAACTCACGCGAGAAACCGTCGGCCAGGGTGGCGATGTCGTCACTGTGGCGGTCGCTGAAGGTCAGGCGGGTCACCCGTGCGCGGATGCGTTCGGCCGAGATCAGCTTCAGCTTGTACGCTGCCAGCCATGGGCCGACTTTCCACCAGGCCTGCGCCAACTGCTCGGCGGTGGCCACGCGGCGCAGGAACCGGCCATAGGTATCGCAGGTGGTCACGGTGTGGTCGAAGTCGAACAGCGCCAGTTCCATTCCGTCGTCTCCCTCGCGATTGCTGCCGTGGCCGGTGCTGGCAGCGGGCGCGGCCGGGGCCACGCCCGCTTGCGGGCATCAGCGGACCGGCATGCCCGGCTGTGCACCACTGTCGGCGTCCAGCAGCGCCAGCGCGCCACCGTCGAAACCGGCCGACAGGATCATGCCTTCGCTCAGGCCGAAGCGCATCTTGCGCGGCGCCAGGTTGGCGATGAACACCACGCTGCGGCCGACCAGCGCTTCCGGCTCGCCGTAGCTGCCGCGGATGCCGGAGAAGATCTGGCGCGTGCCCAGCTCGCCGGCGTCCAGTTCAAAGCGCAGCAGCTTGTCCGAGCCTTCCACGAACTCGCATGCCAGCACCTTGCCGATGCGCAGGTCGAGCTTGGCGAAATCGTCGATGCCGATATAGGCCGGAGCGGCGGCGCTGTTGGCTTCGTCCTTGGCCGGGGCGACCGGCTTGGCGGCTTCAACCTTGGCGGCGGGGGCGGCAGCGGCGGCCGGCTGCAGGGTGTCCTTGGAGGCGTCGATCATGGCGTCAATCTTCTTCGGGTCGATACGGGTGAACAGCGGGGTGTACTCGGTGATGCGATGGTCCAGCAGGGGCTGCACCAGGTCGGTCCAGTCGCTCACCGGCGCAGCGAGGAAGGCCTCGGCCTGCACGGCGGTGGCCGGCAGCACCGGCTTCAGCGCGGTGACCAGCACGCGGAACAGGTTCAGGCCCTGGCTGCATACGGCCTGCAGCTGCGCGTCCTGGCCCTCCTGCTTGGCGATGACCCACGGCTTGACGTCGTCGATGTAGCGGTTGGCTTCGTCGGCCAGGGTCATGGTCAGGCGGATCGCCGCCGCCGGATCGTTGCGCTCGTAGGCCTCGCGGATCGGCGCCAGGCCATCGACGAAGCGCTGGTACTGCGCTGCATCGGGCAACTGCGCGGCCAGCTGGCCGTCGAAGCGCTTGCTGATGAAGCCGGCGCAGCGGCTGGCCAGGTTGACGAACTTGCCGACCAGGTCGGCGTTGACGCGGGCGATGAAGTCGCCCAGGTTGAGGTCGAGATCGTCGACGCCGCCGCCGGACTTGGCGGCGTAGTAATAGCGCAGCGCTTCCGGCTCCAGGCCGGCGTCGAGGAAGGTGCGTGCCATCACGAAGGTGCCGCGCGACTTGCTCATCTTGGCACCGTCCACGGTCAGGTAGCCGTTGACGTGCAGGCGGGTCGGCGCGCGGTGACCGGTGCCGTGCAGCACGGCCGGCCAGAACAGGCCGTGGAAGTTGACGATGTCCTTGCCGATGAAGTGGTGCAGCTCGGTGGCGGTGCCGGCGCGCAGATGCGCCTCGAAGTCTTCGCCGAGCTTGCCGCACAGAGTCTGGAAACTGGACAGGTAGCCGATCGGCGCGTCCAGCCAGACGTAGAAGTACTTGCCCGGCTGGCCGGGAATCTGGAAGCCGAAATAGGGCGCATCGCGCGAGATGTCCCACGCGCGCAGGCCACCGTCGGCATTGAGCCACTCACCCAGCTTGGCCTTCACGCCGGGCAGGGCCACGTCGCCGGCCAGCCATTCGCGCAGGAAGGCGTCGAAATGGCCGACCTCGAAGAAGAAGTGCTCCGAATCGCGCATTTCCGGCGTGGCACCGGAAATGACCGAGCGCGGGTCCTTCAGGTCGGTCGGCGCATAGGTGGCGCCACAGACTTCGCAGTTGTCGCCGTACTGGTCGGGGCTGCCGCAGTTCGGGCAGATGCCCTTGACGTAGCGGTCGGGCAGGAACATGCCCTTGGCCGGGTCATAGAACTGTGCCACCGAGCGGCGGCTGATGTGGCCGTTCGCTTCCAGCTTCAGGTAGAACTGCTCGGTCAGCGCCTGGTTGGCTGCCGAGTTGGTCGAGTCGTAGTGGTCGAAGGCCACGCCGAAGGCGGCGAAGTCACGTTCGTGGCTGGCCTGGATGTTGGCGATGAAGGTTTCCGGGGTGACCCCGGCCTTTTCCGCGGCCAGCATGATCGGCGTGCCATGGGTGTCGTCGGCGCAGACGAACCAGGCCTTGCCGCCGCTCATTCGCCGCGCACGCACCCAGATGTCGGCCTGGATGTAGCCGACCAGGTGGCCCAGGTGCAGCGGGCCGTTGGCGTAGGGCAGGGCGGTGGTGACGAGCGCGGTACGGGTCATGGTCGCGGGGTGAAGCCGAGGGGAACCGCAGAGTATCGCATGCCCGCAACGAGGTGACCCGGCCGAAGCCGGGTCACGGGGATGAAGCGGGGGCCGGGGCGCTTATTCGCGCTGCCAGGTCTGTGCGCGGCAGATGAAGGCGATGCAGCCGGACACGTCCAGCTTGGTGCCGCCGGGCTGCAGCTCCATCTTCGACTTGTAGGTCTTGCCGTTGGCCGGGTCGAGGATGGTGCCGCCGGACCACTTGTTGGCGCCGTCGGCCTTCAGGTTCCAGAGAATGGTCATGCCCTTCACCGGCTTGTTCTTGTTGGCGCCTTCACAGCCGTCGCAGACCGGATTGGGACCCTTGTCCGAGTGCAGGATGTCGACCACCTTGCCGGTCAGCGTGCCGTTGGCGGCCTGGGTGATCTCGACGATCGACTTCACCTTGCCGGTCTTGTCGTCGATGGTCTTCCAGCGTCCGGCGGCGCCGTCGGCGGCCTGCGCCGAAAGTGCGGCCAGGCACAGCGGCAGCGCCAGCAGCAGGGTCTTGAAGGTCTTGCGCATGGTCCCCTCCCAGGGTTCATTCCGGCACGGTGCCGGTATACGCCGACTGTATACCCATTCGGCGGGGTATGGGGAAGGGGGTTGGCCGGATTGGGATGACCGGGGTCAGATCCCTTTTCCAGAGGAAAAGGGATCTGACCCCATCGCGCTCAACCGGCTTCGTACAGCTCCAGCGGGAGGCCATCCGGGTCAGCGAAGAAGGTGAAGCGGCGGCCGGTGTATTCGTCCACCCGGATCGGCTCGCAGTCCACGCCCTGGCTGGCCAGGTGCTGGATGAACGGTTCCAGCCGGGCAACCCGGAACGCGAGGTGGCGCAGGCCCTGGGCCTCGGGGCGGCTGGGACGGGGCGGCGGCGCGGGGAAGGAGAACAGTTCCAGTTGGCTGCCGTCGGGCAGTGCCAGGTCCAGTTTCCACGAGTCGCGCGCGCTGCGATGGTTCTCGGCCAGCACGCGCAGGCCCAGCACGCGCACGTAGAAGTCCCTGGAGCGGGCGTAGTCGCTGCAGATCAGCGCAGCGTGGTGGAGGCCCAGCAGGGGGGAGGCGACGTCGGTCATTGCAGGCTGTCCAGCCAGCGCTGGGCGATCGCCCGCGCCAGCGGATAGGGTTCGGGGTCGTTGCGGTTACTCAGCACGATCACGGTCAAGCGCTGTTCCGGATGGCGGACGATCACGTTGCGGAAGCCGATGCTCTCGCCGCTGTGCCACTGCACCGGGCCGTTCAGGCGCCAGCCGAAGCCGTAGTGCGGCACGTCCGCTTCGGGCGTGGTTGTCGCCGGGCTGAACATCGCGCGGCGCGAGGCCTGGGTCAGCAGGCGATCGTCGTACAGCGCCGCATCCCAGCGCGCGAGGTCGTCCAGCGAGGAGTAGATGCCGCCATCGCCAAGCACGGCGCTGGTGGTGCTCTGGTCGGTGCGCTGCCAGTGGCCGTCGATCCAGCTGTAGCCATAGGCGCGTTCGGCGACGATATCGACACCGTCCTGGTGGGCCACGGTGTGGGCCATGCCGAGCGGGCCGAAGATGCGCTGCTGCAGGAACTCCGCGAACGCCTGGCCGGAGGCACGGCTGACGATCAGCGCCAGCAGCGCATAGCCGCTGTTGCTGTAGCGGTACTGCGTCCCGGCGGCGAAGTTCAGGCGCGGCTGGCGCGACAGCAGGGCCAGCACATCGGCATCGTGGACCTGGCGGGTGTCGGCCGGATCCATCAGCTCTTCATAGTCGAGCAGGCCGCTGGTATGCGACAGCAGCTGCCGGAGGGTGATGCCTGCTGCGGCCGGCGGCAGTTCCGGCAGCCAGCGCCGGGCCGGCTGGTCCAGGCCGAGGCGGCCGTCTTGCACCAGCAGCAGTATGGCCGCCGCGGTGAACTGCTTGCTGACCGAGGCCAGCCGGAAGTTGCTGGCCGCGGTGACCGCGGTGCCGTCTTCCACCACCGCCAGGCCGTAGCCACGGCGGAACACCGGCTGCCCATCATGCAGCACCAGCACGGCGGCGCCGGGCACCTGTCCATCGTATGCCTGCATCAGGCCATCGATGCCCGCATCCGGCGGGGTCAGCACCGGTGCGGCGGAGCTGGCCAGCGGCAGCAGGCCCAGCACGGCGGCGAACAGGACGGCGGCAGGGCGCATGGTGGCTCCGCTGGAGGTCAGGGCGAAGGGGCGGGGGCGGTGCTGGGCGGCTGGGCCATCCAGCGTTCCATCTTTCGATCCAGCACATCCAGCGGCATCGAGCCGTCCTTCAGCAGTTCGGCGTGGAAACGACGCAGGTCGAATGCCGCACCCTGGCGTGCCCTGGCCTTGTCGCGCAGGGCGACGATGGTGGTCAGGCCGGCCACGTTGGACAGCGCCTGGCCGGGCTGGGCCATGATCCGCTCGACTTCGGCGTTGGCGTCTTCGCTGCTCATGTCCACGGTCTTCTGCAGGTAGGCAACGGCCTGCTGCTTGCTCCAGCCCTGCGCGTTCACGCCGGTATCGGCCACCACGCGGGCGGCGCGCAGCAGGCGCGAGTACAGGTAGCCGATGCGGTCGTAGGGATCGGTGTAGATGCCCAGCTCCTCGCCCAGGGTTTCGGCGTACAGACCCCAGCCTTCGACGAAGGCGAGGTCGCCGCCCAGACGGCGGAAGCGTGGCAGCTTGGCCAGTTCCTGCTGCAGGCCGAGCTGCACGTGGTGTCCGGGAATCGCTTCGTGCAGGTATTGCACCGGTACGTTCCAGCGCTTGCGGCTGGGCAGGTCACGGGTGTTCACATAGAGCACGCCCGGCTGCCCGGCCGGCGACGGCTGGTAGGCCGCCGCCGCCGCGGTCAGTGCCCGCTCCGGTTCCACCGCGCGCACTTCCAGCGTTGACCTGGGCAGGGTGTCCAGCACCTGCGGCAGGCGTGCGTTGACCTGCTGCTGCACCTGGCGGTAACGGCTGATCAGCGCGGTGGCGTCGCCGTACTGGAACTGGCGGTCGTTGCGCATGCTGCGCAGCAGCTTGGTCTGCGTGCCCCGCAGCCTGGCGTCCTTCATCACCGTGGCGATCTGCGCCTGCAACTCCTGCACGCGCTGTTCGCCCAGCGCATGCAGCTGCGCTGCGGTCTGGTCGCTGGCGGTGGTCTGCACGATCAGGTTGGCATACCAGGCCTGGCCATCAGGCAACGCTCCAAGGCCACTGCTGGCGCGGGTGGCGGGCAGGTACTCGGTGGCGATGAAGCCGCGCAGGGCGCGGTAGGCGGGCATGATGCGCAGCTCGATCATGCGCTTGTACTCGGCGCTGATGCGCGCCTTGTCCTCGGCCGCGATGGTGGCTGGCATGGTGCGGATCGGCGACCAGAAGATGCTCTCTTCCGCGCTCGGCTTGATCACCGCATCCAGCTGCGGCAGCACTTTCTCCATCAGGTCGCGCGGCTGCACCACGCCGGCCTTCATGCCCTGGCGCATGTTGTCGATGGCCTGGTCGAACAGCTCGGGAATACCGAGCGAGCGACGCGACCAGGTGTCGTAGTCCTGCACCGTGTTGAACGGTTGCGCGCCGGCACCGGAGCCGAGGATGGCCATGATGCTGCCGACGTTGTAGTACTGGCTGATCGGCATCATCCAGCTCGGATAGCGCTCGGCGGCCAGCGATGCGCGTGCATCGCGCACGAAGATCTCGTAGCTGAGCAGATCCTGGCCCTGCAGGCCGTCACTGCCGAGTTTCTCGACCTTGCCCAGCCATTCGGTGGTGAAGTCGTGCGACTGCTGGCGCCAGGCCGCGGACAGGATGTTGGGCAGCTGGTCGTTGTAGCGTGGTTCGCCCTGGAAGGTGGCCTGCAGCGGGTTCAACCGCATCGAGGCATCCCAGTATTCGTCATACAGGCGCTCCAGCTGCACCTGCTTGGGCACGGCACGGGCCGCTGCGACCGGGCGCGGCGCGGCGCGGCGCGCCGAACTGCCACGGGCCGGCGCGCTGGCGCGGGCGGGCTTGGCTTTGGGCTTGGCAGCCTGGCGGGTCTGCGCGGCGGCAGGGCGGCTGGCCTTCTTTTTCGCTGCTTCGGCCGACGGAACGGCGCTGAACAGGAACAACGCGGCGATGGCGGCGGCCAGGACGCGGGTGGGATGCGGCATCAGGAGCTTCCGTGGAACACAGACCGTGGAGCTTGCACGATCCGGCCGCGTACGGCCAGCGTGAAGGCGCAGTCAGCTTGCCGTCGCTGGGGCTTCAGTCAGCCGCGGCCGCGGTGCGCAGCGCGGCTGCGCGCTCGGCGCCCAGATAACGGGTGATCGCACGCCGCATCAGGTACAGCAACGGGATCAATGCGATCGCAAAACCCATCTTGTAGATGTAGTTGACGCTGGCCACCGCCAGGAACAGCGAGGTCGGCCAGTGCTGCGGGCCCAGCACGAAGGCGATCCAGATCACCACGAAACTGTCCACCACCTGCGAGATCGCGGTCGAACCGGTCGCGCGCAGCCACACATGGCGCTCGCCGGTCGCCCGGCGGATGCGATGGAACACCGCCACATCGATCAGCTGGCCGAGCAGGAACGCCACCAGCGAACCGGCGATGGTCCACATGCCCTGGCCGAACACCGCCGCGAACGCGGCCTGGTAGTCGGGGACGCCGTGGCCATCCATCGAGGTCACCCACCAGCTGGCCGGCGCCAGTGAAATGGCCGCGAACGCGAACAGGAAGCCGTAGCCGATCAGCACCACCGCCAGCCACGAGATGAAACGTACGCCCCGCTTGCCGAAAAACTCGTTGATGGTGTCGGTCATGATGAACACCACCGGCCATAGCAGGGTGCCGGCGGTGAAGCTGAGCGAGCCGGTCTGGCCGAACAGGTTCCAGTTCAACGGGTCGATGCCGAGGGTATCTTCCAGTGCGAAGATCTTCACTCCGATCAGCTCGGCCAGCACCGCGTTGCCGCAGAAGAACGCGGACAACACGATGAACAGCAGGACCGCGCGATCCTGCAGCGGGCGCTCGACCGGCGCCGGGGTCATTCGGCGCGGTCGCCGGCGCGGGTGAACGGTACGCTGGACGGCGCTACGGCGCCGCCGGAAATGATGAAGCTCATCGCCTGGTCGACGGTCCAGTCGGTCGGCGTCAGCAGCTCCACCGGCACGATTTCCAGGTAGCCCGAGGTCGGGTTCGGCGTGGTCGGCACGTACACCGCGGCCAGCTCACGGTCGCTGCCGTGTTCCTTGATCACGCGGGTCACCAGCCCGACCGATTTCATGTCGCGGTGCGGGAAGTCGATCAGCACCACGCGCTGGGTACTGCCCGGTTCGGTCTGCAGCATGTCCAGCAGCTTCTTGGCACTGTCGTAGATGATGCTGGCCAGCGGGATGCGCTTGATGACCGCGCCGACCCAGCGCAGCAGGCGCTGGCCGAGCACGCGGCGGCTGGCGACGCCCACCGCCAGGATCACCAGCAGGGTGGCCAGCAGGGCGATGGTGTCCTGGATCCATTCGGCGCGGACCCAGCCGAGGTAATGCGGGAAGCTGGTCGCGATCTGTTCGGACAGCGGTACCACCAGCGGGCTGGAAATGCCCGACAGCAGCACGAACACGAACTTGACCACGACCCAGGTCAGCCAGATCGGCAACAGGGTCAGCAGGCCGGTCAGGAACAGGCGCTGCAGGGAGGGGCGGGGAACCAGGGCGGGGGCTTCGAGCGACATGTGCGCATTGTAGCGGCCAGCACCGGTCGATTACGCTGGGCAATCGACGACGGCAACGGCACATGGAAGGGACGCTGTGTTGAAGATCCTGCGCGGACTGGGCTGGACCCTGGCGGGCCTGCTGGTGCTGGCCATCGTGGTGTGGTGCGCCTCGCGCATGTGGCCGGTGCCGGAATCGCGGCTGCAGGCGCAGCAGCGGCTGGAAGCCCGCCTGCCGGCTGCGGGGCGTAATGGCTATCCGCTGCTGTGGACGCTCGCCTTCGACGATCTCGATGCGCGCGAGCGCGAGCAGGCGCTGGCCGACGATGTGCGACGCTGGGAGGCCGCCCCCGGCAGCAACAGCATCCCCCGGACCCTGCTGGCCACCCGCCACCCCGAACTGCGCTCGCGTGCCGCCGCCAGCTGCGGCCCGGGCGCCCTCGACTGCCTGGCACAGGTGCGCGCCGATCCGCAGCGGTTTGCCGACGCCCACGCCGGACACCAGCAGCTGCACGCGCGCCTGGAACGATTGGCCGAGGCGGATCACTTCGTGTCGCCGTTCCTGCCGAAGGGCGAGGGCATCCTGGTGCCGTTGCCGGATTATGGGCTGATGGTGGATGCCACCAGCGCCCGCGCGCTGGCCTATGTGCAGGGCGATGTCGACGCCGCGTTGCGCGGCAGCTGCCGTGACCTGCAGCTGGGACGACGGCTGCTGCCGGGTGGCAGCTATCTGGTCGAGAGCATCATCGGTGCCAGCCTGGTCCAGGCCAACGCGCAGCTGCTGGCCGACGTGCTGGTTGAACTGCCGCCCGACCACTCGCTGCCGCCGGAATGCGAACGGGCGATGCAGCCGATGCGGGCCGAGGAGCAGAGCCTGTGCCGCGCGATGCAGGGCGAGTATGCGATGAGCCGGGCGGCGATTGAGGGTTCGGGGCGGGAATTCGGCGGCATGCTGGTGCTGGACCGTGGCAGTACGCTGGCACGCGTCGCCGGCAACCTCGGCTGGGCCTGCGGCGCGGTGGCGATGTCGGCGCTGGAAGCGGATCGCCCGCTGCCGGTGCCGGCACCGCCGCAGCATGACTTCGGCTGCCTGTCGAACGTGATGGGCTGCGTGCTGACCGATATCGCCGGCCCGGTCTATCCCGGCTATTCGTCGCGCGCCCAGGACGCCGCCGCGATGCTGCGCCTGCTGGGCGCACAGCGCTGGCTGCGGCAGCAGCCGGAAGACCCGATGGATGCGCTGCAGCGCCTGCCGGCGCAGTTCCGCTCGCCGGTACGCGCGCCACGCTTGTCCGCCGATGGCCGCCACCTGCAGGTACCGCGGCGTTCGCCTGCGCGCGGCCGTGACGAGAGTCCGTGGTTGTCGGTGCCGCTGCAGGCCGGGGCCGGGGCCGGAGCCGCTGCCCGCGAGTGAGCCGTGGCTCAGTGGTTGCCGGCCAGTGGATCGAACGCCCAGCCATCGCCGACGGTCTGCAGCGTCCAGCGATGGCTGCTGCGCAATGGCTGCCAGCGCACGCTGTCCTTGTCGTCTTCGATATTGCCTTCGGTCCGCTTCAGCCTGCGCGTGGAGAAGTTCACGCTCAATGACTCGGTCTGCCCCGAATTGCGCATCACCGAATCCTGGTCGTAGCCGATCAGCGCGAAGGCGCCGTCCTGCCAGCGGAAAGTGAAGGCGGTCGTTCCCATCGACCAGCTGCCGGCGCTGGCAAATGAAAACAACGCGACCCTCAGGGTGCCACGCTGGATGCCGATGCTGCCCTCTTCGAGCGGATCGCTCATCACCGGGTTGTCCGGGCGCGGAATCAGCTGGTGGTCCTGCACCGCCAGCACATAGCCGGATGGACGCGACCACGCGACGGCGAGAATGCGTGGGTTGCTGTCATAGGGCGAGGGGTCGAAGCCATCATGCTCGATGACATTGCGCGGGTCCTGCTGGCGCAGCACCAGTACCAGGTCGGCTCGACCATCCTGGTCGAGATCGCCTTCAATGCTCGACTCGAGCGACCAGCCCTCGGGCACGAAGCCGGTGGCGCTGGTGGCCTGCGCGGGCAGCACCGGGTACCGCACGGGTGGCAGCTCCAGCGAATGCGCAGCGAAGGACAGCGGGATCAGCAGTGCAGCAACGGCGTACGGGCGCATAGGAGCCTCCATGGCAAAGCCGCACAGGATAGCGCCCGCGCGCTGGATCAGCGTGCGTGCGGCTTCAGCCGCAGGTAGACCTGCTTGCGCACCTGCGCGACCACTTCACCCTGCTCATCAACCACGTCGTTGCTGAACCAGCGCAGCACCTTTTCGCCGCTGGCCGCTTCGGTGCGCAGTTCCTCCAGCAGCGCATCGTCGATGCGGAACGAGGTGCGCACCGTGCCGCGGCCGGGTTTGAGGAAATCGATCGCACCGGCCCGGTCCCACACGTAGTAGTCGCGGCCGAGGATATGCAGCAGGCCCAGCATCCAGAACGGATCGGTCATGGCGAACAGGCTCCCGCCGAAGTGGGTGCCGACGTAGTTGCGGTTCCAGGGCCGCAGCCGCAGCTCGACATCGATCTGCCGGTAGTCGGGGGTAATGCGGGTGACATGGATGCCGGTGAACAGGAACGGCGGCCAGAGGTTGATGCCGAAGCGGAACAGGCGGGCGTTCATGCGGGTCCGGGAGCGCGGGGGGCGAGGCTTACAGTCTAACCATTCGCATGCGTATGTTGCACCCCGCGGGCGGCCGGTCAGTAGCCGCCGTCGATCACATAGCCGTCGCGGCCATTGGCCTTGGCCTGGTACAGCGCGGTGTCGGCGCCTTCAACGAAGTGATGTGGCTGCAGTTCGCCGTCCGGCACACGGGTGAACACACCGATGGTGAGCGTGACCCGCGCGCTGCTGCCATCGCCAGGCGCCGGCAACGCGTGCACGCCGGCGATCAGGTCGTCGATGACCTGGCGCGCGCCCTCGGCCGGGGTGTCGGGCAGCACCAGCGCGAATTCATCGCCGCCATAGCGTGCGGCCATGTCGCGTGGGCGCCGTGCATGCGCGGCGATCAGCCGGGCCACGTCGCACAGTACGCGGTCGCCGGCCTGGTGGCCGTGGCGATCGTTGTGATGCTTGAAGTGGTCGACATCGATCAGTGCCAGACTCAGGGGCTTGCCATTGCGCCGGGCAGCGTCGCACTCCTGCTGCAGCGACTGCTCGAAGCGCAGGCGATTGCCGAGGCCGGTCAGCGCATCGCGGTTGGCCTGGCGGTGCCAGGCCGAGACCCGCCAGATGGCCCATGCCAGCAGCACCAGCGCGACGCCGAGCAGGGCCGTGGCCGGTGCCCACCACAGGTTGCAGGCCCGCAGCAGCAGCCAGCTCAGCAACGGGGCGGCCGGCAGCGAGGCCAGTGCCGCCAGCCAGGGCAGGCGAAGGCCGAGCAGGATCACGCACAGGGCAACCAGCACGCCACTGATGGCGTGCTGCCAGAACCGGGGCAGCACGTTGATCTGCTTGTGCTGCAGCAGCATCGAGGCGATGTTGGCCTGGTACTCGCTGCCGCTCATCCAGAATTCGCGGGTGGTCGGCGTCAACAGGCGCGGTGCGATGCCGCTGGCGGTCATGCCGACGACGATGCGCCGCCCGTGCAGCATCGCCATGTCGACGTGGCCATCGAGCACGTCGGCATAGGAAACCTGCGGCAGCTGCTCGGGTGGCCCGGCGTAACGCACCCGCACGTAGTCGTCGCGCCGCCATTGGTAAGGCGAACCCACGTCCGGGTCGGGGTCGGGCAGGCCGCGCACCGCTGCCGGCGGCAGGCCGGTCAGGGCCAGGCCCAGCGCCGGCCAGTGCGCCTGGCCGATACCGGCATGCAGGTACACACCGCGGGCGACGCCGTCACTGTCCACCTCCACGTCGGTATGGCCGATGGCCGCAGCACTCGCGGCGATCTGCGGCACCGGCAGCATCTCCTCGGCCATGCGGTCACCGGCCGCAGGCGCGGCCAGCACCGGCAGCACGACCCGGCCGTTGCGGCGGATGGCCGTGGCCAGAGCTTCGTCCTGGCGGCTGTCGCGGCGGTCCGGCTCGGACAGCATCAGGTCCAGCGCCACCCGCTCGGCGCCGGCATCGGTCAGGCGATCCAGCAACCGCGCATGCACCGAACGCGGCCACGGCCATTGCCCGATGCGCTGCAGGCTGCCTTCGTCGATGGCCACGATCAGGATGCTGGGATCGGGACGATAGTCCCAGCTGCCGACCATCGCGTCATAGACGGCCTCGTCCTGTCGCCACAGCCACTGGCCCTGGCTGGCCAGCAGGGTCAGTATCGCGGCCAGCACCGCAAGCAGGAGCCGCTTCGGCCACGGCAGCGGCGAGCGCCTCACAACAGCAACCACAGCAGCAGCGCACCGCCACCGGCGCCATAGCAGAGGCGGCACGGCAACGCGATCTGCTGCGCCGGTGAGAATTCACCGGCATGGCCGTCATCGTCGATGTACTGCACGCGTACGTGCAGGGTGCCGTGCCAGGGGCGCTTGAAGCTGACCTGCGGCTCGGCCACGGTCTCGTCGACCAGCGGCGCCTTGAAGTCACCGTGGCGATCGACCTGCACCCGGTAGCGCTGGCCCTCGCTGCCCGCCTGCCAGCGCAGGGTGAGTTCACCGTGCGCCGCTTCGGGCGGCTGCAGGGCCGGATCGACCGGCTCGTTGCTCAGCTGCAGGGGCAGCGCCTGGCCGTAGCGGCCCTGGTGGCCATTGCCATCGCGTGAAGCAACGCGCCAGAAATACTGGCCGGGCGGCAGCGGCTGGGCCAGGCGCAGATCGGTGCCATTGGTGGCCTGTTCCTGCAGTGGCTGCAGGAACACGGGATCGGCGGCGATCTGCAGCACGCTGCTGCGCGCGCCAGGCGCCTGGCTCCAACGGAAGCGCGGGCGGTCGCTGTTGATCGTCTGCCCATGCAGGGGCGCCACGGTCAACGGCGGCGGAGGCTGGTCGCCGAGCTCGAAATCTGCGCTGGCGTCGAGGCCTTCCACGCCCTGTGCGTCCACCGCGCGCAGCAGGACGCGCAGCTTGCCTGGCGGCAAGTCAGCGATGGCCAGGCGGGTATCGGTGGTGGTGGCGGCGAACAGCAGGATGTCCGGCAGGGCCGCCTGCACCACCTCCACCCGGTAGTGGGTGGCGCCGGCCACCGGCGCCCACGCCAGCACGGTCGGCAGCGGTGCCAGGCGCAGTTCGTCGTTGCGCAGCTGCGGTGCAGGCAGCAGCACGGAGGCCGCTTCCGGTGCGCTGTCGGCGCTGCTGCTGCGGCTGGCCTGACCAGGCCGGACCAGGCGCTGGCCATGGGTGTTGCCGACCTGCACCTTGCCCTGCAGTACTTCGGTGGCCGCGATATGGCCGGTATCGCCCGCGCTGACGCGGAACACGGTGCCGCGCACGCTGCTGGTCGCGGTCGGCGCATCGATGATGTAGCGCGACGCGGGGCCGCGGGCGGGTGTCACGCGGTTGCTGGCGCGCCCCTGCTGCAGGCGCACGCGGGTGTCGACCATGCCGGTGTGGCCATAGCGGCTGAGCTGGTCCAGGCGCAGGCGCGAATACTCGCGCAGCTGCAGGCGCGAGGCGTCGGCGAATTCGAGAGTGACGCTGGATTCGCCTTCGGTCTGCACGGTGTCACCGATGTGCAGCTGTTCTCCGGCCTGGAGGGCGCGGGTAGCGCTGCCATCGGCGCCGGACAGTTCGACCCTGCCACGCACGGAGAGCACCCGCGCCGGCGCAGGCTCGGTGCGCAGCCAGCTGATCGGGAAGCGCAGCAGCCGGCCGGGAGGCAGCTGGTAGGGATTGTCGATGCGGTTGTGCTGCTGCAGCTGTTGCCAGGGCACCGAGGGTTTCAGGTAGGCACCGCCGAGATCCCACAGGGTGTCACCGGGACGGACCCGGTAGTTCCAGTCCTGGGCGCCGGCCAGCGCCGGCAGCAGCAGGAGGGCACATAGCAGGGCGCCCTGGAAGCGCATGGCGAACGACAGCGAGCGGACGAAGGTCACGGTTTGCAATCCCGGCAATGCGGGGGTGCAGCTGCAAGACCCCATGGCCCCGACCTCATCCCCCCCGAACGGATCGTGGCGGCCGAACGGCCGCCATCGCGCGCATTATTGCCCGCGTCCAGTGCAGGGATTCTGAACGAACCCGCCTCCCGTTCAGAACAGCAGGGAGGCCATCCGGCGGCGGTACTGGCCGACCAGGTCCTCGTCGGAGATCACATTGAAGGCATCGATCAGGGCCTTGCGCGGCAGTCCTTCCTCGAACGTGCGGTCGATCCGCAGCATTTCCAGGAACTGCGCCAGCGCCGCCTCGTCGTGGCCCGCGAGCAGCAGCTGCACGCCGCGCAGGTGGCGGGCCTTGAGGTCGTTGCCGTCGGCAGCGATGCGCGCGTCCAGCACATCGGCGGCGGGGGCATCCTTCAGCGCGGCGGCGAAGGACAGCCGGGCACGGGCGCGCACGGCGCGGTCGTCGGTGGCGAGATTGGCCGGCAGGCCGTCGATCAGCATGCCCGCTTCGTCCACGCCGCCGATCTGCAGCAGGGCCAGGGCCAGGTCGAGTTTCAGCTCATCCTTGTCCGGCTCGGCGGCGATCTGCGCACGCAGCACGTCCACCTGTGCCTGTGGGTCCAGCGGGGCCTCGTCCTCGGCAGCGCTGTCACCGACGTCGGCGGGCACGATGCCGTGCTGGGCCAGGAACTCGCGCAGCTGGCCTTCCGGAATCGCGCCGGGGAAGCCATCCACCAGCTGGCCGCCCTTGACCAGGAACACGGTCGGTACCGAGCGGATCTGGAAGGCCGCCGCGATCTGCTGTTCCTGGTCGACATCGACCTTGGCCAGCTCGAAGGCACCGTTGTACTCGGCAGCCAGCTTTTCCAGCATCGGGCCGAGGGTCTTGCAGGGTCCGCACCAGGTGGCCCAGAAGTCGACCAGCACCGGCGTCTGCAGCGACTTCTGCAGGACTTCGGCCTCGAAGGTCGCAGTGGTGGCGTCGAATACGTAGGTCGTCTCGGTCATGGGGGAGGCATCGCTTGGCATCTGGAGACCGATTCTATGGTGACGATCGATGCCGGTCTCAACCCTGCCATCACGCACCGCGCCCCCCCGCGCGGTGTTGGCGGGCCCCCAGGCCCGCCAGGCCAGCGCTTATCCGCGCGGCACGCAGTACAGCTCCTGGATGACCCAGCGGCCGGAGCTGACCGGCTGGGTCGCCGAGGCGCGCTTGAAGTACTCGGCCTCGGCTGCCGGCAGGTCGGCGGCGCTGACGCTGCCCATCAGGGTGCCTCCGTTCTGGGTACCGGCGGGGCCGATCTTGGCGTAGCAGTTGAACTCGGCGGCCTGGGCGGTGCCGGCCAGGCCCAGGCTGAGCGCGGCGGCAATGAGTATGCGTTGGATCATGGGGGAACTCCCGACATGGCGGAACTGCCATGCCCCGAGCATCGAGGGGGGGCGTAGCGGCTGGATATCAAATTAATTGGAAATGCGCGGTGCTTGGCGCATCGCGCCGCTGCCGCGACAATGCGCCGGTCGATTTCTTTTCGGGTGATTGCGCACGATGTCCGTGGTCCGGCTTGATCGTTGGGTGGGGCTGTTTGCCGCCGCCGTGTTCGTGCTGGCGGTAGCCGGCTTTGGTGCGGGCCTGGACGGCTACGCGCAGGCCCGCCACCCGGTGGCACTGCTCGGTGCGCACGGCGTGCCCCATGCGCTGGCCTTCAACCTGCTCGGCTTCGTACTGCCGGGCCTGCTGGCGGCACTGGTGGCGGAGTGCCTGCGGCGGCGGCTTGCGGCCACGGCCGGCTGGGCGCCGCGGGTGGGCAGCCAGATGCTGCTGCTGGCGGGGCTGGCGTTTGCCGCGATGGGCCTGCTGCCGCTGGATGTGGACGACCTGCACGGTCCGGCCAGCCAGCTGCACGCCAGCGCCTGGATGATCTGGGTGCTGGGCTTCGTCGCGGGTACCCTGCTGCTGGGCATCGCGCAGCTGCGCCAGGCGCACGCTCGCGCCGCGGGCGCGCTGGCGGTGGCCTGCGGCGCAGTTGCCGCGCTGGCGGCCTTTGCCCTGCAGGGGGTGATGCCGGCGCCGCTGGCGCAGCGGCTGGCGTTTGCCTGCTGGGCGGCCTGGCTGGCATTGGCCCTGCCGCTGTCGCGGCCGCGCTGAGACAGGCTTCGGGCACTGTCGGCGGCGGCGGCGGTCGGCAGGCAGGATTGGAGACGTTTGCCGCACTGCGGTACGCTGTACCGCTTTGCCGCCGCATCCGCGTGTTCCATGACCAGCGCTGAAACCAACGCCTACGACCCGCAGCAGGTTGAATCCGCCGCCCAGCAGTACTGGGACGCCACCCGTGCCTTCGAAGTCGACGAGACTTCGGACAAGCCGAAGTACTACTGCCTGTCGATGCTTCCGTACCCGTCCGGTGCGCTGCACATGGGCCACGTGCGCAACTACACCATTGGCGACGTGATCAGCCGCTACAAGCGCATGACCGGCCACAATGTGCTGCAGCCGATGGGCTGGGACGCGTTCGGCCTGCCGGCGGAGAACGCCGCGATCAAGAACAAGACCGCGCCGGCGGCGTGGACCTACAAGAACATCGACCACATGCGCAGCCAGCTGCAGTCGCTGGGCTATGCGATCGACTGGTCGCGCGAGTTCGCCACCTGCCGCCCGGACTACTACGTCCACGAGCAGCGCATGTTCACCCGGCTGATGCGCAAGGGCCTGGCCTACCGCCGCAACGCGGTGGTGAACTGGGACCCGGTCGACCAGACCGTGCTGGCCAACGAGCAGGTCATCGACGGCCGCGGCTGGCGCTCCGGCGCGCTGGTCGAGAAGCGCGAGATTCCGCAGTGGTTCCTGCGCATCACCGACTATGCCCAGGAACTGCTGGATGGCCTGGATGAGCTGGAGGGCTGGCCGGAATCGGTCAAGACCATGCAGCGCAACTGGATCGGCCGGTCCGAAGGGCTGGAAATCCAGTTCGACGTGCGTGACGTCGATGGCGCCGTGCTGGACCCGCTGCGCGTGTTCACCACCCGTCCGGACACCGTGATGGGCGTGACCTTCGTGTCGATCGCCGCCGAGCACCCGCTGGCGCTGCACGCCGCCCGGAACAATCCGGAGCTGGCTGCGATGCTGGCCGACCTGAAGCAGGGCGGCGTGTCCGAGGCTGAACTGGAAACCCAGGAAAAGCGCGGCATGGACACCGGCCTGCGCGCGCTGCACCCGGTCACCGGCGAGCCGGTGCCGGTCTGGGTCGCCAACTTCGTGCTGATGGGCTATGGCACCGGTGCGGTGATGGCCGTTCCGGGCCATGACCAGCGTGACAATGAAGTGGCCAACAAGTACGGCCTGCCGATCAAGCAGGTGATCGCGCTGAAGGATGCGCGCAGCGACGAGGAACGCAGCTGGGACGGCAGCCGCTGGCAGGACTGGTACAGCGACAAGAGCCGTGCCTTCGAGCTGGTCAACTCGGCCGAGTTCGACGGCCTGGACTTCCAGGGCGCCTTCGAAGCCCTGGCCGAACGTTTCGAGCGCAAGGCCCAGGGCCAGCGCCGCGTCAACTACCGCCTGCGCGATTGGGGCGTGAGCCGCCAGCGCTACTGGGGTTGCCCGATTCCGGTGATCTACTGCGACAAGTGCGGTGCGGTGCCGGTGCCGGAAGAACAGCTGCCGGTGGTGCTGCCGGAGGACGTGGCCTTCTCGGGCACCGGTTCGCCGATCAAGACCGATCCGGAATGGCGCAAGACCACCTGCCCGGAGTGTGGCGGCGCGGCCGAACGCGAGACCGACACCTTCGACACCTTCATGGAGTCGAGCTGGTACTACGCCCGCTACACCTCGCCGGGCGCACGTGATGCCGTCGACAAGCGCGGCAACTACTGGCTGCCGGTCGACCAGTACATCGGTGGCATCGAGCACGCGATCCTGCACCTGATGTATTTCCGCTTCTACCACAAGCTGCTGCGCGACGCGCGGATGGTGGACAGCAACGAGCCGGCGCGCAACCTGCTGTGCCAGGGCATGGTGATCGCCGAGACCTATTACCGCCCGAACCCGGACGGCTCGAAGGACTGGATCAACCCGGCCGATGTGGAAGTGCAGCGTGACGAGCGCGGCCGCATCACCGGTGCGACCCTGATCGCCGACGGCCAGCCGGTGGTGGTTGGTGGCACCGAGAAGATGTCCAAGTCGAAGAACAACGGCGTGGACCCGCAGGCGATGGTCGGCAAGTACGGCGCCGACACCGTGCGCCTGTTCTCGATGTTCGCCGCACCGCCGGAACAGTCGCTGGAGTGGAACGAGGCCGGCGTGGATGGCATGGCCCGCTTCCTGCGCCGTTTGTGGGCGCAGGTGCAGAAGCACGCGGCCGACGGTGCCGCCCCGGCACTGGATACGAGCGCGCTGGATGCCAACCAGAAGGCGCTGCGCCGCAAGACCCACGAGACCATCGGCAAGGTCGGCGACGACTATGGCCGCCGCCACAGCTTCAACACCGCCATCGCCGCGGTGATGGAACTGATGAACGCGCTGGCCAAGTTCGACGATGGCAGCGAGCAGGGGCGCGCCGTGCGCCAGGAAGCGCTGCAGGCGATCGTGCTGTTGCTGAATCCGATCACCCCGCATGCCAGCCACGCGTTGTGGCAGGTGCTGGGCCACGGCGAGACGCTGCTGGAAGACCAGCCGTTCCCGCAGGCCGACGCCGGTGCGCTGGTGCGCGATGCGCTGACCCTGGCCGTGCAGGTCAACGGCAAGCTGCGCGGGACCATCGAAGTGGCCGCCGACGCCGCGCGCGAGCAGGTCGAGGCGCTGGCCCTGGCCGAGCCGAACGCCGCCAAGTTCATGGAGGGCCTGACGGTGCGCAAGATCATCATCGTCCCGGGCAAGATCGTGAACATCGTCGCCGCCTGATGTACCCCGCACCGGCCGCCCATGCGGCGGCCGGTGCCATTCCGATGCAGGGCCACGCGCTTGATGGCCCTGCATTCACGCGGCTTCGGGCAGGCTGTGTGTTGCCGTGATCGCCCGGCTCCGCCAGACTGTCTCCATGACCCGAATCCTGCTTGCCCTCGTTCTTGCCCTCGGCCTCGCCGGCTGCGGTTTCCATCTGCGCAACAAGCTGATGCTGCCGACCGATACGGCGCCGGTGAAGGTGGTCTCGACCGCGCCGTACAGTGAGCTGGTGAAGCTGCTCAACCGCAGCCTGCTGGCGTCAGGTGCCAAGCTGGCAGACGAGGACAGCAAGCAGCCCAGCACCCAGTTGCAGGTGCTGTCCGAACGCTGGGGCGACCTGCCGATCGCCATCGACTCGCAGGGCCGTGCGCAGGAATACAGCCTGCGCTATGCGGTGATCTTCATCTTCCGTCGCGAGGATGGCAGCGAGCTGGTGCCGCAGCAGGTGATCGAGCTGTCGCGCGACTACGTGTCGCCGCCGACCGACGCCACCGGTACCACCACCGAACGTGAAATCCTGGCCACTGAACTGCGCCGGGAAATGTCCGCTTCGATCATCCGCCGCATCGACAGCGTGGTCCGTGCCGAGATCGAGCGGGGCGGCAGCCTGTCGGCACCGAAGGCCAAGCCGGTCGAAGGCGCGGTACCGGCCGGGCCGGCTGCTGCAGGCAAGCACTGAGCCGCGGCGATGGAACTGCGTCCGGAGCAGCTGGCCAGCCAGGGCGCTGATACCGCGCTGGCGCCGGTCTATCTGATTGCCGGCCCGGAAACGCTGCGCGTGCTGGAGGCGGCCGACGCCATCCGCGCGCGTGCACGCGCCAGCGGCATCGGCGAGCGTGAAGTCTTCGACGCCGATGGCCGCGATTTCGACTGGAACCAGCTCGACGCCAGTTTCAACGCGCCCAGCCTGTTCAGTGCCCGCCGCCTGGTCGAGGTGCGCCTGCCCAGCGGCAAGCCGGGCAAGGACGGTGCCGAGGTGATCAGCCAGTTCTGCGCCAACCCGGCGCCGGACGTGGTGCTGATGATCACCGCCAACGAATGGAGCAAGGCCCACCAGGGCAAGTGGGCCGAGGCGGTCAACCGCATCGGCGTGCTGTCGGTGGCCTGGGCGATCAAGCCGCACGAGCTGCCGGACTGGATCGAGCGCCGCCTGCGCGGCAAGGGCCTGCGCGCCGACCCGGCAGCGGTGCAGCGCCTGGCCGAACGGGTGGAAGGCAACCTGCTGGCCGCCGCCCAGGAGATCGACAAGCTGGCGCTGCTGGCCGATGGCCAGCCGCTGGATGTGGAACGGATGGAATCGCTGGTGGCCGACGCCGCACGCTATGACGTGTTCCGGCTGGTGGAGGCGACCTTCTCCGGCCAGCCGCCTGCGGTGCTGCGCATGCTGGCCGGCCTGCGTGGCGAAGGCGAGGCCGTGGCCGCGCTGATGCCGATCGTGATCCGCGAGCTGCTGGCCGGTGCCGGCCTGGCCCGGGTACAGGCGCGGGGCGGCAACCTGGCCGCCGAGATGAAATCGCGCGGCATCTGGGAGTCGCGGCAGGCGCCGTACAAGCGCGCACTGCAGCGGCATCCGGAAGGCAAGCGCTGGGAGCGTTTCGTCGCCGAAGCCGGACTGGTCGACCGCATTGCCAAGGGACGCGCCGACGGCGATGCCTGGCTGGCGCTGGAGCGCCTGCTGGTGGCGGTGGCAGAGCCGCGTGCCGTGCGCCTGCTGGCGCGGGCCTGATCAATGAGCCTGCGGATCTATTACGGGGGCACCTTCGATCCGGTGCACCTCGGTCACCTGGCGATCGCGCGCGCCGCCCGTGACGAACTGCAGGTGGCGGTGCGCATGCTGCCGGCCGCCGATCCACCGCACCGTGCCGTGCCGGGCGCCACCGCCGAACAGCGCTGCACGATGCTGTCGCTGGCGATCGGCGACGAGCCCGGGCTGCTGCTGGACCGGCGCGAGCTGGACCGCGCACTGCGTTTCCCCGGGCGCCCGTCCTATACCGTGGACACCCTGCGCGAGCTGCGCGGCGAACTGGGCCCGAGCCGGCCGCTGGCCTGGCTGGTCGGGGCCGACAGCCTGCTCGGCCTGTCCAGCTGGCACGAATGGGAGGCCCTGTTCGGGCTGGCCCACTTCGTGGTCGCCGAACGGCCGGGCAGCCCGCTGCAGGCCTCGCTCGACGGCGAGCTGGGCCGGGCGCTGGAAGGGCGCTGGGCCGACAACGAGCAGGCTCTGTTCGCCAGTGCGGCCGGGCGCATCCTGCGGCTGCACCACCCGCTGCGCGAGGAATCGGCCAGTGCGGTGCGTTCCCAGATCGCCGCCGGCGGTCCCTGGCGCGCCCTGCTGCCGCCGGCCGTGGCCGACTATGTCGCTGCACACGGGCTGTACCGCCCGGCCACGCCGTGAATGGCGCCGCCGCGCCATCCCCGTATAATCGCCCCCACGTTTATCGAGTCGATCCACTTTGAGCAACCAGACCCAGCCCCAGACCATCAAGGTCGATCTGCCCAGCCCGCCGCCGTCCGTGCCGGAACTGCTGGCCAGCGTCCGCCAAGCCACCGAAGACCTGAAGGCCAAGGACCTGGTCGAGATCGATGTGCGCGGCCGGTCCAGCGTTGCCGATTACCTGGTGATCGTCTCGGGCACCTCGACCCGCCACGTCAAGTCGATCGCCGATGAAGTCGTGCGCTTCGCCAAGAAGATCGACGTGATGCCGCTGGGCGTGGAAGGCGAGCGCGAAGCCGAGTGGGTGCTGGTCGACCTGGGCGACGTGATCGTCCATGTGATGCTGCCGCGCGTGCGTGAGTTCTACGCCCTGGAGCGCCTGTGGACCGTTGGCGACCAGCCGCCGTCCAGCGACGACGAAGTGGCCTGAGCCGCACGTTGATGCATCCCTTCGACGGCGCCGATGGCGCCGTCGACGTTTTGGAGGACCGTTGATGAAAGCCCGCCTGATCGCCACCGGTGAACGCGCGCCCAGCTGGGTTGCGCAGGGCTTTGCCGAATACCAGAAGCGGCTGTCGCACTGGCTGCCATTCGAACTGGTGGAAATCGAGCCCGGCCTGCGCGGCAAGGGCCGCGATCCGCGCCGCGCCACCGAAGACGAAGGCAAGCGGGTGATCGCGGCGCTGCCGAAGAATGCCTATGTGGTGGCGCTGGATGTGCCGGGCCGCCAGCTCAGTTCCGAACAGCTGGCGCAGCGGCTGGAGCATTGGCGCGGGCAGGGCAGGGACCTGGCATTCCTGATCGGTGGCCCGGAAGGGCATTCGCCGGACGTTTCCGCGCTGGCCGACGAAAAGTGGTCGATCGGACCGCTGACGTTGCCGCACATGCTGGTGCGGCTGGTGGTAGCGGAGCAGCTGTATCGGGCTGCCGCAATGATTGCGAATCACCCCTACCATCGCGCGTGAAGAGTGGTTATACTAGTCGTCTGCCCGAATAGCTCAGCCGGTTAGAGCACTTGACTGTTAATCAGGGGGTCGTTGGTTCGAGTCCAACTTCGGGCGCCACCTTGAAGAGACCTGCATCGCAAGATGCAGGTCTTTTTTTTGCGCCTGTTGTAGCGCCGAGCCCACGCTCGGCTGCATCCTCGAAGCCGAGCATGGGCTTGGCTCTACAATCTGCTGCTTCAACCGTGGATGCCGATCATGCGTGCGCTCCTGTCCTCGGGCTTCCTGCTGCTTGCGCTGTTGCCGTTCGCTGCAGCAGAGGCTGCACCGTCCACCTGGCATCCGGGCCAGGGCGCTACGCAGATGCCGTTGTGGCCCGAAGGCAGGGGAATGGCGCCGCCAAAGCTGAAAGGCCCCGAGCAGGTCGGTGAAGTGACCTCCACGGCCAGTGGCGAACACTGGATGATGCTGCAGAACGTCGCGGTGCCGACCCTCACCGTGTATCCGGCGCAGGGCAGCGCCAATGGCACTGCGGTGATGGTGGTGCCCGGCGGCGGTTACAACGTACTGGCGATCGACCTGGAAGGCAGCGAAATCTGTGACTGGCTGGTCGCGCAGGGCATTACCTGCGCGCTGTTGAAGTACCGCGTGCCCGCGTCCGGTCCGAACTGGGACCGCGAGTGCAACTGCCGCGACATTCCAGCGGTACCGATGGCGCTGCAGGATGCACAGCGCGCGATGGGGCAGCTGCGTGCGCAGGCGGAACGCTGGCGGATCGACCCTGCGCGGGTGGGCGTGATCGGCTTTTCCGCGGGCGGACATGTGGTGGCGGGTTTGAGCACGCATGCGCGGCGCAGCTATGCAGCGGTCGATGCGGCGGACCTGCAGCCGAGCCGGCCCGATTTCGCGATGGTGATGTATTCCGGGCACCTGTGGGCTGGGCACGGGAAAGGACTGTCGCTGGTCAAGGACATCGTCGTGGATGAGGCGGTGCCGCCGACCTTCATCGCACAGGCCACGGATGACCCGACCGACGACGTACGCGAATCACTGGCCTACTACCAGGCCTTGATCGATGCTGGCGTGCCAGTGGAGATGCACCTGTTCGCCCGTGGCGGCCATGCGTTCGGGCTGCGCATGAGGGATGCGCCGGTCGCGGTGTGGCCCCGGCTTGCCGAACGCTGGATGCAGGACATCGGCATGCTGCCGACGCCTTGAACTGCGGTTGCAGGCCCGCCCCGCACCCGGTCGGGAGCACCGCGCCTGCTGTAGAGCCGAGCCTACGCTCGGCTGGCTGCACTTGACCCTACAGCGTGAGATCGCCCTTCGAGAACGCCACCAGCGTGGCGATCGCCACCGCCAGGATCGTGCCGAACAGGACCCATTCCCAGCGCGTGAACACCCGCTCGCCGCGCTGCCGCCGGGTCAGCGCGAACAGCACTACGCCGGGCACATACAGCAGCACCGACAGCAGCAGGTTGTCGAGGCCGCCGGCGTATACCAGCCACAAGGCATAGGCGCTGGCCAACAGCGAGACAGCGAAATCGCGCCAGCGTGCGCCCGGTGCATCCGCATACGCGTGCCCGCGCCAGGCCAGTTGCACGCCGAAGGCGGTGGACAGGAAGTAGGGCACCAGGCTCATCGAGGCCGCCAGCAGCACCAGGCCGGTGTAGCTGCCGGCGTTGACCAGCACCAGCAGCAGGAACAGCTGGATCAGGCCATTGCTCAGCCACAGCGCGTTGGCGGGCACGCCGCGCGCATTCTCGCGGCCCAGGAACGCCGGCATGGTGCCGTCACCCGCGGCGGCGTAGAGCACTTCGGCACACAGCAGCACCCAGGCCAGCAGCGCACCAAGCACGGAAATGATGGAGCCGATGATGATCACCGTCGCGCCCCATTCGCCGACGATGGCGCGCAGCACATAGGCCATCGATGGATTGGGCAGCCCAGCCAGTTCGGCCTGCGACAGCACGCCCATCGACAGCAGGCTGACCAGCACCAGCAGCAACCAGACACCCACAAAACCGATCACGGTGGCGCGGCCGACATCGGCGCGGCGCGCGGCACGCCGCGAGTAGATGCTGGCCCCTTCGATGCCGATGAAGACCCACACGGTGACCAGCATCATGCCGCGCAGCTGCTGGCCGAGGTCGCCGAGCGCGGGCGTGCCGAGGAAATCGGCACGGAACACCTCCATGCGGAATGCAGCGGCGGCCAGGATCAGGAACAGCGCGATCGGCAGCAGCTTGGCCACCGTCACCAGGCCGTTGACGATGGCCGCGGTGCGCAGGCCACGCAGCACCAGCAGGTGCACGGTCCACAGCAGCAGTGATGAAGCGGCGACGGCGGCGGCAGTATTGCCTTCGCCGAACACCGGCATGAAATGTCCGAGTCCACTGAAGATCAGCACGAAGAAGCTGGCGTTGCCGAGTACCGAGGCGACCCAGTAGCCCCACGCGGCGGAGAAGCCGATGTAGTTGCCGAACCCCTCGCGCGCATAGGCGTAGATGCCGGTATCAAGGTCGGGCCGGCGGTTGGCCAGCGCCTGGAACACGAAGGCCAGCATCAGCATGCCGGCGCCACTCACCGCCCAGCCGATCAGCGCCGCGGCCGGTCCGGCGCTGCGCGCCACGTTCTGTGGCAAGGAAAAGATGCCGGCACCGACCATCGAGCCGACCACCAGAGCGGTCAACGCGGGCAAGCCCAGGCGTTGCGATGTCGCAGCCATGCAGATCCCCTGCGGCGGTGATGCCGCGTGCACACGGTAGCGGTGGCTCCGTGAACATGCCTGCAAGGCGTGCAACGACGAAGGCCCGGGCAGATGCCCGGGCCTTCGAAGCTACCGCGTCTAACGGTAAGGCCTGTATTACTTGAAGGTGTACTTCGCGCCGACGGTGAAGTAGCGGCCGATGGCGCCGCTGAAGTGCATCGGGTTGTAGTTCACGCCGCCATAGGTCAGCGGATCCAGCGGAGCGATGCGATCGAACACGTTCTCGACCGAGGCGCTCAGTTCAAACTCGTCGGTGACCGCCCAACGACCCGAAAGGTCGAAGGTGGTGAACGAGGAGATCTTCTTGACCGGCGTACCGTCGAAATAGAAGAACTGGTACTTGCCGCCGCGCTTGTCGGTGTTGTCCATGCTGGAGATGTAGTTGGCAACGCCACTCACGCTCCACGGGCCCTGCTTCCAGGTGGTGCCGAAGTTGATGCGATCCTTCGGCGTACCGATGCAGTTGGTCACGTCGCAGTTGCCGTGCGTGCCCAGGAAGTCATCGGTGCTGCCACCGCTGGTGCGCTCGAACTTCAGCAGGTGACTCCACTGCAGGTCCATCTCCAGCTGGCCCGGGCCAATGTCGAAGGTCTGGCGGATGTCGGTGTCGATACCGCGAACGCGCGAGGAGCTGGCGTTGATGTAGGCGGTGTTGACGGCCAGGATGCTGCCGGTGCCGGCGACGCCGTTGAGCAGGTTGTTGTCGCGCAGGACGTTGCCGGCACGGATCGCATCATCGGTGTCACCCTGGGCGATCTCGTTGGTGCGCTTGATTTCCCAGGCATCGACCGTCAGCGAAGTGGAGCGGGTCGGCTGCAGCACGATGCCCACCGAGTAGCTCTTCGACTCTTCCGGCTTCAGGTCCTTGTTCGGACGGGTGATGATCGCAACCGACTGCGAACCGCAGTCGTCCGGCGAAGCGCCCGGTGCCGGGGTTTCACCGCCAGGGCAGCGGATCGGATCCGAGGCGGTGGAGAAGGCGGCCAGGCCACCGTCGCCGTTCTCGGCCGGGTTCGGGGCGCGGAAGCCTTCGGCGTAGCTGGCGCGCAGCGCGATCCAGTCGGCCGGGGTCCACTTCACGCCCAGCTTCGGCGTGGCCTTGCCTTCACCGCTCTCGTACTTGTCGTAGCGCAGTGCGGCGGACAGTTCCAGCTGTTCCAGCACCGGGGCGGACAGTTCGACGTAGCCGGCATACACGTTCTGCGTGCCGTCGTAGGCCGAGTAGCCCAGGCCGATGATGTCGCCCGTATCCGTATAGGTCTGCGGGGTCAGGCTGTTGCTGGTCTTGCGCCATTCGGTACCGATCGCCAGGCCCAGCGGACCGCCCTTCAGATCCATCAGGCTGCGCGACACGGTGAAGTCGAACATGTCCAGGCTGGACTTGGCGCGTGCGCTGATCTTCGGCGAGATGTAGTCGTACAACGCCTTGGAGTTCAGGTTGGCATTGTCACCGATGCGCCACACGCCACCGGCGCAGTTCGCGTCGCCCAGCGCGCACTTCACCGCGCTGTAGCGCAGGAAGCCGGTGCGCTCGTTGACCAGGTCGGTGCCCGAATGCAGGTAGGCGGTGTCGTAGCTCCAGTCGCCCCAGTTGCCCTTGACGCCGACCAGGAAGCGGTTGAACTCGTTGGTGTTGTCGGTCACGCGCGGGCCGACATCCCAGGCGCTGTAGCGCAGGCGCAGCGGGCCGTTGCCCAGGCCGGCAGGCCGGTCAGGATGATTCGGGCCGAGCACCACGGCACCGTCGCCGCTGTTGGCGTTGACCGGGCCACCCGGGTAGCCCCAGCCACCGGAAACACCGGACGGCGTGTTGCTGAAGGTGGTTTCCTTCTTCGAGTAGCCGATCTCGGTATAGATCTCGCCGCCCTCGCCGAAGGCGAAGCTGGCACGTCCGAACACGTTGACGTACTTCTCTTCCGGCGAAATGTCGCGGTACAGCTGCGCCGGATCCCACAGGCAGCCCTGCGCGGCCACCGAAGCATCGGTCTGGCCACCGATGGTGGTCAGGCCCTGGCAGCCCGGCAGCGGTACCAGCGTCGCCGGATTGGTGTCGGTGACATTGCGGTCGTCATACACCGAACCGTTCGGTCCGACACCGCCACGGGTCCTGCCGCTGAGGAAGGCGCCGCCCAGGAACTGCGCATTGTTGCCGTAGCCCCACTGGCGGGTGTCGCCGGTGCCGATCCACTTGCGGTTCTTGCGGTCGCTGATCTTGATCGCGTCGCTCTTGCCGACGTCCAGGCTGAAGAAGGCGTTCCAGCCGTCGGTGGCCATGTCGCCGGTACCGGCGGTCAGGGTCGCCTTGCGGGTATCGCCGTCGCCGTCGCCGGAAACGCCATAGGAGCCACGCAGGATGGCGCCCTGGAAATCGCTGCGCAGGATGATGTTGACCACGCCGGCGATGGCATCGGAGCCGTAGATCGCCGAGGCGCCGTCCTTCAGCACTTCCACGCGTTCAACGGCGTCGAGCGGAATGGTGCTCAGGTCGGTGAAGACCTTCTGGCCATCGTCGGCCAGGCCATAGGTCGCCATGCGGCGGCCGTTCAACAGCACCAGCGTCGAGCCCGCGCCAAGGCCGCGCAGCGAGATGCCGGCGCCACCGCCGGCGAAGCCGTTGCCGAAGGACTTGGGAATCGAACCGGCACCGTTGGCGGTGATGGTCTGCAGGTATTCGGCAACCGTGGTCTTGCCGGTGCGGTCGATTTCCTGGCGGGTCACCACCTGCACCGGCGAAGGCGTTTCGGTGTTGGTACGCGGAATGTTCGAACCGGTGACCGTGATGCGGTCCAGGTTGGTGGCCTTTTCCTGCGCGAAGGCGGAGGTGGAAGCCACGGCGCCAACCAGCAGCAGGGTGCCGCCGGTAAGGATATGGGTGATGGACGATGCCAGGGTGGTGCGGCGGCGGCTGGCGGGCCGTTGGATCAGGTGTTTCACAGCTTCTCTCCTAACTGGAAAACCGTAGCGTTGAGGGCTGTCTCCGGAGCGTCCGGGACGGGCCAATCTAGGTTTCCGACGGGTGACGAAGTCGTGAAATTTTGCTTAATCCGTAACGTTTGAAAGCAGACTTTGCTGAATCTGTCCTTTCGCGAGCAAAAGCCGGCCCGGCGCAGTGCCGGGCCGGCGCGGGAGCCTTACTCCGGCAACGAGAACTGCACCGGTACCAGGCCGATGGCCGGGACCGCCACGCCCTCACGCTGGGCCGGTTCGAAGCGCCAGCGCTTCAGCACCTGCTGGCGTGCGGCCTGGTCCAGGCTGCGCGAGCCACTGCTGCGCTCGATGCTGACCGCGACCGGCTGCCCGCTGCTGTCGACCTCTACCCGCAGCAGCACGGTGCCCTGCTCGTGGTTGCGCAGTGCCGGTACCGGGTAGGCCGGCGGCGGTGCGCTGCGGTACTGCAGCTGGGCACCGGCCAGCGGTGTCGTGCTGTCGACGGACGGCGCCGACTGCACCGGCGCGGGTTCGGCGGCAGGCATGACAATCCCCTGCGCTTCCTCCAGTGTGGCGGTGGGCGCCGGCAACGGCGGTGTGACCCGGGGCACCACGTGCTGCCTGGGCACGACCTGTGGGGGCTCCGAACGGGGCGGCAGCCTGGGCGGCAGCGGCTCGGGCAGTTGCGGGGGAATCAACCGCACCGCGGTGTTGTCGCGGGGCAGGGCGGTTACGGCCTGGTAGGTTGCCGGAATCAGCAGCAACAGGAAGGCCAGCAGATGCAGGGCGATGGCCGCGCTCCAGGCGGCAACGCGGGCGGGGTCGAAGTGCGGGGAAGCAACGGGATACGTACGAACCATGGTCCACCTCCATGCCAGTGACGAAGTCCTCAACGCACCAGGGACCGTGGCGGGGTTGCCGCACGCGGCTGGCAGTGCATCAGTAGCGCGGCGCAGCCGCTACTGCCTAGAGGCAGGGGCGGAATCGTTGAGCTGGGCTTCAGCCAGCGGCGGCGCACATGAAAAAGGCGGGCCCCCTGCGGGACCCGCCTGCGTGCGCGGCAATTGACGCGATCAGCGTCCCAGTTCGAACACCACGTCCAGGTTGACCGAGACCGTGGATTCGCCCGGTGCGACCGGCGTGGCCTTGTCCATCGCGGCGCCGGCGGCCATGGCCCGCATCATCGGCATCGGGCGGTAGCCGCCCCCGGCATTCTCGGAAATGCTGACGATGCGGCGCACCTGCAGGCCGAGCGACTTCGCATAGGTCTGGGCGCGGGCCTGGGCCTTCTTCAGCGCGGCCAGGCGGGCTTCGTCATAGACCGGTTCCGGCTGGTCGATCTCGAAGCTGGGGCCATTGATCTGGTTGGCACCCTGTGCGGCCAATGCGTCGAGCACCTTGCCGAGCTTGGCGATGTCACGGACCTTCAGGCTGACCGTATTGCTGGCCTGGTAGCCGGTGATCTTCGGGGCCTCGTTGTCGGCATAGCGGTACTGCGGGTTGAGGCTGACGCCGCTGGTCTGCACGTCGCGTTCGGCAATGCCGGCGGCCTTGATCGCGGCCAGCACCTTGTCCATCTGCTGGGCGTTCTGGCGCATCGCGCTGTTGCCATCGACGGCCTGGGTGACCACGCCGGCGGACAGGGTGGCCACGTCCGGCACGCGGGTCGCTTCGGCGTTTGACGAGATGTTCAGCAGGGTGCCTTCGGCCGGGGCGGCGATCGACGGCGACGACGGAGCAGCATGGGCGGTCATCGAGGTTCCAAGGGCGAGGGACAGGGCAAGCAGCAGCGGGGTGGCGGTCAGGCGCATGGGAACTCCTTGTTGTGTGACGAGGGTGGTGTCGTAGCGATGAACGCGCTGTGAGCCCGTTCGGGGTTGAATGCGTTCCTGGGCAGGTTGCCGACGATTCAGGTGGCGGCCTCAGGTTATGCTGTGCCGATGCTCTATCTTGCTTCCCGCTCCCCCCGACGCAACCAGTTGCTGGCCCGACTCGGACGCCCCTTCCAGGCCCTGGACCTGGAGGTCGTCGAGCAGCGCGCCGCGACCGAGAGCGCCGAACAGTATGTATGCCGGGTCGCCGCCGACAAGGCGCGCGCCGGGCTGGCCCGGGTGCTGGCCGATGACCCGCAGGCGCGGGTACTGGGCTCGGACACCGAGGTGGTGCTGGACGGCGAAGTATTCGGCAAGCCGGCCGATGCCGCCGATGCGCGGGCGATGCTGGCGCGCCTGGCCGGCCGCACCCACCAGGTGATGACCGCCGTGGTGGTGGTCGGCGCGGACGGCCTGGACAGCGAACTGGTTATTTCCGAGGTGACCTTCGCGCCGATCGATGGCGCGCTGATCGCCGCCTACGTGGCCACCGGCGAACCGCTGGACAAGGCCGGTGCCTATGCCATCCAGGGGGGGGCCGAGCGCTGGATCGAGCACCTGTCCGGCAGCTACTCCGGCGTGATGGGATTGCCATTGCTGCACACCGATCGTTTGCTGGCCCGCTGCGGCGTGCCGGCCCCCATTGCCGATGCCGCCAGGGAGGCTGCAGATGTCTGAGGAAATCCTGGTCAATGTCACCCCGCGCGAGACCCGGGTCGCAGTGATCGAAAACGGCATGCTGCAGGAACTGCACATCGAACGCGGCTGGCGCCGGGGTGTGGTCGGCAACATCTACAAGGGCAAGGTGCAGCGGGTGATGCCCGGCATGCAGGCCGCCTTCGTCGAGGTCGGGCTGGAGCGCGCCGCGTTCCTGCACGCCAACGACGTGGTGCGCCCGGCACCGGTCGCCAGCGCCGATACCGAGAACACCACCCTGCCGCCGCCGGCCAGCGTGCCCATCGTCGAGCTGCTGCGCGACGGCCAGGACATCGTGGTGCAGGTGGTCAAGGACCCGATCGGGACCAAGGGCGCGCGCCTGACCACCCAGATCAGCATTCCCTCGCGCTACATGGTGCTGCTGCCGCAGTCCAAGGTGGTGGGCGTGTCGGCGCGGATCGAGGATGAGACCGAGCGTGCGCGGCTGAAGGCGCTGGTGACCGAGCTGTCGGCCCAGCACGGCGGCTACGGCTACATCGTGCGCACCAATGCCGAGGGCCAGCCGGCCGAGGCCATCGCCGAAGACATCGCCTACCTGTCGCGGGTGTGGAACGTGGTCGAGCGCCGCGGCCGCGAGGCGCCTTCGTGCAGCATCATCTATGAAGACCTGAGCCTGCCGCTGCGATCGGTGCGTGACCTGATCCGCAAGGACGTGGACAAGGTCAAGGTGGACTCGAAGGAGACCTTTGGCCAGCTGCAGGCCTTCGTCGCCAAGTACATGCCGGTGCTGGCCGAGAAACTGGAGCTGTATGCCGGTGATCGTCCGATCTTCGACATGTTCGGGGTGGAGGACGAGATTGGCCGGGCGCTGGACAAGCAGGTGCCGCTGAAGTCGGGTGGCTACCTGGTGATCGACCAGACCGAGGCAATGACCACCATCGACGTCAACACCGGTTCGTTCCTCGGCCAGCGCAACCTGGAAGAGACGGTGTTCCGCACCAACCTGGAGGCGGCGCAGGCCGTGGCGCGGCAGCTGCGGCTGCGCAATCTGGGCGGCATCATCATCATCGACTTCATCGACATGGACGATGCCGAGCACCGCCGCCAGGTGCTGCGCACCCTGGAAAAGGCGCTGGCGCGCGACCATGCCAAGACCACGGTGTACGATTTCTCGCCGCTGGGCCTGGTCGAGATGACCCGCAAGCGCACGGTGGAAAGCCTCGAGCGCCAGCTCTCGGAAACCTGCCCGCAGTGCAGTGGCCGCGGCAGCATCAAGACCACCGAGACGGTGACCTACGAGATCTTCCGCGAGATCACCCGAGCGGTGCGCCAGTTCGATGCTGCACGCCTGCTGGTGATCGCCTCGAGCAAGGTCGTCGCGCGCATCACCGACGAGGAATCCTCGGCCGTGGCCGAACTGGAAGAGTTCCTCGGCAAGAGCATCCGCTTCCAGGCGGATGAGCAGTACCTGCAGGAGCAATTCGATGTTGTTCTGCTCTGATCCTCGCCGGCCGCACGCCGGCGGTGGCCGATGAGCGCGCCGCCGCGCCTGCGACTGCGAAGGATCCGCCGTCATATCATTGCCGCCTGTGCGGTGGGCCTGGTCGGGCTTGCACTGCTGGTGGGCACGCTCAGCCAGCTGTTGCCCCTGGCCGAGCGCCATCCCGACAGGATTGCCGCCTGGCTGAGCGAACGTGCCGGCCAGCCGGTGCGCTTCGACCAGCTGCAGACCGCCTGGACCCGGCGAGGGCCGCTGCTGCAGCTGAAGGGCCTGCGCATCGGTGCCGGGCAGGGACTGGCGATCGGCGAAGCCGAAGTGCTGGTATCGATGTACAGCGGCCTGCTGCCTGGCCGCTCGCTGACCGAACTGCGCCTGCGTGGCCTGGCGCTGGACCTGCAGCAGGGCGAGGACGGCCGCTGGTCGGTGCGTGGCCTGCCGCAGTCCGACCACGGTGGTGATCCGCTGGATGCGCTGCGCAGGCTGGGCGAGCTGCAGGTGATCGGCGGCCGCCTGGGCGTGCATGCGCCGGGCCTGGGCATCGACACCACGCTGCCGCGCATCGACCTGCGCCTGCGCGTCAACGGCGACCGCCTGCGCGTGGGCGTGCGCGCCTGGGCGCAGGCCGATGCCCTGCCGCTGACCGCGGTGCTGGACGTGGACCGCGTGCGCGGCAACGGCGAGGCCTGGCTGGGCGCCGATCCGGTGGATTTCCATGCCTGGTCGCCGCTGCTGGCGGCGGCGGGCGTGCGCCTGCGCGAGGGCAAGGGCGAGCTGAACCTGTGGCTGACCCTGAGTGATTTCGCGCCGGTGGCGCTGACCACCGATTCGGACCTGCGCGAGGTGCGCATCGACGGTGCGCCGATGCCGGAGCTGGCGGCACCGCAGTTGCAACTGCAGCGGCTGCAGGCACGCCTGCGCTGGCAGCGCCAGGCGGATGGCTGGGCCTTGCAGGTGGCGCGCCTGCGCCTGAAGACGGCAGATGGCGAGCAACAGCTCGACGGCCTGCAGCTGCAGGTCGGCAAGCAGCTGCGGGTCAGTTCCGGTGCGGTACAGGCCGGTACCGCGCTGCGCGCGCTGGCGTTGAGTGATCGCCTCGATCCCGGCCTGCGCCACTGGCTGTTCCTGTCCAGACCGCAGCTGGAGGTACGTGAGCTGCAGCTGGCCGGCGAACGTGATGGCCTGCTGCGTGTACAGGGTGAACTGCAGTCGCTGGGCTTCGCCAGCGTGGGGCACTCGCCGGGCCTGCGCGGCCTGGGCGGCCGCTTCGAGGGCGATGCCGATGGCTTCAGCCTGCAGCTGCAACCGGACCGGCAGCTGCAGTTCGATTGGCCGACCGGCTTCGGCGTGCGCCATGACCTGCACCTGGCCGGCCAGGTGGTGGGCTGGCGCGACGAAGGTGGCGGCTGGCGCATCGGCACTGCGGCGATGCGCGTGGAAGGCACCGACTATGCGGCCGATGTGCGCGGCGGCGTCTGGTTCCAGGGGGACGGCACGCGGCCGTGGCTGCAGCTGGCGGCCAAGCTGGACGATGTGCCGATGACGGCGGCCAAGCGCTTCTGGATCCATTCCAGGATGAGCAAGGGCGCCACCGACTGGCTGGACATGGCGCTGGCCGGCGGCCAGGTGCGCAATGGCGTCGGCCTGGTCAGCGGCGACCTCGACGACTGGCCGTTCGACAACAACAATGGCCGCTTCGAGGCCACCGGCCACATCACCAATGGTGATATCCGCTTCCAGCATGACTGGCCGCTGATGAGCCAGGTCGATGCCGATATCGCCTTCATCGGCCCCGGTTTCGACATGCATGGTCGTGGCGACCTGGCGGGCGTGGCGGTGCAGGCGTTCGAGGCCGGCATTCCGGACTTCGGGCAGCAGCCGCTGTATGTGCGTGCCGATACCCAGAGCGAGGCCGGCAAGCTGCTGGCGATGCTGCGGCAGAGCCCGTTGCACAAGGATTATGGCGACACCCTGGACAACCTGGTGGCCAGCGGCCCGGCGCACGTGACCTTCGATCTGCTGCAGCCGCTGCACCTGGACGAAGGCGAGGGGCACCTGCAGGGCACGGTCGACCTCAACGGCGTGAAGCTGGTCGACAAGCGCTTCCAGCTGGCGTTCGACAACATGCATGGGCAGGCACGCTACGGCAACGGCGGTTTCGATGCCGAGGAACTGGCGGTGCGCCACCTCGGCCAGGACGGTCGCCTGAGCCTGCGTGCCGGTGGCTACGTGCACGACAGCAAGCTGGCGTTCGAATCGAAGCTGACCGCCAGTCTCGACGCCGGCGTGCTGATCGACCGCGCGCCGGAGATGGCATGGCTGAAGCCCTATATCAGCGGAACCTCGGCGTGGACCATCGCCGTCAACCTGCCCAGGGTTGCGCCGGGCGCGCCTGCTCCGCCCAGCGAACTGCGCCTGGCGTCGGACCTGGTCGGCACCCGCCTGGACCTGCCGGCGCCGCTGGACAAGCCGGCCGGCGAACCGCTGGCGACCACGGTGGCCGCGCAGCTGCCGATGGGCGCCGGCCGCATCGACGTGGCCTTTGGCCAGCGCCTGGCGCTGGCCGCGCGCAGTCACAACAACCGTACCGGCGTGCAGGTCACCCTGGGTAGCGACCATGTCGATCGCGAGCCACCGGCGAGCGGGCTGACCGTCAATGGCCACAGCCCGACCCTCGATGCACTGGAATGGATCAGCCTGGCCCGTGGCGGCGGCGACGATGACGGCATGCCGCTGCGTGCGGTCGATGTACAGGTGGGCAAGCTGATGCTGATCGGCGGCGTCTTCGAACAGACCCGCCTGCAGCTGCAGCCGGGGTCGCAGGCGCTGGACGTGCGTCTCGACGGGCCTTCGCTGGCCGGTCACCTGACCGTTCCCAACGCCGAAGGCGGCACCATCAGCGGCCAGCTCGATCGCGTGCATTGGCAGTCGCTGCCGCCGGCGCCGGGCGCGGCGGCGCCGGCGCGGGTGCAGGCCGGCGCCAATGACATGGACCCGGCCAAGCTGCCGCCATTCGCACTGGACATTGCCGACCTGCAGTTCGGCAAGGTGGTGCTGGGCCAGGCCGTGCTGCGTACGCGGCCGCTGGGCAATGGCCTGAACGTGGACGAGTTGCGCTTCCGTGCACCGGACCAGGAGATCGACATCAGCGGCCGCTGGTTGGGCCGCACCGGCGGAGCGCGGACCGAGCTGACCGCGCAGGTGCGCAGTGAAGACCTGGGCGGCCTGATGCAGAACCTTGACTACGGCGGCCAGCTGCGCGGTGGCTCCGGCCAGGCGCAGCTGCAGGCCTCGTGGAGTGGCGGGCCTTCGGACTTCCAGCTGGCCAACCTGCAGGGCCGCCTGGACCTGCACGCGCGCAACGGCCAGCTGCTGGAACTGGAGCCGGGTGCCGGCCGCGTGCTGGGCCTGCTCAGCGTGACCCAGCTGCCGCGGCGCCTGATGTTCGACTTCCGTGATTTCTTCTCCAAGGGTTTCGCCTTCAACGAGGTCGACGGCAGCGTGCAGTTCGGCCAGGGCATGGCGCGTACCGACAAGGTGCTGATCGAAGGTCCGGCCGCCAACATCACCATCCGTGGCCAGGCCGACCTGCGTAACCAGCAGTTCGACCAGACCATCGACGTCAACCCGCGTGCCGGCAACCTGCTGACCGTGGTTGGCGCGGTGGCGGGTGGTCCGGTGGGAGCGGCGCTGGGTGCCGCCACCAACGCGGTGCTGTCCAAGCCGTTGGGCGAGATCGGCGCCCGTACCTACAAGGTGACCGGCCCGTGGAAGGAGCCGAAGGTGGAAGTGATCGAACGCAGCCGCGAGAAGGCACCGCCGGCGCCGGCACCGCCCCCCCCAGTACCGCCGACCGTTACCGACCTGCCACGCACGCGTACGCGCTGAGCGTGGCTTTCCTGTTCACGGGGGTTGCCTGGGCGCCCCCGCATCCCCAGATCGAGAACCATGACTGATATCGCCCTGACGCTTGCCCAAGACCGCCTGCTGCGCCCCGGCGGCCTGGATACCGCTGGCCTGGAGCGCACCTTCGGCCAGTTGCTCGGCCCCGGTGTCGACTTCGGCGACCTCTACTTCCAGCATGCCCGCCGCGAGAGCTGGAGTGTGGAAGACGGCATCGTCAAGGACGGTGCCCATTCCATCGAGCAGGGTGTGGGCGTGCGCGCGATCTCCGGCGAGAAGACCGGTTTCGCCTATTCCGATGACATCCATGCCGACGCGCTGCTGACGGCGGCACAGTCGGCGCGTGCGATCTCGCGTGAAGGCGGGGCCCAGTCCGGGCGCTCGCTGCTGCGCGGCAATGCACGCGCGCTGTATCCGGCGCTGGACCCGATCGACGGTATCGGCAACGAGGCCAAGGTCGAGGTCCTCAAGCGCCTGGACGGCTACCTGCGTGCAGCCGACCCGCGCGTGAAGCAGGTGATGGTCAGCCTTTCCGGCGGTGTCGATACCGTGCTGATCGCCCGCAGCGATGGGGTGCTGGGCGCCGACGTGCGCCCACTGGTGCGCCTGAACGTGCAGGTGATCGTCGAGCACAACGGCCGCCGCGAATCCGGCTATGCCGGGGGTGGTGGCCGCTATGGCTATGCCGAACTGTTCGCCGACGGGCGCCCGGAAGCGTTCGCCCGCGAGGCGCTACGCCAGGCGCTGGTGAACCTGGAGGCGGTACCGGCGCCGGCCGGCGTGATGCCGGTGGTGCTGGGCCCGGGCTGGCCCGGGGTGCTGCTGCACGAAGCGGTTGGCCATGGCCTGGAAGGCGACTTCAACCGCAAGGGCACCAGCGTCTACGCCGGCCGTATCGGTGAACGCGTCGCCGCCGCCGGGGTGACGATCGTCGATGACGGCACCCTGGACGGCCGCCGTGGTTCGCTGAACATCGACGATGAAGGCCACCCGAGCCAGTGCACCACGCTGATCGAGGACGGCATCCTGGTTGGCTACATGCAGGACAGCCTCAATGCGCGCCTGATGGGCATGGCGCCGACCGGCAACGGGCGCCGCGAATCGTTCGCGCACCTGACCATGCCGCGCATGACCAACACCTACATGCGGGCCGGCCAGCACGATCCGCAGGAGATGATCCGTTCGGTGAAGAAGGGCCTGTATGCGGTCAACTTCGGTGGTGGCCAGGTCGACATCACCAGCGGCAAGTACGTGTTTTCGGCCACCGAGGCCTACCTGATCGAGGATGGCCGCATCACCGCGCCGGTGAAGGGCGCGACGCTGATCGGCAACGGCCCGGAGACCATGCAGAAGGTGCGCATGGTCGGCAACGACCTCGCCCTCGACGAGGGCGTGGGCATCTGCGGCAAGGACGGGCAGAGCGTGCCGGTGGGCGTCGGCCAGCCCTCGCTGTTGATCGAAGGCATCACCGTCGGCGGTACCCAGGCCTGAGCCGGGCCATGGCCAGCAGCAGCGCCCGGGCCGGCGCGGACTCAGTCCTCGCCGGCGTCGTCGGCGTCGCTGTCGTCGATGTCCTCGGCGCTGGCCTTCAGGCCCAGCGCCGCCGGCAGCATCAGCCCGCGCAGTACCTGGTAGATCTCGCGGTAGGCGCGCGGCGGCTTGTTCCTGGCCTTTTCGGCCTGGGCATTGCGTACCAGCGTGCGCAGCTGCTGGCGGTCGGCCTGCGGATAGTCGTCCAGCAGGGCGGCCAGCGCCTTGTCGCCATCGGCGAGCAGGCGCTCGCGCCAGTCTTCCACGCGGTGCATCATCGCCACTTCGCGGCGGCCGGTCTCGCTGTTGGCATCCAGCGCATCGCGGATCGCCTCCAGGGTCGCTTCGTCCTCGCGGCGCATGTGCTTGGCCAGGAACGCCAGCTGGCGCTTGTGGGCGATGTGGGCGGTGATCCGCTTGCACTCGGCGATGTGCGGCAGCAGGTCCTCCGGGATCGGCAGGCGCGCCAGCTGGGCCGGGGTCAGCGACACCAGCTTTTCACCCAGGGCCAGTACTTCCAGGGCTTCGCCGCGCTTCTGCTTGCGGCTCTTGTCAAGGAATTCACCGGTTTCTTCGTCGCGTCCGCGCATCGTCCACACCTGATTTCAAAAAAGTCGCCCGGCGTGATGCCGGGCCCAACCTGTACAGGATAAAGCATTGAACGTGATCGCCCCTGAAGTCGCCGTTGGCGACGACAGCCCGGCCCGGCTGGAACGGCTGGCCGACCTCTCCCAGCAGCTGCTCGACCGCGCCCGCGCGCTGGGCGCGAGCCAGGCCGAGGTCAGCTGCAGCGAGGATCGCGGGCTGGAGGTCAATGTCCGCCTCGGTGAGGTCGAGACCGTGCAGTCCACCCGCGACCGCGGCATCGCCGTTACGGTCTATTTCGGCCAGCGCAAGGGCAGTGCCAGCACCGGCGACCTGAACGAGGCGAGCCTGGCAGCGACGGTCGAGCAAGCCTGCGCGATCGCCCGCCACACCGAGGACGACCCGGCCGCGGGCCTGGCCGAGGCGGCGCTGATGGCGACCGACTTCCCGGACCTGGATGGCTGGCATCCGTGGGCGCTGCAGGCCGACACCGCAGTGGACCTGGCCCTGGCCTGTGAAAACGCAGGCCGTGAGGCCGATGCACAGATCCGCAATTCCGATGGCGCCTCGGTATCGAGCATGCAGAGCCTGTCGGTGTATGCCAATTCGCATGGCTTCATCGGCCGCGAGCGCGGCACCCACCATTCGGTCGGCTGTGCGCTGATTGCCGGGCAGGGCGATGGCATGCAGCGTGATGGCTGGTACACCAGCGCGCTGGCCCGCGAGGACCTGGAGGATGTAGGCCTGGTCGGTCGCCGTGCCGCCGAGCGCACGGTCGCCCGCCTGCAGCCACGCTCGATGGCCACCGGCAGCATGCCGGTGCTGTTCGCCCCGGAAGTGGCACGCAGCCTGGTCGGTCACCTGCTGTCGGCGGTGTCCGGCGGCGCGCTTTACCGTGAAGCCAGCTTCCTGCTGGACAGCGTCGGCCAGCGCCTGTTCCCGGAGTGGATGCAGATCGAGGAGCTGCCGCACCTGCGCCGCGGCCTGCGCTCGGCCGCCTTCGACGGTGATGGCGTGGCGACCCGCGCCTCGGCCCTGGTCCGAGACGGTGTGCTGCAGCGCTATGTGCTGGGCAGTTACTCGGCACGCAAGCTGGGCCTGCAGACCACCGCCAACGCCGGTGGCGTGCACAACCTGCAGCTGGCAGCCAATGCCGGCTCCCTGCAGGAGATCGCCCGGCAGATGGGCGACGGCCTGCTGGTGACCGAGCTGATGGGGCAGGGCGTGAACGGGGTGACCGGCGACTATTCGCGGGGAGCGGGTGGCTTCCGGGTCGAGAACGGCCAGATCCAGTACCCGGTGGACGGCATCACCATTGCCGGCAACCTGCGCGAGATGTTCAGCAGCATCGAGGCGGTCGGCAGCGATGTGGACCCGCGCTCGCACATCCGGACCGGTTCGATCCTGCTGGGACGGATGACGATCGCCGGTAATGATTGATGGCATTGATGGCGTAAGCTATGCGCGCCTGACGCAACCAGCTGGGTGCTGGTTGGTCAAGACCACCCAATGAAAAGGAGTTTTGTCGTGAGCGAATTCGATAACGTCCCGCCGCCGCCGCCGGCCACCACCGATGTGCCGGCCGACCAGCGCACCATGGCCCTGGCCGCGCACCTGCTGGGCATCTTCACCGGCTTCATCGGCGCGCTGATCATCTGGCTGATCAACAAGGACGATGCCGGCAAGGCCTTCGTGACCGACCAGGCCAAGGAAGCGCTGAACTTCCAGATCACCGTGACCATCGCGATGGTCATCAGCATCATCCTGATGATCGTGATCATCGGCGGCATCCTGGCGCCGATCGTGGGCGTCATCAACCTGGTGTTCTGCATCATCGCTGCAGTGAAGGCCAACAACGGCGAAGCCTACCGCTACCCGTTCACCCTGCGCCTGATCAAGTAAGACTGGCCGCATGTGCAAATGAAAACGCCCGGCATTGCCGGGCGTTTTTTCTTGCCAGCGGGGCGCGCTCCAGGCCCGCCACCGGCGATCAGTGATCGCGCTCCACCGCGAGCGTGGCCAGCGCACGCAGCGCATCGGCCTCCTCGCCATATCCAGCCAGCACCGCCTGCATGCGTGCGGCAAGTTCGTGCAGCTGCGCCTTCGCGCCATCCATGCCGAGCAGGGCGGGGAAGGTGCTCTTGTCCTGTGCCTGGTCCTTGCCGGCGGTCTTGCCCAGCTGTTCGGAGCTGGCTTCGACATCGAGGATGTCATCGCGGACCTGGAAGGCCAGGCCGAGCGCGTCGGCGAAGCTGTCCAGCTGGGCCAGCTGGGCATCGTTGGCATGGCCGCACAGCGCACCCATGCGCACCGCCGCGCGGATCAGCGCGCCGGTCTTCAGGGCGTGCATGCGGGTCAGCGCGGCCAGCGTCTGCTGCTGGCCGGTGGCATCGATGTCCAGCGCCTGGCCACCGCACATGCCGGCGGCGCCGGAGGCATGGCACAGGGTCTGCAGGCAGGCCACGCGCAGGGTCGCCGGCAGCGGTGCATCGGCCAGCAGGCCGAACGCACGGGTCTGCAGCGCATCGCCGGCCAGGATCGCAGTGGCTTCGTCGAAGGCGATGTGGGTGGTCGGCTTGCCACGGCGCAGGGCGTCATCGTCCATGGCCGGCAGGTCGTCATGCACCAGCGAATAGGCGTGGATCAGTTCGACCGCCATCGCCGCGGCATCCAGCTGTTCCGGCTGCGCGCCGAACAGGTGGCCGCTGGCATATACCAGCAGCGGGCGCATGCGCTTGCCGCCGCCGAGCACCGAATAGCGCATGGCCCGGTGCAGGCCCTGCGGTGCTTCGGCAGGCGAGGGCAGCGCCGCGTCGAGCTGGCTTTCGATCCGGTCGCGCCAACGCGCGAACATTGCCTCAGCCGTCATGGCTGGGCGGATCGAAGGGCTCGGCCGTTTCCGGCTGGGCCGGATCGCTGAGCAGGCGAACGCGCAGTTCCGCCTGCTCCAGCGCCTGCTGGCACTGGCGGTACAGGCCGACGCCTCGTTCGTAAGCACTGAGCGAAGCTTCCAGGCTCAGCTCGCCGGTTTCCATCTGCTCCACCAGCTGCTCCAGCGATTCGAGCGACTGCTCGAACTGGGCGACCGGGGAGGCGTTTTCGGGGGACTTCTTGACCATGCCACAAGTGTGGACGGGCCGCGCGCGGGGGTCAATTCACCAACCGCCGGGACGCCACTGCAGCTGCGCCTGGTGGGCCTGCAACCAGGCCTGCAAGGGCGCGGCGATGACCACGTCCGCGGCCGCGAGCAACTGCGCGCCATCGAACACCAGCGGCAGCTGTGCGCGCCGCCATGGCGCCAGGTGTTCGCGTTGCAGGCAGTCCTTCAGCGCGTGCGAATGCTGGCGACCGGGCAGCAGGATGCGCTCGCCGCCCACGCGTGCGCGCACCTGCAGCGGGCGGTCGAAGGCCGCGCCTCCCTGCAGGCACAGCTGGCCGCCGTCGGGCAGCGCCAACGGCGCACGCCCGTCCCATTCGGCCTGCCAGTGGTGGGGCAACGCCGGCAGCTGGGCCGGCAGCAGGTAGGCGTGGTCGCGCCACTGCTGGATGGCATGGTCGTGCCAGCGCACGCGCGCCTGGCGGTCGTTGCCGGCGGGCAGCAGTTCGTCCAGCACCTGCTGCAGTACCGTGGCCGGCAGCGGTGCCGCAGCGTGGCCCTGCACCCAGGCGCGCAGCACGCGCGCGGCGCGGCCGGGCGAGACCTGGCGCAGCAGCGACAGTGACAGCACGCGCGGAGCCACTTCCAGATGTGCGACCAGTTCGGCGTCTTCCTCGTCCAGCAGTTCGCGGGTCTGTCGGCAATGCGTGGCGCTGGCAGCCAGGGCCGCGCCTGCATGTGGCCAGCGCTCGCGCAGCAGCGGCAGCACCTGCAGGCGCAGGAAGTTGCGATCGGCGTGGTCGTCGCCATTGCTGGGGTCTTCGATCCAGCGCAATGCGTGGCAATGGGCGTAGGCGAGCAGGGCGCTGCGCGGCACCGGCAGCAGGGGGCGCCACAGCGGATGTGCGCCGAGCCGGCTGTCGGTGGCCATCGCCGCGAGGCCGTCGACGCCGGAGCCGCGCAGGGCGCGCAGCAGGAAGGTCTCGGCCTGGTCGTCCTGGTGCTGCGCCAGCACCAGCGTCTCCCCGTCGCGCAGCTCGGCCGCAAACGCGGCACGCCGTGCCTGCCGCGCGGCGCCTTCCAGTCCCAGGCCGCTGCCGTCTTCAACCCGCACGCGATGCACGGACAGTTCGATGCCCAGTGCCGCGCATTGCTGCCGGCAGTGCAGCACCCAGTCATCGGCGGCGGATTGCAGGCCGTGATGCACGTGCACCGCACGCAACGAGGTTGCGGATGCCTGGGCGCAGCGGCACAGCCAATGCAGCAGTACGGTGGAGTCGACCCCACCGCTGTAGCCCACCAGCAGGGGAGCATGCAGTGGAACCAGGGCAGGGAAGGCAGTCACGCCGCAAGTATAGGGGGTGGGGTTACCTGGCAGGGCGCAGCCCTGCCCGCTGCTGCTGGTGGTGCCGACCCCGCTGCTGCGGGTGGTGGGTGCCGACCGTTGGTCGGCACGGGGTCCAAGCAAGAATTTATTTCGATATCTGACAGATTTCATCCACGCATGGCGTGGATCTACTGCGAAGGTGGCACTGTGGGCTTGCGGGGGGAAGCCCCCATGGACGGGTCTACCGTGCCGCCGCAGATGCCGTTGCTTGAAGCTTCGGCAGGTGCAGGGCGCAGCCCTGCCGAAACACCTATTTCAGCCGCCGACCCTTGCGGTCGATGCGGAACCGGTCGCCGCCTTCCATCGGTGTGTGGCCATTGGCATCGGGCGTCCCGCGCCGGCAGCCATTGCAGACCTCGGCGACGCCTTCCCGGAAGGGCCAGGCAAAATCGAAGGTGCCGGGCACCCGCTGCTGGAACTTCAGGTCGAAGAACGCCACGCGATTGCCGACGCGGGCACGCAGCAGGCCTTCCTGCGGCGTGTCCGGGCCGTTGTCCCAGGTCAGTACCGGCAGGCTGCGACCCTTGCGGTTGACGTAGTGGAAGCCTTCACCGGCGTAGACCACGGCCAGGCCGTGCTCGTCGTAGTTCAGGTCCTTCAGCGTCGTGGCGGCGATCTTCGGGCGCGCGTTGACCACCTCGCAGTTGGGCAGCGGCCACAGCCCGTGCTCATCGGTGAGGATCCTGCACTCCGGCCCCTGCGCCAGCACGCTGCCGCTGGCGAGCATGCCGAGCACGACCAGCGACCGCGCAAGGCGGCCGCTGGCAGAGGCAGGCCGGGCCGGCTGCGGGGTCACTTGGCTTCGGCCTTGCGTTCGAACGCGGTCGGCGCCGGCAGCTGCACCGGCACGCCCTTGTCGTCGCAGGTACCGGCCTGGCACAGGCGCTCGCGCAGGGCCGGGGTGGCCTGCACGATCATGTGGTAGATCGCGTTCTGTTCCAGCGTACCGCGGATCGCCTTGCTGCCCGGGCCGCGCGCCCAGATGCCGACGTCCTCGCCACCATGCGACTCGGACTTCATCGGCACCAGTGCTTCCTGCATGTAGTCCGGGTGTTCGGTATCGACCTCACGCAGGTTCGGGCGGCCATTGGCCGGCTCGAAGCTGCTCGGGTTGTGCGGATAGCGCTTGGCGCCTGCCGGCTGCTGGTTGCTGCTGCCGGTGTGGCCCGGGCCGTTGGCGTAGCTCAGCGTGGTGTACGGCTGGCCGGTACCGTCCAGCGCATAGTCGAGCTTGCCGGCGCCGTCTTCGCCGCCCTTGTCCTTGACCTTGCCCAGGATCGGGTTGCCGCGGGCCGGGTAGCCGACGAAGTTCAGGGTGTGCGAGTGATCGGCGGTCACGATGATCAGGGTGTCGTCGGCCGAGGTCAGCTCATTGGCCACGCGTACCGCGTCGGACAGGGCCACGGTCTCGGTCAGTGCACGGTAGGCGTTGCCGCTGTGGTTGGCGTGGTCGATGCGCGCGCCTTCGATCATCAGCACGTAGCCTTCCTGGTGGCGCGACAGGTTCCTGATCGCGGCGGCGGTCAGTTCGGCCAGGCTCGGCTCGCCGCCCGGATCCTGCGGGCGCTCGTACTCGTAGCGCATGTGGTCCGGTTCGAACAGGCCGAGGATGGCCGGTGCGTTGGCGGCGGCCGCCAGCTGCTTGCTGTTCCAGACATAGGCACCCTGCGGATGGGCCTGCTGCCATTCCTGGACCAGGCTGCGCCCGTCCAGGCGCTGGCCGACCTTGTCGTCGTATTCCGGATCACGCTCTTCCACGGTGGTGAACTCACCACGGCCGCCGCCCAGGGCGACCAGCGGGCCACGACCATAGCGCGAGGTCGACAGCAGTTGCTGGGCGATGTCCTTGCAACCGGCAGCCTTGGCCGCTTCGGTCAGGTCGGTGTCGTTTTCCCAGTTGCGTTCGGGCGAATGCGCGTAGGTGGCGGCCGGGGTGGCATGGGTCAGGCGCGCGGTGGACACCACGCCGGTGGCCAGGCCCGCGCTGTCGGCCAGCTGCAGCCAGGTCAGCAGGCCCTTGGACAGGCTGTCGGCGCAGTCGGTGCGGCTGCCGGCGCTGACACCGATCGCGCCCATGTGGGTCTTCACGCCGGTGGTGATGGCGGTCATGGTGCCGGCCGAATCCGGAGTCTGCGAGTCGGTGTTGTAGGTCTTGCTGAACGCCGTTGCCGGGAAGCGCTCCCACGACAGCAGGTTCTCTTCGCCCGAGCCGCCCTTCTGCTGGCCCTCGTAGATGCGCGAGGCGGCCACGGTGGTCAGGCTCATGCCGTCGCCGAGGAACAGGATCACGTTCCTGGCCTTGCCGGACATGGCACCGTTGGCCGCAGCCTGGGCAGCGCCGCTGCGATACCACCACTGCGGGGTCTCGCCGGCCGGGTGGGCGACCGGATCGACGGCAACCTTGAGGCCGGCCGGAGCGGACGCGGGAGCAGTGCTGGCGCAGGCGCCGAGCAGCAGGGTGGTGGCACAGGCGGCCAACAGGGAGACGGAACGACGCATGGACGCTGGGATCTCACAAACTGTAACGGGACGTTCATTATGCCCGCCCTCGCAAGGCACGCCGATGACACACTGATTTGCCGGCGGGGCGGTCGTTCCGCGGGCCGCCTTGGGCTATCGTGCCAGCATCCCTTCCTTCCCTCTGGATTGCCTATGAAGCTGGTCTCTGCCTGGCTGCGGATTCCATTCTGGCAGCGCGTGGTCGGTGGCTTCGTGCTCGGCGCGCTGGCCGGCTGGGCGCTGGGCCCGGCCGCGGAAACGTGGTTCGGCCCGCTCGGCGAGCTGTACGTCACCCTGATCAAGATGATCGCGGTGCCCCTGGTGTTCTTCGCGGTCATCAACGCGATCTCGTCGCTGCACGGCCAGAAGTCGGTTGCCGCGCTCAGTGGCCGCACCTTCCTGTGGTTCGTGATCACCGCGGCACTGGCGGTCTGCGTCGGCCTGGCGGTAGGCACCGTGCTGCAGCCCGGTGCCGGTGGCCTGCAGCTGTCGATGGCCAGTAATTACGTGCCGCGCGAAGTGCCGAGCGTGGTGCAGGTTCTGCTGGACGTGGTGCCGGCCAACGTCTTCTATGCGTTGTCGGGCATCGGCACCAAGGTCAATGCGGCCGGTGAAACCGTGCTGGCCGCCGGCCGTGGCTCGATCCTGCCGGTGATCTTCTTCGCCGGCCTGGTCGGCTTCGCCATCGTCAAGCTGGGCGAGAAGGTGACCGAGGCGCGCAAGCTGGTCGGCCAGATGAGCGACATCATGATCCAGGTGACCCGCTTCGTGCTGGAAGTCACTCCGATCGGTACCTTCGGCCTGATCGCCGGCCTGGTCGGCAGCTACGGCTTCGAGAAGCTGCTGCCGCTGGGTCACTTCGTGCTGGCCCTGTACGTGGCCTGCGCCCTGCACATCGTGGTGGTGTACAGCGCGCTGCTGCTGGCGCATGGCCTGAATCCGCTGAAGTTCTTCCGCGGCGCGGCGCCGGGCATGCAGGTGGCCTTCGTCAGCTCGTCCAGCTTCGCCGCGATGCCGGTGGCGCTGCGCTCGATCACCCACAACCTGGGCGTCAACAAGGACTACGGTTCATTCGCGGTACCGCTGGGTGCCAGCATCAAGATGGACGGCTGCGGTGCGATCTATCCGGCGCTGTGCGCGGTGTTCATCGCGCAGTACAGCGGTGTGCCGCTGACGCCGGAGCAGTATGTGGTGGTGCTGATCGCCTCGGTACTGGGCAGCTTCGGCACCGCCGGCGTGCCGGGTACCGCGGTGATCATGGCCACGGTGGTGCTGAGCGCGGCCAACCTGCCGCTGGAGACGATCGGTTACCTGTATGCCATCGACCGCATCCTGGACATGATGCGCACGATGACCAACGTGACCGGACAGATGCTGGTGCCGGTGCTGGTGGCCAAGGAAACCGGGCTGCTTGACCAGGCTGTGTATGACAACCCGTCCAGCAACGTGGGCGTGGACGATCCCGACCCGACACCGCCGCGCGCGTGAGGCGCTGCGGTGACGAAAGGCCCGCCTGACCGGCGGGCCTTTCCATGAGTGGATCCAGGCCATGCCGACCAACGGTCGGCACCGGGCAGCAGTAGATCCACGCCATGCGTGGATGGGAAGGGCCGTGCCGACCCACGGTCGGCACCCACCACAGCCCTGCAGCAGTAGCTCCACGCCATGCCTGGATGGGAGGGCCGTGCCGACCCACGGTCGGCACCCACCGCAGCCCTGCAGCAGTAGATCCACGCCATGCCTGGATGGGAGGGCCGTGCCGACCCACGGTCGGCACCCACCGGCACCCACCGCAGCCCTGCAGCAGTAGATC